>JAFMVE010000070.1 GCA_025499705.1 Carboxylicivirga caseinilyticus
CCTTTTAGGGGAGGTTTGGTGGGGTATAATGAAAGTAAAGTTACAATTTGAAAGATTCCTTATTTGCAGAATCACTTTTTGGACACCCTCCTCATCATAATATTAATCACTATTCATTTTTGTTCACAAATAATTTCTCAACTTTTATTTGGTTTAGTGATTGAGCTTTCACAATATAAACACCCGTTTGCTTAGGTAATGTCAAAATTGTCTGTTCAGACACAATAACCTTCTGTTCAATCATATCTCCATTAATCGAATACAATCCCACAATAGCTTTACCGTTACTAGAATTTAATATATCATTTGTAACTTCAACAACTGCCTTATTGCCTAACTTGTAAATATTGATATTCTCATTCTCAGACAACTCCGCATCATCTAAATCAGAAACTTTTGTTGTAACATCGGAGAAATGTATAACAAATCGATCATTACTTTGACTTACAACTGGTGTAAATACATATTCATTATTTGTCCTTAGATCAATAAAAAGATCCAAATCCTTATCTTCAAGATAAACCAATGTCGTAGCGTCAAAATCATCAATATTTGTTGCTTTAATAATTAAATCACCTTCCCAATTATCATCAACCTTATAACCCAATTCTACTTGTCTGATAGTTGAAGGTTCGGGCAGTATATTGATTGCAACAAAATTACTTTGTTTTAAAGTATAGAAATAAGCAACATTTCGATTATCACTAATCTTTTTCTTAGAATCAACTTTACTAAAGATATGGCTTCCTTCCTGAGTACAGACCATTGCAATTTCATCCTCAAACAATCCATTATCCAACTTCAGCCTTAAAACATTATCCTCATTTTTTGTTGACTTCAACAATGCAGAGTGATGAACCCTGGCTCCTTTATTAACACCAAACTCTCCATTGGATGTACAGTTAATCCAGAAAGCCTGCATTGGAGCAATGTACTTAGTCCCTCCATTAACACCCTGACCTGTTGTTCTATTATAGGTGGCTAAATCGCGTTCGCCTGCATATGTTGTTCTTGTATAAATTGTTTCACTGATATTTGAAAAATTCCATTGACTTGAGATACTCACATCCAGAAAGGCAGGATACGGGTTAGCAACCAGTTCCCATCCTTTTTGTATTGAATAAGTATAATCTCCATATCTTGCTCTTCCTTCAAAACTTATTGTCTCCGGATCTTTAAATATCACACTATATCCCTGAAGCGGCTCCGGATCTAAATCATATGAATCGTCATCCATCTCAATCCAACCTTTATTATATCTATAAACACGTGCTCTGTCATTATCTGAAGCATATAAATCGGCTGCCGTAACACCATCAACAGGTGATCCAATATACCAGTAACGACGTGAATCAAATGTAAAGTCAACTTTTTCGACACCATTACCACTAATTGTTCCATTATTGATAAAAGAAGCCATCATCTCTGAATTATTATTCTGAATGATAAATTCTCCATCATTGGTTAAATCACCATCTATAGTAAACTGACTTCCAGGTGACATTGTAAGTGTTGCCCCTGTATTTATTGTTAAATCCAGTGCAAACGCATTCCCTCCAATAACTGGCTGATAAGTAGTACTACTAATTTCAACTTCTGAACTAATATTTGGTACAGATCCCTGACTCCAGTTTTCTGATTTAAACCAATCGTTTTCATAACCTGAAGTTCCACCTAACCATTCGTACACCGAACTTGGAGTTATAGATCCCCATGTAAATATGTTACCAGTCACAGTTTCATTAAAAACACTTTCAACTGTTGATGTAATGGTACCGTTTGTAGAACCTCCATCCATTATATTATCACCAATTTCATTCCACTGGTCAGTTGTTCCCAACTTCCATTCAACAATGCGTAAATTATCTCTTTCATCAGAATCAACTGATACTCCACTCTGCGAATCCCAGCGAACTGTAACATTGGCTTCAGCTGTCTCAGGACCATTAACCCTCCAATATTCTCCGTGGCTCACATAGTTAAGAGGAGAAAGTAATTGATCCGGATCATAACCTCCTGACAGTGGATTGGCAGCAATATACTCGGCCTCCCATATCCCTGTTGTACCTGATTGAATTCCAGACAAACTCACTATACCAATTCTTCCATTATTTCCAACCGGAAAATCAAAAGTATCATTATTAGGTATTCTTTTTCTTAGAGGACCATTAACGTATGAACTACTACTTCCTCCCTGCACACCTGAAGATGCCGGATTTGTAATTGTGAGTGTATTTACTGAAGATGTATTAATCACACCTGAGGTTAATAATAATTTATTTCCAACCTCGATAGGATTATTGATGGTTAAACCTGCAACGTTACTTATTTCGAGATTATTAAAATCATTAGTATTGATAAAATCACCAGTTAACTCCTGAGGATCTGTACCATTAAAAGTAATAGTAGCATTATCTATACCTGCAGAAAATGATCCATTATTTAATATCAAATCCATTTCAAGCAAGTAAGATTTATTATAAAGGTTAATTAATGCAAGATTAGCATCATCACCATCAATTATTACATCACCATGAAAAGTCAGGTTACCATTTGGCAAGTTTCTTTGGTTTGTTCCTGTAAAAACTACATTATTTACCTGTGTAAAATTACTTAGAACAGAATATCCTATTGTTCCGTCAAATTCAAATGTTCCACCGCTACTCTTAATAAAATCATTATATGAGGCCGAAGGCATTGCTCCATCATAAATATGAAGAACACCAGTTCCAAAAATATCACCCAAACGATGACCATAGGTACTACCAAGACTTAATCTTCCAGAGCTATTGATAGTTGTAGTATAAGCTGTAACAAAATTTGTAGACATTGTTACATTATGATTAATTTCCACCCTCGCTCCTCTTGGTCCTCCAGCAGGGGCTACAGGCGACCAAATTGCATCAGACCAATTACCATCTGCAATAGTTGTATATACAGGAACCTCATCAGGTATTGCTCCTTTCTTAGTCGCTGTCTGCGGTTCTACACCTGCTGTATAATCTCCGGAGATTCCCAAATCATTCGTTCCGGTAAAAGTAAAGGTTAGATAATCATTGGTTTCATCATAAGAATCCTGATCATATTTCGTCCATTGATAAGATCCGTCGTTTAATAAACGTGCAGTAATGTAGTCAGACTGATCATAGGAAGGACTATTTACCAGTGCTAAATCATCGTTTGCATAGAAATTAATCGTTGCATCAAAATCAGTTATCTCATCACTTCTTAGAATCCAGTAAAATTGCAATGCATTTTCATTATCAACAATCTCAACATCCGGAGATTCATCGTCCTCAATTAAAGTAGGATGCACCTCATGTGAAGCTTTTACAATTATACTTCCAGTTGTTGACGTAACTGAATTAATCGACATCTCCACCGGAGTATATACACCATTTGATCCCATTGGAAAAATCAACTCTTTGGTTCCCGGACCAGAATAAGTTCCAAATAACTGTTTCACTCCAGCGTCAACATAGGACTTGGTAGTTTGAATCATATTTGTTTCTCCAAATGCATTAACAGGTGTTATTAATGCATCTTTACTTAACGTTAGAAGATTTCCACCTATATCAAACACTCCATTCTCCAGTTCTAATCCGTGCTCAATATATACATCAAACCCATCAGTAACTTTTATGCCATTAGAATTATTTACCCTAAGTTTTCCAATTAAACCATTACCTGATAAATTTTGCAAGATTGATCCATCCATTACAATACCAGCACCACTGCCACCATAATTATGCTCACCATTATTCACAAAATTTCCTTTTAAGGTAATGGTATGATCATTATCGTTTATAGTTCCAGATAATTCAAACTCATCATTTACTTGAATATCTCCATTTAAATCTAATTGTCCATTACCCTCCTTAATCAGATTATTAAAGGTAACGGCAGATGTTCCGGTTATATTCTGATCTATATCTCCAGTAAATGTAACTGTATTATCTCCTGTTTCAAACGACCCATCATTTTGTAAATCACCACCAATAGTAACATCGAGATCGTTACAATCAAAAGTTGACCCAGAATCAATAATCAGATTGCTGTTTAAACTTAAATCCTCTACCCAAATTGTTGCAGATGGATTATTAGCACTTGAATTATCAACTTTAACATTCTCTAGACCTATAGAAGATCGTATACCAATATTTTGTGAAGCAGGTGTAGATGCATTTCCTAGCTGAATGGTTACCCCATCACCTACAGTACTTTGGTCTGGCTGCAAAAACAAGGCAGCCCTAACAGGAGATGATTGCTGTCTGACTATCTGCAATGTACCTCCTGTGAATGTAAATTCACTACCTGTATTATGAACTTCCAAAACACCTCTACCGCCTTCGGTAGCCGAGGTTTCACCCAGAATAACATCACCACCTGTTTGACGATACTTTAAGATTCCTTCATCTGCAGTCAGAGAACCTCTAACCTGACCTCCTACAATTAATGAACCTCCTGTCGTTATTGATAGAACAGCATTACCTGATGCTGAAAATTCAATATTGTTATTTGCGCCAGACATATCTAACGTACCACTATTCACATCAAGTGTTCCGTCGAGTATTATGTTCGAATTTCCATTTGCATAAGCTGCTCCTTGTAAAAGTTTAAGACCAGCTGTACTTGGAATAAAGAAATCATCATCACCTGTAGTGAGATTAAGATCTACATCCGGATTATTTACTATAAACAATCCATTCGTTAATTCCAAAGCCTTTTGTATACCGACTCCTGAGGTTGGTCCGTGAAGATTAAAATCGGTATTAAATGTTGCTTCAATTGATTTCGACGAACCTTTGTCAATTATAAGTCTATAAAGATTAGGAATATCACCATTCACATATGAATAGGTCATATTAGTGTTTCCTACAAGATTTAATACAACCTTGTCTTCATCAGCGGCTGTCCATAACTGTATCCCATCAGTGCCTGAGCCGTCTGATGCCTGATAAATATTTCCATAAACATTCAATGTATGTTCAATTCCATTTGTTGATGGATTATCTATAGCTAAGAGACTTGAGGCATTCGCCATTATAATATCCCCTTGAACAGTTAAGGTTCTGCTTGTTCCATTATTAGCATATAGCAATTGAGCTCCACCGCCCGAAGGCGAACCTTCGGATGGATCTGATTCGAAGAAGAGAAGATCACCTCCAATTATAAAATCACCTGTTATACCATTATTTAGCAAAAGATTAGCATCACCCAAAATTTCTAGATTACCATTAATATTCATATCCTTTTCAATGGTAATATCATAATCATTTCCTCCCCATCCGCTATTGGCCAACAATAAATTAGGCACCTCTTCAGGAATATTATTAATTACTCTTGGATTAACACTATTTTCATAAGCAATGTAAGATGAATCATTATCAACAAATTCTCCCAGATCCATAAGCGTAAAATCCGGATCACTATATCTGTTCCAGAATAATCCCTCTCCTCTTACCAAGCCTGCTGTTAACTGACCTGAACCATTATTAATACAAAGGGTTGGCCTGAATTGGAATGCTGATCGATAGACTCTCTCTGTTGGATTTCCATCAATATCCTTCATTTGAGTAAATACTAATTCAGCCACTTCTTCCTGCGTATTATCAATCCAAACACCATGTGGCTGTCCTTGAAGAGTTGGCTTCTGAGCATCTTCCCAAGGAACCCAACCTATTACTGCAATATCACCTGCTTCGGGATACTCATTATTACCACTTGGACATTCTGGCTGACGACTGTCATGATATTCATAAGAATCGATTGTTCCATTTCCATCTAGGTCATTAAGAAGATCATTTCTTGTCCATGTAGCTCCATCCCTCCAACGAGGTTCGCGACCTGTTTGCCCGGTAGACGAACCATGGTCACGAGTATAAAATATGGATACACTTCCGGTAAACCGATTCTCTTTTCCTGCGGTATAATTAGCCACATCTAACGGGAATCGGCCACCGGAACCATCATCATATGTGATGATATTATTTGTTTCATCAACCTTCGATTTATCGTCGATGTATAATCGGGTATATGGATCTACTGCCAACACTTTACCTGGGACATAATTATTTTCCTGCCCCTCTTCATCTGTATCATCGTAGTAAAACAAATACTTCACATTCGGAACAGATGTAAAATCAGTATTTGTAAGTTTCCAATAATAAGACAGTAGATCTCCTCCATTTTGGACATCTGTAGTTTGTAATTCGCCATCCACCGGAACAATTGTGATGTATCCACCACCTGCCGGAACGTTAGCAAGATTTATACTTACAGGTGTATATTTACCTAGCACTCCAATTGGAAATACAACATCGGTATTATCAGCCAGTCCATCTTCAATTAAACGGGTCAATCCTCCATCTGAAGCATTACCATCTCCATAAAACATTTCGGTAGAAGCATTACCATCAGTAACCCGATAAACATTTGTAGTTCCACCTCTGTGCAAATAATCGACCTTTAGATTATATGGTCCCATGTTTATGCGACCTACATAATAGCTAATACGCTTAATGGTGACATCACTTGTCAAAGTTATAATTTCAGTATTCGGTGCTGGATTCATTTTGATATTACCAAGAACAGCTCCATCTTCCGTATTAATTTCGATATCAGCATCTTTAAACATCACCAATGCATCAATGTTTGTAACACCATGCTCGTAAACACCACATTGTGCATTCGATTTTACATTTAAAGGCCCGAAAAGACGAATAGAATGTTCCCCCTGATCAAATATTCCAGATTGAACATCCATGACATTAGATACTCGTACTAATCTGGCATGCCAATCTGTACCTACATTGCCGGCTTCTTTATTGGCATCACCTTTTAATATTACTTTTTTACCATCAGGTTTATTAATCGAAAGGTTATACAAGTATAATTCATATCCATCATCAACATTATGTCCTATATAAAATTCTGAATCTTCATCTCCATTAAATGTTAGTGTATTGTATGCACTTGCATTATTCCTAAACCATAAACCATAATTGTTTGTACCATTCTCACTTTGTAGTTGTGCATCTTCAGATATAGAGAAGTTATGCCCAACGGTAATGTCCTGGCCATTATGATATAAAAAAGCATTTGTTTCAATAGTCAGATCATTAAGCACTATCAAAGGCTGTGCACTAAGATTTTCAGAACCTGCAACATTACTGGCATCTGCTAATACATGGTTGTATGTATTACCGGCAGAATTTGTAAGTCGTAAGTTATAAAATGGTGCTTTCGATGTAATATTAAAATCACTACTAGAACTAACATTACAAATAACAGTACCTCCGGTAACATTTATATTCTGTGAATCAGAGTTGATAAAAATACCACCCAAGCCTCCTGTTTGATGAACATTTAATGTACCACCACTCATATTGAATACATTTCCAGAATAGGTCATTGAAAACCTGTAATATTCGCTGTTCATTGAACCAGCGACCAGATTCACGGTACCGCCACTTTGAACATATCCACCTACATTATCAGAACCTAGTACAGATGTACGAATCACATTGGTATTTACAATTCCACCTTCAACTTTTATTAAGCCATTTTTTCGTGTTGTGATACCACTGGAAACTTTTGATTCGAAAAGCCCTCCTGAGACTTGCAATGTCCCATAAGGAACCGTAGCATTACCATTATTATTTAATACCGTAGCTCCATCGACCCAAAGCCTTGCTCTCTCTGGTATATCAAAATTCCCACTGTTACTAAGTGTTGATATACTAATATTAGCTCCTAACTTAACCGTTCCTGCAATCAGACCTAATGCATTATTATTGGATGTTCGATAAGGTTGATCACCGGAGTGACTTTCACTTGCAAATCCAAATAGATTGAAATAAGAAGCATCATCAGCATCAACAGATGCAACATAAGTCTGATCAATTCCTTTATTTATTTCAATGCGGTAAAAATTAGTGACACCATTTAATTGTAAAGCCTGGTCAGATGATGTATTAATCAGATTTAAATCTACAATCCCATCTGTCGCCTCGCTGTTTGCAATTTGAGAAGTTCGATTGGTAAATTTTACAACTCCATTGTTAGTAAAATCACCCATTAAATTTAATTCATGCCTGGCATTACCTGTTCCGGTTGTAAAACTACCATTGGATTGCACCCAAAGATTATTCCCAATATCGATACTCAATCCACTGGTTGAAGCATTGTCATTGATTTTAAACTCACCTCTGTTTATATAACAGCTTCCATTTACCTTAATATCATTAAGAACAGTTATTGTATTTGTCGAACTATTAAGGTTTATTTCCAGATTATAAAATTCTCTTGATGTCAAATAATCAAATCCACCTCCTGTATAGACGACCGTTCCTTCATCCAATCCTTCACTAACAAACCTGGTTGCATCTCCTTGTGGAAATTCATCTGACTCCAGGACTAAACGACCACTTCCATTAATTGTACCCCAATTATGTCCTGAAGTAGCACCAAGATCCAATGTTCCCCTTATTTCAATAATTGCATTTGTTTTATTATTACTTGTTACATCAACTGTAATACCATTTTTTATGATGACTTTATCAATGGCTGAAGTTGGTGATGTGGTTGGTGTGTAACCATTGGGAACATGAGTATTCTCTTGCACCGACCATGTATCAGGATTATCCCAATCATCATTCAGCCAAGCATAGTAAGTTACACCAGCTATACCTTCAAGAGGTGCTGCAGACAAATCAACGGAACCAAGTGTAAAAAAGCCATCTGCCCAGTCAGCACTATTGACCGTAAATGTTAATTTATTTGCACTTGTTAGGGTTGTTGTGGCTGGCATCACAGTATAAGTCCCTCCTTCAGTGTTTTTATACAAAAGAACATAATCAGCAGTTCCGGAGAAATACTTACCATCCTCAAATCCTGTAAGATCAAATGTTATCTGAGGATCAAACATTCCGGTTCTCTGAATGTACCAACTTCTTCCCCAGGCGCCTGCAGCATTGGATAATCCGGTTTCGACATTTGAAAGGTTATTAGAAACTCCGTTATGAGCTGCAAATAAATAGTTTCCTGTTGACAAATTATCAGTTAACAGTTCTAATCCACCCAAAGAATAAATCTGCGATGTCCCGTCACTTTCAACTCCAACACCCCCAAAATCATTAATATGCGAACCTGCATTAGCATTTGTAAAACCATCCTTTGATATTGTGAAATCAGTATCAAACTGAGCATATTTTAAATTGAGATAGTTATTGACTATGGAAACTTCTGCTTGTGAAAGTTGTCTATCATATACGATTACCTCTGCAATATCGCCTTCAAAAGCCTGGTTAGCCTGATAACCTCCATCAACAGCATCCTGTTCTCCTCCTATAGTAAAGCAACCAAGCGAGGTAAATGGATTAGTTCCCAGCGAATGATTTAAAGCGGTTCCATTATCTTTATAAAAAAACGCGTTTCCATCAGTACTAGACCATGTCTGAGTTAATATATGCCAATTATTATCATTTAAACTTTCATTGCTATCCCAACGACTTCCTTTAATAAATGTATTAAAGGAAGAGGCATCGTAAAGCAAATATTCATTATCTCGGGCATCTACAGCATATGAAATAAATGCTTCAGTTGAATTTGCGGTTCGTGCGACTATAAAAGTTGAAATGGCCTCATCAGGCATATCAAAATTTAACCTTCGTATCCTATTGTTAGACTGACTAAATTCTGCAATTGCGTTACCATTTAAAACACTTTCTCTATATATTGGAGATAATAACACATCTGACTGAGAAAGATCATTCCCATTTCCAGATAAATCAGTCCAATTGGTGATATAATCATTCTCAGTCAATCCTAATGATTCTCCATCAAGCCACAAAACAATTCGCGGATTTCCATCCGAACCATCTTTATTTCCAATTCCACCTGGCCCATTCTGAGCCGTTAATAATAAATTAAATGTAAGAAAGACGAAACTAAAAACAAGTTTAGCAACCCTTGTAATCTCAAAAAAACTTCTCATATAATTGGTTTAATCCCTTATAATTAGACTGACACTTTTATAACAAAAAGCAAAAATAATATGAATTGACAAAAAGATCACATAGTCGAATTTATCTTTGACTAACAATTAATTATTATTGATTAATACTCTTGACATTAGATTTTTTAATCAACAACATTTAAACGATTCAGTAACCTTTTGAACATTTCATCAATTAATCTGAATGAGTAACTATCTTTTTATTTCATGGAATTGCTTTAGCAAAAATCAATCACTAACTTTTGAAAGGAATCTAAACCAACTACTCACGGATAATTAAACACTCAACATGAAAAAAATTCTAATCATTGATGATGCCGATGACACAAGAAAAACCTTAAAAACACTACTGAGGAATCAGGACATAGAAATATTGGAAGCATCTAATGGGGTTGAAGGATGGGACATCATTATTAAAGAACATCCTGATCTGATTTTACTGGATTTACATATGCCTCAAAAAGATGGTTTTTCAATTTTAGAGGATCTTGAAGAAGAATGGATGGGTATACCTGTCGTAGTGGTGTCAGGAGATACTGAAGAAGAAACCATTTCTACGTGCAATTTCTTTGGAGCTAAAGCCTATTTAAAGAAACCTATTGCATTGGAAGAATTTAAAAAAGTAATCAAGGTTATTGAGGAGGCATAATGAAAAAGGGCGATCAAAAAGTGATTCTGCAAATAAGGAATCTTTCAAATTGTAACTTTACTTTCATTATACCCCACCAAACCTCCCCTAAAAGGGAGGCTTAAGTCCC
>JAFMVE010000071.1 GCA_025499705.1 Carboxylicivirga caseinilyticus
GTAAAGCTTTTTTTTCATGATACAATATTTTATTAACACAAATAAAGGTAGCAAGGGCAACGGACTTTAGCTACCTTTAGGTTTAGTGCAACACGTGGTATAAGGCATGGCTGGGTTCGTGCGGATTCGACAAGTCGAATCTCGTCCCAACCTCAGTTTCGGTCGGACACTCAGACTCTCGTCTGACCGCCACGACCTCATACCACCACCGTTACCAACAAGCCTAAGAAAAGAAACGACAGTGGTAATTTTGCAGTGAGAAAAAAAGAAAAATGAAACAGCCGACCCACAAAACAGCACATTCGCAAGCCCTAACACACGAGCTGACGCTTCAGCTTGCAAAAGAGCTGTTTTCTTGCTGACGCTCGGCAAAATATGAGACATCTTAACTGATTTTAAAATAAAGTATGTAATTTGAGGATTTTAACTAAAATGAAATGGAGTTAACGGAAAGACTACTAATAGAATTGCAAAACCGACTTAAAGTTGGTAGTCGTAGAGGTGTTCACCTAAACGCAATTCCAGCACGTTCAAGATATAAGTTCGACTTAACAAGACTTTCATATATTGATGAAAATATTCCTCAAAATTTTATAAACTCATTACTCACAGAATTACCTCTAAAATTTCGCATAAGTTGGAAGGATAATGTTCCCGATTTGAATTCACTTTTTGAAGAAGACCAAGCCCAATTAGTTAAAATCACAAAATCATTTGAGAATCTTATAAACCAGACTGATGCAATTGAATCGGAGAAAGGAATCAACACCTTCGGTTTTGGTTTTCCAATTCTCGTTCGCAGAGACCAATCTGACAATAAATTAACTGTTGCTCCAATTTTAATTTGGTCATTAAGAATTAAAAGAACAAAAGAATTTAATACTTGGGAAATACAACGTAACGAAGAAGACCCGATTTACGTCAATGAAGTTTTAATAAACCATTTACAAAGTGATTCAAATATTGAAATTGACCAAGTATCTAGCGAGCATTTAGATGATGGCTTGATTGATAAAAATGAACTTTTAGAAATATGTGAAAATATAATTGAAGCAATAAATAGTTCTACACCAAATGATTTACATGAAACATTTGAAAAGAAATTAAAAGAAATAAAACCTATTGGAGAAAAAAAATACTATGAGAAACTACCATTAACATCCAATAACTCTTTTATTGATTTTGGTGGTCTATTTTCTATTTTTGAAGTTCAGAAACAAAATATAATTAATGATTACGGAAATTTATTAGAGCTTCAGGGTACAGAAATTGACCTTGAAGATATGGATGAACATTCGTTTCAACCAATCTCATCCGTAGAAACTGACCCATCACAACAAGGTATTCTTCATTCTTTAAATACTTCGCGAAATATTCTTATTCAAGGCCCTCCTGGAACTGGAAAAAGTCAATCATTGACAGCAATTTTGGTTAATGCTCTTGAAAACCATAAAAGAACAATTGTAGTTTGTGAGAAACGTACAGCTTTAGAAGTTTTGTATAATTCTTTAAATGAAAAAGGACTTAATTATCAAACTATTTTAATCAAGGATATTGTAAAAGACAGAAAACAAGCTGTTGATTCAGTAAGAGATAGAGTTGATAATTCTTCTTATCGCCGATATAGATATACACATTCGAAAGAAACTTTAGACAACATAATTAATAAGTCAAAATCTCTGATTGATTCAATTAACAAAAGGCATCAAAAACTTGACAAAAAACTTATTGGAAACAAAAACTGGACTAGCATAGTTGGTTCCCTCCTTTCTGAATTAAAAGACAATTCGGAAGATTATAATCTTGAACTTAGTAAAGATATATTTTCGTATGAGTCATCTGAACTAAATCAGTTACTTGAGTTAATCAGAAAAGGACAAGATTTATATCTTGAATTTAGACCATTTAAAAAACTATCTTTTCTAAACTCGGATAAATTGATTGGAGACAATCCATTCATTATTGAGCAAAATATTGAAGAAGATTTTTTAAGCTATAAAAAACAAATCGAATCTATTCATAATGATATTTTAGAATATGAGAAAGAATACTATAACATTAGAAATGAACAGCTAAAAGTTCAGAAAACGGAAATTGAATCATATTTAAACTTACTTTCTGATGTGATTTCAAAATATGATAAAGCTGATGATTTTTATAATGAGGATAAAACAAATGGCTTCTTTTTTAAAACAGCTTCTTTATTCTCCAAGGCGAAAAAAGCAGTCATTAACGACCAATTGCAAGTTAATTCGATATTTTCTGAACTCTTAACCAAAACAGAAGGTTTCAATGATTTTCAAACTATTTCATCAGCAAGTACTATTTCTGATATTGAATTAAATATTATAGACTATCAAAGCGTAATTGAAAATACTGAAAACAACTTTCAAAATAAAATTGAAACTGAATTTAGCGAATTAAACTTTCTTCATTCTGTTGCCGATAAATTTGAAACTAACAAATTACATTTAATACAAAATCAACTTTCTGATATAATTTCAAAAATACAAGAAGACAATTGGAGCAATTTTGAGCTTAATTTTCAATCACACAAATACCTTATTGAAAGCATTGAGAATTTAATTAACGCTAAAGAAATATATTTTGGAAATGACAATGACCTTTTTACTTTAGAATTTAAATGGTTTCAGTTTTATAATGTCTTAACAACAAATGAAAAGCTAATAGTTATTCAGTTACTAGAAAAAGAAAATTGGCGCAAAACCTTCCTGATTTTTTATTTAAATTCATTACTTGTTAATTCTGCAAATGTAGATTTACCAACAAATGATAATGACCATGTTGAATTAGGAAAATCATTATCAGAGCTTGAACATGAGCAGATTAGGTATATTAGAGAATATTGGTTCTCGAAACAAATTGATGCCACAAGGTCATTTGATGTAAACAATCCAAATATTTCAGTAGAAAATCTTTATAATAAACGAGCAAGCACTAAACATAAAAGACTTTCATTACGGGAGATTGTGAAACTAGATATGGATTTATTTACAACATTTTTCCCAATTATTCTTACAACACCAGACGTGGCAAGTAATCTTTTTAAAGGCCAAAACAAATATTTTGATATCGTTATGTTTGACGAGGCAAGTCAATTAAAGCTAGAAGACAACTTACCTGCACTTTTAAAAGGAAAGCAAATAATTATTGCTGGAGATGAACATCAGATGCCACCATCAAATTACTTTAGTAAAATTTTTGACGGCACTATTGAAGATGAAGATGATTTTGAAGATGAAATAGAACGAATAAAAAGCGAAGCAAGTAACTCGCTTTTGGATTGTGAATCGCTTCTTGATTTTGCTTCTGAACTTGGGTTTGAAAAAAGACATTTAGACTTTCATTATCGTTCAAGGCATCCTTATTTGATTGATTATTCGAATTATGCATTTTACAATCAAAGGCTAAAACCTTTACCAAATAGTTTTGAGTATAATCCAATTAAATACATCAATGTAAACGGTACATATTCTGATAATTCAAATGATTCCGAAGCCGAAACAATATTGTCTATTATTGAGAATAATATTTCCCGACTTCCCAATGGAAATTATCCGACCGTTGGTGTTGCTACATTCAATATTAATCAGCGTAACTTAATATTAGGGAAAATTAACGAAAGACGGAAGTTTGAGCGATATAAGGACTTCAATGAAAAGATTATTGAACTTGAAGAAAATGGCTTTTTTGTAAAAAATTTAGAAAACATTCAGGGAGATGAAAGAGATGTAATTATTCTTTCCACCACGTATGGCATTAATAAAGATAATAAGTTCGCTCAGCGCTTTGGTTCAATAAATCATCATAAGGGATATAAGTTATTAAATGTAATTGTCACAAGAGCGAAATATAAAATTTATGTATGTTCCTCAATTCCACAAGAAGTATTTTTGAATTATAAGGAGCATTTGATAACTGAAGGTTCAAACAATAGAAGAGCTGCATTATATGCATATTTAGCTTATGCAAAAGCAGTTAGCGAACAAGATAACGAAGCAAGACTGGCTGTGTTAAATACCCTTGCTGAAAATTCAACAACAAACAGTTCAATTGACAATTTTAATGCTGACTTAGAATCTCCATTTGAAGAAGAAGTTTATGCGGCGTTGACTGATTATTTTGACGAAAATAGAATTATACCACAACTACAATTTGCTGGTTTTAGAATCGATTTAGTTTATGACACAATGCAAGTTGGATTGCCAAAAATTGCAATAGAATGTGATGGTGCTGCATACCATTCAAGTCAAGAAGCTTATTTACACGACAAGCACAGGCAAAAGATTTTAGAAAATCACGGATTTGTTTTTCATAGAATTTGGAGTACAAATTGGTGGAGAAATCCAAAGAGAGAAACTCAAAAATTAGTACAATTCATAAAAGAAATAGAAAATAGTTCTCCTTCTTTGTTTGAAGATAAATCAAAAACAAGTTTAGCATTTACTGATGATATCTCAATAATTGAAAGTAAACTCGTTAAAGTTTCCCCAAGTGTTCAAAAAGATTTAGCTGAAACAATTAAAGCAGTAAATAAAAACGAAAATATTCAGACCGAATTATTTAAAGAAACAGTAAGATTAAATAGTAAGGTTAAAGTTAAATATATAAATATTGATAAAGACTTGAAAGTTCAGTTAGTCGAACAATCAGTTTCAAAATCAGAAAAATCAAATGGACTTCAACTGATAAATATAAAATCACCACTGGGCGTTGCGCTGAACGGAAAATCAGTTGGAGATACGGTAAAGATTGGTGATTTAGATAAATATGTTAGAATTTTAGAAATAGTGAATTAAGCCCACGCTTCACAGCCACACACATTGCCAAGTCGCTCGAAAAGCCATACCCACGACCAAAACTTGTCAAAGAGTGTGTCTGTCCGAACGCACGAGGCACTGCAAAATTGATAGCTAATTGATTGAAAATGAATAAAGGCCAGTTGGTAACACGGTATATAAAACATTTGGCGGAAAGTGCTAATTTTAAGGGCGGTAAATTTAATAAACATCGCAACGGTTTGATAGGAAATCGCTTTGAAATGCCAAACGTTTCATATACCCATCCGTTATGGGCAACCTTAAGACCTGCAAAATTGAAACTATGAATTTTGAATTAGAAGATAAACTTAGAAACCTGATAGATAAACAAGAGCTAGATAATGCAATTCAACTTGCGGAATCAGAGTTGAATAAGATACCAAAGACAGACTTTCATAAAATGATTGGTAAAGATATTTTGCACCTATCAAATGATTTGAAGATATATATTCAAAAATTCGATAAATCAACATCCGAGATTTTAAATAAACCCAAAGGATTGATAAAATCAGTTTTTGGAAAGCCTACAGATTATAGACCCGCTGCATATTATTGCGAAATGAATGGGTTTACAATTAATTATGATAGGTGGTTTATTGATTTGTTTTCATTTAAGGAAATGGGCGGAGATGATTGGGATTGGTTGTGCGACTTTTATGATTCAACAGCAAGTGATTTTACAATAACTGGACTTGAAGATATTCAAAAGGTTTTCGAAGACGTTCACGAAAATGACCGATTTAAAGAACCGAATATTGAAAAAGCTTATGAAGTTTGTGAGTTATTAGTTATTCTTAGACTGCAAGAGCTATTTAGATTAACATACTCAAAAATTGAAGAACCTTTAAGTAATATTCCATTGTTCGTAACTGCGCATGATTATGAATTAATTTATAGAGTAAATTAAATGACTGAGTGGTTTAGAAATACTGATTGGAATAAAGAAATAGAAGATTTCTTTGAGCTTAAACTTAAGCGAGCAAGAGGAGGTCATAGCAAGGCTCAATACCTAAGGATTCAAGCTGGGTATCTACTTGACACAAAAAAGCACGGACAGGTTGGTGAAAGATTAATGATTAGGTTGTTCAGTGATTTTCCTGATGAGAAATTTTCTGTAATATTTGGTCATGAACAATTAGCTGATTACTATTTTAAAACAAACCAATTTGTCAAGGCGGAGAGTGAGTATAAGATTGTTGTGGAGTATTACCATTCTGACAACAGAAGTGGTACGACTGGATTAGCAGATGTAAAACTTGCTGATTTGATTTTAACAACTAAGCAATCGGACAAATATGACTACGCTTACAAACTGATTACCGATGATTTTAAAGAATCTGGTGGTTCGGTAGACCTTAACGATAGTAAATACTTTTATTGTTTAACTTGTGCAATATTAGCAAATAGACTGGGATTAATAGAGGATTCTAAGGAGTTTGCAAAAGTCGCAATTGATTTAAGTAAGGTAACTGAGCCTCAATTCCCAAGACATAAAACAGTCGGGATTGTAAAGGCAAAAAAACAGGATTTGAAAGAACTTAAAAAGATTATGAATGAATAAAAGGCAGCCCATAACATGCGGTCATAAAACAGTTGGGGTTCAGCGGTTTGCGAGCATTAGTTCTCGCATCAACTTTTTCCTCGGTGAATACGAACGCGCTCCGAAAACCCAACCGTTTCATACCGCAATACCGTTGTGCCGCATAAGAGCGACCGTTCAAATGATAAAATAATTGATAATAAACAAACTATAAAATGAGACAGATTTTCATTGTAATATTTGGATTGATTTTTACAATCTCTAACGCTCAGGATTTTGAGAATAAGGAATATTATGAGGACGGAACATTAAAACTTGAGTATTCTGGGAAAAAAGATAAACCAGAAGGTATTGTTAAACTGTATTATCCAACAGGAGAACTTCAAGGAGAATTAATGTATAAAAAAGGAAAGCAAAATGGGACATCAAAGATATTTTATAAGACTGGGAAGATTCAAAAAGAAATGACTTATAAAGATGGCCTTCAGATTGATACGATGAAGATATATTATAAAAGTGGGCAGTTGTATGAATTGAGTTTTATACAAAATGGCAAGAAAAATGGTGTTTATAAATTATTCTATGAAAATGGACAAATTGAAATAGATGGTTATGCCAAAGATAATATGATACATGGTTACTGTGTTCATTTCAAAGAAAATGGAGACGAATGGAAAAAAGGAGAGTATGACATGGGAACTCCGATTGGGAATTGGACTGAATATGATGAAGTTGGTGTGACGATGAAACAATATGGCAAAGCGAAGAAATAAATTCATAAAGTACGACGGCACAACACGCTGGCATAAAGCATGGCTCGGTTGGCTCGTCCTGACACCTTAGTCTACTGTCTTAGTCCCCCTAACGGGTGACACGACACCACGACTAACGCGCCACGACTTCATCCAGCAACCGTTGGCAAATATTAAAAAACCATGACCACTAGATTATTATTACTCACTTTACTCATCATTACATCATGTTCCAATAAAAACGAAATATTGGAATTTGAACTATCGATTGGAGAAGAAAATAGTAGGACTTTGACAATGCTCGTTAATGATTTTGAAGAGAATTATCTTGCTAAGCATTATGGTGACATAGACATGAAAAAAGCATACAAAATGTTTTTAGTGGACATCAAAGATTATAATATAAAAGAGCGAATTCAAGCTAGATTTGAACTAGTTGACAAAATTAAAAAGTCAGGATTTTATGAGGAGTTATATGCAATTAATGATTCTGTATGGTATGATAAATCTGAAAACATTTATCACCTTAGAACAAAAAGCTTACTTCCAAATGGAGAATACAAAATAGGAAAACATGAAATCTCGTACGGTAGATCAGCTAAAACAAATATAGAAGAAACTATTAAAAAACACTATTCATTTAAAAACAGGAACTTCAATAGTAAATTTTGGAATGCTTTAAAAAATATTGGAGAGAAAGAGCAATATATTTATGAATATATTGACAATACAGAAGCAATGGGAAGTGCAGTTGCATTTGCTCTTGCAAATGGCTTTTTAAACTCGCATTTGGATTATAGTGACTATTTTGTAAAAAGGATTATAGTTACAGAATTTGTTGAATATTAAAAATAACATTTGCCAACACGCTGGCATAAAGCATGGCTCGGTTTGCTCGTCCTGACGCCTTTGTCTACTGTCTTAGTCTCCCTATCGGGTGACACGACACCACGACTAACGCGCCACGACTTCATCCAGCAAACGTTGGGCGTAATTAAAACCAACGGATAATAACCAGAAAATGATAATAAAATCTAAATATCAAAACATTAAGAATCTATTGCTGCGCATTATTTTTTTGATTTTGTTAGCTATGGATATCTTATTCCTATATCCTCAAAACCAAATTGCTTCAATTGTATTCGGATCAATAATATTAATCTTAATCCTGATTCTACCGGAAACACGCATTACTATCAAAACTGACTACATTGAATTTAAAGCATTAAGACTTTTGGGACTTTACAATAATAAAATACGACTTGACTTTAAAAATATATCAAGTGCGAACTTTTATCCAGAAGAAACAAATTGGTTAATTGTTCTTTTACCTGGTGTTGGTGGACATCGAAATGCAGAACTCACTTTTAACCTGAAAAATGGCGAAAAATTCTCTAAGCAAATAATAGAGACTAATGACGTTATAAACTCTTTGACTTCTGAACTTGGAAAAAGAATACAATTAGAAATCAATAAATAACATACGCCCAACACGCTGGAAATAAAGCATGGCGTGGTTTGCTCGTCCTGACACCTTAGTCTACCGTCTTAGTCCCCCTATCGGGTGACACGACACCACGACTAACGCGCCACGACTTCATCCAGCAAACGT
>JAFMVE010000072.1 GCA_025499705.1 Carboxylicivirga caseinilyticus
TCTTATCAATCCCCATAGTCAGCTATTTCTACCCGGTTGTCGGCAACACGCGCGCTCAGCCTTTGGTTTGCAACCAGGCAGAACGCTTAGTTGTTGTGCTTAGTAATTTTTACTATCTGTATTCTATTAATAAATCAACTCTATTTAATCGTTCTTTATATTCTTCTTTATAATTCAAATCAAATCCTTTATACTGTACTTGAATCATTTAATCTTTTTGAAATCGTATCTAACTCAAATTTTGTAAATTGTTTTAGTCCATATAAACCATTAATCCAGACGAAAATTAAAGGAATAAAAATCAAAGCGAAGGAAATAACCAATGATAAGTGAGAAAGTTGCCATAAAACAAAAAATCCTATTATTGAAATTAGAGTCCAAAATACTATCAGTTTTGTTAAATCAAAAGAAAATGAGATGTTGTCATCATAAATATTGAAATATCCTGAATCTTTAAAATCCATTTGTTTATAAATTACTTCCCAACCATTTGACTTAAACTTATACAATCTCTTAATCCTAATTTTTGTATCAGTTTGTCGCATTGTTTTATATCGTCCTGAAAAATATATCTCAATTATTTGAATAATAGAATCAGACGTTAAATTATCTGGTTTATATATTTTATTCTTTATCATTTTTTATCAATAGTAGGATGCTCCTAATTATTAAGCACAACGGTTGGCGGTATGAGTAGTGCGGGATTTCGAAGCACTTACTTATCAAACCGTTGCTATGTTTATTAAATGTACTCATGTTGAATTTACCACATTACCCCGCATTACTTATGACCGCGTGTTGTATGCTGGTGTTTATTGTTCAAAGACAATCTGTTTCAAGTTTTTACAAATCTAATATTTTATCTTATCAATCTGCACTGAACTTGATACGGAGCATTAATTTATTTTGTTTTTTGTGGGAGGGCAAACCCCAAACCGCCCTTAAAGGCGGTAACAAGGCTGGTATTTGTTAGCTCTTTGGCAAGTTTTGGTTTGAGCGTGGCTCGTGTGACTTGCCAATGTGCTAACAAATAGGGCTGATTGGTTAAAAAAATTATGATATTTACATACCTTTAGCTTGTCCCATTATTTTTATTTTCAATTTCTCAAATGTATAATAAATCATAGGTACAATAATCATTGACAAGAACATAGAAACTGTCAAACCTCCAATTAATACCCAACCGATTCCGTTTTTCCATTCAGCTCCGGCACTGGCAGAAACGGCAAGAGGAATAAGCCCAATAATCATTGAAATATTGGTCATAAGAATGGCTCTAAAACGCAATAGTACAGCTTCGAGTATGGCATCCACCAATGCTTTTCCTTCCTTTATTAGGTCGTTGGCAAAGTCGATTACAAGAATGGCATTTTTGGCTACCAGTCCGGCAAGCATAATAATACCCAAAATGGTAAACAAGCTAAGGTTTTCGTTTGCTAATGCCAGTGCAAACAATGCCCCGATAATTGCTAAAGGAATGGTAAACAGCACCACGAAAGGATGCAGCCAGTTATTGTAAAGCAGAACCATAATTAAGTACATAAAAAGAATTGCGGCAATAAATGCAATTGCGAGCGACGCAAACGATTCGCTCATCATTTTCGACATTTTCGAATATTCATGACTTGTACCTTGTGGGAAATTTGCCTGTTCTACTAAATTTTCGAATTGTTCAGTTGCAGTACCTTGCGAAACACCTACCAACTGGCAGGTAATAGTTGCCGACGAGCCGCGGTTATATCTTTCTAAAACGCTTGGACCCAGTCCTTGTTCAATAGTTGCAAATTGCGATAAAGTAACAATGCCTTTGTGAGTTTTAAATTTTAACGATTCTAAATCAGATTTGTCTTTTCGATTAAATTCGTCGAGACGAATGTTGATATCATATTCGTTATCTCCAATCCGGTATTTATTATCGGTGTTCCCGGCAAATGCCAGTTGAATATCTTTTGAAATTTCGCCTATTGTAAGTCCATAATATGCCAGCTTTTCTCTGTCAAAAAATACCTGGTATTCAGGATTACCAAAATTCAGTGAATTTTCTACTTCTGTAGTTCCTTCAATAGAGCGAAGCAAATCGCAAAACATTTCGGAAGCTTTGTAAATACTATCAATATTACTACCTTTTACATAGAATTTTATAGGAATGTCTTCGTTGCCCATAATGTTAACATTGGCAGCACTAACTTTAATGCCGGGCACTGTTTCCTCAATTTTGGCACGTAATGTTCGAGCAATATTTTGTGAACTCATTTCGCGTTCTTCTAAAGGAACAAAAATTACATTAAACTCGGTAAAATAAGGTGTACTATTATCAGTTGCAATAGCGTTTCCTGTTCGTTTACCAATAGTTGTATATAAATTTTCAACTTCAGGTTGTGAAAGGATAAGCTCTTCAACTTGCGAAGTAACTTTTAAATTCTCGTGTATTTTTGTCGATTTTGGCAATTCAATTCTTAAAATAGCATTTCCCCTGTCACCCGATTCCATAAACGAAGTGCCAATAAAACCTGCCGGAATAAGCCAAACGCTAAGAACAAACGCAACAATCACAAAGCCTGTTGTAAGCATTTTGTGGTGTAATGCCCACTTAAGCATATTTGTTATCCAAACAGCAAATTTTTCCAATAGTTTTTCAAAACCATCGAGTACTTTGCTTACGGCATTTTTCTTTGGTGTTTCAATTTTAGCATATCTCGAGGTTAATAAAGGCACAAGTGTAAATGTAAATAGCAAACTAAAAAGCATAGATGCCACAATAACAATTGCATACTCGTGCAAAATTTGACCTGTGATTCCTGTAACCATTGATATTGGAATAAATACAGCTGATAAAACAGCAGTAGTTGAAACAAGTGTAAGACCTATTTCTTTCATGCTGTCTTTTGTGGCATCAAACCTGTTTTTGCCCATTTCCATATGGCGGTGGATGTTTTCGATTATAACAATAGCATCGTCGACTACAGTACCAACAACCAACGAAAGCGAGGTTAAACTAATAAGGTCGAGCGAAAAATCGAGCAGGTACATAACAATGAATGTCCCTATTAATGATGTTGGAATAGTAACCAGAACAAAAAGGGTGTTTCGGTAACTTTTTAAGAACAAAAGCATAATAAGTGAGACAAGGATAATTGCCATCATTAGGTCTTTACCAACAGCATTTGCTGCATTGAGTGTAAATACTGAATTATCGTTGGCAATTGTAAAATCTAATCCGGAATCGGCATAATCTACTTTTAGTTGTTCCAGTTTTTCCTGAACAAGTCGGCTTACATCTACAGCATTGGCTTCTTTTTGTTTTGAAACTTCAATACCAATGGCTTCGACACCATTGATTTTTGCAATTGTTTTTATGTCTGAAATTCCTTCATATACATCGGCAATTTCTTCAAGGTAAATAGCATTGCCGGTATTTGAATACCCTGCCACGGTTTTTCTTAACTGGTCGATAGATTGGTATTTTCCGGATAATCGCACCTTCATTTGAGTTTGTTCGTCTTCAATTTTACCGGCCGGGAATTCTATATTTGAAGCTCCAACAAGTTGAACAACTTGCTTTATAGTAAGGTTAAAAGCATCCAGTTTGTTTTTGTCGATGTTTACCTTAATTTCCTTTTGCATACCGCCAACCATATTCACATTTGCCACTCCTTTAATTTGCGATAAAGTCGGCTGTATTGTCTTATCGATAAGGTCAAAAAAATCGGTATTCGACAAAGCTGATGTTGCACCAATAGTAATAATTGGCAATTCACTTAAATCAATTGCCGAAACAGATGGTTCGTAAATGTCTTTTGGCAGTGTCCGACGGATTTTGTCAAGTTTTGCTTTTACATCTTGTAAGGCATCCTTGGGGGCAATATCCATACTCATCATAAGTCTTACACTTGAAACACCTTCCATTGAAGCTGAAATTATTTCATCGATTCCTTCAACTTGTGCCAGTGCATTTTCGAGTGGAATGGTTACTGATTTTTCGATATCGCTTGCACCTGCACCTGGATACACTGTAGTTACAACAACTACCGGCGCACTAATATCGGGAATCAATTCATACTTTAGTTTTGTACCTAAAAACAATCCTGCCAATAAGGTTATTATGAGCAGAACTAGTGGAATTGTTGGTCGCTTGATTGATATATCTGATATATTCATATTTTCAAAATTTTAAACTCGTGTCCAAATAACTTCTTTTTTAATAAATCCATATTTCATAAAAATCTTTATTTGATTAGTATTATGAAATTTGGTCATGCAGTCAAGTGTTTTTCCTTTAGCTGTTAAAATGCCACTTTCATACTGTTTTAATTTAGAATTATAGGTCAGGTCTTTAATGATAACATCCCCTATATTCACATCTTTGTCAGCATCTTTAGCTTTCCACACTACTTTTGCATTGTATTGGCCATTTGTTTGATAGAATTCAACCTTCATTTTTTTGTTTGCAGTAAGATATGTGCCAACTATGTTTTCTTGTTGAGAATATGCGGTCACAACTAAAAACAATGATATTATTATTGTACTTATCGTCTTCTTCATGCTAGATATTTTTTAATCTATAATTTTTACTTTCGCCGATTCGTAAAGGTTAATGGTTCCCGATACTACATAAATCTGGTTTAGATTTAAACCATCGATGATTTCAACACTGCTACCCAATGTTTTATTTATTTTAACCTCTTGTTCTACCAGCTCATTGTTTTCAACAATATACATCGAAGCATTTTGCAAGGAACCCGAAATAGCATTTCTGTCAACAATAATTGCTTTGGGCTGAGTTTTTTCGATAGTTGCTTCTGCAAACATTCCTGCTTTCAGATAGTTGTTTTCGTCAATAGAAATTTCAATGGCAAACCGACTGTTTGACAGTGCTTTTTCAGCGATATTTGTAATGCTTCCCGTAAAACAGTTGTTTGGATACTCATCTACTTTTAAAGTAACAATATCTCCGCTTTCTATTGACAAAACATCCTTGCTATTAACCTCAGTGGTAATAATCAGATTGTTTTTACTAATAATGTTGCACAGTTTAACACTTCCCGAAATAAGCATTCCTTCTTCGTAATAGCTATCGTTAATAAAACCCGATACAGGAGAAGTAACTTTAGTGTCGTTGAGCATTTTTGTAATTCTTGCAAGCTCAGCTTTCGATTGTGTATATTTTAAAGTAATATCTTCGAGATTTTTTTGAGTTACAGCATTGTTTTCAACCAACTTTTTCATTCTTTCGTAGTCAAGTTTGCTGTGCTCGTAATTTGTTTTTGCAAGTTCGTATTGCTCTTTCAATACTGAATTATCTATTTCAAGAATAGTTTCGCCTTTGTTTACCCAGCTGCCTTTTTCCTTGTATATTTTAATAATTCGTCCTTGTGTTTCGGCAAAAAGAAACAAATCGGTTTTATTTTTTATTGCTCCTGACATCTCGATATTTTGGATGTAATTTGCAGCCTTTACCGTGTCAACTTTTACAGGTATGGCAGTTGCTTTTACATTAGCAAGTTCCGCTTCTGCTTTATTTTTTTCCTTGTTTGCTTTTAATTTCCAACAAATTGCTGTTATTACCAGTAATATGATGAATGCGGGCAAAATATGTTTTATTATCTTTTTCATCTTATTAAAAATTTATTTATTCGTTAAAGTATTTAAATTGCAATTCGATTTTAACACATCGAGCTCGGCCATGAAGAGTTCTAATAAGCTTTTTGTGTAACTTAATTTAGCATTGCTTAAGTCTGAAGTTGAGATTAATAATTCAGTTAGGGGGAGTAATCCTTCTTCGTATTTAAGCGATGAAACATTATAGATATCATCGGTTTGTTTTATGTTGTCGAACTGAATTTCACAGTTTTCTTTTAGTGAAAAGTATTTATTTAATGTTTGTTGTCGTTCTTGATTAAAGTTTTGTGTTGCTTGTTCAATGTTCTTTTCTACAATTTGAGAATTGAGCTTCGATTGTTGCACTTTTGCTTTGTTTCTGCCACCCGAAAAAATGGGTATTGTCATTTTAAGACCTACAAGCGAAATGTTATTCCAATCGTTAACTTTGAACACATCGGCAAAATCGTTCTGTTGAACATTATAGGCATACGAAGCATAAAGCAATGTAGTTGGGCGGTAAGCTGCTTTTGATTTTTTTATCTGAAGATTTTGTATTTCAAGTTGCTTTTCAAGAATTTGAATATCGGTACTTTTTACAGAATCTATCAATCCAATTTTCTGATTGTTTTGATTGAATTCAATATCTAAATTGGGCTCAGGAAATGGATAGTCTTCATTGCCTATTAGTAATCTTATCCTGTTTTTCTGCTCAAATAACGATGCTTCTATTAGGTTAACTTGTTTCTCCAAATCATTAATTTTTACAACAATTCGGTTTGTGTCGGTTGGCAAAGCCATATCGTTATTTACCAGATTCGCAGCAATTCTTTTATTTTCTTTTAATATCTCAATATTTTCTTTTATAATTTTTAAGCTCTCCAAACTTGCTAAATAATAATAATATGAGTAGCTCACCTGATAGATTACATCTTCTTCAGTTTTAATTTTTAAAAGTTTGTATAATTCCGTTGACTCTTTTGCTGTTTTTAAATCGGTAAGCAATGAAATATTTGGTATTAAATATGATGCGCTAATACCGACATCGCCATTGTTGGGTCTTCCCATGTGTGTTTCAATATCACTGGGAGCACCAAGCATTTCTCCCGGAAGAATCACAGTGGGCAATTCAATATAATGCTTTGCTTCAATTGCTCCTGATAATTGAGGAAGTGTATAGGACTGAACTTGTTTAACTTGCTGTTCACTGTTAGCAATATCTAATTCTGCTTTTTGGATTTCGTAATTATTTTCAAGGGCCATCCGGAGCAGTTCTTTATGAACATCATCTACTTGTGAATAAAGAACACCTGTAAAGAGTAGCCCATTAATCAATATTAAAAACAATTTCTTCATGCTTCTCACTTTTTAAAATTTACTGAGAGCAAAGAAACTGCAATACAATAGTAACTACGACCTAACTACAAAGGACGTACTATTTACAAGTTCGACCTTTAAAGCAGCGACATATAAAATACAGATATACTGATACATAAGTTGTGATAGTTGAATTGCATTTTTTTACGAAGACTATCCGGAAGCTAGCTCTTTTCGATATTCGGAAGGTGTTTTTCCTGTAAATTTTTTGAAAAAAGTGTTGAATGATGACTTGGAATTGAATCCTGCCTCAAATGCAATGGCTATAATACTCCAATTTTTATATTTTTCTTCTTTAAACAAACGGATTACTTCGTTGGCACGAAACTCATTCACGAATGTATAAAGGTTTTTATTCAATTGTTCATTTAAAATCTGGGTAATATAATGTTGCTGTATGCCTGTGTGTTGCGATATTTCTTTTAAATTTACTTCGGGATTTAACCACAATTTCTCTACTTGCATCAATTTTGTGATTGTTTGGGCATACTTTACAGCATCGTTTCTTTTTAATCCTGACTTTTGATACGATTCTTTTGGCTTATCATCTTCAACTTCTTCTTTTTGAGCTAAAAGTCTGGGCTGAACATAACCTCGAAAACTTATTACATAAATAAAAAAAGTATAAACAGGTATTAGGATATTTGACATCTTGAAATCAATTCCAACGACTTTATTGAAACCATTTATTATAATGGCCAGAAAATAATATGAGTAAAAAATAAGTACCAGTGTCCATAGCCATTTTAAACTTACATTAGTATTATGGAAAGAATATAAATTATCGACGATTTTACGATATTGGTTCAACTGGCGAATAGTTATGTAACCATATATAGCAAAAGTAGATATAGAAATAATTCCAAATAAGATAAGCAATAATCCTATATCACCATCAGAGTATAACAAAGCCGAAAACTTCGGATTGTAATAAGATAAGAACAAAACATAAAAACTGATAAACACAAAAGGTAAAAAATGAACCAAATCGAATGGTTTGAATTTGTCAACTCCGGATATTAAATATTTCACATACAAATATAAAAATGATGGAAACGACAATGTAATTATAGCTCCTCTACCAATAAGATCGAATTCAAACTGGTCTTGAAAATCAATATTGATTAGTTTCATTATAAAAGAACACATTACAAAAATTAACCAGGCAGAAAGCAGCTTGTCGGTTATATTAAGTGGTCTTTTTGTAACAACAATTAATATGGCAGCAAACAAGGTTTGTGCAATATTTATATGTAAGAAAGCATCTAACAAAACATTTGAATTTTACATAAAGATATAATTAATCTAAAAGTAACAATAGATGAGAAATTTATTTTAAAACCGGATAATCATAAAAAAGAAGAATTGCTATCAAATTAGCAGCGGTGCGTTGGCAAAAAAACAACTCTTTTGTAAACTTTGGTTTGCAGAGCTGGCTTGCTACGGTTTGCAAATGTGTTGTTTTGTGGGCGGGGTTTCCTTTTTCTTTGTGTGGGGGGAGAAAAAAACAAAATAAATTCCCCTCAAACTGCACCGCCCTGTCAACGGAGCACCAATCCAATCAATCCGTTTTTTGTAATTATTTCAATCTTTTTTATTGTATTAATGTATCGTATCGGTTTTACACTTGCATACAACGTTTCGTGGATGAAGCGTATGGAGGTTAATAGAGCTGATCTTCTCAAATTTCACTGAGCCAAATCTTTTATTTGTTTTATCTTTTCATT
>JAFMVE010000073.1 GCA_025499705.1 Carboxylicivirga caseinilyticus
CCCTTCAGGGGATTTAGGGGTGACATAAAATGATATTTTATTACAAATTGAAACTAACGTTGTTTTGATGTTTAGTTTTTGGACACCCTCTTTTTCTACTATAATTGAATAACCTTAATTATCATTCATCGAAATCAGAAATTCTTCATTAGAATTTGTCTTCTGCATGCGATCATGTAAAAATTCCATTGCTTCTACCGGCGTCATATCCGACAGGTAGTTACGCAATATCCAGATACGATTCATAAATTCCGGATCCATCAACAAATCTTCGCGACGGGTACTTGACAGGTTTACATCCACAGCAGGGAAAATACGCTTGTTCGACAAACGACGATCCAACTGAAGTTCCATATTACCTGTACCTTTAAATTCTTCAAAGATCACTTCATCCATCTTCGAACCTGTTTCAGTTAATGCAGTAGCGATAATGGTTAAAGATCCACCATTTTCAATATTACGCGCTGCACCAAAGAATCGTTTTGGTCGATGTAAAGCATTAGCATCAACACCACCCGACAACACTTTACCTGACGCAGGAGAAACAGTATTATAAGCACGAGCAAGACGAGTAATTGAATCTAATAAAATCACTACATCATGACCACATTCTACCATACGCTTTGCTTTCTCCAGAACAATGTTCGCAACCTTAACATGACGTTCTGCAGGCTCGTCAAAAGTAGAAGATACTACTTCTGCATTCACACTACGTGCCATGTCTGTTACTTCTTCCGGACGCTCATCGATCAAAAGGATGATCATATAAACCTCAGGATGATTGGAAGCAATAGCATTTGCAATATCCTTTAATAATACTGTTTTACCAGTTTTTGGTTGAGCAACAATCAATCCACGTTGTCCTTTTCCAATAGGAGAAAACATATCAACCACACGCGATGAAAGACTAGCTTTTGTTCCATCAGTCAGGTTAAATTTCTCATTAGGGAAAATAGGCGTTAAATGATCGAATTGAACACGGTCGCGCACAATAGCAGGGGTTCTACCATTAATTAACTCAACTTTGATTAATGGAAAATATTTCTCTCCTTCTTTTGGAGGACGAATAGATCCTAAAACAGTATCACCTGTTTTTAAACCAAAAAGTTTGATCTGAGACTGAGAAACATATATATCATCAGGTGAGTTCAAATAGTTATAATCTGATGAACGAAGAAAACCATAACCATCAGGCATAATTTCCAACACGCCTGAAGCAGAGATTATACCCTCGAACTCGTAAGCCTTATCATCTTTACGATCAAACTGGCGACGCTCTTTGTTTTTATCCTGCCATTTTCTTCCAGGTTGGTCATCCTGACTACGATTTTCCTGGTTACGATTCTCTCTAACCGGACGCTCACTTTTCTCCGGACGGTCTTTTCCGTCACGCTTTTTAAGTTCTTTCACAGGAGCTTCTTTAACAGGCTCCTCTTTCGCAACAACCTCTTCCTTTTTCTCCTCTACAACTTCAACCTTTTCTTCAACGATCGGTTTTTCAGTCTTTACTTCAACCTCCGCCTTTGGCTCTTCTACTTTCTTCTCTTCCGGAATAACCTTTTTAGGTTCTTCACTCATCGAACTGGCTGCCTCAGCCACTTTTGAAGATACCGAAGACGCCACCAAACCAGTATCGGCACGTTGGGTTCTTGGACGTTTATTACGTGGTTTTTTATCAATAACCTTTTCTTTTTTAACCGGCTTCTTATTTTCAGTAACCTGAATAGCCTGTTCATCAAGAATCTTATAGATAAGATCCTGTTTCTTAAACGACTCAACTCGTTTTACATTAAGTTCTTTAGCAATTTGTCGTAAATCGGCAAGTAGCTTTTTATTAAGCTCTAAAATATCGTACATAATCTATAGAATAAGGAAAGTCCTTAGAACTAAAAAAATATTCTTATTTAAATGAAAGTTTGTTTAAAGAATTGAATACCTGACAGGCACCAACTTTTATTGTTCGCACAAATGTATGGATTCTTTAAATTCAAACAAAATAATTTAATGACAATCAACTCCATTTTACTCAAATTAATTAACATTTGTCTTTGCCGTTTGTTTTTTTTTCTGCAATTTTAAAAAACACGCGAACAAATTGACTAAGAAGCATGTTGCAAAGAATACAGACATCCTAAACTACACAACCACCGTTATGCAATGAGACAACTTAAAATTACAAAACAGGTAACCAATCGGGAGACTCCTTCTCTGGATAAATATCTTCATGAGATTGGCAAGGTGAGGCTTCTTTCTGCTGAAGAAGAAGTAAGTCTTGCCAAAAAAATAAAGAATGGAGATAATAAAGCTTTGGAGCAACTAATTAATTCGAACTTACGATTTGTTGTATCAGTGTCCAAGCAATATCAAAACCAAGGATTAAGTCTTCCTGATTTAATTAACGAAGGTAATTTGGGATTGATTAAAGCCGCTCAAAGATTTGACGAAACAAGAGGGTTCAAATTTATTAGCTATGCGGTTTGGTGGATTCGACAATCCATTTTACAAGCTTTAGCTGAGCAGGCTCGTATTGTAAGGCTTCCACTGAACAAAATTGGTTCGATCAACAAGGTAAATAATGCCTTTGCAAGATTAGAACAAGATTATCAGAGAGAACCAACTGCCGAGGAAATTGCCAGTGTTCTGGAAATTGCACCTAAAGAAGTCGGAGAAGCATTAAAAGTATCATCACGTCACCTTTCGATGGATGCACCATTAAAAAAGGATGAGGATAATACCTTATACGATGTACTATTATCATCTGATTTCATCAGTCCTGACACTCAACTTTTGGATGATTCGTTACGAAAAGAAATTGAACGTTCATTAGCCACACTTTCTACAAGAGAATCAGATATTATTAAACTGTATTACGGATTGAATGGGGAACCTCCGTATTCTCTTGAAGAAATTGGTAAACTTTTTAATCTGACAAGAGAACGAGTACGTCAGATTAAAGAAAAGGCAATAAAAAGACTTAAAAACACTTATAGAAGTAAGATTTTAAGATCCTTTCTGGGTTAAGATGCCATGCATCACCCACAACTGAGTGAGTAAAATTTCATCTTTTTCTTTATTTATCTTAAAAAGTGATTTTTTTGAAAGCCATTCTATTGTACTTTTGTGACTAAAGAAATTAAAATTCAATGAAACATTTGATTGCTCCGTCATTATTAGCAGCCGACTTCAGTAATTTATCATCCGAAATAGAAATGATCAATCAGAGTGAAGCCGATTGGTTACATCTTGATATAATGGATGGAGTGTTTGTTCCTAATATATCTTTTGGTATTCCGGTTCTTGAGTCAATTAAAGATAAATGTCAGAAACCAATGGATGTTCATCTTATGATTGTTGAACCCGACAGATACATTGATGCTTTCAAAAATGCCGGAGCCAACATCTACAATGTTCACTACGAAGCTTGTACTCACCTGCACCGCACTGTACAATCGATACATAATGCCGGGATGAAAGCCGGAGTTACTTTAAATCCCCACACTCCAGTTGCCTTGTTGGAAGACATCATATCAGAACTTGATCTGGTTTTATTGATGTCGGTTAACCCGGGTTTTGGAGGTCAGAAATTTATTGAAAACACTTATAATAAGATTGAGCAATTAAAAGAACTCATTCTTAAAAAGAATAGCAGGGCATTAATCGAAATAGACGGTGGTGTTGATAACAGCAATGCGAAAAAATTAATTAATACAGGTGCAGATGTTTTAGTTGCAGGTAGTTATGTTTTTAAATCAAAGAATCCTGTTGAAACCATTTCTTTATTGAAGAATTTCTAAGTTTATATTCTTTGCTTTTTATTATATTTGTGGCACATTTCACTTGGGGCTGACGTGGATTTGACAGCATTGCAAAGTGGTATGTAAGCATGTCGAGCGTCGTGATGCTGGCTCGTTAATCTCGGATCTCAACCATTTTAATTGGCGAAACAAATTACGCTCTTGCAGCTTAATCGAAGTATAGTAGATTAGCATAATTCTGGCATTAGATGCCGGAACAAGACATCTCTCGAATGCTAAGTTTTGAGGCGGTTCGGTTCAGAGATGCTGGTAAATCAGAACTAGGAAAAGGTAAGCTTCGGGCTTTTTCCGAAATTTAAGAAGATAAGGTAGCAGTCGGTGGCTTTGATCCAGCTGCTATTCGAAAAATAAGTCAAAGCTAAGCATGTAGAAAGCATATGACTTCTTTGTCTGGACCAGGGTTCGATTCCCTGCAGCTCCACTAAAAATTCAAAAACCTTTCAAAAACTCCAAATCCCTTCTCTGCAAAGGGATTTTATTTTTTGTTTTTCTGATCATATTTAAGATCCTTATAATCGAATTAGAAATTGTTTTACTATTCTATGTCCGCGTATTACTAATCTATATATGGAATACGTCATATAGCTTTCTGTTTATATCTTAGCAAAATTATTTGAGATCGAAATCCTTTTCCGGTATCAACCTATAAACATCAATAATGGTATTGTATTTATCGTCAGAATTGGTGGACTATTATGTATTTTCTTTTTGAAGCTTAAGCTGGTATTTAAGGTTTTGATACATTTAAGCCATATTCAGTAAATCAAAAGTCTACTAAATTTTAAATTACATATGAAAAAAAACTACCTATTTACCTTTTTAGTAATTACCAGTTTATTTTTATTAAGAGGCACTCAGGTTTCTGCAGTAACACTAACAAGCACTGAAATAGAAACACTTTACAACAACTATTTTAATCCGACTTCCTTTAGATATGTAACTGTTCATGATCCATCTGTGGTTATCGGATATCAAACAGGGGCTACCATTACCGGAGAATATTCTGAAGGAGCTACAAAGGTTTATTACATTTTTGGTTCGCATTTAGCATGGGCTTATTCGACCGATCTCGAAAATTGGACTTCTTTTACAAATAATATTAACAGTTCATATCAGACTATTTTTGCAGAACCGGCTTCATGGTCAGCAAAAGGCAGTACTAATTATAACGTTAGTGGTAATATGTGGGCTCCTGACGTTATCTGGAATAAAGACATGCAAAAGTGGTGCATGTACATGAGTATCAATGGAGACTATTGGTATAGTTCAGTAGTTTTGCTCACTGCCAGTACTCTAAATGGTAATTGGACCTATGAAGGCCCTGTTGTGTATTCAGGATTTACAAATCAGACAGAAGCTTCGGAAACTGACTTTTATGATGTAATAAACATTTCAGAAGGATTTCCTTCTAGATATTTATTAAATAGAAACGGTAGCCATACTTACGGACAAAATGCTATTGACCCGGGCGTAATTTACGATGAAGAAGGGAATTTATGGATGGCATATGGTTCGTGGTTCGGTGGAATTTATATGTTACGTCTTGATAAAAATACAGGCCTGAGAGATTATACTTATACCTATACCACAACAGACGGAACGGCAGCAAATGCAACGTCTGATGAATATCAGGGTATAAAAATAGCCGGAGGAAATCATGTATCAGGTGAGGCAGCCTATATAGAATATATTAATGACAAATATTATTTATTTGTCACAAACGGTGGTCTTACCGCCACAGGTGGTTATAATATGCGTGTATATGCTTCAACTAATGCCACCGGACCATATGTAGATATGACCGGGCAGGACGCCAGATACTCCTCTACCAATACCGGAGTGGGAGCCATCAATGGCAATGTTGGTTTAAGACTAATGTCTTACTATAAGTGGAGCTGGATGGATAAAGGTTTCACTGCACAGGGGCATAATTCGGCAGTGGTTGATGATGACGGTAAAAGTTATCTGGTATATCATACACGTTTTAACGATGGTACAGAAGGACATCAGGTAAGGGTTCATCAACTATTTCAAACAAAAAACGGTTACATCACCGCCGCACCTTTCGAATATTCCGGTGAAACATTAGAAACCGAAGCCTTTGCAACCGAAGATGTAGCCGGAGCATATGGCATTCTGTATCACGGAACAGGCACAGACTATGCCAACCTCGAATGCGTTGAAGAGAAAGAGATTGTGCTTAACACAGATGGATCTGTAACAGGTGCTTACACAGGATCATGGTCGCAAGCAGCAGACGGACCTTACATTACCCTTTCGATCAACGGTATTACATTTCAGGGTGTATTAGTAACTCAAAAGATGGAGCGATTAAACCATAACACACTGTGTTTCTCAGCAGTGGGAAGCGACATTTCGGTTTTTGGTTACCAAAAAGCAGGCGTTGGAAAGCCATTCCCGGATGATGCTCTTGTAGCATATAATGCCAAAAAATTTAATGGTACCATACCTTCCAAAGCATATAGTGGCGCTCAACTTTCATTACCAACCGATGGTTATTACGACGTAAGTTACTCATGGAGCTGGGACAATTCACTGATAAGTCCGGAAGGTATTATTCAGGATATTACAACCAATACGACAACTGATTTAACTTTAACAATATCCTGTGGCGATTATAACTATATCATAACCTATTCAATTCAATTAATCGCACGGAGCATTGCTGATCTGTTGCCAATTGAAGAAGATGCAATAATGGACTCATATGCAAGCATATCAGAGTTTGCTAATGCCACTCCAAACAATAACATCAACAATAAAACAGGATTATCACTTAGTTTCTATCTTGAAAATATTACCAGCGACTGGGATTTGATAGCTCACTCTTCGGATAACCTGTACAGTTTGTTTCTATCAGTATTAAGATATAATAGCGCTGACTTCTATGAAGCAAAAGCAACCTTATCGTCTGCCGCAATATCAGCTGGATACTCAGCAGCAAATGCCTGGCAAATATTTCTTAATACTAACTGTTATGTAACAGTATCTTATAACGTAAATGGTTCAATCTCCTATTATAAAGATGGAGAATTGATGCTTACCTACCAGCCAACAACAACGCCAAGTTATGGCTCAGGTGTTACTCCTGCCGACATAGTTACTGCCGTTTTAGGCTATTATCGTAATGGACAACTAATTTTAGATTATAATGCTACAAACATAGTTGTCGGTTATTCGGCCGATCTTGATTTATCAACCTATGAACCAATAGATGTTTCGGAATATGCTTTTTATGAAGATTATGACTATGTTGGTTTAGTATCATCCTGGTCCAGTCCATACGGTACTTTAACAAGCATATATGATTCATCAGAAGGAAGTAGTTACATACAGTTAGCTACGGGTGGTGGCTCTGGTAACAGAAGCGCATTGAATGTGTTCAGTAATGTAAGTAGTCTTACTAATTATAATTTCTCATTTGATGTTTGCTTAACTCCGGGTAATGTAGTTGATCGATCAGTTAGTGAAGTAGCATTGATCAGTACCGACAATAATAATCAAACAAACAATACAACAAGCTCGGGATATATATTCCGACTAGTTACTCCTACTTTTAATGGTAGCAATGGAAGTACTTGGTATGTAAATGGATCGACTTCTTCTGCGCTCACCATTGAGCCCGGAACTTGGATAAGAATCAGTGGAAATGTAAACATTACAGCTAATACTGCTGATGTTACAATTACTGACCGTTCAACAGGGAACTCAATTTATAATGGTATTACCTCAATAAATGGCAATGGTTTACTTAAGGGACTATGGTTGCTTGCCGGGCGTGGCGTTGGAACTTTGGGTGTTGACAACATCAAGGTTAAAGAAGGTAATTACAGTACCGGTATTATCACAACAGAAATTAAAATTGATTATAACAGTGATCTGGAAGTGTATAATCTATCGGGTGTTATAGTTGCAAAAGGTAAATTAGCATCTCTCAATTTGCCAACGAGCATATATATTGTTCGACAAGGTAAACATGTTCAGAAGCTCTTTATTAGATCCCATTAAAAAGAAATAAATTCAATTTAATAAACCATAAAGAGGGTGTCCAAAAATTAAACATCAGAACAACGTTAGTTTCAATTTGTAATAAAATATCATTTTATGTCACCCCTAAATCCCCTGAAGGGGA
>JAFMVE010000074.1 GCA_025499705.1 Carboxylicivirga caseinilyticus
GACTTCATTTAGTTCACGTTTGCTTATTTTTAATGGTGTTCATGATTTCCGCTTTGCTACAATTCTTGCCTTGATGCAAGAAACGAAGCAAAGAAAATCAAGGCTGCACCTGCCTCACTAAAAAAACTACGGTCAATTGACTGAAATCGTTTAAACTCGTTGGCTGCGCTCAACTCAAACAAAAAACGATTTTTAATCGTCAATTCAACCTTGTTTTTTTGCTCGCCAACTGAGGCCTCTTTTTGCACAGTAGCTTTCTTTCTTCATCAAATATTATTTAGAATGCTATTGGTTGATATTCAAAATTCTTAAAAATCACTTTTCCTTCACCCATAGAACATAAACCTATTCGTAAACTCATAAATCCACTTAACACATTGTGATGATAGGCTTCAGAATTAAAGGAATTTTCAATTTTTATCCAGTTCTTTCCATCAGTACTGTAAAACATATCTACTGTGTGTTCGTCGTTTTTCAATCGTAAATATACTTTTCGATTTAAAGCATTGGGTTCGGTAACAAACTGCCATCCCCGTAAATTAGCTAATACATTTTCCTTATCAGCCAGAATCCCAGAAAAAGCCCTCTCATTATAAAACAAGACCAAACCACCGGTTGCCTCACCTACTATTTCCATTTCTACCTGTGCAATATATGAATGATCTTCAGGGATACATAACATTGGTGAACAAGCCGCTACATTATCACTTTTACCAGTGATTATTACACTATTGTTTTTCACCTCATACCTGTCCTGGTTACCCTCTTTAAAAAACTTCCAGGATGGATTCAGTTTATTACCAGAAAAGTTATCTGACAAAGAGAATATTTCTTTACTGTTCTTTCCTTTTGGCTTCTGTACCGGGGTTTCAACCGTATATCCTTCAGGTATTTTATACCAGCCATCAGCAGTCCATTCGATGGGTGAAAGCATGGTTTGACGTCCCATGTTGTAGTATCCGTTTTCATAGCCATGCAGCACCATCCACCAATCGCCATGAGCATCTTCAAAAGGAGTAGCATGTCCTAAAGACCACCACCTTTCATCTTTACTTTGTGTTCGTATTATAGGGTTATAAGGTGAATTCTCCCAGGGCCCCAGAGGTGATTTAGACCGAGCTGAAACCACCATATGACCTGTTGCCGGGCCAGCTGTTCCTCCTTCAGCAACTGTAAGGTAATAGTATTCTCCCCTTTTAAACAACTTAGGTCCCTCCATACAAAAGCATTCAATAGACCAGTCTCTGGGAATTTCCCATCCATCGTAACTATGAACTTCCGGACCATCTATGGATAATCCATCGCGGGTTAAGGGTACATAACTGCCACTGCTAAAATACAGGTATCTGTTACCTTCATCATCCACCACATGGCCGGGATCAATCATGGTAATATCCAATTCAACCGGATCGCTCCAGGGTCCTTCAATCTGATCGGCCCAAATGACATAATTAGTATTGGAAGCCGGAAAATAGATATAGTATTTATCATCATATTTTACCAGATCGGGAGCCCAAACCGATCCCACATATTTCTGAAGGCTATTGACAACTGGTGTCCAGTTAATTAAATCGGTGGAATGCCAGATTAACAATCCCGGATAATATTCAAAAGAGGAATGAACCATATAATAGTCTTCTCCATCAACCAGAATACTGGGATCGGGGTAATCACCTGCAAAAATGGGATTTGTATATTGATTATCTGATTGACTTTTATCCTGTGCATCTGTTATAGAAGCCCAACACAACAACTGAATAATCAGCAATAACTTACTAAAACTCTTAATCATTGTTTACAACTTTTTAAATGTCACCAGATAAACATCATTCTCTCGTAATGGGAATGTTTTATCCCATTTCCCTTTTGAATCTATTTTAATCAATTCGCTTTGAAATGGTTTTCCATCACTATTTTGTTTTAAAAACTCAACCTGACGTTTGGTTAGTTGATCTGGTCGGTTAAGCTGAGCATATAAAGTGTATGGGTCGTTATTCAAATAACCAATTAAAAACACTTCCATCTCATAGTTTCCTTCCTCAATACCCTGCAATTTTACTGTTACATCACCTTTTTTATTGGCGGGTAAATCACGGATATAATATTGCTGATTATTGATAGAGTCATCGGGCAAAGTATAAGTGTAATCCCAAAAAAGTAACTGAAAATCTCCCTTATTATTCTTACAGGCCCATGATGCTTTATCCTTATTTGTCAATTCAACATCGCCCAATTGATTTAAGAAAGAATAAGCATGGTATGCAGGCTTTTTTATACCCTGCGTATTCATCAACCCAAATCCACCATGAAAGGGAGTAAAGCGTGGTCCGGCTTCTTCGAAAATATCGGTGAATACCCAGTATGACATTGAATTGGCAGCATCTCCAACCTGTTTCAATTTATTCAGGATATAGGCAGCCTGATGGTAACTATCGTGTATCGGATCGGCCGGTGTGTATGACGAACTCCACTCGGTATAATGCAATTCAAGATCAGGTCTGGTTGACTCAGTAATTTGTTTTCGGGAGGTGATTACCTCATTACTAACCGCCCATTCATCAGGGTTAAGAATGGTTCCTGTTGTTCCAAATTCGTCGAGATAACCTTGCTGAACTCCATAAGCATGAGTACTGATAAAATCGATTGGCACCCTGTTTTTCTCACAGAATTCAATGGTTTCAGGAACCCATGCAGCACCGGCTGTTGCAGGTCCTCCAACCTTATAGTGTGGATTGACCGCTTTAACCCCATTTACCGCATATTTATATAGTTTGAAATATTCTTCTTGCGTACCGGTCCAGAATCCCGGTGACAGATTGGGTTCGTTCCAAACTTCAAAATACCAGGTAGCAACCTCTTCTTCACCATAACGATCGGTAAAATGCTGCACCAGATTCCGAATCAGATCTTCCCATTTTCCATAATCCCAGGGAGGTGTAACATTACCATTCCACCAAAAAATAGTTTGATCACCACTAGCCAGAGCTTTTGGCATAAATCCCAGCTCTACAAAAGGCTTCATACCAATTTCCAGGATATAATCGTACAACACATCAACATATTGATAGTTATAAACCGGATTACCTTCCCTGTCAATCTTGTATATTCCCATATCATCAGTTAACAAACCATGCATGCGGATATACTTAAAATCGCAGTCTTGTTTGACCACTCTGAGTTGCTGCTGCCAGTCAGCTCTTAATCCTTCATTGGCCCTTCCGGCACCGATGCATTCCTTAAACATAGTATTTAACGAACCTTTTTCATTCGTTAGGTCGATGGAAATAATTCGATTGTTTTGATCGTATTGAGCTGTGACAATTAGTCCTGAAAAGATAAAGAGAAAGGCGGTAAGGATCTTTTTCATTGTTATGAATTTAGTTAGATAACAATGTTAATTTATTCCTTAAATATTAATTTGACAAAAAATAAAAACCTTTTTACATTAAATCCTTATAGCTGATTATCACGAAATTCAGAAGGATTGATTTGCGTCTCTTTTTTAAAGACTCTATTGAAATGACTTTGATTATTAAAGCCCACTTTAAAAGCTATTTCACCAATATTTAAATCAGTTTGACTCAATAAACGCTTTGCTTCATTTATTCTGATTCGATTGATGTAGGTTTTAAAATTGCAATTGAATTGTTCGTTTATAATCTGAGTAATTTTTCTTTGTAATATCCCGGTTTCTTTTGCAACCAGGTCAAGAGTCAAGTCATTATTTTGAAACGATTGATTGATATAATCAATACATATCTCATCATTTGATTGGTTGCCTGTTTCTATTTCAACGGGTTTATAAGCAATGGTTATTTCTGCTTTTTTCGTTTTACGAAACATCTTCCAATAATTGAAAAGATACAACAGCATTAATACAGATAAATAAATTACTGACAATGCAATAAAAATCAAATTATTATTTCGCGTAAAAGAAATAGAATATACGTTCAATGTTTTCTCATTTTCTATTTCAGGAGCATAGGCTGATCCAACATTTACATGAATAATCTGACTAAAATCCGGCTTTATTATTTCTGATGCAGAAATCTGATGCAGATCTAACCACCATTCCGGATGCTTCAACTGATTAAATGGAATTTGATAAGTAGTTTTTTTCTCTGAAATACCCAGATAAGAATGATGCAGGTTTTCATCCTCTGAATTGATGTTATATTCATCTGGAATGGGTGTATAGAGAGCAATCCCTAAACGATCAATATTTGTACCTGACAAACAAAGATTGATTTGATTGTATTTACCGGCATTAAACAGTTTGCTTGCTGCAGGAGTCACACTAAATCCAGCATAGGGACTATAAAACCCTTCTTTCAACTGAAAACGAAACACAAACACAGAATCTGAATTACTCATTTCTGTAATCTCGCTTCGCCCTCCGTTAACATCATCAGTATAACCTTCAATAATGTATTGATCAGAAACAGGTAAAATAATCAGATCTTGTATCGAAGCTAAATAAAGGATAACGGATACTACTAAAACAGATAAAACCGCAACAGGAAGCACGAAATATTTTGATGTAATTACTTTTTGGGCCTTACCTTGAACCATTAAGAATATTGTTTTAATCTGTATACGACAAATATACTTAATTAACAGAAACCTGTTTTAACCTTAACACCTGTGTTACCTAACTTCTGCTTTAAAAAAAATATCCCAGCGCAATTTATTATTAAACAGGGTGAATATTTAGCCATTGAAACCAATGGATATCATTACATACTCCCCACCGGGCTATATTAGGGTTTCACGGGGCGGTTTCCGCCAGGCAACAGACATTAGTATGTAATTATTGCTAACTTCCCTCGAAATATTGCCTCCCATCCTACCAAACAATAAAAGACCATAAAGTATTATTTCATTAATCATTAACAATTGATAATTAATTCCATAGAATTTATCCACAATATTACTTCGTTAAACTAAAAAGACGTTGGTTTATTAGCATAATACCGGTATTCTGCTATTTTTGTAAGTACTAATTTTTAAAACCAAACACTATGAAATCCAATATTGCCTTACGTTTATCCTCCTATCCTATCATAGCTAAAAGCTTAAAAACACAATGACCAGGATAAAACCTATAAGAAATAGTTACGTCATACAATGACGGTTACAGAGTAGTTGGCAATAATATAAACTTACAACATAGTAACATGAATAAAATAACTTCATTATGTGTGATTGTTACACTAATAGCAGTCAATCTTGTTTCTTGTGATTCATACAAAAAAATGAATGAACCCGAAGATGTGGGAATGTATGCCTTTAAACTATTAAACTCACTAAGCCAGACAACAAAAAGTGACTATGTAAATAGCTTCTTAACTATTGAAGAATTAAGAGAATTAGGAAAAAATGAAGAGGTTATTACAGACCCAGAAGCGCGTAATCACATTACTTCAATTAAAAAAAAGGAATGGGTTGAAGATATTGAAAACGATTATAATAAATTGAAACAAGATGGAGGTAAAAATGGCATTAAATGGACTAATATTGAGTATTTAGATTTTGTGTACGAATTAAACATTGAAGGAGGAGGTACTGTTTGTGAAGGTGAACTTTTTTTTAAATATAAGGATTATTCATACTCTGTTGATTTAACTGCTGTATTCGACGGCAATGAGTATAAAATTATTGAACTTGATGATCTTGAAAGACAATAAATACTATTGCCAACACGCTGGTATAAAGCATGGCTCGGTCGGCTCGTCCTGCAAACATTAGGCAATTAATCATAACGTCAGCGATGTCACAATTTCAATTATTGAAAACAAAAATAAAAAATGCCAAGATTACTAAAGAATGATACTGTTAGATTAATAGAAGCAAGCATTGAATCTTTGGGCCTAGCTCAGTTTGGGATTTGTTCTTTTCGAAGAGACCAGCTAAAGATAGAACAAGTACGGTATTCTGCTGAAATTGGACTAATAGGGAGCTCATTAGAATTAATTATGAGTGCTATTCTTATTCAAGCACTAGGAAAGAAGAGTATTTATCGTGATTATAACAATGGAAAATATAAAACAGCCTCGGAAATTCTGAGTGATTTTCGCTCATTACTCCGTCAATCTTCATCTAATATTCTTTTTCTTATTAATGGTGTACGAAATTCTGATGAGCACATAAAACAAATACTAAGTTTAACTAGTCGTTTTCAACTCATTATAACTAGTCGTGCGAATGGATTACATAATGGATATGGTTTAAAATATGAATTAGTAGCATCCTTATTTCAAAATGTGACTGAATTTCTTACTTTAATTTCAAAGTCAAATAATTTTAGACCATACTTGAATAGAATACCTGAGCTGGTAGGAATCATGATTGATAAAAATGTCTTGATTGATGATTTATATAAAAGATTGCAAGGCTCTAGAAATACACAAGAGCAGTCAACCTTGATTTCGTCTCTGTTTTTAATACTACCCGAAATACCTGATAGATTACCAGAATGGATAGAAAAATTTGAGTGCTTAAAAATATCACCTAAAAAGACAGACATTGTATATTTAATAGATGCTTTGGAGAAAGCGAATCCTGTAACACTAAATAAGGTAACAGATTCAGGTAGCCAATTAAATGTTAAAATAGTTGGGAGGGATATTGAAGGGGCGATTCCTATCTCAGCACAATTTTTAAAAAGTGAGTTTACCCAAATTAGAGATCAGTTTTACGCTGATATTGCCACAGCAAACGGCAGATTAAATACTCGTCAATTAGACTTACCGCCTAAGCAATCCATTTACAATGCATTTGCATATGGGGTAGTAGATTTACAATTGCTTGAGGATGATAATTATTTCACTGCACATCAGGCATGGCCTTTTATTGTGGAAGCTGTAAATGTTGCTAAAAATAACACTTCAGCACCTTATTGGTTTTTGATTAGACTTACAAATGATTTAGGTCAATTAAAGTCTTGTTTGAAAAAAGCATCAAAATTAGGCAATAGCTCTTTAAGGAAAAACATTACAATAATATTAGGTGGTATAGAAGCTATCGAAAACGAACAATATATTGATTCCGATTCAGTCTTTATTCAACCTATTTTATCAGAAACAGAGTCTTTCAACAATAATCTTGAAAAGCTTGAAAAAGTATATCATAAAAATGGATTAAACGGTTTACCTGAAGACTATAAAGAAGAACTTGAAGAGTTATTCACAGAAGATAAGTCTGTTTCAGATGTATTGATCAGAGTTCTTAACGATGAGAATATCTCTTCGAAGAGCAAAAGATATTGGGTGTCTAAATTGACATCAATAATGCCAGAGAAAGATGACTTGCCTGCCTATGTAAAAGTTCTTGATAATAACCAATTTCAAAACTCACATACTCAGATAAGAAAAATATTTAGAGCAATAGATTTTGCTGATTATGGTCCAAAAATTAAAAGCGTCTAATCTAGTAGCCAGCCCCATTAGCAAACGTCAGTGGGGAGAAGCTCACTCCCCTCCACCCGGCGTAATTTGCAATTACGCCAAAGCTAATAGCTGGTTTACAACTACCGGGTAACTCAATCGAAGTGGCAGACAAGGCATAGCAGGGCCTGATAGATTAAGTTTTTCAGCATAGCATCAAAGCATTATAAGAACACAATTATTACATAAAAGAAAAGAGGGTGTCCAAAAACTAAACATCAAAACAACGTTAGTTTCAATTTGTAATAAAATATCATTTTATGTCACCCCTAAATCCCCTGAAGGGG
>JAFMVE010000075.1 GCA_025499705.1 Carboxylicivirga caseinilyticus
CTAAACATCAAAACAACGTTAGTTTCAATTTGTAATAAAATATCATTTTATGTCACCCCTAAATCCCCTGAAGGGGACTTAAGCCTCCCTTTTAGAGGAGGTTTGGTGGGGTATAATGAAAGTAAAGTTACAATTTGAAAGATTCCTTATTTGCAGAATCACTTTTTGGACACCCTCTTTTTTTTGATCATAATCGAATATGAAGTCAATGAATAAATAAAACTATTATTTGATTCGATATTAAAAATAATCTTTCTTTCAGTTTAAGATTATCTGTTATCTCTCTAGATATCTTTCGACTGATTCGATATTACCTCATGCTATTTTTTGTTTCGTTATTAATATTTGGGATTGCAATTTTATTATGTACTAACATATTGGTGGACTGGCTTCCTGATGTTGTAAAATGTTAATAACTGTTTATTTATATCAATAATCAATAAATCATTTCTATGGAATAAGGGTTTGTTTTATAAGTTGATATGATTTTATCAACGATTTTGCAATCAAATAAATGACATTATTCATCGAATTTGTATTATTCAAAAATTAAGAGATTGGTTAATATTGATCTACACGTAATCCAATGTGAAATATAAACTCCATTTAACTAGTAATTCGAATTTTTTACTATTAGTTATATAAACCTCAAAATGTCTAATTAAATCAGCTAACTATGAAAAAAAGATCTTTACTAAAATAAATTTGCCTTGCAGTTTTTGTTGTTAGTGCCATGTTTTCAATGTCTTTATCAGCACAGACGTTAAAGCATTCATACACATTTGAAGATGGTACATATGATGCAACCACTGTATTTGATCAGGAAGGTACTTTAAATGGAACCTTTGTTGGAGATAAAATCTCTGTAGCCGATGGTAAATGTATTGTTTCAGGTGCAACAGCTAGCACTGACGGGTATATCCAATTTGATCCAGTTGCTTTGGCTTTGAATACATATTCGGCTATTACATTGGAGGCTTTTGTTATTGCAGGGAATCAAGAAAATGTTGGAAAATTTACCATGATTACCTATTATGGCACATCAACTGCAGGTAGCGGTTGTTTATGGTATCAGCCAACACGTTCAGGTAATCAATCCAGAGTAGAAGTAAATAATACTTCAACGACTATTACTGCCAGTTTGGATGGAACAGAATTAGATGATGGTAAGAGTCATCATGTTGTATGTGTTCTTAATGGTGCAGCATTAACATATTATCTGGATGGTAATGTGGTTGCCGAAATTTCTACAGCAGGAGCTGATTATATTAGCACCATTGGAACCGATGTTGCATACTTATTTAAAGGTGTGTGGAACGATCCAAACTATAATGGTAAAATAGACGAATTTAATATCTATGATGGTGCAATGGATGCCACAACCGTAATGAGTCGTTTCATTAATTACGTAGGGGAGGATTATATAAATGCAAATCTTGCATCTTTATCTGCTGATAAAGGAGTGTTTGATCCTGCTTTTGATCCTGCTGAAGTGGATTATTATATGTATGTACCATATGGTACAACACAATCACAGTTTACAATCGTTCCTGAAGCTGATGTTGCAACCTATCTTGTTTATGATATTAATGATGGTACAGAATTCACAAATGATTTGGTTACTTACGAAGCAAAAGGAATTGATATTGGAATAGAAGTAACTGCTTTGAGTGGTACAACAAAAACTTATTATGTATCTATTTATGCATCTGATGGAACTGATGATGCTAGTTTAAAAGATATTCAATTGTCTGTTGGAGCATTGGATCCGGTCTTTAATCCGGAAACTAAAGCGTATGAAGTTATTGTTCCAGAAGGTAGCACGTCGGTTGATGTTACAGGTGTGCCAAATTATCCAGATGCAACTGTTTCAGGTAATGGAGCTGTCTCTTTAACAAATGGATCAGGAAGTGTTACATTAGGTATTACCTCTCAAGATACCCAAGTGTCTGATAGTTATTCGATAACTTTTGTTCCTGCTGATGGGACTAATTATGCAATGAGTTTACCTGGGGTTAATGGTGAAGAAAGTAATATTGATATTTCTGGACTTAACCTAAGTACATTGCCATATACAATTGAAATGTGGTTTAAACCCGAAGCAATTCCTCAGCCAGATTATGCTGCTCTTTTAATTAATGCTAATGGTTCACCAAATGATGGTATATGTTATGTAGGATGGCAAACCAGCTATGATGCTTTAAGGTTAAATGCCACAGGTGATGGAGATGGATATGCCGGACCTACTGTCACTCATGAAGTAACAGATGGATGGCATCATGTAGCCGCTATTGTTACTGAAAAATCAAGGACATTGATCTTAGATGGTATAGAATACACCGAAGCCGCAAATTTTACGCCTATTAATTGGAGCGAAAATAAAACATACATTGGAACATGGGATGGTTATTGGTCTCGTACTTTCCAAGGATTAGTCGATGATGTTAAAATCTGGAATGATTCCATTTCCCCGGAATTACTAAGTCAGAATAAATATCAGTCACTCAATGGTGATGAAGCTAACTTAGTTGCTTATTATAATTTCGATTTAAATAACCCAAGTCAGGCTGTCGATTTATCTTCTGGAATGAATCATGGATTAATAACTGGCGGAACATATGTGCCCTCTTTTGTTCATGCTAATTTAGAGATTTCTTCACTTGCTGTCTCTTCGGGTAAAGTATATCCATCTGTTTCTGCAGGTCAGTATGAATATCATGCTTTATTGGACGCAGGTACAACTAGTTTTGATTTAGATGTAATAGCAGCTGATGCAACCGCCATTGTGACTGGAGATGGAACAATAACAGTGGCTCCGGAAGGATCGGGTATTGTAACTTTTACTGTTACATCAGCCGATGGTAAAAACTCCCAGGATTATACTCTGGCTTATCAATTGGACAATGCATTGACTTTAATGCATTCTTATACTTTTGCTGATGGAACTGCTGAAGATGTAGTTGGTGATGCTGATGGTTATGTTTACGGTGGTACTATTGTTTCTGGTGTATATCAAGCTGGTACATTGGGGGATTATATTGAATTTCCAGCGGCTGATATTGCAATCAATACTTATCCAAGTGTAACATTTGAATACTTTATAGCTAACGATTCCGAAACAGCTAATCCTAATAATGCAACAATGCTTTCTTACTTCGGCGATGTTGTAAACGGTTTAGGAGCTAATGGTGTATTTACTTCTGTAAAAAGCAGGGTAGCTATATCCTGTTTAAATGAAGGAGCTCCATATAATTCGGAGTCAGGCTATAGTGGCTCAGATCTAACAGATGATGGTAATTTCTATCATATGGTGAATGTTTTAACCAACGATTCAATTTCCATGTACATTAATGGGCAGTTTATTGGGGCAGGTGACTTAACAGACAATAATAAGGTTTATAATTTGAGTAATGCATATGCATACTTGTGTAAGTCTGGTTATACTTCAGATAACACCTGGTTAGGTTCGGTATATGAATTCAATGTTTACAGTGGTATGATGACTGTTGGTGAAGCTGCTGAGAGATATGCATTCTTTAATGTTGACTCAGAAACAACTGATGCTACTTTAGCAGATCTTACAATTGATGATTCGAGTCTGGAAGGATTTAATTCGGCAAATCTAAACTATACTGTTGCTGTTGCTGAAGGCACTATACCTGTTGTTGCTGGTACTGTTAAGGTAGCGGGTGCTAATATTACCAATGTGGTACAGGCAACTACTGTGCCTGGTACAGCTACTATTGAGGTGACTGGAGCAGATGGTACAACAAAAAATACTTACACTATCGATTTTGAGATCGCTACCGGAATTGGCAAAGATTCAAAAGAAAGTACGATCAAAGTTTATCCAACGGTTACTTCAGGAGAATTTACCGTTGAGATGGATGGACAGTCTTCCGTAATTTCAGTTTATAATCTATCTGGTGGGTTGGTAAAACAAATAGTTACTAGTGCTGCTCGTGAAATTATTTCCCTTGATCAAAACGGCATGTACCTAATTAAGGTAACAACTGCTGCATCAGAAAAGATATTTAAAGTGTTTAAAAAATAAAAAAAAACAGAGTTTTAAGAAGAGATCTTTTAAGGTCTCTTCTTTTTTTGGTTTAAGTTAAAGAATTTGGAGATTAATTAATCGAATAATTAATAATAAACCCTTTGTTGTTAGTGAATAGTTTATTTATAAGCGTGTAATATAAACAAAATCAATGAAGTGTGGTTTATGTTTTGTGGGTTGTTGTAAGTCAAGTGAACAGTCTTATTTTACAGGTATTGAAACGTTTTTGCATTTGTTTTTTAATGCATGATGAATTTTTAATGTTATATGACGAAAAAGTGACAGTCCTGAAATATCATTAATTAGTACATTGCAACACAAATTAACATTTATAGGGGATGAATTTTTTAAATTAAGCTAACTATGAAAAAAAGATTTTTACTTCAAAAATTTTGGTTTTTTATTTTGATTCTTGGTGTTAGTGTTTCACCAGCTTTGGGGCAAACATTAATGCATTCTTATTCTTTTGAAGAAGGTACTTATAATGCGACCTCTGTTTATGATCAAACAGGTTCAGTAGATGGTACCTTAGTAGGTACTCCTAGTATTGTAAACGGCGAACTTGTATTTGACTCTAATGGCGACTACGTTACTTTTGATGGTTCTGCTTTAGATTTGAACTCTTATACAGGTGGAATTACCATTGAGTTTATGTATAACTCATCAGTAGGTGCAAATGATGGGCACTGGAACTGGTTTACATATTTTGGTGGAGCAGAAGGTGCCAGTAGTATTATGGCAGGTGTTAATACCTGGGGGCAATTCAGAGTCTATAAAAATAATACAGACCCAAAGATTCAGGTTGATAGTAATGATGATGGTAAATATCATCATGCTGTTGTGATTATGACCGACGCTAAGATTGCCATGTATGTTGATGGTGCTCTTATTGGAGAACAAGCTACAGCAACTTATGCTATTGATGCGGCTTACGCTTACCTTGGACGTGCTTACTGGAATGATCCAACTTGGGAAGGTGTGATTGATCAATTTAATATTTATCAGGGAGAAATGGATGCTACTACTGTCATGAGTAACTTTATCAATTATGTTGGTGAGGATTATGTAAATGCAGATTTAGCCGTTTTGTCAGCTGTACCAGGTGAAATGACACCAGCATTTGATCCTGAAGTACTAGAGTATGATTTATATGTGCCTTATGGATCAACTGAAGCTGTTTTCACAGTAGAGACTGCTGCAGGAGTAGCAACCTATGAAATGACTACAGGAGCTGGTGCAATTGTTGGAGAAGATGGTGTTGTAACCTTCGATGAATTTGGAGAAGATGTGGAAATTGCAGTTGCGGCTTTAAGTGGAAATGAAAAATTCTATTATGTATATATTAATCTTAATGATGGTGCAACCTCAGAAAGATTATCAGATATTCAGGTAGCAGGAGGAACTTTGGTTACAGATTTCGATCCTGATGTTACAGATTATAATGTTAGAGCTGATTATGGTGCGACTTCTGTTACATTAACCGGAGTGCCTATGTGGGCTAATGCTACAGTTACCGGAGATGGTACAATTAACCTTTCTGATGGAGCTGCTACTGCAACTATTCATGTGGTTTCTGAAGATGGTTTAAGTGAAATGGATTACAATTTGAATATCTATGCTACAGATGTTCAGGTTAATACTAATTACTACATTCAACACGAACTATCAGGTTATGTTATTGGTGAAAGAGAAGATACTTATATCCGTCTATATGAACCATTAAAAGACGAAACAAGTCAGATTATTCAATTCAAAGAGTCTGATGTTGATGGTCAATATTATATCCAGAACAATGATGGAAATTACTTGAGATTGGCACTTGCTTCCGGTGATAATGTATGGGATATGGTAATGGATGCTGAATTAACAGGTGACCTTGATAGTTGTAAATTTGAATTGGACGAATTTGAAAAAGGAAGATTCAGAATTGTTTCTGTTGCCAGAGCTAATAATTTCGAGAATGTTTACATGGGAACAAACGATTCGAATTTAGGAACAGGTATTTATTCCGATAAGTGGCTTGGTAATGACCTGGCTGTTTGGTCTATCATTTCACCAGATCAGGTAGAAACTCAATTTAATACCTATTTGGCTTCATTAAGCATCGGAGATAATGAATTATATCCTGTATTTGATCCATATGTAAATGAATATCGCGTTGTATTACCAGAAGGAACTACTGAATTTATTCTTGATGCAGTAGCACAGGATGCTACTTGTACAATAAGTGGTGATGGAACAATAGATGTTTCTACTGTGAAGAAAGGTAGTGTAACTATTACTGTTACTGCAACCAATACATCATATACACGCGACTATGTAATCAAGTATCATGTTTATAACGAGGATTTTGCATTGATGCATTCATACACTTTCCTTGATGGAACAGCTAAAGATGTAGTTGGTGGTGCTGATGGAATTATCCATGGCGGAACCATTACTGAGGGTATGTATAATGCCGGTACACTTGGTGATTATATTGAACTTCCAGCAGGTGATATTGCAATTAATACATACGCAAGTATAACTTTTGAGCATTTTATTGTGGATGATCCAAATACTACCAATGCTAACTTAAATACAATGGTAACTTCATTTGGTAATTCAGGTACTTATGGCTATGATTATATCTTTACTGCTACAAAGAGTAGAGCTGCTATATCATGTCAGAATTCTGGCAGTCCATGGAGTTCTGAATCTGGTGCTGATGGTTCTAATGTTGATGATGATAATTCAGGAATGCATCATTTAGTTACAATCATTACAAAGGATGCTATTAAATTGTATCTGGATGGAACATTACAAAGTGCAGGAGCATTAACTACAACGAATGGAATAGTTTATTTAAGTGATGCTTACGCATATATTTGTGAGTCTGTATATCCAGCTGATAATACATGGTTGGGCTCTGTTTATGAGTTTAATATTTATGCCGGGGTCATGGATGATCAAACCATTGCTTTGAATGCTATGAATGGACCTCAGGGCTATGCCGGAACAGATGCTACTTTGAGTGATTTGGCTGTTGATGGTGTAACAATTGATGGATTTGCTCCAACAACATACGATTATACCGTTTCAGTTGCTGCAGGATCAGATCCAGCAATTACTCTGGCAACAAATGATGCAAATGCAACTTATACAATTGATGGTCCAGCATCTATTCCTGGTGTTGCTACTATTGTTGTAACTGCTGCAGATCTTACAACTAAAAAAACATATACTATAACATTTGATGTTGCTTCAGGAATTGATCTTGGAAGTAAGCAAAGTTCAAGTAAAGTTTACCCAACAGTTTCAAGAGGAGAATTTACTGTTGAAATGGAAGGTGCATCATCAATGATTACTGTTTATGATTTGGCCGGAGGTTTAGTTAAGCAAGTTAAAACTGCTGCTAAACGTGAGGTGATTTCATTAAATCAAAAAGGTATGTACCTGGTTAAAGTTGAATCTGACGGAAAATCAGAATTGTTTAAAGTATTTAAGAAATAACTTTAATTTCAGATAAAAGAAAGAGGGTGTCCAAAAACTAAACATCAGAACAACGTTAGTTTCAATTTGTAATAAAATATCATTTTATGTCACCCCTAAGTCCCCTTCAGGGGATTT
>JAFMVE010000076.1 GCA_025499705.1 Carboxylicivirga caseinilyticus
CCCTTTTAGGGGAGGTTTGGTGGGGTATAATGAAAGTAAAGTTACAATTTGAAAGATTCCTTATTTGCAGAATCACTTTTTGGACACCCTCTTTAAATAATGTTCTATCATATTTTAATATGCTCTTCCACTTCTTCCTTCAACAAAATTGATAAAAGAAGTATTCACCACCTTATTTCCTCCAGGTGTTGGATAATCACCTGTAAAGTACCAGTCTCCTCTGTCATCCGGACAGGCTTCATGAAGATTTTCTATGCTTTGATATACTAATTCCACTTCAGCATCAATATCATCAGGACGAAGCATTCTAGCAATCTGATCAGAAATCTGCTCTGGCGTAAATGGCTTGTAAATTTCTTTCACATAGTTCACGATCTCTTCTTTTGGAAGATTTTGCTGTTCTTTACATTTCTTATAAACATCATCAATTACCTTCTCTTGACCTGATTCCTTTAACAACTCAATGGCAGCAGAGAAAGCACAGAAATCTTTCAATTTAGCCATATCAATTCCATAACAATCAGGATAACGAATCTGAGGTGCCGATGATACAACTATAATCTTTTTAGGATGTAAACGATCCAAAATTCGAAGAATACTCTTCTTAAGTGTTGTACCGCGTACAATTGAATCATCAATAATAACCAGGGTATCCACACCATTTTTAACAATGCCGTAAGTAACATCATAAACATGTGCTACCATATCATCCCTGCTGTTATCATCCGCAATAAATGTACGCATCTTAACATCCTTAATGGCAATTTTCTCAACCCTTGGTTCAACTGCAAGAATTTCATCCAACTCTTCCGGAGTGATATCTTTTCCTTTTTCCAGAATCTTTCTTTTCTTAACCTGATCCAATTCCTGACGAATACCATCCATCATACCATAGAAGGCTGTTTCTGCAGTATTCGGAATATATGAAAAGACTGTATTTTCTATATCATAATTCACCTTATCAAGCAATGTCTTTGCTAACAGACGACCAAGAGATTTACGCTCAAGATAAATCTTTTTGTCACTGCCCCGAGAGAAATAAATGCGTTCAAACGAACAAGAAGTGCGTTTTTGAGGCACTCGTACCAATTCTTCAGTTACAGTACCATTTTTCTTAATTATAAGTGCATGACCAGGTTTTATTTCCTGTACCTGAACAGAACGAACATTCATGGCTGTTTGAATCACAGGACGTTCAGAGGCAACCACTACAATTTCTTCATCCTGATAATACCATGCAGGACGAATTCCCCAAGGATCTCGAGTTACAAAAGCATCGCCATGACCAATCATTCCAGCTAAAGCATAACCTCCATCCCAACGACGACTTGAACGCTCCAGAATTTGTCTTACATCCAGTTCTTCTTCAATACCGAATGAGATTTCGCGATTTGATAAACCTTCATTCTTATGTTTTCTGAACAACATCTCATTCTCTTCATCCAAAAAGTGACCAACATTCTCAAGAATGGTTACTGTATCCGTGTAATCTTTAGGATGCTGACCTAAATCAAATAACGATTTGAAAATCTCATCAACATTGGTAAGATTAAAGTTACCTGCCATTACCAGGTTACGCGATCTCCAGTTATTTTCGCGCATCACAGGATGCACATACTCAATACTATGATTACCGAAAGTTCCGTAACGCAAATGTCCTAAATACAACTCTCCGGCAAAAGGTAAATTCTCTTTGGCATATTGAGTATCTCTTAATAACTCAGGTTCATGATCCTGCAGTTTAATGAATGGCTCATTAATTCTTTCGAAGATATCCTTAATAGGATTTGTCTTATTCGATCTTTGTCTGAAAAAATATTTTTTTCCTGCTTCCTGATCAAGTTTTAAGTTTACAGCTCCTGCACCGTCCTGACCGCGATTGTGCTGTTTCTCCATTAACAAGTATAGTTTATTCAAACCATACATCCACGTACCGTACTTCTCCTGGTAATACTCCAACGGCCTCAATAAACGAATTAGAACGATACCACACTCGTGCTTAATCTGATCACTCATGATGTTTACTTAAAAAAATGATGCGCAAATTTAAATTCAATTTTCTAATCACCCAACTTGGATAAAACAAAAAAAAGAAGCCGGACTGATCCGGCTTCCTATTATCTTAATTACAAATTTTCCATTCTTACAGTTCCCTTCACCACATAACAGTTCGGAAAAAACTCTTTCATATCTTTCAACAAAGGCAATGCCTCATGCTTATGTCGATAATTTCCTACACGAACCCTCCAAAAAGGTGGATTGTACGTGGTTGATATCTTAGCATCAGGAAACTCCTCCAATATTTTTGTTTTTACCTCCATGGCCTGACGTTTTCCGTTAGGACCTGATCCAGAGAAGAGTTGTATCTGATAACCATCCACACCTTCCTGACGGGCATTTTCTTTAACCATGGTTTCCATCAGAAAATCAATCCCCTGATCCTGATGAATGGTTATAATACCTTCTCCTTCTTTTACTGTTTGCACTTCCTCTTCCAAATTTTGAGTCTGAGCAATGACAGTAAAACCAATAAATATAAAAATGAGGCTAATAAAATACTTCATTCTAATCCTTTTTTGGAAGCCACAAAGATAAACAATCTTGCCATTAAAAAATCATTCATCCAAAGATTATGCCTTACTCATATGTTGGCACTACCAAAACAGGCTTCGATGAGTTATTGATCAACTCATTAGCAAAGGGTTTAAAAATATTCACAAAAGGATTATGTGTGTGATTAACATGGACTGTTATTAAATCAGCATTTTTTTCTTCTGCGAATGAAATCAATCTCTGAACTGGTTTTTTACCTACCAAAACTGATTTCTCCACTTCAACTCCTGCACGTGTCACAAAATACTTTTCAACCTGGCGATTAAACATTGCCACACGCTTTAATAAATATTGCAATTTTGATTCACGCACAGCCACCAAAAAAATTCTTGATTTAAATACTGATGCAATACCAGCAATTACAGGAATTTTTTTTCTGCTAGCCTTTGTGTAATCAACAGGAACAACAATTTTTCTAATACCTCCATTCCATTTCATTTCCTGATTTAGAACAATAACGGGACAGGGTGCATGAGCTACAAGACTATAAGCATTACTCCCAATCCACTTACTCTGAAATCCTGAAGCTCCATGTGAACCCATCACAATCAGGCTCGAATCATCATATTTTGCCTGATTACTAATCTCGTGTACAACATTTCCTTCTCTTACCTTAAAGTCGAACTTACCACCAGGAACAACATAATCATCATCATATTTTTTGATCAGATCCACTAACCATTCATCCACTTTTTCATTGACTCTGTATTCTGCCTGATTTTTTGCATAGGTAGGTGCATAATGCAAACCCGTTTTAACATGCATTATACGAACATTGGCATTGATATGATTGGCAACTGCAATACCATATTCCATTGCATTCAATGCAGCTTCTGAAAAATCAATCGGGATTAAAATTCGTTTCATGGATTTCGGAATTAGAATTAACCAATATAAATATAGTAAATTTTTAATGGATTTATTTACCCATCAAAACATTATCAATACATATAATTACTAATTTCCATTATTTGGAAGAATCGTTAATATCATTTAAAACAACCCTTTATATTGTTCATTCATGAACTAAGCATTACATTTGCAGCCTCAAACTGAGAAATGTAATATTTCCCGATATATTCAAAATGGACTTAAAGAACATTAAACCATTGACATCAACTAATTCTGGTAAAAAGCTTTTTATCGAGACCTATGGATGTCAAATGAACGTAGCTGACAGCGAGGTGGTAGCATCAGTGATGGAGATGGATGGCTACGGCATAACACACGAAATGGAACAGGCTGATGCCATATTTATTAATACCTGTTCAATCAGAGATAATGCAGAACAAAGAGTCATGGGGCGCTTGCAGCAATTAACTGCCATGCGTAAAAATAATCCTGACCTTATCATCGGAATCATAGGATGTATGGCTGAAAGAGTAAAGGATCAGCTATTTGAAAAAGGTGCCAACATTGTTGTAGGACCTGATGCCTATATGGATTTACCTAATTTGATTGGGATGGCCGAAAATGGTGACAAAGCCATCAATGTTGAACTTTCAACAAATGAGACCTACTCAGACGTTATTCCTTCACGTATTAGTAAAAACCGTATTTCGGGTTTTGTTTCAATTATGCGTGGATGTAATAATTTTTGTTCCTATTGCATCGTTCCATATACCAGAGGACGAGAAAGAAGCAGACAACCTGAGAGCATAAAAAGAGAAATACAAGACTTACAAAACAAAGGTTTTAAAGAAGTTACCCTTCTGGGGCAAAATGTTAATTCATACAACTGGACCGGAAATGAATGCAACAAATTAAATTTTCCTGGTCTGTTAAATTATGTAGCCGGTAATTTCCCTGAGATGCGAATTCGATTTACGACTTCTCACCCAAAGGATATGTGTGATGAGACTTTAAAAGTCATGGCCAAGCATTCCAACATTTGTAATCACATTCATTTACCCTTGCAATCGGGAAGCAGTAAGATTCTTAAATTAATGAATCGCAAATACGATCGAGAATGGTACATGGAAAGAATTACAGCTATTAAAACTATTCTTCCTGATTGTGGGTTATCAACTGATGTTTTCTGCGGATTTCATAACGAAACAGAAGAAGATCACAAACAAACTCTGGAATTAATGCAATGGGTTGGTTATGATTCAGCCTTTATGTTTAAATACTCTGAACGGCCGGGAACTTATGCAAGTAAACATCTGGAAGATAATGTATCAGAAGAAATAAAATCAAAGCGACTTCAGGAAATCATAGATCTTCAAACAGAATTATCTGTTAAAAGTAATAAGGCTGATATTGGAAAAACCTTTGAAGTTTTGGTAGAAGGAACATCCAAAAAGTCGAAGGAAGAACTCTTTGGAAGAACCTCACAAAACAAAGTTGTTGTTTTTCCAAAAGAAAACTTTAAAAAAGGTGATTTTGTTATGGTAAAAATCACAGATGCCGGTTCAGCAACCTTGAAAGGCATTTCAATAAATTAATAACAAGCCCAATTATGAACGAGAAAATTAAGGAATTCAGGGAGTATCGCTCTGCTATGAACGAGAAACTTTTAGCTAGCAACAATAAGGTTATTAAGAGAATTTTTAACATTGACACCAACACTTACATGGAGGGAGCCTTATCTACCAAGGTAAAAGAAATGTTGGGTTTGGTTAGTTCGATGGTTTTAAGATGTGATGATTGTATCAAATATCATCTGGAGAAATGTTACGAACAAGGTGTGACCACTGAAGAGATGATGGAAATTTTCTCTGTTGCGAATCTTGTTGGAGGAACAATTGTTATCCCGCATACAAGAAGAGCCATTGAATATTGGGAAATATTACAAGAAGAGGAATAAAATATTCAATAATCACTGAAAGCACCTGACAGAGGTGCTTTTACTTTTTTTTTATTATGGGTATAGCATCAACTCTTGGCTAAAAACCTATAATGTCTTTTGAGGCAACAGTCTTCTATCTGATCAAATCCACTGCCAGTAGATTTCAAGATCCATTAACCAATTACTATAGTGACACCCAATTGATCGTATCTCTCATACCAATGAGATAAACCTTAATCAGCAGATAGGAAATTACGAAAGATTATCTTCAATTATTCTAACCCATTTGCATGGAGTTTTATTATAAAAAAACCGGAAACAAAAAGCTTCCGGTTTTAATTAATATATTAAAATGCTTTATAAAACCGGGAAGCGCTCTTCCCGGTTATCCTTTACTAATTAAACCATTAACAGGTCATCAGAAAAGGGCTTTGGACGGTCACAAAAAAAGAAATAATGATCAAGATCATACTTTCGCATTGACTTAAGTACTCCCTCCTTCACGTTAAACAGACTTAGTTGACTTTGATTTATTTCTGACAAACGCTGAACCGCCATTAAGGCATTCAAACCTTCATCATCTACCTTCTCAACTTTTTCAAGATCCACAATTAAATTTGTGAATGGTCGCTTCATTATTTCCATCATACGAGATTTAAGATCTCCTGAATTTTTAATATCCAAATTCTCTTTACTCTCAAATGATACTAACGTGGTATTTTTAAAAACTTTTATCTTTATCATGGCTATGGGTATTTATGCCAAACAATAAAACAATGCATGTGCCACAAATTATATATTACTGATTTACTGCTTTTTAATAAATTCACAATTGATCACTTTTCCATCAATTAAAAACTTTTCCATTTTTTGGATTTATTCCATTATTTCAAACACATTCATAGATTAATAAAAGCCTATATTCTTTCTAATACGGATTGATTGAGTTAATTTTGTATCAAACAATTTTTTGTACAATATGGTCAATGAGTTAAACTTTGATTCGATACGTCCTTATCAAGACAGCGAAATACACGAAGTTTTTGAGCGATTAAAGAATGAACATGATTTTCTGGAATTAATCAAGTTCTTATATCCCAACTTTTCAACTGAAAATTTCCTTAAAAAATTATTAAGTATTCAAAGTGTAAATGAATTTCAAACAGAAGTCATTTATCCATATGTAAAAGAGGTATTACGAACCACAACAAAAGGGATCACTCATTCAGGATTAACAGATCTTGATCCGAATGGGCACTACCTTTTTATATCCAATCACCGTGATATTGTTCTTGACTCTGCCATTCTTAATATCTTAATGGTTGAAAACAAACTGAATACGACCGAAATTGCTATTGGTGATAATCTATTGATTTTTCCATGGATAACAGATTTAGTTAAGCTCAATAAAACATTCATTGTTAACCGCAATTTACCGGTACGCCAAATGCTGGAAAGTTCAATGCGACTTTCACATTACATTAGAAAAACACTTGTTGAAAGAAATCAAAGTATCTGGATTGCTCAGCGTGAGGGACGCTCTAAAGATGGAGATGACCGTACGCAAGTTAGCCTTTTAAAGATGATGAATATGAGTGGGGCTGGTTCATTTGCTGAAAACTTCAGTGAATTAACTATTGTTCCGCTATCAATTTCCTACGAGTACGATCCTTGCGATTATTTGAAAGCATTGGAATTTCAAATGAAACGCGACAAACCGGATTACAAAAAGACACAGGCTGATGACCTGAAGCATATGGGTGCCGGATTAAGAGGAAGAAAAGGACGTGTACATTTCGGTTTCGGGAAACCGATTAACAAAACCCAACTGGATAAATTAAATGATTTACCCAAGAATGATCAGTTACAGGGTTTAGCAGAAATGATTGATCAGCAAATTCATAATAACTATAAGTTCTATCCAGGTAATTTTGTAGCCGACGATTTATTCACCAATCATACCAGACACACAGATAAATATACAGAAGAAGACAAATCAATTTTCTTAGGATATTTAGATGAACATTTGTCGAGAATTGATGGAGATAGGGAGTTCCTTCATAAAGCTCTTTTAGAGATGTATGCAAACCCTGTAAAAAACTTTTATACTTCAGAAGAAAAATAATTGTACAAGCATAAAAAGGCGATTTCAGAAGTAATACTTAAAAAGGAAAATATATGAGGTTAATCTTTACCGATTAGCCTCTTTGTTTTTCATAATAATATATT
>JAFMVE010000077.1 GCA_025499705.1 Carboxylicivirga caseinilyticus
GTGTTTGATTCCTTCACGGTTATATGTGTATAAAACGTGAATGGTTTTATCCGATGTTTGTATAATTGCAGGATAGCTGAATTGCCCTTTCTCCTTATTTTCAAGATCAAACAAATGATTCCAGTTGATGCCATCAAATGAATATTCAACATCCAGTACATTACGACCGTAAAACCAGTCGGGTCCCTGTTTAAGAGGATTGTTAACCATTAAAAACAGATTTTGATCAATGGCAATGGCATCAATCCCTGAATTTGAATTTGCAACATCCAGAGTATCCAGGGGCGACCAGCTTGTTCCATTATCTTCTGACCACGATGAGACTATTTTATTATGCCTGCTGCGGCAAAGCATCTGTACCTGATCATTTTTATGCGGGATAAAGGTTGGCTGAATCACATCCAGTTCTTTGGGATTAGGTACTTCAATTACCTCCCAGGATTCAGTTGCCTCGTTATAAGTTTCGTTGTGCACTCTCCAAATATCTTCCTCAATACCTTCTGTACTCGATCCGCATAGTATTATTCCCGGAGTAAGCTCAATAGGTTTATTTCTGATGGGGCCATAGATACCATCAGGCAGATATTCAGGATCAGACCATGAATCACCCTCATCCTCAGATGTAATCATAGCTCCAAACCACTCACGTGGATTCTTACCAACTTTATAAAACAGGTATAATCGATCACTTTGACTTTTGAATAAAACCGGATTCCAGCAAGGTAAAGTATCACCATCTATTATTGGTGGATTAATAAGGCATTGTGGTTGCAACCATTTAATACCATTAAACTTAGCTAAATAGATACCCACATCTTTGGCTCCTTCGTAGCTGCCACCAAACCAGGCTGCAATAAGTCGGTTGTGACTGATTTCTTCTATAGTTGCAGCGTGGCACGCATCAGTAGGACAGGTTCCAAATATAAAGCCTGATCTTACATCTGTAACTCCTACTTTCTTTGTGCAGGAGCTAAATAAGAGAATAATAAATATAAAAGGATATATTGCTTGTTTCATAGTCATTATCTTATCAATTGTGAATATGGTCTGTCTTCTGTATTTTTACCGTATTCCATGTTAGGTGTGTTACCCATTTCAAAAATTAATTCACCACCGTTCATTATTTCTTTATAAGTAATAAAGGTTTCATTTAATTCGATACGATTCAGTGTAGCTTTTTGAATGTATACGTTTTCTTTGCTTTGGTTTACTGCTTTGATTGTAAATGATTTATTATCTGGCAAAGTAATGGTGGCTTTATCAAATAAAGGTGAGCCAAATACAAATACACCATTAGCAGGATTTACCTGGTAGAGTCCCATGGATGAGAGTATGTACCAGGCCGACATTTGACCGCAATCTTCGTTACCGCAAATGCCGTCGGGTTGATCGGTAAACATTTCATCCATAATTCTGCGAACTAGCTTAGCTGTTTTCCATTGTTGACCGGCATACGAATACAAATATGGAATATGATGACCCGGTTCGTTGCCCTGAGCATACATACCAATCAATCCGCTAATATCCGGCGATGCCATATGGCCCATATCACCCTCTACAATAAACAGACTATCCAATTTTGCAGTAAATGCTTCATCTGATCCAAATAAGTTGATTAAACCTTTTACATCATGAGGTACCAGCCAGGTATATTGCCATGCGTTTCCTTCGGTATAATCACCCCATTCGTGTGTCGATTCAAACGGATTGAATGGAGTACGGAAGTTACCGTCTTCCATTATGGCACGCATAAATTGCTTTTCCTTGTCAAAGTATTTCTGATATGCCTGTGCTCTTGTGTTATAGTAATCGGCTACTTCTGATTCGTTAAGAGAAGTGGCAAGCTGTGCTGTACACCAATCTGCAATAGCATATTCCAAAGCTTTCGAAACGGATTCTTTTTCCAGTTCAGCCGGGATGAATCCTTTTTCTTTCAGGTGTTTTACTCCATAGTCATCACGCATGGATGATGCCTGCATAGCTTCCAGAGCCAGTGATTTGTCAATGCCCGGGAATCCTTTAAAGATGGCATCAGCTACTACAGGTATAGCAGGAAAGCCAACCATACAATCTGTTTCATTGCCATGTAATGGCCAGATAGGAAGTTTACCCTGTTGTTGATAGATGGCCAGCATAGAGTTAATCATATCAGATACTCTTTCCGGTTGAGAAAGGGTGTACAAAGGTTGTGCGGCTCTATAGGTATCCCATAATGAAAATACAGTGTAATTATTGAATTCAGCATTTTTATAAACCTCTTTATCAGTACCCCGATAATCACCATTGGCATCGTTAAACAATACCGGCGCGGTGTATGCATGATATACAGCAGTATAAAAAGTTCGAAGCTGAGCTTCATCAGCTGATTCAACCACTATTTTCGAAAGTTCCTTATTCCATTTATCCTTAGCTTGAGCAACTACATTATTAAAATTCCAACCTTCATTTTCCTTTTCGATATTGTTTAAAGCATTTTCTGTACTTACCGGAGAAACTCCAACTTTCAATAATACTTCTTCGTTGGCTTTAGTTTGAAAAGTTAATACAGCTGTAATACTATCTTTAATTGCACTAGTCCCTTCTACAGTTCTTTTACCATCAAAGAGCTGAGTCTGGCTAAATGGTTTACTTGATTGAACGGCAAAGAACAATATCTGATCTTTAGCCCAACCATTCGATTTGCGATAACCAATAATTGTGGTATCGTTAACAACAGTTATGGATGATTGTCCCGGACGATCCCATCCAATTCCACGAGCCAGATTAATGGCAATATGTGATTGCTCATTCTCAGGGAAAGTATATTTGTGAAAAGCTGTGCGTTCTGTGGCTGTTAGTTCTGCCAGTATATTATAGCGAAGTAATTCAACACTGTAGTAGCCGGCTTCAGCCTTTTCTTTATCATGCTTATAAAGTGATGCATAACCTCCCAGAGGATTTTTCTGAGAACCAGGTGTTGATTTTACTTCTCCTGTAAACGGAGTGATCAGAATATCTCCTAAATCACCAATTCCGGTTCCACTCAGGTGTGTTTGCGAAAAACCTGTTAGAATCGAATCTGAATAATGATATCCGGAACACCAATCCCATCCCCAGGTGTAGTTTGTAGGACCAGTCTGTACCATTCCAAAAGGAACGTGCGCACCCAAAAAAACGTGTCCGTGATAATCAGTTCCTATATAAGGATCGACATACTGTACCAGTGATGAAGGTTGTTCGCTCTGTTTGTTACAGCATCCAAATATTAAAGTTGTCAGGAAGACTGCAATACTGACTTTGTATATTAATCTATTCATGATAATTCTATTTTAAGGTTATTTTATTGTAAAAGAGTGCTCAAGAACGGATTCTGCCGAGTTTTTTGAAACCAGGATTTTATATTCGCCTTTATATAATTGCCATTTACTGTGTTTCAAATCCCATTTCTGCAAATCATTCGTGTTTATTGTAAAAGTCAGATCAGTAGATTGATTAACTTTGATGCCTGTGCGTTTAAATGCCTTTAATTCTTTTATTGGCATTCTTTCCAAGTTTGGATAAACAATGTAAACCTGTATCACATCATCTCCATCAAAATTACCAGTATTACTCACTTTTACGTTGAAGTTGATATTCTGATCTTTTTTATATGTCTTGTTTGGTTTACTTATCCAGGCGTAATCGAAATTGGTGTAGCTTAAGCCAAATCCAAATGGATAAGCCACTTCACCACCAAAATATCTGTAGGTTCTGTTTGCCATATTGTAATCTGTGTAATCTGGTAGGTCGTCAATCGATTTATAAAAGGTTAGCGGAAGTTTTCCTGATGGAGAAACATCGCCATAAATAATATTAGCTAAAGCTGTACCTCCTTGCTCGCCCGAATACCATGAATAGATGATAGCATCGGCATATGGAGCTACTTTCTCAACATCCAAAGCACTACCCGCGGTTAATACGGCAATAATTGGTTTGTTATGCGAAGCTCTCAGTTTTTTTAAAAATCTAAGATGTGATTCAGGTATATTTAAACCTTCTTTATCACCTCCGCTTGGAGACAAAAAGGCATCTCCTTCTTCACCCTCAAACAAAGGAGTAAGACCTAATACTACCACTGAAACGTCGGACATGCCTGCTCCCCAGATTCCACCAAAATGAGTAGTGTCAGAATAACTAAAGCCAAAATCATACTGTACCGCTGTTCCGGGGCCTGCTTTTTTTACAAGGCCTTCGGCATATGTAACCATATTACCCGACATACCATGATAATTTCCAACCAATACACTTATGTTGGCTGCATTCTCACCTAATACCATCATCGAACCTGTTTTATTCTTGTCTAACGGTAAAATACCATCGTTTTTTAACAGAACCATACTTTTTTCTGCAGCTTCAATAGACAGATCCACATGGTAGGTATTGTTAATACTATCCGGACCAAAAGTTGTGTAGGGTGATTCACAAGGGTCATCATAGAAACCGAGCTTTATTTGGGTAACCAGTGTTTTGTATATTGATTTATTGATATCATCTTCTGTTATTAGGCCTTTTTCAATGGCTTCCATGGCATCTTGCTGAAGGATGGGAGAACAATCCATATTAACACCTTGCTTAATGGCTGCGGCTGCCACACCTACCCGGGTTGGTATACTTTTATGGCGAAGCCAGATATCGTCTAATGCCCAGCAATCTGTCGTAATCTGTCCATCAAATTTCCATTCTTTGGTTAATATGGTTTCCAACAGATTTTCAGATGTGCAACAAGGCTGATCGTTCAGTCGGTTGTATCCACACATAATTGCTGAAACACCGTTGTCAACCAGTGTTTTAAATGCGGGCAGATAGGTTTCGCGCAAATCTTTCTCGTCAACAATTGCATTAAATTCATGACGAATGGCTTCGGGACCACTATGGGCAGCAAAGTGTTTAGCACAGGCTGATATTTTGTACCTGGTTGGATCATCGCCCTGAAGCCCTTTTACAAAAGCAGTTCCCATAATACCAGTAAGGAATGGATCTTCACCATACGTTTCCTGACCACGTCCCCAACGAGGATCGCGGAATATATTAATATTAGGAGTCCAAAAGTTAATTCCTAAATATTGAAGTCGTTTATCTTTAGCAATCGCCATGTTGTGCTTGGCTCTGGCTTCGGTAGAAATAGCATCCGCAACTTTATTAACCAATTCAGGATCAAAAGTAGCAGCTAAGGCAATAGCCTGTGGGTATACCGTTGCCTGTCCGGCACGTGCAACCCCATGTAATCCTTCGTTCCACCAATTATACGAAGGTATTTGTAATCTTTCCACTGCTGGCGAAGAATAACCAAGGAGTGAGATTTTCTCTTCCAGTGTCAGTGCATTTAATAGGCAATTGGCTCTTTCATCAATCGAAAGGTTACAATCTCTGAATTTAGAATGCTGGCTATAAATATTATTAGACAACAATAGTAAGAGTGTTGCCAATAAATGTTGAATGATTGATAGTCTTTTTTTCATTATTTCAGTTTTTATAATTGATGAAATTCAGCGGTATGTATTATATAATTTATCAGGTGATATAAAACCTTAGATCAAGTTCATATTTTTTTCTGGTTTTATTAAATTATTTAAAAAAATCCTGTTATCCCTCGTAAACAGCTGTTTGACTGGCTTTATTGGGTGTTTTGGTATTGACAAATGTAGAAAATATTAATAAAGATTTAAGGACATTAATAAAAAAATAATAAAAGATTTGTTTTAAAAATAAAAATATATACTTTACATCATCTAATCGATGAAAATTATAAGTAAAGTCTATGGGATATTTACAATTTGATACTAAAGTTGCAGAACAGCTGGAAGGAGTTGAAAAGAAGAAATACATTCAACAAATTCGAATTGTTAAGACTTTATATGTAGATGGTCCGCAGACAACTTCTAAATTATGCAAGAGATTGCGAATTAGTACGCCAAATATGGTAGCTATCATGGCTGAGATGTTTGAGCGTAATATTCTTGAAAAGAAGGGACAGGGAAAATCGATTGGAGGAAGAAAGCCGGATTTATTTGGTTTGGTAGCTGACAGCTTTTATATTTTGGCTGTTGAAATGAGCATATACAAAGTAAGCATTGCCATTTTTAATGCTGAGAATAATCAGATTACTGAAACGGAAGAATATTCGGTTGAATTAAATAACAAGAAAGAAACACTGGATGAAATATTGGAATTGATCAATTCGTATATCGATCGTTCCGGTCTTGATAAATCAGGTTTTTTATCAGTGGGTATAAGCATGCCCGGGTTGGTTGATTCAGTTAAAGGTATCAATTATACCTATATGAATTTTGGGGATAAACCAGTTACCGAATTAATGGAAGAGTCAATTGGTTGTCCTGTTTTTGTAGAAAATGATGAGGGTGTCCAAAAATTAAACATCAGAACAACGTTAGTTTCAATTTGTAATAAAATATCATTTTATGTCACCCCTAAATCCCCTGAAGGGGAC
>JAFMVE010000078.1 GCA_025499705.1 Carboxylicivirga caseinilyticus
GAAATCATGAACACCATTAAAAATAAGCAAACGTGAACTAAATGAAGTCGGGTTTGGGCGAAGCGCCAATTTGAAAAATAATTAGGACAGAATTGGCTTGCCCAACTATTACGACATAAATCTTTCTACACTGTTAAACTTAATAAATGTTTGATTAGCATAATTGCCTAATTCTGCTATTTTTGTATGTGGTAATTCTAAACCAAACACTATGAACCTGCACATCCATCTATCCGCACTGCAGCTGCAATTAAAACAGAGTGCCCGATTAACCGTTTCTAAACGATTATTTTTTCTGAGACGTTTATAAGTATTTAAAATGAATTTGTACTTATCATACAGCAATTGAATAAAGATAAAATAGTAATAGTGGATATAAGGCAGTTGGCAACAAGTTAAATGAATGACCTAAAAAGATTCAATACCTTAAATGATAGATTTTATTTTAAAACAATTAAATAATAGAGACTTGGCAATCTTAACTTGGTTGGCAATCTTATTATGTTCTGTTTTTTTGATAAAATTCATTAGGAAACATGCAATAGCTATTACTAAAGTTCTTTTTTCTTCTGTCTTTATTACAATCTTCCAATTAACGATATGCTATTTGTTAATCATTATTTGGGGGCTAATAAATGTTGATTTTTGGAATATTCATTTATTAAAAGGAACAATATTTTGGTTTTTTGGTGTTGGCATTATTATGACCTTTAAGGCAATTGGAAAAGATATTCCCTTTTTTCGGAAAATATTTATAAATGCCATAAAGCTGACTATTATAATTGGTTTTGTATCTAACTTACACGTTTTCAAGTATTGGATTGAGTTTATTTCAATACCTATACTTGCAATGACTGGCATTTTAATGAGTATTAATGAATACAAAACTAAAGACAAACGAGTTGATAGCTTTTTGAATTTGATTGTCATTCTATATAGTTTAAGTGTAATTTCTTATGCCATTTATCAAACATACCTTAACTATAAAAATGATTTTATACTAGCTAATTTGCAAAGTTTATTACTCCCATCAATTTTAACCATTCTGTTTATTCCGTTATCATATTTTATATGTATTTATAGTGCTTATGAATCATTGTTTTGTCGTCTTTATAATGTAAATAATAAAAAGTATAGTAGAACTTACATTAAGTTTAGGCTAGTTCTTAAAATGGGGCTTAACCTTAATAAGATACGAATTGGCAGTGCGAACTTAAGTCCGTATTATATCAATGAAACAACCAACATAAGCAGCTACTTGAAAGAAATTATTAAACCAAAAGTCGATTAAAAATAAGAATTCAAACTATGGCGAATAATAGAGACAATTTTACTAAAACAACAATTGATATATTGGCAAAGAGAGTAGGTTATTTATGCTCTAATCCTGATTGTAAGATTCATACAGTAGGTCCTAATGAAAAGGAAGATAAAGCTTCATCTATAGGCATTGCTGCTCATATTACAGCTGCTTCAGCAGGTGGACCCAGATATGATAGTTCATTAAGTGAAGCTGATAGAAAACATATCAGTAATGGTATATGGCTTTGCTCAAATTGTTCAATTATTATCGACAAGAATCCAGAAGCTTACCCTGTTACGTTATTAAAAAAATGGAAAGAATCAGCAGAAAGTGAAATGGATAAAAAGTTAGCAGGAAAGAAAGAAAAGGAACATAAGCCTTTTATTGAAGCGGATTTAATCTGGAGTAATAATGGTCGGAGAAATAGAGGAATGTCATTCGAGAAGCATAAAGAATACTCAGGTAAGACATTTCATGCAGGACAGAAACTTGATTTTATATGGTATTTAGATTGGGAATTCTCTCTTGTGCTTCACAACAATTCGAAGTATCCCGCATATAATCTAAAAGTTGAGCCTATAGGAGATACTAGATTTACCTCATTGCCATCTTTACCTAAAGTGAATAATATTCAACCTTTTTCTAATATAAACTTCAATACGAAATACGGAAAGCATTTTGAAGGAGATTATGAAAAAGCCGATGAAATTTTAAAAGAAAAAATTCCTAGTGACTTGAATGACTTACAACTTAAGATTACCTACCAAGATGACAATAGGGAAAACCATACTTCTGTAGTAGAAATAAAAAATAATGAAATTGTAACAAGAAAGGAATAAAACCAGTTGCCAACAATGGCTAATAAAGCATAGGCTTGCCGCAGGCTTCATAGCCTAGCCGTTGGGCATAATTAATCCGCAAAACCATAGAACTGCATGTATGATTTAAGGGAATCTAATAAAATAGATTTAACAGATGCTGATTGTTTAAAGGAAGAAACTACTTATAAATTTAAGGATTCAGTTACTGGTAAAGATTTAATAGCGAAGTTTATTTCGTATTATTCAGATGAAGAAGATATATACTTAAAAACTGAATTTAAAAAGCTTGCATTACTTTCTGGTGAACCAGAAATAGGAACAGTATATTATATTGCTACGGGAATTCTACAGGATAAACCAAAGAGTTGTTATATTATGGATTTTGTCAAGGGAAAAACCTTGGGGCTTTTCTTAGAAGAACGTAATTCAATTATTTATGAGGTAGCTTATGACATTATAATTCAAATTGCATCAGGTTTAGAAAAAGCTCATAATTTTGAAGTGTTTCATAGCGACCTTCATAATGAAAATATCATAATTGATAATCTTGGATATATTAAACTAATTGATTTTCTGTGGTGGGATGTTAATCTACCAGCCGAGCAGAATTTGGCAAAAGACTTGGAGGATTTTAAGAGAATTTCAAAAGAATTAACCTCAAAATGCAAAAACGGTCAAGACCTACAAAGATTTCAATTGTTAGATAAATATTGTCAAGGAATATCAACTTTCAACGGTCTAAAAAAGGAGTTAGAATTAATTGATATTATAACTTTTGACATTTCACTATTAGAATCTAAAGACTTAGATATTCTATCATGTTTATTCGCTCAAATGGAGGATACTTATACATTGCATATGCAGCTCGGAGAAAAGCATTTCAATATACCAGCCAAATATATTCTTCCATTAACAACTCAAGAAGAAGAATATTACAAAAAGAACCAAGATAAATTGAATCCTCTAAAAATTAGATATTCTGATAGCAGAGAAGAAAGAATTGAAAACGCTTTAAGAAATACATTTGATTTAAAACTAAATGCTCTTAAGCATTCAAATTTACTAACTTGGAATATATGGGTGACAAATGAAGGTGAAGAGTTTGAAGGCCCATACTTTCTTAATTACTACATTAGGTTTACAAGTAAGTTTTATAGATGGATGAAAATAAATGAACTAATTCCTTTTACTAATGAGTCTCATGATGAATTTGAAAGGCTTATTTTGGAATAAATAACTATGCCCAATCGTGTAGCCAGCCCCACAAGCAGACGCTATCAGGGAGAAGCTCTCACACCACTCCAGAAGCTTCGGGATACGGTTCTCGTATACGGTGGTTCTCTAATAGAACCAGGAGCAATTGGTGCATTTTTCAACTGAATAATATATTGTAACCAATAATTTGTTTTTCATATCTTAGTAAACAAGGAATGGCTATGAACATACAAGCTGAAAAACTCGAACTAATAGAATGGATCGCAAAGCTTAATGATTCTGCAGTAATTGAGAAACTGAAAAAGATTCATGATGAATATGCTAAATCATCAGACTGGTGGGATGAGTCATCAATCAATGAAAAAAAGTCAATTAAAAGAGGTTTGCACGACATTGAAAAAGGCCGAATTCATTCCCATGAATCTGTAAAGAAACTATATGAAAAATACTTATAGAATCGTTTGGTCTGAAGAAGCACTAAATGGTTTAAAAGAAATTATTTTATATTTAGAAAGTAAATTCTCAAAAAAAAAATCAAAAATTTTGCAAAGAAACTAATCAAATGGAATACTTGGGTTCTTGTTTATGCAAAGGAATTAAATTTAAAGTTATAGGTGACTTTGAGAGTTTTTATTTATGCCATTGCAGATATTGTAGGAAAGACACAGGGTCTGCGCATGCTGCAAATTTATTTTCCACTACAGCTAAACTTGAATGGATAAAAACGGAAACTAAAATTAAAATATTTCAACCTCATAAGAGTAATCATGTGAAAGCCTTTTGTTCAAATTGTGGTTCAGCTTTGCCCAATTTACAAATGGACGGTAAACTTTTAGTAGTTCCAGCAGGATGTTTAGATACAAAATTAGAAAAACGACCTAATGCACATATTTTTATCTCAAACAAAGCAAGTTGGGATGACTCGTTGGAAGAAATAAAAAAATTTGGACGCTTCCCAGAATAAAGAATAGATAAAGAGATTTGCTCCAGTTTTATGATACACATAGACATCGAGAAACATTTTAATGGAGATTAATATAAAAGTAAAATATTACAAAAACTAGCGGTAACATGTGTTTACAATACAGGCTAAATAGTAGGTATTTCAAGGGCTGTAGCCCGCTTTAAATTTTCGCAGTTTGATAGGTTTGAAGCCCCCAATCGCCCACATTTGCATATATCTTTCCATTAGGGGTAAGTATAGAATATAAATGAAAGCATTGAAGCTTATATATCAGAATTGAAACAATTAGCCGCCTAATAACAACCATCAATAAAATTCGTTATATTTAACATTCAGTTCTAAAATGTAAGATAAAGAAAAGCAGTGTTAGTTTGCTGTGTATAGAAGCAAAAGGAATGGATTCGGAAGCAAGGGCAATGTAAGTCGAAGCAGCCCAACTACAAGAGGAAGCGATAGAACTGTAAGTCGAAGCACTAGAATTGCAATGCGAAGCAACGGAAATGTAACCCGAAGCAACGCATTTGCAACTGGAAGCAGAGCAGTATCTGTCCCGAATGATCGGGATGTAAGTCGAAGCAACTAATTTGTAATGATTAATAACCCGTTTGCTGCAATGGCAAACCTAAAAATCAAATTATATGGCAACCAGACCAAAAAATTCCGAAGCCGACACATTAGAGCTTTATCGAGTAGCATTAGAAAATGCAGAAACCCAGTCAGAAATTGCAACTGTTATGGCAGAGTTAGGCTACGACTCCGCAAAAATAACAGAAGGCAAAACCCTTTTGACCGAAACACGTTCAGCCTACGATTTCAACAAAACCGAAGATGATGGATATTTCGGATCGTTTTGTGCCAGCATTATCGGCCTGATCTGTGCCAGTGATTTCGGTTCAAACTGTGCCACTTTTGGTCATGAACTGATG
>JAFMVE010000079.1 GCA_025499705.1 Carboxylicivirga caseinilyticus
CGACTTCTTTGATTATGAAGAAGAAACAGTAAAAAGACTTTTCCCTCAAGCTAAAGAATTTGTTGAAGTTATTTCTGAACTATTAGAAAAATAACTTTGGATAACACGCTGCCATAAAGCATAACGCGGTCGGCTCATCCTGACGCCGTTGTCTACTGTCTTAGTCCCTCTATCAGGTCAAACGACACCACGATTAATATGCCACGGCTTTATTTAGCAAACGGTATGCTAAACCATTCGATTTGATATTTTACCAATTTTTGGTAAATTTGATTAAAACTATTGGAATGAAAAATACATCTGTATCACTGGGAGATTACTTCGACCAATTTGTTCAGACACAAGTTTCGGCAGGGCGATATAAAAATGTAAGCGAAGTCATTCGAGCAGGCCTTAGACTTTTGGAAAATGAAGAAAGTAAGGCTGTTTTATTAAGAAATGCTATTCAAGAAGGAATTGATAGCGGAATTGCTCACGATTTTGATCCTCAAAAAAATCTTGAACAGTTGAAAGCCAAAAGAAAAAGAAATGGCTAATTATAAATTGACCAACAAAGCCGTAGAAGACTTAAATAAAATTTGGGACAGTTGGTCTGAATATCAAGCAGACAAATATTACGAAATGCTTATTAGGAGCTGTGAAGACATAGCAAACAATCCTGCATTAGGAAAAAACTATACTGGAATTACTTCTGAACTATTTGGATTAAAAGCAAATCGTCACATCATATTTTATCGAAAATCTCTTAATTGTCCGATTGAAATAATCAGGATTCTGCATGAACAAATGGACTTAAAAAGCAGAATAACAGAATAAAAACTACATCACTTGAATAAATCAAAACTCGCAAGGCTCGTTCTGCTAACAATTGAGATTATTGAATAAACGACAGAGTCAATAACCTTTCAAACAAATAACATGACATTGTGAGAATTGGAAACAGACTTCCCGGTGCATGATACCCAATGCGCAACTTAATAAACCCGGTGCACAATGGATTTTTCTATTCTCTCAATCGATTTTACCGGTTACACAGTCTATTTTACTGGTCGCACAATCAATTTTACGGGCTGCACAATACATTTTACCTCCTCCACAATACATTTCCCAAGCTCTCAGTGGATTTTACCAACTGCGCAATGGATTTTACCACCTCCACAATATATCTCCGTAACTCTCAGTGCATTTTACCAGTGAAACATACTATTGTATCAGATAAAATATGCAATATTGGGTGAGAGAACTTAAGATTAATCGATTATAGTATTAATCACCCGTTGATACCTTGTTAATGAAGGTCTCCCCGAATTGGAAACCTCACATATCACATGAATAGTTTCACCAGGTTTTACATCGTCCGGCACTTTGAATTTTACTTTTGCCGAATAGAAATCCTCTATGGCTTTTCCTTCATAGGTACCTGCCTCATAAAAATACGACCATCTAAAGTGTAGCTTATCTGCATCAGGATCTTCTGACCCGGAAGCATCAAACTTTATTGTAGATCCTGCTTTAGCTTTGATGTTCAATGGTGTCTTTTTTAAACCAATTACCGGATGATGATTGGCCGATGCATAATCTTTTACACACCATTCGGCCCGTGCAGCAAAATCGTTCTGTATGGCAGGCAACCATCGCCAAATAGGTTTGAAGTATTCTGTTCTCATGGTTACTTCATCCGGTTGATTCCAGTTCTCCATCATTTTTGACCAGCTATTATGAATACTTATCTGTCCGTCAGGATGTTTGTAACCGGCGCCAGGTAATGGATCCATCCAAACATTGTTGCGTACCGGCACATATCGACCACCCCATCCACCATAACCAGGGTTCTCCATATTGCGAAGTCCGGTGGGAATACTGTGTAAAAAAGATGGCGTATCACCCTCAGCATTGAAGGCACCAGCATTATTTTCATAAACAGAGCATAAAGGACCATGGTTTGTCAGGATATTTTTCGTCATCCAGTCTGCCTCAAAATAACTTTTCACTTCACTGGGCAAAACTTTGGGCCATATATAAGCCATGCAATCAAACTGATCAGAAATGATAGTCGGAATGTTGTATTTTTCCCAGTTAGGTCGGATATAATCCTGATAAGTCTGATCTTGTTCCCAGATTAAAAAAAGTCGCATTTTGGCAGCCGCTTCTTCCATCCTTTCAGGATAATCTTCCTGAATGATTTTTAATGCACGTGAGATCGTATTACAACCACCCCAGGCCTGCAACCATACTGGACGATCATCAGTTTTATCCATTAAAACCTTTGCAATTAGTTCGGCACCTTCAGTTCTTATATCATCCTCTCCAACACTTTCTATATTGCCAACCTTCCACTTACTCAACAGATAATCAGGAGTAGGATAATCAGGTGAATGCAGCCTCAGGTTATCGTAAACCTCTCCATACAATTCGATATATTCTTTTACCCATTCAACAGGATGAAATGTATTCCATCCTTGTCCACCAACCCAATGAAACTGAGAACTGCTATTGATGATCCCTTCAACATCAAATTCATTGCATGTTAATAAAAAACGCACCATCGAGGCCCTGTCATCAGCTTCACCGTCGGTAGTCACAATCACTCTTGGCCGATTATTTCTTATTCTTTTTTTCTTAGCAAATGATTCTGACACTAGCGATACGATTAGTAAGGCCAGACACAAAACAACTATCCTCTTTAGCATGATTTTTCAATAACTATCTGTTTATCTACATTTATGCAATTTCAAAAGTAGTCCAGCTATTTTTTAATAAGCATCTCTATTTCGTCAATTACCCATATTAAAATAAACAGGATCTGATATTGTAAAAAATACAGATCCTGTCATAAATTCAATTATTTATTTTTATAGTACTTTTGAAGCACATAAAATGCCTTTTTCTTTTGTCCTTTTTCAGAGATTAAACCTTTACGGTTCCAACCATCCTGAACACCCTGTAACTGACGCAATGGTGACATAAAATCAACCAAAATCCAGGGGGCCATACCGGCTAATCCGTCAATTTTATCGAACATATCAATGCTTTCGATATACAAATACTCCTGAAACTCTTCGCTCCATCGGGTTAGACTGTCACCATGAAATCCCTGAATAGCACCCCCGCCAAATTCACTAACGATAACCGGTTTCTCCTGCCCCATTTTAAATGATTTATTTCGGCATTCATCCGGATTACCACCATACCATCCCAGGTATTCATTAAAACTTATAACATCCAGCTTATCCATAATCGGATCGTTATAGGTATAAACACTATCAGGATGGCCATCCAGCTCCTGATCCTTCTTACATGCAGCTGAAAGTAATCGGGTATCATCAATGGTACGGATATAATCTGCTAATTCACCCAGGAAGGCATTACGGTCAGGTATGGGTGCTGTTTCGTTGGCTATTGACCAGATAATTGAACTGGCCCGGTTATAATCACGATTAATCAATTCGGTATATTGCTTTTTTGCTTTCTTCAACACTTCGGGGTTATTCCACTGAATACCCCAATAAAGTGGTAACTCTTCCCAAAGTAAAATCCCTTTTTTATCTGCCAGCCGAACAATATTCTCCTGATGCGGGTAATGTGCCAGGCGTATAAAATTACACCCTAATTCCTGTGCCCAGTTCAAAACCAATTCAGCATCTTCAACAGAATTTGCACGGTCTTTACGAAGTGGATTTTCATCGTGGAGGCAAATACCTTTCAGAAACACAGGATTTCCGTTTAGAAGAATTTGTTTCCCCCTTGTTTCAATGGTTCTGAATCCGATTTCATCTGCAACTATATCATTACCTGCTTCAACAATTACTTTGTATAATTTTGGATTTTCGGGTGACCATAATTCCAGTTTCTTCACATCTACCGAGAAGTTAGTATCTCCTTGTTTGTTTACATTTATCTCGTGATTGACATTTAACTCAGGAATAATAATACGTGCCTTTTCAGGTATCACATCACCGGCTATCTGCAGTTTACCATTAATTCGTTTTGTCTTTGACCTGAGTGTTTCCTTGTCAAGCGATATGAAATAATTATTGATAAAAGTTTCCGGCACTTCAATAAGTTTAACATCACGGGTAATGCCCCCATGGTTGAACCAGTCCGAAACTTCGGCAGGAATATAATCAGGTCTGCGGCTTGCATTAACACCAATAATTAAAAAATTACCGGTCTCCTTCACTAAATCAGTAACTTCGAAACTAAACGGCGTAAAGCCTCCTTCGTGTTTTCCCAGTTCTTTACCGTTAAAAGTAACTGTTGTGATATAGTTGGCAGCTCCAACATTAACAAAATAGCGTTTGTTTTTCTTAAGATCCGGCATGTCAAACATTCTCCGATACCAGATATTTCCTTCAAAATAAGTCAACTCAGGTTTCTGAATATTCCAGCTACCGGGCACCCATAAAGTCTGGGCCTTATCAAAACTATACTCTACCCGATCTGTTTTTTCTTTGGCAACCGCATTGCGATATACAGCCATGCCGCCCATTCCTCCCGTTTTAAAAGGATCTAACACATACTCCCATTTCCCATTCAAGTTGGTAAAATCTCTGTTTTGAGTATTTGTGATAAAGATTTTCTGGGCTTTTGCTGACATCAGTGCAAAAACCATAAACAATAGCAACAGAACTATTTGTTTTCTTCTAATCATAACGATACTTGTTTTGCTTATTTTAATGGTTGATATTCAATTCTGTCCTAATTATTTTTCAAATTGGCGCTTCGCCCAAACCCGACTTCATTTAGTTCACGTTTGCTTATTTTTAATGGTGTTCATGATTTC
>JAFMVE010000007.1 GCA_025499705.1 Carboxylicivirga caseinilyticus
TCCCTTTTAGGGGAGGTTTGGTGGGGTATAATGAAAGTAAAGTTACAATTTGAAAGATTCCTTATTTGCAGAATCACTTTTTGGACACCCTCCTTAATTATTCAACTATTATAAACAGACTATAAGCACCTACTTACTTTGTAGATACCAATTATTTTCATCCATCAATTTTGCTCTGATAGCTTCTTTATTATCATATTTCTCAGCTACCTTATCAGCCAGATAAGCATTATCTCCTCTGCGTTTTGCTACACGCATTAAATCGTGGAAACGATTACCTTCAAATGCTGTTTCAAGTGCAAATTCTTCAATAATCTTATCTTCTACATAGTCCATTGAATCCTGCATTGTTTCTAGTTCAGGAATTGCAAAGGTTGTACTTGTTTCAATATTTCCACAACCGCGACCATGTATACCAATATTATATTGAGCTGAATATGTATTCTGATCCTCATCTATAAATGTTCCAATCCATTTAGATGCAGAAAAGTTGGTATATGGATAAAAAGTATATGAGGTCTCATCATACGATATATATTTTTCATCCCTTGGAATTAAAATGTCATTAGCCATTGTAAGTGGGCCTAAACCATTCTTTAATACAGCAAAAGCCATATTTGGTTTTTCCAGACGATTCAATGCCTCTGCGAATTTAAGGTACAAATGAGCAGAACGATATAGCACCAATGAACGGTATGATGTTCCATTCATAAAGGCAAATTTCATAATTCGACCTTTTTCGATGTTAAAAAGAGAACTGTTTTCATATAATTCGGCAGGCACATAAGAACCAAATGCTCTGATTCCACCTCTTAAATCACCTTCGATTGTAACAGTAGCTGTCTGATAATAGGTTTGTGTTTCCCAATTATTAATAGCAACATCCGAAGGTGCCAGTTGATTCATATAATAACTATTTAATGAATCCAATGGTGATCCATCCTCTTTATATTCTACAGTAGCAATTAATTTTGTAATTGTATTATATGAATTGCCATACAAGTTAATGTCCCAGTTCCAAGGGGAATACGTATCTTCATCAATGATCCCTTCATCTTCGCCATCGTATTTATTAACATACCTTGGATGTATATAATACAATTCATCATCGATTAAATCATAGTACTCACGAGCAGCATTTTCATACTGACCAGTCCATAAATATAAATCACCCAAAAGCATACGCACGTCAAAATACATATACGATGAGAATGCATCAGGTTTTTCTATTGATTTCCATGGAGCAAGATCATCAATTAACACAGGAGCTAACTCATCGAAGGTATAAACTTTAAATCCGCTATTTGCATCAGTTACATCCAGAATCGGTTCTTCAAAGTATTTTGCTTCACCATAGTTAAGAGCCAGTTGCATATATGTCCATGCTCTAATTGACTTAGCTGCAACATAATCACGATAATTCACTTTCTCTCCCTGAATAACAATTGCAGTATCTACGTTTGCTATTAGATAATTACAAAGATTTATTACAGAGTAATAAGCTCTTGAATCATTAAATTTATTATCCGAGCTAATATCGAAATTATAAATCTCTCTTAATTCCTCATCCGAAAAAGATGTTGTTTCCATCAAATCACCTCGCAACTCCCCTAACAGGACATATTGTTGCGATAGCAATTCCAATTCATTTAATATACCATTAATTGAATAGAAGTCCTTATCAGGAGATGACAGATCGACCTCAGACGGTAGTAATATCTGATCAGAGTCAGTACCTAATAATCCTTCACAGCTAACCAAAGTGACACTCAGTATAATTAATCCGATCGCTATGCTATATATTTTTTTCATACCTTTTATCTTTTTACATGTATGTAGCATGTTCCAATATTCTTTTCTGTTATAGATCTATTTTAACACCCATAAAGTAACTTCTTGTGAATGGTAATAAACCTGTATCAATACCTTGATATAATACCATATTAGAACTTGAAAACTCTGGATCCGATCCAAGATAGTTAGTCCAGGTGTATAGGTTATTAGCCGCAACCCAAACATTTAATCCAGCTATCACATTGGTTTTTAATGGCACTTTATAGTTTACAGTTAACGTTTTAAACCGCAGGAATGAACCATCCTCAATCCATCTGTCAGAGAAACGGGCATTACCCATTGGGTCACCATAGGTTGCTTTCGGTATTTCTGTTTGCTGTCCTTCGAAGAACCAACGGTTGGTCATTGCAGTTGATTGATTCATAAAATCACTTCCTGATTCAAGCAATGCCCTTTGATAGTTATAGACATCGTTTCCATAAGAAAAGGTAAATAATGCATTAACACTTAACCCCTTAAATGAAATATTTGTAAAAAATGAACCATACAAGTCAGGATTTGGGTCACCAATAATCTGTCTGTCTTTTTCAGTTATATAATGATTTCCATCTACATCATCGAAATACATATCTCCGGCACCAAAACTATGCTCAACACCATAACTATCTACAACTTTTAAATTAGCTGCAGTGGCTTCTGCCTCTGTTGAGAAAACACCTTTTGTTTTATATCCATAGAATACACCTGCTGCATTACCCACTGATGTAAGTATATCAGCACCATAAACTTCAGTCTCCATGTCTGTATTACCAGGTAATGCCTCAATTTTATTGGTATAATGACCAATTGATGCTCCTGTTTCCCATTTTAGATTCTTAAGATTCAATAATTTTACATTTGTTGAAACTTCGAAACCTAAATTTGATAACTCTCCATCGTTACTCCAATACATACCTGAACCTGCTATTTCAGGAAGTTCTTTCAGCATCAAAAGGTTTGTTGTATAACTCCTGTAAAAATCAGCATTTAAAGCCCATTTATCATTGAACCATATTGATTCAATTCCAACATTTGCTTTAGCTGTTGTTTCCCATTGTAATTCTTTATTACCAATATTACCAAAGATTAAACCATTGGCTCTGTTGTAATAGCGTACCGAAGTAAAATAGGATTGATTTGCATATGGATCCAGATTATCATTACCTGTAAAACCAAATCCTGCGCGTAATTTTAATTGATCCACAAAATCTACATTGCTCATAAATGTTTCTGATGAAATCAACCATGATGCTTCAACAGACGGAAATACAGCAAAACTATAGTCTCCTACTTGAAATCCCTCCTGGGTTTCTGAACCAAATACACTAGAACCATCAATCGCTACTGATGCAGCTGCAAAATACCTGTTATCATAGCTATAACCAATTCTGGCGTAACCTGATAGATATTTAATCTCATCGTTGATACCTTTTGTAATCTTATTGGTCAAACCTGCTGATAAATCACGGTCCTGATCTGTTCCGGTATTATGTCCTTCTCCAAAATCAGATTCGTAATAATTATATAGATATCTGAATCCAGCTAATACATTTACACGGTTTACTCCTTTTTTAAGATAATAATTAAGATAGGAGTCACTATAAATGGCAGTGTTACGCATCTGTTGGTTTCGGAACATATTCTCAGACCAACCCACATTATCAATGTAAATATCAGCTACACCCACAATAGGTCTGTAATAAGTTTCTTTTACCTTATTAAGACTGTAATCAAAAAGACTTGTAATTGATAGATTATCAAGTATTCTGAATGTTGGTTTAATTCCCATATTAAAGCGATACTGCTTACTTGTATTTAAGGCATTATCGATTACTGCAGTTGGGTTACTAATTCCAAATATATCGCTATCAGCAGGATCAGTCGTTAAGGTTCCTGAGGATGTATATAAAAACGGTGATAGATATGGTGATTTGATAAGTGCATTAAATGTAGGTGAAGTATAAAACTCGGTACCATCATCCATTAACGTTCTGTCAGTATTTGTATAACCAACATTAACTGCCAAATCAATTTGATCTGTCAAAGCTATATCAGCATTAAATCTGGATTGTAAACGATTCAAAGCTGTTGTATTAACAACTCCTTCATTACCGGTATATCCAACTGATAAGTTATATAATGCTTTTTCATCACCACCATTAACACTAATGTTACTGCTATGAAACATTCCTTGCTGATATACCTGATCGGCCCAGTTAGTATTATTATGATAGTCAAGATATGAGGATTTATCAGTATCCAGATTAAGGAAAGGTAAATCTTCAACTTCCATACCAAATCTATCTGCAACCTGTTGCTTACTCATTGAACTTAATACATCAGATGCATAGGTTGTAAACTGATCAACATTCATAGTTGGCAAAGAACTTGGTTTCTCGATGATACCAAACATTGAATTTACTTCAATCTTGGTTGCCATACCTGCTCCTCTTTTGGTTCTAATGATGATTACACCATTACTACCTTTACTACCATATATAGATGTTCCATCTTTTACAACACTTACGCTCTCAATATCATTCAGGTCGATATTCATTAAACTATTCCCAAAGTAACCTGAATGCAATGACTCTGCATCGTATTGATTATTCCAAATAACCCCATCAACCACAAATAAAGGTTGTGAATTGGCGTTAACAGAATTGTATCCTCTAATAAACATTGAAGACCCTATACCGGTAAGACCAGAACGACCAATACTTCTAACATCACCACCTAAATTACTTTGAATAAGTTCGTCAACTGAAACATAATTAGACGGATAAAATTCGTCTAACTCAGCCACTGAATTAGTTATATGTGAAGCTCTTTGATTACCTAATAATGTCTCCTTATCCTTGTATAAAGAATTAAATACATCAGAATACAGAACTATTTCAAGTTCAGTTTTACCTTTTACGGATATTTCGCGTGTATAGTAATCAAATGCCTTTACAACCAATACCTCAGTATCTTCTGTTATGCCAATTGAAAACTTACCTTCAGCATCAGTAGTTGCTGCTGATTCAAAATTTACAGTACTGATTTGTGCTGCAATTATTGGCTCTTTTGTTTTAGCATCTTTTACAACTCCTTTAATAAAACGTACCTCGTCAATATCCATATCCAAATCGCTCAGATCATCCTGTGCAAGAGCTGGGATAATAAATAAGGTACAAACCAAAGCCAGAACTAAACGAGTAAGAGCCTTATATTTTACTGTTTTAAACGATATCATTTGTTTCATTCTATTCATATTACAGTTTATACCTTACTCTAATACTGGTTCTAATTTGATACAGTCAATTCTCATATTTCTTGTGAGTTTTAAATCTGCATTGGAAGATTCAGCATCGGTTACTTCGTTGATTACTTCTAATTTTACAGGGAATTCCTCAATTGTAACATTCTCATCTTCATCGTAAGAGATGTATGGAACATTTGTATATTCAAAATCGAATTGTGTTACAAGCATTTTGGTTAATCCATCCGCCTTTACAACATTATCTGAAGGAGTTACCCTTAAACGACGTACACGACCTGTTGTTGAATTGATATAAGTAAGGACAAAGGAAACTTCCGTTTTAATTGTATCTGTTGCAACAATTGTTTCAGGTACAAACACACAATATATGTTGTATTTTGCTGATAATATGTTATCCAATGAGAAGGTAACACTTGGTTTTGCATTTGGACTGCTTGGTTCAACGTACAAATATGAGTCTTCTGAAATATCCAATCCAGAATTATAACTTGTACGAATAAACGGGTAGCTATTTGAATTATCTCTGGTTGCAGACGTTTCAGCTTCTAATTGAATTTTATTAAACCAACTCACTGTATCGCTAAATGGCATTAAATCTGTTATATACGCATAACCATTGCTTGCTTCTAACATTTCAGTGTTCGCAAATAATTCAGCTGGATTATAATACTTAGTATCAGTAGTTGAACTTATTGAATCGTAAGTAGAAGGATTTTCTATTTTATTTCTAAATACCATATCCTTCACCAAAGTATATTTGGTCATCTCCTCACTATAATCTTCTCCCCCTAAAACATCAGGAAAATTAAAATAAGGTTTGATTCTGTTGTAAGCTTCAATCCAGGCTGTATTAGTAGGATAAATAGTTGTATAAACACTATCTTCATTTGCTAAATCACCAATTGCATCCAGGATTAAGTTATTATCAATAAAAGTAGAGTCATAGATTCTTCTACCTTGCTCATCAATATCAATAACCGTACTGGCAGCTGGATTAAAAATATGTTGATCATTACCGTAAATATAGCTTTTCAACGAATCAAGACCTTCCAAATCACCAATGTACTCTTTTAAATTATTCAGATATGGAGCATATTGATTTAAAACATGCGTTAAGCCATTATTAACAGGAATATTTTGCTGAAGTAATTCAGCATGTCCAAATGTGAATAAATCCCCTGATTTCTCAAAACCAACGTTCTTACCACTTTGCATTTTAATTAAGCTCTCAACAATACCTGAAGTTCCTACTCGTCCTCTGGCAATATGATTGGTAACAATATGCTTTACCAGTGTTTCATCTGTAAGGTCAACATCAACCAATGCATCATTCACAGGAGCCCAAATAGTGAATGATTGGGAAGTTTGTAATACTTTATCATATCCAACAGATTTAACCATTGAAGTGAAAGTACTAAGGTCACTGTTAGCTTCAAGATACTCCATCATTGAAACATCTGCTCCTTCAAAGGTATCTTCTTCGTAGTGCTTATCCCATTCATCGTTACAGGATACAAATGCAATACCTAATGTTAATACCAGGAGAAAAGCACTTTTATAAATAGTATATTTCATATTCTTTTTAATTTCAATAATGCTTTAAAGTACATCTTCTGATTCTAATACCTCAACAGGAACAAACTCAAGGTAATCAAACATGAATTCACCAGCCTTCGCAGCTTTTGCCCGTAATACATGTGTTGTATCTTTATCAAAAGTATATATCCCAAGTATTCTTCTTAATGCTCGCTCACTGTCTCTGGCAATTGGTCCACCATAACCCCACGCATCTCTGACAAGTTTAAATGAACCAGGTCCTTTCATATAACCCCTGTTACGCATCATTTTGTCATTCTCAAATCCATCAGGGTCACTATAATTGGATCCTGGTTTTTCATAACCAATTTTAGGGTTTGTTGCAGTGATGGTTAGATCCAATGGAATACCACATGGTTTTCCATCCCAGTATAATTGTACCACACCTCTGTTACCAGTAGGCTGCCATCCAAATCGCACTTCATATGTACCTGCAGGTATTGGTAAGGTAGTTACCTCAAAGTCATACATTGTTTCACCTTGCTCTCCACCTAAAAACACTTCGTCTCCCTGGTAATCCAGAAATCTGTCATCAGATGTTAAGTAACCAAAACTTGTTCCCGGTGCAACAGAAACCCTTTCAATGTAACCAGTAGGAAATCTCCAGCTTTCATAAGGATAATCATCACGTGCTTGTCCCACTCTGATATTGTTATTGGCAAACTCAGGGAAGAAACTGGCAGCATCCATTCTTAATCGTTTAGTCGATAACATCTGCTTTACTTCTACCGAGTAAGCAAGTATATTATCAATTTCATGATACACACCATTTAAGGCATCATTATCATAGTTATCAGTCAGTTTTACTTCACTTCCATCAGCAACACGGTTAAAAATATCATATGGATCCAGCACGTTTGTTCTGTCGGTTCTCACCTCCAATAATGTATTTGGACACATTGTTTCGATATATTCATACATATCATATGCCTGAACCGAATGTGTTCCACCATCAACACTATAATTTTCACCTGTCTTATCAAACTTCTCAATAAAGAAAAGTCTTGGAATTTTTTTATCAAGCAAGTGATATGCAATAAATCTGTTTAAACTGTTTTTTCGATCAGTAATATCAGTAATACCAGCGTCTTCAGGAAAAACAGGATCATAAATTTCTTTCGCTTTCGCTTTCATATCTTCTAAATCGAAAATACTGTTCTCAGCCAAAACCTGATCGCTCTCAGCTAAAATGGTAAAACCATATTTACGCTCGAAAGGAACTCTGTTGATAGAACCATTACCTCCAGCTGTATTCTCTCTTACTTCAAGATCACTTGGTAGTACATATGAATCATCTTTTATTAAACCCAATTCACCAGCCAAGCCAGTTGCCACGAGTGCCTCGGAAAACAATTTAAAATTCTCATCTTCCGATATTGCTTCAACAACAGTACTTTCTGTAGGGTTCAAGACCTTATCTAATACATGAACAATACCATTATGCAACTCAATATCTTTAGAGATAATTTTGGATTCTGAATTTACCAGATAATAAAAACCTCCTGAAGTCGTTTCAACTTGCGTTTTAAGATATCTTCCACTCATTGTTAATTTTGATAAGAAACCTATTCCAAAATCTGTAGTAGGAATCTCAAAATTCTGAATGATATGATCATGCGCAATCTTTTTTAAACTATCCATCGGAAATTGTTCAATTGAACTCTTACCTTTTGATTGATAGTAGGTATACATTGCCTCATTATCTGGCAAAAAACACGTATACATCCCATAGGCATTTAATAAGCCTTTAACGGAAGTTGTATCTAATATTTTTGAGAATTCTGAAAATTCATCCGGACGTGTTGTAATATATTCACCAATAGTTTCGCCGGTAAATGTAAAATAGTTATTACCCAGGTTATCATCGTAACAGGAAGATAACGTCAGGATCATAAGACCAAACACACCAGCAAATAACTTATTGCTACGTCTCTTTAAATAAAAACTGATTTTTCTGTAACTATTCATAACTCACTGATTTAATTACCTGTTGAACTACTAGAATTAACCTGGTAAAATGGATTCTGCTCTAATGCCGAGTTCGCTTTTATTTCATCAATATGTATTGGAAGATAAAGTGCATCCATCACTGACATTTTAGCTTCAACATTATCACCTGAACCACCAAACTTTTTAAGAACATAATTAACTAAAGTTGATGGAGAGTCTTCTCTACGTGCTAGTCGCATTAGATCAAACCAACGCTTTCCTTCCCACATTAATTCTCTTTGTCTCTCACGAAGGATTAAATTTCTTAAATCAACTCCTTGATAATTATCTAATTGTAACGAATCCTGGGTAACAGGATTTGATCGTAGGAAAGTTTCATTAACTAAATCAATTACTCCCTGATCATCATTACCAATTTCGTACAAAGCTTCTGCTTTCATCAGAATTACATCCGACAAACGATAAACTACCCAGTTTGACCAATCAATACGATATGAATAACCATATGATGAACCATCAGAAGAAGTTGATTCATATTTTAAACCAACATATTTAAACGGATAAAACGTTTCATCGTCGATTTGTTGAATGTAATCTGTTTTTCTAATATCGTCTTCTCCTTCAATTACTCCGGCAGAAGCTTCATAATTAAAAGGACCACCTTTCTGAGTCATATTGAAAGGATACTTCCAAAAACCCAATTCACGACCATAGTAACCCAAATAATCACGTACTATATTATTGGTAATTCCTGAGCTCACATATTGTAATTCAAATATACTTTCAGTTGAATTACCCAGATAGAAAACATTATCCAGTACATCTTCTCTTTCTTCAAGATAAAGGGTTTTATCAGCCAGAACAGCATCACAATAATTAACGGTTGCCTGATAATCGTTACGCCAAAGAGCAATATCAGCTAATAAAGTGTTGATAAGATTTTTTGTTACACGACCTTTATTATAATCCTCAACATCATATCCATCAGTAATATAGTTTAAGGATTCTTTCAAATCTAAGGTAATGGAATCAAGAACTACTTCTTCTGGTGACTTGGCAATATTATAATCCTGACTATCATCAATACTAGGAGTGCTAATCCATGGTACTTCTTTATAGGTTCTTACCAGGTAGAAATATGACAAAGCACGTATGGTTAACACTTCAGCCCTTGCCATCTGATACTTAGCCTTTGTAAAATTTGGATCCAAATCCAGAACATCAGGAGAAAAATACAGCCAGTTATTACAATAGTTAATGGTTCGATACATTGGAGTCCACGCTACATAACCATTACTGGTTGTAATATCCACATTGATCATACGGAACATATCATCCGGTGTATCGCTACCACTTACTACATTATCACTTCTCAATTCACCCCACACCATCACTCTTGCCAGGTAATCATCTTCCAACATTGAACGGTAACAAGCTGCAAGTACCTGGTTTACCTGTGATTCATTCTGCCAGTAATCTTCCAATACCTGATCACTTTCTGGTCTTACATCAAGCCAATCAGTGCATGATGTAAAACTAACTGATATGATAAAAGCCAGGAGTACTGAATAGAAACTACCCAATTTTGATCCTTTTATATTCTTAGAAATTACTTTTATCATTACTAACCTGTTTTTATTAAAATTTATCAAATTCATCCTACATCACTGATTAAAAGGTTACTGATAATCCTAACATACAATCCTTTGATCTCGGAGTTTGACCTGTATCGGTTGTAACACCTAATCCACCGTATCCAATCTCTGGATCAACTCCTGAATAATTTGTCCATACATAAATATTATTCAGAGTAAGAAAGAATCTTAGACTTTCGATATTATACTTTTTCAGTTTTTCTCTCTTTACTGAATAATTGAAGGATAAATATTTGAAACGTAAGAATGATCCATCTTCAACATAACGGTCACTTCCCAGCCAGTTATATCCATACTGATATAATGCTCTTGGCATTTCAGTCACATCTCCGTCCTTACGCCAGCGCCAGTTAACCGAAGTACTCTGATTGTTATAACTGTACATGTTTTCAGCATACATACGGTTTGCATTCACAACCTTATTTCCATATCGGAAGTTAAAAAAGGCTGACATACCAAATTGTTTGAATGTAATCTGAGTACCGAAACCACCATTTAATTTTGGGTTAGAGTTACCTAAATACACAATATCCAGCTCATCAATATTTCCATCATGGTTAATATCTTCATACATGGCATCACCGCCTCTAAACTGGTACTCGTTACTAAGCCCATAAGCAAAATACATTGGCAATGGATTACCTCTTGAATCTGTAATTACATTACCACTGCCATCGCGCGCTACTGGTGCACTTTCCTGACTTCCTTCAATATAATCGTTGTACTGATATACACCTTTATATCTAAAACCATAGATAGAACCAAAAGCATGTCCTTCCTGTAAACGAGTCATGTACTTCCCATTTTCATAGGTATAATCCGTATTATACTGATTCAAAATATCATCACGGAGCTCAATAATTACATTTCGGTTATTTGCTACGTTAAAATTAAAATCGACTCTAAGATCCTTAGTTTTTATTAGATTATTGGTTTGCAGATTAATTTCATAACCCTGGTTATCCATGGTTCCAACATTCTGAGTTGAAATAGTAGTATAACCCGATGTTGAAGAAACCTGTGTATCATTAAATAGTAGATCCTCTGTTCTTCTCTTATATAAGTTCAAATCAAAAACCAACTTATCATTTAACAAACCAAGATCCATACCCATATTCCATTGAGTAGTTGTTTCCCATTTCAAGTCAGACAATCTCATGTTAACAGGTCTTGTTGCAGGTAATCCCATATAATTACCATAATCGGAATAAATACTAAAGTGTAAATATTCTTTTCCGGGAGGGTTACCACCAACACCCCAGCTTGGGCGAACAGCTAAGAAACTAAGCCATCTACTGGTACTTTGCATAAAAGGTTCATCAGAGATGATCCATTTTGCAGAGATGGCAGGAAATGTACCAAACTTTCGGTCTTCTCCAAACTGAGTACTACCATCACTTGTTATAGTACCTGATAAAACATATCTGGATTTGAACACATAATGTGCTCTGGCTAAGAATGAAACGCCACGATAGGCCCATCTGCTGGAACCAAAATCAGCATCCGGCACAAAATATCCCGGTATAGAAGCATCAATAAATTCACCTGGTAAATTTGTTTTACCAATAGTCTGACTGGCTCCATTACCTGTCCTGATCCTGTTCTTACCCTGAATCATTAAACTGTGATTAGGATTTGCAAAACGTGACTGCCAGGTAATGTTATTTTCGATATAAACACTTGTTGACTCGCTATCAGAGTTATAACTTCTATTAACACCATCTTCTGCATAAGGAGCATTACTGGCTTCTGCAGGTAAGAATTGAGTATTCTTTGTATTACTAATGTCAAAATTGACAATTACATCATACCTTAAATACTGTGTCTCAGGATTCAAGATGTCATATCTAAGTCTGAAGGTTGGAAGAATACGATAGTTAGCCTGATTATTGGTAGCCAGATTTGCCAAAGCTACAGGATTATATAAGTTCTTCTGATCATCGTGCAACGATGAGGTTCTTGAAATATTATAATAATTATTCGTATTAACTCCATCTGCATCCTGCTCATAAACACTTACGTTAGGCATTTTGCGATAAGCTATATCCAACAAATTGGCATAACTCCTATCATTATCTGTATAAGTAAATGAGATATCAGATATAAACTTAATTCTTCTAGACACATCGTATTCAAAATATGCTCTTGATGACATCCTGTCGAGTTTCTGACCGATAACAGTACCCGTTTGTGTTAAAAAACCACCGGAAATCCTATATTTTGCTCGATCTCCACCTCCAGAAAGACTCAAATAATGATCGTGTTTAAATCCAATCTGAGAAACTTCTTTTACCCAATCTGTATTATTATTGAAATTCTGATATTCAGAGAAGTTTGGATTATACATCAATTCCGAAATATCGGCAGCTGATTCATCTTGCCTTGGATTAAAAAGAGCTTGCTTCATCATCATGGTGTAGTCATCACCGTTAAGCATCTTTAAACCTCTTGGCTGTACAACTCCGGTTAAACGATACGAATACTGTAGATGTGTTGGTCCTTTTGCACCTCTCTTGGTTTTAATAACCAAAACTCCATTTGCACCTTTGGTTCCCCAAACTGCAGTAGAAGCTGCATCTTTAAGTACAGTAATCTCCTCAATATCGTCAGGGTTAATACTTAACAAAGTAGCAAATTCATCTTCTGTCGCATTTGCAAAATCAAAATTAGGATCAACATCCATTTCAAAAGGTACGTCATTAACCACTATTAATGGTTCACTACTTGCATTAATAGACGTTGTACCTCTAATTCTCATAGAAGTACCAGAACCAGGGTCACCTGAGTTAGCAACAATATCCAAACCTGCAATACGTCCCTGCAGTGCATCATCAATAGAAGTGGTTGGCATACCTTCCAGTTTTTCCATATTTACGGTCTGAACGGCTCCTGAAACTTCTCTTTGGGCAATTGAGAAAGAACCTTCACTATGCCTCTTCTGAGCGATTACGGCAACCTCTTCAATTGATTGCCTATCCTCTTCCATAGTAACATTTATAAGGGTTTTATCTCCTATTTGTCTGGTAAGGCTCTTAAAACCTATAAATGAAAACACTAAATCATGGTTGGTGTTCTTTACTTTCAACACATACTGCCCATTAAAATCAGTAATGGTAGCTGTGATAATCCTTTGTTGAGCATCCATTTCAACAACTGTGGCTCCAACCAGACCTTCTCCATCAGTAGCAGAAATCACTTTCCCACTAATTACAACCTCTCCACCTGATTGTCCAATAGCGTTGACTGGTAACAAAACAAAAGCCAACAAAATGGTAATTATATAATTTAATTTCATATTCATATCGGATTTACTCAAACTTCAAGACTTTATCTATTTGGTGAATAACTGCAGTTGAGGAAGTAATAATTCGAGAACTATTAAATGCAGAGCTTCCAGAGCCACTACCATCTATCTCTCTGAAATTACTTGGGTTATTATTAAACACATAATCCCTTACCAAAATATTATATAATCCAGATGTTTTTAACACCTTGGCAGTATATGGATCTTCATCTACCCCAGGCTTCCAATCTGTTGTCAGATAGATATCCTGACCATCCTGATAAACTCCAATTTTGAAATACTTATTAATGTAGGTTCCAAAATAAGTATCTCCGGGAGCCTTATCCAGATTGATAGTACTCGACTGATATGTGTATGGAGTAGTAGCAGTACCAATTTCAGGTCCACCAACAAAGACTGAATTATCCTGGAAATGATATCTCAGAAAACGTTCCATTTTTTCAATCTCATTTTGCTTCTCTGTTATATCTTCTATGGCATCAATAACATCCCAGGTATTAAGCTCACCTGCATCAATTGCAGCCTGAATAGCTTCATTGGTTGGAACATATACTGTATAATTAAAAGTATTGAAGAAACGTATGTTATAATCAATTCCGAAGTAGTTGGTTTTCCTAACAAATACCACTGAAGTAGAAGTAGATGGAAATCCATTTAATAATTCGAAGAATTTACTGAATTCCGGTGTTTCACTCAATACTTTATAAACCGAACGAACCGGAGTTTGAAGTGGCTTGTCGATTAAATAAGTGTTACCATTATTTTGTCCATAGACATCCAGTATATTAACATCCAAATTATTTGCTACATCAAAACCACCTTGCACCTTTAAATTACCATCATCTGAAACTTTAAGAACATTGTTTCCCTTGGTAAAATAAAAGTTATCTCCTGTTTCAACATTGCCAATTACAATGTGATTATCCAATAGATCCAGTAGGCGATTTGAAATAAAGTCTGTATTTGTTATCACACTTAATGAATCTCCAATTACACCTGTACTGATATCATAACTATATACTGTAGCATTAACCGCACCAGTTGTTTCATTATACCAATATTTTAATGCTCCCGGAACATCTTTACTATATGCTATTGGATCGATATATCGACTAAAATATTCATCAGATGGAACAAAGAAAGAATAAGTATTTTCCAATGAGTTTAAATATAACCTGAACTCATTCTGACGAACAGCCCAATTAAATACTTTCGTTTTTTTACCAAATAACACAGGTGCATAAACCGAAACATAATCATCTGGAGGAAATACTTTATTGGTATGATAAACCAATCCATTTACCCCAACATATGTACTTTCAATATCAGCATCTGAAATCTCAATTTTTGAGTTCTCCGTATCCTTCATATCTTCAAACTGTGAAGGAATACTTCCATTAAAAGAAAGTCTTAGGTGACGATTCATCAATAAGGCAAGAATGTCATCCGGAACTTCTTCCCATGTGATATAACGCTCTTTTAAGATACGACCCGTACCATTTTCCCAATAATCATCCATTGCGGCATCAGTCGGCACAAGTAAAGTACCCATATCTGCCTGAAGACCTGTATTTTCAGCAATATAACGATTGCTTCCAGGATTGAAGTTTAATAAATACTCTTCCCCAATCTCATTTCCATTTATAAACCATGAAGATCCTTCAGGATACTTATATAGATACCCTTTCACAAAAATACTATCATCCGTATTATGCTTTAGGTTGTAAGTTTCACTTAAATCTTCATCATACCAACCAAAGCTATAACGATCCAGTAATTTTGAAAAAGTTGTTGAATTTGCGTAATGATGTACATGTTCAGCCATATTATCACGAGGTAACATTACATCCTGTAATACATGGACATATCCATTCTTGCAAATAATATCTCTTTCAACAACAGGTATATCAAAAACATGGGCATCATGAGTACTTCTTTCCTGACCTGTTATGACTTTGAAATCAGAATTAGTAATACCTTTTGTTTTCAACATTTTTTCAAAGAAGTAAACAATTGGTGCAGATTGATTATCTTTTACAATCTTCATTCCATTAGTTCTGTAACGGTCCCAATAGCTAACCCATGGACCCTGAATTGGAAGATCATTACCAATGTCAAAACCAACACTGTCAACCGGATCATTCGCTGTAGTTCTACGTAATGCGGAGCCATATTGTAAAGTTCCACTGTAATTAAAATTTGATAATGTTTCAATTAGATAAGCATTATCAATCATACCGAATTTCAGAATCATATTCTTCTCCGTAAGAGTCAGATCTTCATAAGAAGTTACTCCCCAGTCATTGTTCTGAAAAAATCTCTCGAATGCATCGTCATCAGCAACAAAAAGAGTCTTACTACCGGTTCTTGACAAAATTTCTTTGTAATCCTTCGTATCCTCTATCAGTTTCACATATGTCTGGAAATTACCGTTGGATTTCAGATAATCATAGATACTTGCTCCTAACCATTCAGGTTCTTCTTCATCGTATCTGAATACATCATCCTTACAGGAAATAACTCCAAAACTCGTCAGTATAATAAGAACAAACAATATTGCCTTACCGACTTGCCATTCCCTAAAATTATTTTTCATCCTTTGAATTAATTTCATAATCTACTTTCATAAAATTATGGACAGTTAATACATGATTTTTATTTATTTTTTAATTCTTAACAAGATTAAAATTGATATCTCATCATTTTACCATGTCAAAACTATTTGACAGCTGTTAATTATTGTTACATTTTTTCGATTATTACTATACTGAATTTGATTCTGTGTTCATTTATATTCATTTAAAATAACTTCACCACCTTTTAATTACCTTATTATCTGCATGATTCGAATTGATTTTATTTTACATCTTATCAAATCAATTATCAATAAAGAATAATGTCGTTATTTGAACATTTTTGAAATAGTGAACATTTTTTATACTTTTTAAATTGGACACAGAAATAGAACAATAATGTTATTTTAACGTTTCACAAGATTATTTAAAATACGGTTTACAGACTATCAATTTTTCGTCAGTTAAGCATACAAATTCAGCAGAACCAATTTATCGTCAAACAACTAAATTAAAGACCTGAATGCTTAGACCTTAAGATTTAAAATCATTTTAAAATAAATATTTAATTTTTTCATTTTGCAGCAAAAGCATCTGTGCAAAAACGAAATCATATAACTAAAAAAAGGTTGTAAAAGTGAAATCGTATCACCTTTACAACCCTCTTCTACTTTAAAATTTATTGTTTAATGATTTTTTGCAAGTATTCTTCACCAACTTTAATCAGATAAACACCAGGCGATAGTTTGCTCAGATCAATTGAGGCATTTACCATTTCTTCAATAACCGTTTGTCCGGCCATATCAATCACCTGTACATTTAGTTCATCTGTTAAATCGATGTATAAAATATCTTTTACCGGGTTCGGATATACATTCAAACCCTTATATTTACTCTCTCCTAAACCAGTTATCACCTGATCAGCAGACATATCCATTATTATCCAACCCAGCTTATCCTGCAATACAGATGAAATACCATTTGAAGTCTCTCTTAGTCTTGCAATTTTAAATGCATTACTTACACTTGTATTTGGATAATATCTGACGTTAGAAGCAAATGAATTTGCTTTTGTTAACAAGCTTCCAAAAACGACAGGATCTGCATATGTTTCATCATATGTTACAGAGATAGGTGTTGTAACAATACCGGCACCATCTTCAGTTGATCCAACTGTTACTCTTTTTGTACCAATCACTCCCTGACCTTTTTCAATCGCTAAAAAGTCAATATTCTCAGCAAAAGTAGCCGTACTAATACTCTGTTCGCTCATTAAACAAAGTTCAAAACCTGTTGTTGTTACATTTTGAATTGCAACGGTTGTTGGGAAGAATGTACCATTACTTACTTGTGTACAAAATACCACCGGAACGGTTTCAAACTCTTCAGTAAAAGTAACAGAAACCCAATCTCTTTGAATTCCGCTAACTTGACCTACCTCACCTTTTAGTCCTCCAAAATCATAAACACCACTATTTAAAGCTAAAGCTGCCACATTATCAGTAGCAGATAATGTTGGATCATTCAGGTATGTCCAGGTATCTATTTGAAACTGAAAAGTTGTGGTTGATACACTATTTACTCTTTGTGTCATTGGGTAGACATTATTAAATGTCTGTGCACCCATAATTATACGAGGAGTAGTAGTAAACTTCTCTGAGAAATAACAAGAGGTCCAGTCTGTATTACTTAACTGCATCTCACCGGTCTGAATAGCATTGGTTCCTCCTGTCTGGAAATATGAAACTTCATTTGAACTTAAATATTCTCCATCGCTTTTTAACAGACTTATACGGTATGTAACTCTTCCACTATTAGTTTGATCAACTGGATCTAAGTAATATAATACACTTACATCGTCACTATAATATATTTCTTCATAAGATCCATCATTGATCTTTTTCTCAATCTTATATGCCTTACTTAGCTCACCATTAGGATCCGTCCATGACAGACGCATATTATTTGATAAAGAAAGATATCTGAAAGCTAGTGTTGGATCGCTATAATTCCATCCTGGTATAATATCATATTGTCCTGTATAAGCAATAGGAGCATTATGATCTCTGTAATACTCACCAAAAGGTGTCAGCACAACATCATAGCCATTACCATCCTGATATAAGACGGGTGCATCTTGAATCCAGTCACCACGCTGATTACCTGTATTTACCCAATCTAAGTATGTATCATTGATGGTAACAACCATAGCTCTACAATCCTCTACCCAGTCATAAAAATAGTAGCGTTCGATAAATGAACAGGTATCCAACACATTAAGAATAGCCTTCATATTACTAAGTTGCTTGGCAACATTATTGGTAGTAGCTAATCTTGTATCATTATCCGGCCAGGTTTCTGTTGTCCAGTTGGCCCCATTATTCATCTCTGTAATCCAGATCGGACGACCACCGCATCTGTCGTGATAATCTTTTAGAGTGCTATACCAACCTGAAGCTGAATTATTCCAATAAGAGTGAACAGCAACAAAATCTACCCTGTAATTTTCGTCTTCACATGCAGCGACATAATCAAAAAGGTTTTTTCCTGTATTACCCGACCAGGCATTTGCATATGCCGGTGATCCAACTCTTAAACCAGAACCATACATACCAGGCCAAATAGCAATCATATCTGCATGTGTCATATTAGACTGATCTGTTTGATCTGGTTCGTTGTAACCCAACAAATGAGTAATATTTTGTTTATTATTTATATCAGTCCAACCTGGCCATCCACCATTCTGACGAATAGCAGCATACTCATAGTTATCCGAACTTGATCCTCCAATATTCCAGTCATAATAACCTGTACCATTAATAATATTTGGATCCCATCCGGCTTTTCCTTTTTTAGTTACCCATTGATGTTTAAAAACTCTGATAAAAGAAACCGAACCTAGTAGTTCGCCCGGCATATTTATTTCTATATCTGCATCATGCGCGATAAAGACACGACTATATCCTGATCCATCAGCATTATTTGCAAAAGTAGCCTGATATCCTCTTTTTAATTTGAAAGAATGAATTGCATTATCAAAATCACCTAAACTATTATAATAAGTATGTATGGCACATTGTAAGGATTCTCCGGAAAAATCATCACCTGTATAAACAGTTAAAGGTTTAAAAGATGAACTGTGAGGCATCAAAACAGATCCGTGACCATAAATAGCTACTCTACCATTGGTACCCTGAACAAAAGATGAACCATTAACCAATACATTGTCAAGATAATTAGCAATTACATCTGAAGGCTTAATATTATCAAAGAAAACCCATGCATCTACATTATTCAACGACACTGTACTATTTACAAATGGTGCATCACTTGATGTTATATGTAATTCTTTAGCTACATCTAAAACTCTGGTTTCATCTGTTAGCTGTGTTACTATTTCAACTTCAATACCCATAGCAGGTATGGATAATAAAGCAAAAAACATTAAAAAGGTAAAAAGAAATTTTTTCATCATTCTTAACTTAATCTAGTTCCTAAATATTTTCCCCTAAGTGTTAATAAACGACTCTAACATTAAATTTTAAAATGAATTTACTAATGTTAATATTCGTAAAATTAACGGCTGCAAAATAGCATCTCAAATACATTTACTCTTGAACAAATCAATAAAAAAGTGTCACTTTTTCTTTATTATAACTCCAAATTCAACCTTAAATGATTTAATTATAATGACGAATTAACATCCAAATCCACTATAATACAATGTTTTTCAACACTTATCACCCAATACTCAATGATGAATCTCTGATTATCAAACAACCAATAATCGATAATGTTAAATAATCAAAATAAAAAAAAGCGATGAACCAAATCTGATTCATCGCTTCTTGTATAATTAATACAATATTTTATTTGTATTGCTCAGCTTTTTCTTTTTCTCCCAAACGTGTATAGATATTAGAAATTGCTGGTTTCAAGTTTGTTTTACCATCATTATAAGCTACCAACAAATACTTAAGAGCTTCCTGATAAACAGCTTTAGCCTGATCCTGCGATTTTAAATAATTTGTATAATCTACCCTTGTAGGAGCTTTCTTTGCTTCATATTTTGCTTTTTCTTTTTTAAACATTAAAGACCCCTGCTTATACAAATATATACCGGCTCCCATATTTGCACCGACATGATCCGGTTCAATTTTTAATATTTTAGCATACATCTCATATGCATTCTTTTCATCGTCAAGATTCTGGTACGCTACACCTTTATAATATAAAAACTTAGTTTCTTCAGGATAAATAGCAATTAACCCTTCTGCTTCTTTTAATAGCGCTTCATAATTCTTATTTCTTAAATAATGTTGAGCAAGACTCTGTGAAATCTCTGTTTTGAAATCCGGAAAAGATTTCATTTTTGCCATCAAAGCCCATTCATAATTTTCAGAATCATCCACATTTTTTGTTAAATTGATTAACTGATCATATATATCCAAACGCGGTACATTATATACTATGGCTTGTTTATAATTTTCGATAGCTTCCGCAGGTTTATTCAAATTTTCATAAGATAAACCAGCATAACTATATGCCATAGAAATATTAACACTATCCAAACTCTCTTTTGAACCAAGTACCTTATTACTTAATTCAAGAGCCTCCTCATACTTTCCATCAAGAAAGGTTGATTTAACTTTATTTAAATCATCATTCATTTCCTGTGCTCCTATACTAACCGCAATAAACAGCAGCATAAAGCATACAACAGATTTAATCATATTTTAATTGTTTTGGTTCTATTTCACACATCAAAGTAACCACTTTTCTTTCAATATTACAGCCTATCCCAATACTTACATGCTTGAAATATTGAGTATTCGACACCCAAATAATCACTTATCCAACAAAATTAATAATTCGCCACAAAACAAGGAGACAGAATAAGGAAACGAATGAAACAGATCGATTTTGTGCTATTTTTTAACGAATAGATACTAGTGTAGCCAATTATGTACTATTTATTCGATGAATATATTCAAGCATCAAAACCCCTTCTTATTTAACTTTGATTAACATTCCTAAAGGTATTTTTTCAACTAAAAAAAACAGATGCAATTAGGATTATAACCAACGATAATTAATTTCTAATCTAATTCACATTTTTATGAAAAAAAGATTTTTACTTTTCTCACTGCTGTTTGCAATGACACAGTTTTTTGTGTTACAAGCTCAAACAGATGTTACAGACACATATTTAACAAATCCAGGTTTCGATAGTAATTGTACATATACAATTAGTTCAACAGATGTTAACTTAGGAACTGCTGATGATGGTTCCACTATCATGACTGTTGATGGTTGGACAGGCAACTATAATGGATGGTCTGCTGGTGCAACTTTCGAATACACTACTGTAACAACTTTAAATGGGAATACAGTACCAACTGCGGATCCTGATGGTGCTTCAGGCACAACCGAAGGAGGTTTAGGTGTTTGCGCTGCATGGGCAGGAAGTACTTATTACACCCAGAGTGTGACTCTACCTGCTGGAACATATACTTTAAAATATAAAGTAAATAATTTCGGGCCGGTAACAGCTGGAACAAGTCTTGCGGGTTTTACTCCTGATGCAGGAACTGCTTCATTATCTACTCTTTCCGATATTGCAATTGATGGATCTTGGGTAACAGATGAAATAACGTTTGTTCTGACAGCTGAAACTACTGGAGTAATACAGATAGGTATCTTAAGTGTTAATGCGGGTTCAGGCGGTAATGGACGATTTATATTTGACGATGTTCAATTATTTTTCACGGCTGAAGTTGACAAATCAAATCTTCAATCATTAGTAGATGAAGCAACAACTATGTACAGCAACCAGGAAGCTGTACCTGAAGGTTCAACTGTTTATGCCGATCTTAATACAGCAATAGTAGCTGCACAGGCCGTTTTAGATAACACAGAAGCAACCCTTGCTGAAGTTGTTGCAGAGGAAGAAGCACTTCAAGCAGCAATAACTGATGTTGAAAACGCAATTGAATTACAGCAAAAGATTACAACATGGACAACACTTCCATATGATGCTACTTCTGAAATTGTTAACCCAAGTTTCGAAACAGGAAATACGGATGGATGGGTTAACGTTGGTGGTTTCGTAGGGCAAAGCAATACTTCTTTTAGTTTAAAAGCTGGCACGTATTACGTTGAAAAATGGCAAAGCTCAGGTAATTGGTCAGGTCTTAAACTTTCTCAAGTAATAGAAAACATCCCAAATGGAGTTTACAAACTAACCGCTGCCGCGCTCAATAATCCTGAAGGTACAGGTGGTGCATTTGTTTATGCTAATGATGTTACTGCAGAAGTATTAGCTACAGCTGAATATACTTTAGAAGTTGTTGTAGACAACAACACTTTAGAAATTGGCTATGACATTGTTAATAGTGGTAATTATATTGCTGTTGATAATTTCCGTTTATCTTATATAAGCGATGGTTCTCCAGTTATAGATATTGCAGAATCTTACCTTGCATTCGATGAGTTTGAAACCACTGCAACACTAACTGTAACAGGATACAACCTTACTGAAAACATCGCACTAAGTGCTCCAACTGGATTTTCTCTAGATGTTTCTTCACTTGCATCTGACGCAACAGGTGAATCTGTTACAGTTACTTTTGATGCTTCTGCAACTACTTCTGGTAATATTGAACTAACCAGTGGAACAGCAACGGCTTCAATACCTGTTTATGCTCGTTTAAATTCAGATAAATTCACTCCATATTTTGGTGACAGAGAAAACCTTGTAGCCGATGCATATTGCTCAGACAGAAGCCTATATGGAGGTTGGGGATCCGTTGTAACAACTACAAATGAAGCTGAAGTATATTGTGGTAAAGCTTCAATTAAATTAGGTACAGGTGATACAGGTTGTGATGCAGCATTTGATATTAATCCTTTTGCATACAAAGCTAATACTACCTACAGAGTTAGGGCAATGGTTAAAACAGTGGATGGTTCAATTGGATTTTTAGCAAATAGTGCTGATCCAAATTATAATGACGCATTTGATACTGGTGGAGAATGGCAACAAATTGATTTCTACTTCTCAACAGGCGCTGCACCTTCTGCAAGTTTTGTAACATTCAACAAATGTGATAACGGTTCAAATTGTACATATGCTTATATCGACAATTATGAAATTTACGAAGTAAATAATGATGCCACACTATCAGCTATTACTTTAAATGTTGGTGGATTAGATATCGCATTTGATCCTGCAACAACTACCTACACTGCTACTGTTCCATCAGGTACAGAAACAGTTACTGTTGACGCAACTTTAAGTGATGAAAGTGCAATGATTTCTGGCACTGGCGATGTAGATGTTTCAACCGGAACAGGTGTAGCTACAATAGTTGTAACTGCAGAAAGTGGTGCTGAAACAACTTACACTGTTACAATCAATGTTGATTCAGCAACAAAATTGTCAAAAATTGATCAGAATGCTGTTAAAGTTTATCCAACATTAACAACATCAGGTATCAATGTTGAATTCAGTGATAAGCCTGGAATGATTAAATTATACAGCTTATCAGGCCAATTAATTAAAACAGTTAAAGCAACATCTCAAATTGAGACTATTCAATTATCAACAGCAGGTATCTACCTTGTTGAAGTTGAAAGTAATGGTGCTAAAACCATACTTAAGGTTGTTAAAAAATAATATTAACAATAGTACTGAAAAAGGGTTACCACATTTGGTAACCCTTTTTTTATATCCTTATTTCTATTATTGCCCGAATTTGTTGTAGTAATTTTAAATTTTATACACCACTTAGTTATCTGTCCTTCCTACTTTTACGTTGTTAACTAAAGTGCAATACGAACTATTGCACTATTTTTTTTAATACCTTTTGTTAATCATTATCTATGAAAACATTCATGAAGCCTTTTAACACCTGGCTAATTTTATTAATCATTGGTTCCAATAATATCTTAGCTCAAAGTGTTACACTAACCCACTCTTATACTTTCGAGGATGGAACTGCAAAAGACATTGCAGGCAATGCAGATGGAACTGTATATGGAGGAACTTTTTCTGATGGTTTATACACAACCTCTAATCAAGGTGAATATATTTCACTACCCGCATCTTATATTGCTATTAACGAATATACAGCTATTACCATTGAGGCATTAATAACAGCCGGAGATGGAACCAATCCGGGAAATACTATGATGTATTATCTTGGAAATACCAATGCATCAGGCTATGGAACTTATGGCTATTTTACATCATTGGCCAGAGCTGATAACAAGAGTCGTGCGGCAATATCGTGTTCCGATTCTTCACCCTGGAGTTACGAAAGTGGTGCAGACGGTACAGAATTGGATGATGGCGAATCTCATTACATCGTCAGTACACTGACAAATGATGTTATTACCCTATATATTGATGGTCAATTAGCTCAAAGCACTACCCTATCAACAACCAATAAAATTGAATACCTGAGTAATGCTTATGCCTATTTATGCAAAAGTGGATACAACACCGATCCAACCTGGTTGGGATCAATTGATGAATTTAATATCTATAATGGTGCTTTCACTGCCGATATAGTTACGAATAATTATACCAGTGCAGATCTTACAGGAATTACTCTTGGTGCTGGTGAACTATCCCCGGCTTTTGATCCTGCTATTACAGAGTATTCAGTAACCTTACCTGAAGGCACATCATTTGTAACGGTTGAAGGTGCGAAAGAAGTAAATGCCGCCAGCCTTATTGGTGAAGGTATTATTAATACATCTTCTGGTACAGGCATGGCTAATCTTGAAGTAACTGCCATTGATGGTTCAACCGTAAAAACCTATACAATTAACTTTACTGTTGATGGTAATTATGGGATGTACCTGCCGGGAGGAACTGACGGAAGTTCAAGCAATATTGATATCTCAGGTCTTTCATTAACTACTTTGCCTTTTACAGTAGAAATGTGGATTAAACCTGAAGGTGATCAAAATGCATACGCTGGTTTGTTCTACCATAGAGGATCAGGCGACGCTGGCCTGCAATATGCTGCTGGTTGGCAAGGTACAAATCTTCTACGTCTTAATTTTGGTGGTAATTCTTTATTAACCGATCCTGTTAAACCAGATCAGTGGCACCATGTGGCTTGTGTTATAACGAGTACCTCTAATACCATTTATCTGGATGGGAAAGAATATACTCAGACTGGATTAAGTCAATCAGCTTATGACTTTAGTGCAGATAACCTCTTTTTAGGATGGGACATGGCTGTGGCAGACCGAACATTCAATGGCACTATCAATGAAGTTAGAGTTTGGAAACAAGCCAGAACAGCTGAAGAGATTCTATCAAATAAATATGAAGTTTTGGTTGGAACCGAAACTGATCTTGTTGCTTATTACAGTTTCGATGATCAGGCAGCATCATCTATTACAGATTTAACAGCAAACGCTCACGCTGGCACCATTAATGGTGGTGTTTATGTTCCTGCTTATACAACAACTGACACCGATGCTGATGGAATACCTGATTTTATTGATAACTGTCCTTTTAATGTCAACTACGATCAGGCAGATATGGATGGTGATGGAATTGGTGATGTTTGCGATGACGATCGTGATGGCGATGGCATTGCTGACAGCATAGATAATTGTCCTGAAGTTGCCAATGCTGATCAGGAAGATCTGGATGAAGATGGAATTGGCGATGTTTGTGACCCTGAATTACCTTCAGATTTAAATTTCGCCATGAAATTACCCGGTGGTTCAGATGGTAGTTTGAGCAACATTGATATCTCAGGTTTGAATCTATCCACCTTACCTTATACTATCGAAATGTGGATTAAACCGGATGGATCGCAAATAGACAACACTGGGGTAATCTATCATAGAGGTACTGGAAATGCAGGTATTCAATATTCTTCGAGCTGGCAGGGATCCGGTAAGCTTCGATTCATGACTAATATTTCGGGCGATTACGGCACAGTGACTGATGAAGTTACTACTGACACATGGCATCATGTTGCTGTTGTGCTTACTTCAACAACACGAACTGTTTACATGGATGGCAAATCTTATTCTCAGACAATAAACAACAGTGCTTATGATTTCTCAACCGGAGCTTTATATTTAGGTTGGGATAGCGGGGCTTCAAACAGGGCTTTTAAAGGTATTATTGAGGAAGTTCGTATATGGAATACAGCTCGTTCGGCTCAGGAAGTGGAAGACAACCAGTTTACACTTTATAATGGAGACGAAGAAGGCTTGGTTGCTTATTATAATTTTGATGATCGAAATTTATCTCTGGTAACGGACGCAACCTCTAATGCAAATCATGGAGTTATAAATGGTGGAATATATGTGTTATCCAATATTTATACTTCGATGCAGTATGGTCAATCTACAACATCGCAACCTTCAGGTTTTGTGAATACTGGTGAAAGCGTTATCATGTGTGTCGAAATTGAAACCAATCATATGCAGGATGCAATTTCTGTAACTCAATTTGATCTTTCTGCAATCGGAACAACCAACTATTCTGATATTGAGAATGTGAAAATTTATGCTGCAGGTACCGATTCTCTTTTCACGACAAATACTCTGATTGGCGAAACAGGTTCTTCTTTAAGTGCAGCTGATTTCACAGTTGATTGTGATTATTCACTTGAATATGGTAAAAACTATTTCTTTGTTGTGTATGATGTTGCCAACAATGCTACCAACGGTAATCAACTTGATTTGGTTTGTAACAACATTACAGTTGATGGCATAGTTGAAACACCTTATGTTACCGCACCGGAAGGTGTTCTGGAAATCAACTCTGATATATTTATTCATAACCAAAAGTTCTCATACGATATAGTTAGTTACGATGCTTATACGTCATCTAACGGAACTAACTTTGTATCTTTCCAGCAAAATGCATTGATGACTTACAAAGGTTACCAATACATTACCTACTGGAACCAGTCTGCACATGTTTGTATGGCTCGTAAAAAACTACCTTCAGGTAGTTGGGAAGAAATTGAGTTTACTGATTTCACCTCATCACACGATTTAAGTGATAATCACTACAATATTTCATTTGGAATATGTGCTAATGACGGAACTATCCATATTTCCTATGATCATCATAATGATGCGCTACATTATCGTAAATCAACAGTTGATTTAACAAACGATCCGGATAATGCCAATTGGTCAACTGCTTCTTTTGGTGCTAACCAGGGATATTTAATTACTGGCAGCTATATTACTGCAAGTTCACCTTATTACGGAGGAGTTACTTATCCTCGTTTTATCAGCAAGCCTGATGGAAACTTATTATTCGAATATCGAAGCGGTAATAGTGGAGATGGTAACTCGCATTTATATGAATACAATGGTGAATGGACATATATTGGTGAATACATGCATGGTCGTACCGGTACCAGTACTGATTACTCTTCAAAATGCGGATATATTAACGGCTTGCATTACACACCCGGAGGAACCAGATTACATGTATCTTTAGTTTGGCGTGAAACACCAACTGCATCAACAAACCACGAAGTATATTATGCATACAGTGACGACGACGGACGAACCTGGTACGATTGTGATGACAACCTGATTGCAACTACGGGTGTTACTCCGTTACATTACGATATGGAAGGTTTTAAGATTCTTTCTGTAGGTCAGAACCGTGGATTAATTAATCAGGAAGGTCAGGCTGTTGACAGTGATGGAAATATTCATATTCTTCAGTCGTATATGCTCGATAGCGAGGGAGATGATTCGAACTGGTATAACTCAAGAGTTAAAGCCTATTTACGACATATTTACAGAGACGAGAACGGAGAATGGCAAAGCGATGTAATTGCACCTTCAATTATTGACCGAAGCGATATTGCTGTAGATAAATTTGATAACCTTTATGTTGTTGCTCCTGGATACCGTGTATTCTTCGCTTCAAAGGCTGATAACTGGCAAACATGGACAGAATTTGATCTTTCTGAAAGTAATTCAGCCACTGCTGAAGGAATAATCGATAAAGATCTTCTTCTTCAGGATAATGTACTTTCCTTCTGTTTTGCCCACAGCGATATGGATGGTAAAATTATTGTACCTTATTATTTGCTTGAAAACACTGATGGCAATGGTAATGGAGTTAACATATCTGTTTTTGATGATACTCAGTTTGTAAACCTGAATGAACAGTCACTAGACAACATCAATATAACCAATGAGGATATTTTGACATCAAGTGATGAATTCAGTATTCTTTATGATGGTAAGCTGGAAACAAAATATGTTGAAGAATACACTTTACACCTAACTACTACTGGTAGCGTAAAAGTATGGATTAACGATGAACTGGCAATTGAAACAGGTTCCTTGGTTTCACCAACTGAGTTTCAAACTACTCTGCAATTAGTCCCTTCACACATTTATAGTTTGAGAATTGAAGGCTTATACACAAAAGGAAACACTGAAACGAAGTTAGAATGGTCAAGTGACAGCCAGACTCGCGAAATAGTGCCTTTAACATCATTTTATGGAGAATTAAAGGATTATTCTACCAATATTGATATGACTAAGGAAACAATCAAGGTAGAAACAATTCCAAACCCATTCCATTCATCATTTACTGTTAAAGCAGATGGTTTTAATGAGTATCAGCTCTTTAATTCTGCCGGAGCATTAATGGAAAGTGGCGAATTCGAAAATCAAAAAGAAGTAGGAAGTAAACTTGCTTCAGGCATCTATTACTTAAAAGTAATAAGTGATAAAAATGAGAACACTGTTAAAGTGATAAAACAATAAGAAGTTTTAAATGAACATTAAAAAAGCCCGATGAGAGAAATTTCATCGGGCTTTTTTAATGTTTTAAATTAATGGTCATTATGCATTAATTTCGAACAATAAACACATCAATAACATTAAGATTTATCCGTTATTGAACTACCAATCCAAGAGTAATATTTTTGATACTATTACTAACCAATAATTGATATAATCCTTTGGTTAAACTTAAATTAGAAACAGAAAAAGCACCATTGAAACCAGGCAACTCTTTACCACTAAAAACTTGCTTACCGCTAATATCAAATATTGACAAACTCCAGAATTGTTCTTCTGCATATGGAGTATTAATAGTTAGCAAACCTGACTTATAAGGATTTGGAAACACCTTCCATCCTTCAGAATAAGCAGTACTATTAATACCTGTTGCCGTTTCAGTATTTATTTTAACCTCTGTAATACTGTTCCACGCATTCGAACTGTTCCCCATCCCTATTATTCTTACATATTGGGCCAATTGATCGGCAAAATCATAGTTTTCCAATTCAAGAGTAGTACCACTTGACGATCCACTATAAACGGTGCTAAAATTCTCTCCATCTGTTGATAGCTGAATAGAAAAATATCCCTGACGTTCATTCCCTTTAAAAAATGCCAGGTCTACTGAAGTAACCGCTTTTTCCTTTCCCATATCAAACTGCAGCCACTCTCCTTCACCAAAAGCAGACCAACGGGTATCCAAGCTTCCATCCATGGCTTTTTCGGCATTATTATCTGTACCTGACTCAAAACTACTTGCAGTAATGGTATAAGATCCAAAATAAGAAAAGCCGATGTATTCACCGGCTTCTACTTTATTTCCTGAAATCCCCTGAATATTTTCTATGGAGAGATAATGATCTCCCAGGGACAGACTGTTAAAACTTAAGGTTACGACTTTTTTTTTACTTACATCAAGATTGGAACTTATCACAGTAACCTGATCAATCGAATAGTTAGCCGCTGTTTCTGCTGAAGTCTGATCCAGTTCTTCGTTGAAATATACCATCAAAGTATTCTCATCAACCACCTTAACAGAATCCATGTACACCATTGGCACTTCAGGCATTTCACCTTCTGCCAGGTGAACCATCTGTGATGCTGCCAGTAAGAAAGCTCCAACGCCAAAGTCAGCAGTTGAATTCTCATCAACAATCTGGCCTGGTATAGCCTTTTCTCCAATAGGTTGAACATATCCTACCCTTCCATCAGCCTGCAAAGCTGTATTATGAAGATAAGACCACGATTTTTTAACAGTTGGTAAATAGGTAGCTTCATCCAGATAACCATTATTTATCCCCCAGGCAAAACCAAATGTAAAAAATGCAGTACCGCTGGTTTCGGGTCCCGGAGCATGCTCAGGATCTAACATACTGCGTGTCCAGTAACCTTCATCCTGCTGGCAATCTTTTAAACTAACAGCCATTTTAGTGTATATCGAAATAAATTCATCACGGTGTTCATAATCCTCTGGCATATCTTCAATAATTTTAGCCAATCCGGCAAACACCCAGCCATCGCCACGAGCCCAAAAATCTTTAAAACCGTTTACTGATGTATGTGCAGGATATACATATTTTGCATCTCTGAAGAAAAGCCCAGTTTCTTCATCATACATAATGCTTTGAGCATATTTAAAGTATTCATACAACTTAGTAAGGTACAAATCATTACCTGTAACATTATATAATTTAGTCATCACCGGCATAACCATATATAAACCATCTGCCCACCACCAGTAATCATTATTTTCAGTGCTCATTTCATATTCCATCACCTCTATGGCACGGGCAATCATTCTCTCATCTTTATCTTCAGAAAGATTGTACAAATCGATGTAAGTCTGAAAACAGATTTGCCAGTCTCCAAAAAGCACATAATCATCTGTCTCTCCGTATGAATATTTCCAATTCTCCTTGATATCTGATTTAGCACCTTTCCACTCATTATGCTCAGCCCAATCCATCGAATATTTTTTATATCGATTGATGCCAGTTAACTTATAGGCTGCCATGTTACCTGTATGATAAGCTGCATGATCCCAAAATGATCTTATATTGGTTGAATTATTCATTTGCCAATAATCATTGGCTTTTTTCATGTCATTAATAATTTCGCTTTTCGTTGGCAATTCCTGCGATACCAAACTACACGACGATAATACTATTGAAACAAAAAACACTAATCTATTCATATAACTATATTACTAAATTTCTTTATCAAAAAAAGACAAATCCCACTGATCATACCATTTAATTACAGGCAGATTATTTTCAAATATGACAGGTAACCAAATATAACGCCCATCAATTGGATTGCGAGGCATCCACCTGTCTCCCATGAAGATAAATGCATCTTTCTTACCCGCAACAGGCAAAATATAAGTACTCTGGGAATGAAATGTCAATTCTGCATCTTTTCCCTGACAAGGATTACCCATGTATTTCCAAGGTCCCATCATTGAATCAGCCACCATCAAACGTGCTTCATTAGGATCCCAACCAGTACACCCCGACGTAATCATGTAGTATTTATCCTGATGCTTAAAAACTGCAGGTGCCTCATTATGCCCCCCTGGAGCAACACGAATCCATTTTCCAGTAAAATCTTTATAATCTGGAGTTAACTCTGATATATGCAATGTAAGATTCTCTTCTGCTGAATGAATATGATATGCCGTTCCATCATCATCAACAAACAATGTCATATCACGCGACATCTGTCCTTCTTTAAAATTGAGAGCCACAAACAGGCCATCTTCCACTTCTTTTCTCCATTCAGGAGTCCACCAATCATACTTTGTTTCACCTGAATGTGATTTCATTACTTGTGAGGCATCTAAAGGCCATACATTGGCATTTACTCTTGTACTCTTTACATAAGTGAAAGGTCCGGTAGGTGTATCGCTAACAGCTAAGGCTGTTCGGGCAGCCGCATATCCCTGACCTTTTAATTCGAGATGAAACCACATTACAAATTGCTTAGTTGTGGCATTATAAATAACCTTTGGTCGCTCCATTACACAACCATGTGTTATTTCTGATTCCGGATCATCAACTGAAGCCAAAGCTATTCCTTCATTCTTCCAGTTATATAAATCTTCTGATGAATAACAACGAAGTCCTAATAAACTGGTATTTCCACCTCTTCCTGAAGTTTTGTGTTCACCATACCAATAATAAGTTCCTTCATGATAAAGCAGGCCACCTCCATGCGCATTAATGTGAACACTATCTGAATCTAACCATAATTCACCCGGTTTAAAGGATTCAGATATTTCTTTTGAATTATTATTTCCAATCATCGTGCATCCTGCTGATAATACTGCACCCAATAACAAACCAGCAGATAATTTCTTAAATAAACACATTCCCATAATTTTAACTACTACCATTATCAATGGCAAAACAACTGTTTTCCTAATGATAAAAGTATTTAAATACTATGCCTGTTTATGTAAGAAATCAATACATAAACTAGTACATAATCGAGAAGTATAGCACTTAACATGCAAATACCTCATAAATCTTATACTAGTCTATCTTTGTCTAAAATTTAAGCCTGATCTACTTTTCCATCATTGGCGATGTATTCTTTTGGAGTGCACTTGTAGAATTCTTTAAAACATCTGGTAAAATAAGACGGACTTGAGAATCCAACCATATAAATGATCTCTGATATGGATCTTTTTTTCTGTAACAGCAATGATGCCGCTGTCTTTAGTCGTTGATTACGGATGAATTCTTTAACTGTCTGCCCTGTCAGGGCTTTTATCTTACGATATGCCTGATTAGCACTTAAACCAATCACTTCACTAAACTTCACAACATCAAAGGTTGGATCATCAAGGTATTTATTAACGGCGTCAACAGCATCCTTCAGAAGCTTTTCATCCAGCGATGTTAATTCAATATTCTCAGGTTCCAATATTTGCTCCTTCCGAATATGCTCATGCAATTTCTTACGACCTTGTAATATATTATGAACCTTTAACTGAAGTGCATTAATATTAAATGGCTTATGAATATAATCAATGGCTCCCAGTTCCAATCCCCGTATCTCATCTTCTGCCATTGTCTTGGCTGTTAAGAATATAACCGGAATATGTGAGGTAGAAATATCATTTCTTATTTGTCGACACATTTCAAATCCATCAATTCCCGGCATCATCACATCTGTAACAATAATATCAGGGTTTAGGGCTTTAGCTTGCGAATACCCTTCGTTTCCGTTAAACACACCCACCACATTGAACTCATTTGACAAACCCGAAACAATGAAATCATTCAAATCCGAATCATCTTCTACAATCAGAACATCAAACACTTTACCACTATCATGGGGCATCACAACTGGTACATTCTCTACTTCATTGACCTCAACATCATAATCAACTTCACTCGGTATTGGCTCCTCTGACATGTGAGAAGCCAGTTCATCGCTTCGGGTTGGAATTACAACTCTGAAACAACTTCCCTGTCCATAATCACTGTCTACCTCAATGGTTCCACCATGTTGCTCTACAAATGTTTTGGATAAATATAAACCAATTCCACCTGTACTATGGGTACGTTTCTGGTGAGTCTGGAAAAAGCGTTCAAATATTCTCTTTTTATTTTCTTCATCAATACCTATTCCATCATCTTCCACCTCTATTGCTAAAACCTCTTTATCTTCTTCATCTTTCTCGATGGCTGCTCTAATGGTTATTTCTCCGTTGTCATCAGAATACTTAAACGCATTAGAAACCAGGTTATACATGATTTTTTCAAGTTTATCACCATCGACATAAGCCATTAACTTGTCCTGAGTCATTTCTAATTCAAGATCGATTCCCCTGGTTTCAGCCATTCCTTTATACGAATCATGTAAATCCTTCATCAACTGACTAACATTGCAAACCTGCAATTGCAAATCCATTTTACCCCGATCGATTTTTCTGAAGTCCATTAACTGGTTGATCAATCGCAACAGGCGATTAGTATTTTTTAGTATCAGATCGGCTTGTTTTACCATATATGGAGATTCTTTGCCCAGCTTTTTCAATTCTTCTGCCGGACCTTGAATCAAGGTTAAAGGTGTTCTGAATTCATGGGTTATATCAGTAAAGAACAACGTTTTTAACTCGTTCAAATGCTGTTCCTTTTCTTTCTGTAACAACTCCAGTTTTATTCTACTCTTCTCTCTGACCTGTATTAATGAGTATTCCTTAAAGAAATAAAGAGTAGCGATAATAATAATAGCATATCCTATTAATGCCCATATGGTTTTCCACCATGGAGGTGTAATACTAAAACGTATCGAATAGGCTTCTTCACTCCAATGCCCGTCGCTGTTAGCCGCATTTACATGAAAAATATAATCTCCCGGAGGTATATTGGTATAGGTAGCAGAATTCCTGGTACCTACTTCATTCCATATATTATCGTATCCTTCAAGAAAATAAGCATATACATTTCGCTGTGGATCTTTATAATCCATGGCCGAAAACATGAAAGTTATTACCTGATCCTTATAAGAGAAATGCAGATCGTTAATAAATGGTACTGAATTAACAATTGTATCGCCCAGAATCCGTTCCTTGTTTTTATGATTAAGAACACTTTGATTTAATACGATACAATCGGTAATACAAACTTTTGGTGCCATCGAGTTTTTAAACAGGCTATCTGGATAGAAATAGATAAAACCTTCATCTTCTCCCAGAAAGATTTTTCCGTCAGAAGTTCTTAATCCAGCATTGGTCTCTACCGACAAGGTCAGATATTCCTTAGTCATGTAACTCTTGATAACCCTTTCTCTTTGAGGACTGAACTTAACAATACCCCGATAAGGTTTAATCCATAGCAAACCCGATTCATCCTCAAGAATATTGGTAATAATGCTGTTTCCTATTTCAGCTGAATGAGGATAACTTTCAAAAGCAATCTTTTCTGTTCCATCCGGCAATCGATCAATATACTTACGATTTAACCCTGAATTAGTCCCAATCCAAAGATTACCGCTTTGATCCTCATACAACACATTGATCACATTATCGTTGATTGCATTAGCTTCATGAAAAGAGTGAAAATATTTTTTGATTTCTGCAGTCTTCGGATCATAACAGTTTAACCCGTTTTGTGTGCCGATCCACACAAATCCATCCCGATCTTCATAAATGGTTCGAATGTTATTGTCAGATAGATGCTTATTATCTGATCCGCTATATATAAATTCGGTCGTAACCTTATTGTCCTGATAAGTCAATTTAGCTACTCCGTTTTGCTGAGTTCCAACCCAAAGAACATTTTCGTTCTTTCGTGATGACTTCAGTACATTAATTTTATTACTGGGTAATGCAGGATTGGTAGCAGTGTTGAAATACCTGAAAGCAGGGTTCTTTTTTTCCACAGCACTCTTTCCCGGATAAAAAATCAAACCTGCATCATCGGTTCCAACCCATAATCCATGTTTATTATACTCCAATGACACAATTGAACTGGAAGCAAATTCATAACCATTATGCTGATAAGAAAAATCTGGTATATCCTTCACATATTCATACCCTTCATTATTCTTTTTATAAAGTTTTAATTCAACAGAAGTACCTGCCCATATATACTCATCCTGCTGTGCAAAGGAACGTACATTTCGAAAAGCAAACTTTCCGGCTGTTTCACCCTCTATTTTAAAACGGTTAATTCCATTCTTCACGATTGATGTTCTGTCAATCTGAGCTGAACCAACCCAGAGAATACCTGTTCGATCGACAAATAAGGAAGAAATATTATTACCAGACAAACTACTTAAATCATTGGCATCCTGCTTATAATGCGATATTACAATATCTGCAGGATCTTTCTTCTGTTCTTTAGCTTCTATCAGAATTAATCCAGAACTCCATGTTCCACACCAGATATTCTGAAAATCATCAATAAAAATCCGATAAATAACATTAGAAGGGAAATTACCATTTTGCGGATTAGAGTTATAATGAGTTACATGTAAACTATCTACCTGAGGATAAACCTCAATTCTGTTTAATCCTCCACCCCATGTACCGATCCATAAATTACCATCTGCACTTTCTTTGACCTGAGTAACTGTATTATTACTAATTGAGTTATCATCATCCTCATCGTGATAATAAAACCGATTGCTCTGATTTTTTTTATCAAATCGAATTAACCCATTGTATGTTGCCAGCCAAAACAAACCTCTCGAATCCTGGCAAATATCACTTATCGTGTAATTACCCAGATATTGCTTTATCTCACCTGTTTTTGTATTTAAAATATGCAGACCTCCATTGGTTGTACCAATCCAGATATCACCCTCATCATCTTCCATTAATGATATTATTCTGTTTTGGAATGGATATGAATGTATTCGGTTGGTTTTGAGATTCAGACAATTTAAGCCCGAAGTAGTTCCAATCCATAGATTATCATCCCTACCTTCACATAACGAAACTACCTCTCGGTTACTTAGCGTAGCAGAATCACGAAAATCGGGGATATACTCCTTCACTTCATATCCATCATATCTATTCAAGCCATTCCAGGTACCAATCCATATATACCCATTCTTATCCTGAATAATTGAATTAGCTCTGCTGGATGAAAAACCATCTTTAATCGATAACTTATCAAATTCAAAAATTCTTTGAGCCTTGATACTGAAACTTAATATGGAGAGAAATACTATTAATTGAAACCGATACATAGTGAAAGTAGTTTACCTTTTATACTGTAAGACTATATAAACCCGGAGTAGTTTGTGGGCCTAAGATATAGAATAGTGGCCTGTTAAAAAAACTATTCTTTAAAAAATGAAAATTTTCTCTATTAAATAAGAAAACCTCTCAACAAGAGGTGAGAGGTCTCGCAATATTCTTTCTATCCTTTATTAAATTCCATGAACTTTTAATACTCGATAACCATAAACTGATATAACCAGAAAACTGATAAATGGCAATATGAAAGACGCATTTACTGCTGGCAACCAGGCGACTTTTCCAAAATCAATAATTAATCCCTGCAAAGGAGGCATTAATGCTCCACCAACAATTGCCATTACTAAACCTGCCGCCCCTAATGTAGAATCTTCCTTTACTTGTTCCAATGCGATCCCATAAATAGTAGGAAACATCAGTGACATAAATCCAGAAGTAACAATTAAGCACCATAATCCTGCCATCCCACCAATAAATATTACTCCAGAAATTGATAACATTCCGCCTACGCCAAATAAAAACAACAATCGCTGACTACTTATATACTTCATTAACATGGTACTCATAAAGCGACTAGCGATAAAAATACCCATGGCAATCATATTATATCTCTGCGCAGTAGCTTTATCAATTCCAAGATTCTCGGCATAATGTATAATGAATGTCCAGCACATAATTTGCACTCCCACATAAAAAATCTGTGCAAATACACCTTCGCGATAAACTTTATTTTTAATTAATCGCTGAAATGATTTCATTGGATGAATTTCGTTCTGATGTCCAATCTTTGGCATTTTTGTTACCATAATTACAATAAACATCAGGATGACTACCAAGCCCAAAATCACATATGGATTGCGAATTACCATTAAATCATGTGTCCGCTGAATAGCTTTGGTTGCTGAATCCAATGCAGAAAAATCAACATTGTTTTTTTCGGATTGTAAAGAAGATAAGATAACCTCCGAGGCTACTGTCATTCCTAGAATGGATCCTAATGGATTAAAAGATTGCGCCAGATTCAATCTTCGGGTGGCTGTTTTTTTATCACCCAACGAAAGAATATACGGATTGGCAGTTGTTTCAAGAAAAGCTAAACCGAACGTGAGAATATACAATGATAACAGAAAAAAGCCAAAGGCCTCGAACTGAGCAGCAGGCCAAAACAAAAGAGCTCCTATTGCATACAAGGCTAAACCAAGTAATATTGCTTGTTTGTAACTATACTTTTGCACAAATAAAGCAGCCGGAATTGCCATTGTGGCATATCCACCATAAAAGGCAAATTGAATCAATGCTGCTTTTGAATTGGAAATCTCCATTATGGTTCTGAAGGCTGCCACCAATGGATTGGTTATATCATTAGCAAAGCCCCATAAAGCAAATAATGTTGTGATTATAATAAAGGTAAGCAGGTACTTTTTTTCAACTACCTTGGCTTTTGATGCATTCATAAAGGGATTTTTAAAGGGATTTAAGGGATTCTAGAACATTAGACTTATAGAATTTAAACAATTAGACTACAAAAAACACATCTCAACTTACAGGAGTAACTCCTTTTTTAAGGATTATATTACCGTATTTTGCTGTTTCACCTGTCATTACGACCGCAAACGCCGATTTTGTCCGCTCGTAAAATGCAAAACGCTCTATCCGTTCAATGGGCGTAACTTGTGGATTTGTTTCATGAATTGCCTTTAAATAGCAATCTTCAACCTGAGGATCAAGTTCATCTCCTTCAACAGCTGCCATCATAATCAAAGGAGTCTTAACGTAAGCATCCAGTTCAAATAAAGGAAGAATAGCCTTTAGTAATTCAGCAATTTTTATTCCATCTGCCCTTAACACATTTGAATTAAAAGACTCTCCGGGAAAATGGGCATCAGCCAAAACAATTTCGTCGCCATGTCCCATTCGGGCAAGCACAGCTAATAAGTCAGGGCTAATTAGTGGTGATATTCCTTTCAGCATTTGATTAATCTTTATGTTTACACTTTAAATATTCCATAAATAAACGGTCCCACAAAGAAGATTCGTCATTTTTAGGTAAAAAGATTTCTGAATTACTTTTAATTACATTCAAAGCTTCTTCAGAAGATGAGTATATTCCTGCCCCTTTAAAAACAAAAAGTGCAGCACCTAAAACAGTGGTTTCTTTTTGATCGACAACATGTAAAGGTCGTTGAATTGCGTTAGCTCTTAACTGATTCCACAAAGCATTTCTGGAACCACCTCCCACACAAAGTACACTCTCGGCTGTAAAACTGCCAGCCTTCTCAATAGCAACTATTCCTTCGCGCAAACGAAGAGCCAGACTCTCCAATAATGCCCTGTATATTTCCTCTCGTTTCGTATTAATTGTTAAACCAGAAATTATGCCACCACCTTTACCTATACCATCATCATAAAAAGCTGGTGAAATAGTTAGTCCATGATCACCCGTCTTGATATCAGAGGCTTCTGATATCATTGTATCGTATAGTTCATCACCTTTTAATCCAGGATAAAAATTGGAGGAAAACCATTCCAGTATTCCTGATCCCAACCAGTTTTGTCCAATATCAAAGAAACCTTTAACAGCATCAGCTTCTGTTGTTAGATTTTGATCCAATTCTGATTTTGTGGCAGTGAAATGATCCGTACGAACCATTAATACTTCCCAGGTACCGGAACTTAAAACAGGTTGATTCAACTTAGCACCCGCTCCGAAGATAGCAAACTGTGTATCGTGGCCTGCAAAATAAACAGGCGTTCCTTTAGGTAAACCTGTTGTTTCACTTCCTATTTCATGAATGGTTCCGGCTAATTCTCCCGGTTCAGCCATCTCACCGAATAAACTTTTATCAATATCCAAACATGATAATATCTCATCTGAAAAACACCTGTTAGTGAGATCTGTCATCATTGAAGTTCCCATCATGGTGGCATCATTCTGCATTGCTCCGGTTAACTTTTGAATCAATAATGAAGGCATGAATAAAAACCGATAAGCTTTCGTAATCAGTTCCGTTTGATTCTCTTTGAACCAAATTAACTTATTAATGGTATTAAAGGCATAAGGATATGTCCCACTAAGTTGATATAATCGATTTAAAGGGCAATACTTTTCAATATTATCCATTATGGTTTTAGTTCGGTCGCATTGCCACGAAATAACAGGATATAAAATATCTCCATTAGCATCAACCAAAGCACCATCCACTCCGAAAGTAGTAAAAGTTACGCCTGCAATTCTCTTTGGATCTATCTGCTTAATTACACCTTGAGAACATTCACATAACTTGCCCCATAATTTATCTAAATCCCAGATCCTTCCACCCAACCAGTAGGGATCAGCATCCGTTTCATTCGACCTTGACTCAGATGCCAGTATTTTCCCATAAATATCCATTGCAATTACTCGCAGATTGGTTGCTCCGCAATCAAATACTATGGCAATATCTTTACGTTCCATACAAGTAAAATTAAGTAATCCCCGAGTCATCATTAAAAAAATCAGACTCGGGAATCAACTGAGAGATAGATTAAATACCATAGAGTGGGCCGTAAGTATTACAAGCCCTGTAGTCAGCTCCTTCCTTATCTTCACCAAAGGAAGCCCAGGCGCTTGGCCTGAAAATATCATTGTCGTTAACATTGTGCATGCAAACAGGAATACGCAACATGGAAGCAAGTGTAATCATATCGGCACCAATATGACCGTAACTGATGGCACCATGGTTAGCTCCCCAGTTTGCCATTACAGAATACACATCTTGAAAAGCACCAGTTCCATTGGTACGAGGCACAAACCAGGTTGTTGGCCAGGTCGGATCTGTACGCTCATCAAGAACCTTATGGATATCATCTGGTAATTCAACCGTCCAACCTTCTGCTATCTGTAATACCGGCCCCTGACCTTTAACCAGATTAATACGGCTCATGGTTACAGGCATCTCTCCTGCCGTTTTAAACAGGGAAGAAAACCCTCCACCCCTGAAATACTCGCGATTAGCTGGAGGCCATATGGTATTCTGCAGACAAGCTTTTACTTCATCTTCTGAAATATCCCAGAATGGTTTCACTGCCGGTTTTCCTTCAGCATCTTTTTGCTGGGCAGTTGCATCCAGAGTAGTTGAACCTGAATTAATCAAATGAATAATACCATTTTTAGCCTTACCTGTTAGTTCATTACCTGTAACTCGCTTTACTGCTTCGGGACTCCAATAGGTTCGCACATCAGAAAATATCTGAGAAGTATTCGTTAACAAATGACCAAATAACATGACAACACCATTCAAACTATCGTTTTCTGTGGCTAAAACAAAGGCTTCACGAATACCATTCCAATCAAAAGACGAATTTAAGATAGCCTCAGTAAAATCAGCATTCGGTTGATAGTCGGTCCATTGACGTTGCCCCTGAAAACCTCCAAGAATAGCATTCCGACCCAAGCCTTCTTCACGATACCCCATTTCAATCAGTTTAGGGTTACCTATCATCATATCCCGACAAATCAAAGTCATCTTCACCATTGTTTCCCATTCATGCTCTTTTCGTGTCTTATCTGCCTGAAATTCCGGCTTATTTCTGTCATCACCTTCCTTGCAATTTTCCTTTGTCCACTGCAATGCCTTATCAAACTCACCTTTGTCAAATATTCCTTCATCAATCCGACGAAGAATTTCTGTACTATCAACAAATTCAGTTCTTATACCCAGATAATCCTGAAAGAAATCTGAATTCACCATTGATCCGGCGATTCCCATTGAGCTATAACCAATTGATAAATATGATTTACCGTTCATTTGAGCAACTGCTAAAGCAGCTTTAACAAAACGAAGTATTTTAACCTTTACATCATCAGGGATGGTTGTATCACCTGCATCCTGCACATCACGTCCGTAGATTCCGAAAGCCGGCAATCCTTTTTGAGTATAACCAGCTAGTGCAGCTGCCAGATAAACAGCTCCGGGTCGTTCTGTTCCGTTAAAACCCCATATTGCTTTTGGAATCAAGGGATCTGTATCCATCACCTCCGTTCCATAGCACCAACATGGAGTAACGGTAACTGATACCCCAACCCCTTCTTTTTTAAATTTGGCTGCACACATAGCTGCTTCAGCAACTCCTCCAATACAGGTATCAGCAATAACACACTCCACTTTTTCACCGCCAGGTGATCTTAAATTGGATTCAATGAAAGTTGCAGCAGCTTTTGCTAAAGTCATAACCTGCTGTTCTAATGATTCTCGAACCCCTCTTTCTCTTCCATCAATAACTGGTCGAATACCAACTTTGAGCACATCGCCTATTAATCTGTTTGCCATTTCACTTGTATTTAGATTGTAACTGATATGGTCAAAAATCACATTTACCCATAAAAAATAAAATATCCAATATTTGTATATTTGTATCTATTTGAAACATTCAGTAAATGAAAAACTCCCTTCATCTTCCATACAAAGGCGACCCATCCGACATTCTTCAATACTTTCCTAAATACAATCTGCAAATACATTGTTGTCGATATTGGTGGCTTGAAAGATGGGAATACAGAGAGTTATCTTTTCCATACTGGAGAATTTATTACAATAATAAAAAAGGAGCTTTTATTACATCTGGAGATAAAACCATTGAATTACTTCCCAATAAAATTTATCTGATTGCACCAAACACCTCCTATTCCACCCATTTGTTTAATCATAAAATACCTACAAAAGGTTACGATTTAAAAGGTGGTAGAATAACCTCAGAATACCAATCCACTAATTCAATGACATCTCTTTATATTGACCACCTGTATATTCATTTTAACATTGGTTTCCCATACGATAATATTTCACCCGGTATCTTAACCTTTGACATTAGCACGCATTTAATGAATAAGATTAATATTATCACGAAACACCTTGGTATTGATAATAAAGAATTTAGTTTCTCCACCTTACTAACCATTCAATCATTAATTATTGATTTACTGGCAGAAGTAAATACAAAACAATGGGAATTACCCACTGGAAATCACCACATTCTTGAATCTCTAAACTTTATCGAGAATAATATTGGTAACCATTTAAGTAATCATACATTGAGCGAAAAATGCAGGTTAGCAACTAATACATTCACTCGATTATTCAAGCAAGAGACAGGAATGTCTCCACAAAACTATGTGAGACAAAAAAGAATTGATAACGCTTGTATACTTCTGCATCACTCTGATGAAAGCATGGATGAAATAGCAATCAGAACTGGTTTTACAAACAGATATCATTTCACAAGAATATTTAAACAAGTAACCGGGATCTCACCTGCTAAATATAGAAAAGAATTTAAGATCAACTAAGCGTAAGCCTAAGACAATCTTCAATATTTACTTATCTTAGCACTTCTGTTAACCCTACTCTATCATTATAATTTATAGACTTTATTAAAATGCAATATCTTCTTTCTTTACCGGAGAATTTGGTTTCTGTTTTTCATGATATCACAAAGCATTCAGTTGAAAACTGGTTTGTAGCTTCCGACCCAGTGGGCACAAAAATTGGGTCTGGTGGTGGAACAGCACACCTGATAGCGGAACATATTAAAACCCGGAAAGATGCAAATCTTGGGAACTATCTCAAACAGGAAAAGAAGATAATTATACATGCGGGAGGACAAAGCAGACGATTACCAGCTTATGCTCCGGCAGGAAAGGTATTATCGCCCATACCTGTCTTCAGATGGAGTCGTGGTCAAAGTCTGGATCAGACTTTATTGGATTTACAAACCCCGCTTCTTGATAAAATGATGGAGGCATCCAATGAAAACCAAAACACTTTAATTGCCAGTGGTGATGTAATGATCTTGGCAGATGACCTGCCCTTTGAATTACCCAATGCAGATGTGGTTTGTCTGGGCATTTGGGTTGATCAACATCTGGCATCGCGCCATGGTGTATTTTTCACCCCCCGAAACAATCCGCAACAGCTGGATTTTATGCTTCAAAAACCATCCCACAACGATATTGAAGATTTAACAGGAAGCCATCTTTTTATGATGGATATTGGCGTTTGGATTTTGAGTGACCGAGCTGTTGAATTATTGATGAAGAAAAGCGGCTGGACCGGGAAAGGATTTGCAAACGACATTCCGGATTTCTATGATTTATACAGCTCGTTTGGAACCTGTTTGGGTGATCATCCTACACAAAACGAGGATGAAATAAATGACTTATCAGTAGCTATTCTGCCTCTTGATAAAGGAGAATTCTACCACTTTGGAACTTCGCGTGAATTAATTACATCAACCGAAAAAATTCAAAATCGTGTTCAGGATCAACGCAACATCTGGCACAACAAAGTAAAAGCACATCCTTCGCTCTTCGTACAAAATGCACTGACGGAGATCAGCTGGAACAACGAGCATAAAAATATATGGATCGAAAACAGTCATATCCCTTCTGGTTGGAGTCTGCATCATAATCATGTTTTAACCGGAATATCTGAAAACAACTGGAATATTGATATTCCTGCCGGAGTCTGCATTGATGTTGTTCCTGTTGGCGATGAACTATTGTGTATTCGTCCGTATGGTATTGATGATGCATTCAGAGGTGATTTATCTGATACTTCGACCTTATGGATGGGGCAACCTTTCAGCCAATGGTTAGAAGAGCGAAACCTGACACTTAGTGATATAAACTTTGAGGAAACAGCAGATCTTCAGGCTGCCAATATTTTCCCATTAATTAAGTCAGATGAAATTAGTGAGCATCTGATTAACTGGATGATTAACCCATCGAAGGACGAAGACATAAAGCAATTATGGTTACAATCTGAACGTTTATCTGCTGATATGATTAGTGCTAAGGCAAATCTTGCCAGAGAAGACAAACAACGAGGACTTTTCAGAAAAGAAAATCTCAAATTTTTAGCAAAGAATTACTCAAAAAGCGTGTTCTATCAGGCAGACCTAAAAAAAACAGCTAAGGAGTTTGCGTCAAATAACCTTGATGTGCCAAATATAAGCGAAGAAACAACATCTATGATGATTCGTTTTTCTGACTCTATGTTTCGATCAGAAGTAAAAAAGAATAAAGGACTGGAATATGAAAAAGATGAGCACCTTGCTTTTAAAATTCTTCAAAACGTCATAAAAGATTCATCAACATCAAAGGTAATCCCACAACTAAATATATATTCCGATCAGATTATCTGGGGCCGTAGCCCTGCTCGTTTGGATCTTGCAGGAGGATGGGCAGACACACCACCTTTCTGTATGCAATTTGGAGGAAGTGTTATGAATCTGGCAGTTGAACTAAACGAACAGCCACCAATTCAGGCTTACATTCGATTGTCAACAGAGAAAAAAATTACTCTTAGATCCATTGACAATGGGGTATCTGAAGTTATAACAACCTTTGAAGATCTGGCTCAATATAATGCTGTAGGATCGGCTTTCTCAATACCGAAAGCTGCTTTAAGTCTTGCTGGTTTTCACCCCGATTTTTGCGCACTCAAATATAAAAGCCTCGAAGATCAACTGAGCGATTTTGGAGGAGGCTTTGAAATATCGATGTTGGCAGCCATACCCAAAGGATCGGGCTTGGGAACAAGCTCCATTTTGGCCGCTACTCTTTTAGGTACTTTAGCCGATTTTGCCAGCTTATCGTGGGACCATCAAACCATTTGTCACCGCACACTTATCTTGGAACAATTACTAACAACTGGTGGTGGATGGCAGGATCAGTATGGTGGAATATTGCCAGGAGTTAAGCTATTGGAATCAGAGCCGGGAACTCAGGAAAAGATGAATGTTCGCTGGTTGCCTGATCAGGTATTTACCGGAACCGATTATAAAGAAAACTGGTTATTGTACTATACGGGTATCACGCGTGTTGCAAAAAATGTATTACAGGATATTGTGCGCGGAATGTTCTTAAATGAAGGACAGCGGCTACAAACTCTGCAGGAGATAAAACAACATGCCTACCGAACAGCCGATGCTATACAACGCTATGATTTTGAAGCAACCGGCAAGATGGTTAGCCATTCATGGAAATTGAATCAGCGTCTTGACTCTGGAGTTAATACTCCGGAAGTACAGAAAATTGTTGATCAAATTGATGATCTTGCCTATGGTCATAAGCTATTAGGAGCAGGCGGTGGTGGTTTTATGGTAATTTGTGCAAAGGACCCTGAAGCTGCAGCACGTATAAAAAATACACTGACAACAAATCCGGTTAATGACCGTGCCCGTTTTGTTAAAATGGATATCAGCCAATCGGGATTCAGAATTTCAAGGTCTTAGAAAACAAAAAAAATCGCCTCATAAAATTGAGGCGATTAATATTGAACCTTGGGTTCCTAAATTTTAATAGCGCCACCTACTTTGGCTCTAAAACCAGCACCACTTTATTAAAGTCAGCAGCCGCATTAACCACATTTTTAAATCCTTCGAAGTGGTTTTCAGTCACAAATATTTCCTTATAATATTCGTCAACTTTAACCTTATAAACCTGACCTTCATAAGTATATTGAGAGTCAAAAATAAATATGGTTTCGTCTCCTTCCTTTTCAATTACTGAAATCACAGAAGCTTCAGGATTCTTTATTTTATAACCATCAGGAACCGTAAATACAATTTCTCTGTAGTAAGAGCGATTAAAGTCGTTTTCTGCTTTAGGATTTCTTTCATCCTCGAAATACATTTCTGTTTGCGGACCAATGGTATTTCCCAAATGAAGGAGCAGTTTATTTCCGGCTTGTTCGACAAACGAATTGGTTTCAACAATTGAATGAATCACCATATCGGCATCATCCATTTTATCCTGTTCTGGCTGTGGCTTTGATAATTCCAAAAGACTAGTCTCTGTTTCAGGAGCTTCAATGGTCATCATATTCTGAAGAATATTCTTTTTTTGCTGTTCATCTGCCATATTATAAATCTGACTAATAAATCCACCACTTAAACCCTTAAATCCAACCCAGGCATCTACCTTGGCCTGAGCCTTATCCACATCAACCCCAACATTAATGTACATATTGTGATAATTTTCATCAGCACTACTTGGTTGGATATATTTGATTTTAGCTATGGCTGATTGAAAAGTGCCGATATTTACCAATTCAACAAACAAACCATAATTAGCCGAGCACATTCCATCGAAACAGCCTAATCGATAAGAATAACTGGACGGATCGATATACGTTACTGCATCCGGTAAATAAATCAGGTATTCTTCCAGATAATTCCATGATTGAAAATCCGGATCGAATTTTACATTATCCCGCTTTGAAGTGAGAACAATCTGATGATTGATGCCATAATAACTAAATAGTTTAGCTATCAAACCTGCCATACCTCTGCTACTGGTAACCTTGTTTTCGTATACAAACGAAATATTATCAAACTCAGGCGAATGAAACTCCTTAATAAATACATTTTTCTTCAGATAATCTTCTATATGAGCAGCTTTGCTAACATTATCGCCTTGCAAAGTTCCAATATCAGCAATCCACTTTTTTAATGTTTTTTCATCATTGTTCAAATACATCATCTCGTAGATACGTTGAGCTGCATCATCCCAAGTAAGCGACTGACTTTTACTTCTGCCCAGATTATAGTCTAATCGATAATCAATTCGTTGACGACGAGGTGTGTCATAATTGAATTTTTCACCTTTCAATGCATCAATATTTGTTTCTTCACAGATATAGCAATTACGTTCATCGTCCAACACCGAATGACTTATATCTGAAACTCCGTTATATCCTTTGAAATCATACAGAATGGTTTTGGGAGTAATCATCTCGAAATATGCCTGTTGCACCGGATATTTATATTGAAAATACAAGCGACCAAAGTTATCGGAACTGACTTTATTAATGACATAATACTCCACATCATCACCCTTTTCAATTCCGTCAATGGCAAAAATCTTATAGGCATTACCACTTCCTTCTTCTTTTATTTCTTTGATGTTGTTCTGATCAAATTCGACCACTTTCCCATTTGGTTTCACTACTCTGGCTCTTATCTCCTGTACATCTATCACATCTCTTAACGAAACTGAAATTTTATTGAAATTATTGATTGATTCTTCATTGTTTAGCCTGTATTTTCGATGTATGGTGTGTTTGCCTATTAGGTTTCCTTCTTCATCATGATAGTAATCCAGTCTTTCATCGAGTAAAAGCCCAACAACATTTTCGTTCATATATTCAGGTTCAACAGCTGAATATTCAGGTTTGGGCTCCCAAAGTGGAGTTACCTTATCTTTTGTATCAGCTAACGCTGTTACCAATGAGAAACTATAGGCTAATAATATCAGGTATTTCATCTATATAATTTTAATGTCAGATGGAACAGCCAAAGAAATTGGTAAATCAAATCTAATATGGCCGTTTCATTTGTATTGTTGTTAGCTTTATTCTAAATCTTTTTTAGTACTAATGTGGATCGGTACTGTTTTCTAAGTTTATTCACCATTTCATTCCAAGTATTCAAATCATCGCCAATCAGGTAAAAGAAATTAAACCTGATTGTATTGCTCATGATAACTTTATTATCCTGCTTCTCATAGGTAATATTAAAACTGCATAAATCAGAATTAAAATGAGAATCTTCAGGCACATAACTTACTTCATAACCCTCAGGAATTTCAAAAGCTGAGATGTATTTCTCAGTACAATAAAAATCATTCTGGATAGGTCCATAAATATTGCTGGTATCAATCACCATTTCCATATATGGTTTCTCCAAATGCAGATTCACATAAATTTCATCTTCGAAATGCTTGCAGTAATCCTGTAATTTAAATTCATAATCAATCTTGGCAGGTTTATCATGCTCAAATAGGTTATAAACCTTATAATCATCAACGTTGAATTTATTATTTCCTTTATTGAATAACCGGCTAAAACTTTTATCGTATTTATCAGCTTTAACACCATCCATAGCATAAGCCAACTCAACTTTATTAAAACCAGTATGAATTCTTTTGGCTTTTCCTTTTATAGTATCATTTTCAAGTGTAATATTCACTGAGTCTTTTATAACACTGTACTCTGCTGGTGAAACAGGCATTTCAACAATCTTATAATTTTTCTCATCCTGTTCAACCAATATTTGTTTACCCTGTATATGATAAGGAACAATTCCATAATCGAGGTATTTAAAGGTGCCATCCATCACAATAACTGAATCACCTTTCTGATATCCTGCAATCATGTGATTGTCAACCGAAGTTAATGGGGTTTCGGTATATTTGTATGGCAGATGACGTGTGCCCACCCAAACAAATTTCCCCTCTAAACCGGATAACAACAGCATTTTACGAATTAAGCTTGACATACCTTTACAATCGCCAAAACGCTTTTTAAATACATCAACAGCTTTCATTGGTCTAAAACCGTCATAACCATCTTCGTAAGCAATGTACTTAATGTTATTTTGAACCCAATAATATATCTGACGTGCCTTATCATCATCACTCAAACCTTTGGTCAGCTTTTCAACCAATTGTCTCAGCTCATTTGATTCATCAGTATTGGCATCAACAATATATTGATGCATATAGCCGTACAAATCATCTACCGTTCCAAAATACTTTTCTTTCTTGCCATTGAGGTTCACCTCTTTAATGTAGGCCATTATATGAGGACTAAATTGTCGTATTGAAAAATATTTACCACCGTAGTATTCGAAGCGATCAATTTTATTGACTTCCAGCTCAATGTAATTATACTTTCCTTTCGAATATTCCTTTGTTATCAGATTAAAACCATCAGTATTGCGAAGAAAATAACCAACATCAATATCACGGTTTATTTTCAATACCACCTTTGATTTTATTACCGGAATATATGACTGAAAATATGCACTGCGTAAAAAATGAGCATCGTTATATACAAATTTGTATTCAAGTGATGTAAGTGCTCCTTCCTTTAACGATGGAAATGAGAATTGTACCAGTTTTGAATCATCGTAAAACACACTACCGTCTGTATTGTGTGTTTCTTTGAAATTATCAACGGTTACTTTCTGATACTTATTACCATTGGGAACCATTGTGTAAGCATCCTTATCAACCAGCTGACAAAATGAACTGAAACTAATTAAATCGTTGGTAAACTCTTTTGAATACTCATTCAGGATTAACATTTCACGTTTCACAGTTTGAGTAACATTCAAACTATCATCAACAATATCAAATACAAATACTTCCTCTTTTTCAGTTATGACTGCATTATACTTCGAGTATTCTTTTTTTAACTTTTCAAAATCGTAGCTTTCTTTTGCATTGATGGCAACTGAAAGTACAATAACGATCATTAACAATAATCTCTTTCTCATGCTCACTAGCTTTTCACCTCTGTAAATCGTCCATTTATATAGTTCACCTTCCTGGTCACTTTTCCAGAAGAGTTGTAAAAGGTCGTTATTCCATGTTCATTATCTGATTTCCAGTTTATAGTCTTTTTAAGCTTACCGGTTTCATAGTATTGCTGTTCTTCCCCTTCTCTTAGATCGGCAATGCTGGTATATTTACTTTTCAATGTTCCATTACTGTAATACACTTCGGTAATTCCTTCGGACATTCCATCTTTCATTTCTTTTTTAAGCCGGAGCTGACCTTTACTATCATACTTTATAAGTCTTCCATTCTGCAGGTAGTCTTTATAATCTGAAATGTAGCTCTTTTGACCATTATCATAGTATGCCTCAATGGTAAAGTCTCCTCCTTTTACATATATGGTATCACACAAAGCACCATGTTTTTTATATTGATATCCAATTAATTCATCTGCATCATAAATTAATTTGATCATTAGTTCGCCGTAATCATCATATTGATAGGAATCTCCTTGTAACTCGCCAATAAAGTATTCTTCTTTTTCTTTCAGTTGGCCATTTTCATGCCATGATGTACAGATTGAATCTTTTTCGTCAGAATAATAATTACATATCATTTCCTTTGCACCATTTTCGTGGTAATAATCCCAAATCCCTGTCTGCTCACCATTCAGATATTTTCCTTTAGCTGCCGGTTTACCATTTTCGTAATAACGAACATAGTCACCTTCTGCAACACCAATTTCCATCATTCTTTTTGAAAGGACATTTCCACTAGGATAAAACCATGAAAGTGGTCCATTAAACATACCTGCCAATGTGTTTATCTCACAATTCTTAGACTTTCCATCGTCTCCCCAAAGATTGACAACAGACTCCTTAGCAAGATCTGTATAAGAAATAGTATCTCCATTTTCATTCAATTGTAAATAATCTAGAACCTTTCCCTGGAATAGCTTTCTCTTTTCAGTAAGTTTACCATTTACACCATATGAATAATCATATCCTACCGATTCTCCATTCAGATAATAGGTAAGACCTTCTAACTCTCCTTTAGAATTATATTTAAACCAGTTATCGTCGGTATTATTATTTTTATAATAACCTTCTGTTTTCACTTGTCCGTTTTTCTCATAAGCAGTGTATTTACCTTCCAGTTGTCCGTTAACATATGGAGTAACCACACTTATCTTACCATTTGGATAATACCTGATCATATCTCCATTCAACTGATCATCTACATATTCATATTCACTTTGGAGTTGCCCATTTCTATAAAACACTTTCCACTTACCAACTGATTTTCCTTTATTCAACTGGCCTTCGGTTAGTTTTCTACCGTTTATGTCGTAGGTAACAAAGCTAAAGGTTCCCTCATCATCTCCCGAAACAGCATACCTTTCACCATTGCGATTAATGGATGCTACCTTTACAATAACACCATTTTTATAGATTTCTTCGAGATATAACTCACCATTTCGATTGTAAAATGCCAGCTGCCCTTCTATTTCACCGTCAGAATTAAAGTTACGTATTGATTCAATTATACCATTATGATAGAAGACCTTATACACTCCATTTAATTTACCATCCACATAATTGGCCTTTGAATTGAGATTACCATTCCTAAAATAAAAGCTCCACGGACCATCCTGATTGCCATCTTTGTACATTCCGGTTGCATAAAGCTGACCATTCATAAAATATTCACGCGATAATCCATCCAGCTTTCCATCTTTGTAATATTCAACCAACGATGTATCGCCTGTACTGAAAAAGCGATAATAAGGTCCGTCTAATTCACCTTCTTTATAATTAAATTTATCTCTAACCTTACCGTTAATGTGATAACTTACTCCTTTGCCATTTCGAACACTGTTGGTAAACTCCACCTCGTCACTTTTCATTCCGAAATAATTATACCAGGTTACCAAACCATTTACTTCCCCGTCTTTATAAGGAATCTCTACGCTTTTATTTCCATTATCGAAATAACCTATGTAATAACCGTTCAACTTACCTTCAACATATGTTTCAGTCGACTCCAAATCTCCTTTAGCAGAGAAATATCTCCACGGCCCCACCTTTTCTCCTTTTTCAAAACTGCCCTTGGCCTGGAACATTCCATTCGAATAAAAGTACTCCCAAGGACCTGTTTCTTCATTCTGATCATTTACATCACCTATGGAATAAATCTTTCCATTGTCGAAATAAGCAAAATCATATGGTTTATCTTCCCCATCAAGATTTGCCTGTCGTTTTTGCTTTATATATGATAACTGAGATCCGGTTGAATAAAAAGCCTTCAGATCCTTCTCGTTTTTTGAGAAATATTTCTGTACTGATTCTGCATTAGTAGAAAGCAACAGAGTATTCAACAATGGCACCAAATGTCCACCTTGCTTGATCGATTGAAAGAAAGGATAATACATCTTTACCCAGAAATCATCCTGCATTTGATCTAAGGGAAGTACATCAAATACCATTTGAGTTTGCTTAACCAGATTGGCATTAAAATCGATTATTGAAGGATATCGATTGGTTAATACAATCTTCGCCTTGATATAATGATCAACTTCTTCGAATAATGAATTATCTATTATTGGCTCGATAAACTGCCCCATGGTAGTATCAAGGTAGTTTCCTGAAAAATTCTCAAGATAAACCAGCATTGCATTGCTTCGCTGACTATTGGGTTCGAGCGCTAAAAAAGTCTCCAGTGATAACAAAGCACGGGTGTACATCTTTTGTCGTGCAGCCATAATAGCCAGCATTCGATGACTTGAAGCATGATATGGATTGCCAGTGGCTGACTCCTGAAAACAGGCTAAAGCATCATTATAATTTTCCAATCGGTAGTAGGTAATTCCAAGATTAAAATACAACAATGGTTCAAAAGGAAACTTTTCAATGGCTTGTTTATACACAGCTATTGCCATATCTGTATCACCTATATTATCGTAAGCAGTTCCTTTGGTTCGCATCAGGTGCATAACATTATCACCTTTCAGCTTTAATCCCTGATCAGCTATCATAATGGCACTGTCATTCTCACCTTTTTGCATGTATGTCATGGCCAGTTCGGCGAGCATCCATTGGTAATTCGAGTCGTTTTCATGAATGGTTCTGAACTGACTGATCGCCAGGTCATACTTTCCTTCGTCATAGGATTTCATGGCTTCTTCCATTACTTGCTGCGAAGGAATCTGTTGAGAGAATGCTACTGAAACAAAAGTAAAGAATACAAGAACAAAAAATAATTTAGGCATAATAAATGCGTGTTTCTGTTATTAGTAATTACTAATCGCAACAACAAGAGATACAAATAAGAATCTACCTTCCACAGAAACAAATAATGTTACTTTACTTACCCTTACAAATATTTGACAAATTGTTATCGCAACATGTCGCTAATGCAAGTTGAAAATACATTAATTTAGTTAAATTAAAAATCACTTAGCTTATTTAGAAGAATTAAAAAGACGCTAAATGATGTACAAAATCATACCAAATATTATCACTTAGTAATTACTGTTTTATTAATATTTTGAATATGATGCAGAATATGAGTTAGCTATAATTCGCCTTCTCTCTTTTTTAATTTCCATCTACGATGGCTCCACAACCAAAACTGAGGTGCATATCTGATATTTTCTTCCAAAGCACGGGCAAATTCTTTGATTCCTCCATTATCCTTTATCCCATCCTCACTATTCGTAAGCTTAATAAAAGTTACTTCGTAATAGCCTCTTTTAACAACCTTAATAAATGGAAATAACAAGACTTGTCCTGTTTTGGAAGCCATCACTTCAGCCCCTTTCAAAAATGCGGTTTCTTTACCTAAAAACTGAACCCAACTTCTTGATGCTTTATAATAAGGACATTGGTCTCCAATAATCAGATTAAATGATACAATACCATCTCTTTTATATTGTAATATAGTTTTGTATCCATATTTAGATTCAACACATTTAACTCCAAAACGGCTTCGCATTCTCAATATCAATTCATCAAAAAATTGACTGGTTTGCTCCTGATACAAGGCTGTAAAACTATAAGGGCGCACTAACGGAAGACTACCAAACCACTCCCAATTACCATAATGAGCCGCATAAATAATTGCACTTTCATTATTTTGTTTTAACTCATCCAAGAGTTCTGGATTCGTTATTTTAAAACGTTTAATAAGTTGCTTGGGCGATATTGTTAGAGCCTTTAAAGACTCAAATACTAAATCGCAAAAATACTTATAGAAACCCTTTACGATTTGTTTTATCTCTTTCTCATCCTTTTCCGGGAAGACACTAGTTAGGTTACTTAAGATTATTTTCTTTCGGTATCTAATTACATAACATAAAATAAATGCACAAGCATCCGAAATCAAATAGAATATCCATAAAGGTATGTATGATAAAGAATATAATAATATCTCTAATAGAAAATTAAGAAACTTCTTCATTGTTTTTTCATTGAATAAAGCGCCGGATAAAATTATACTTATTAAATTCTCTATCAAAAAATCTAACCATGATTTAGTTTACTCCTAACAAAAAGACAAAAACAATGACCTATACATCAATCACTTCCGCATCAATAAAAAAAATAGCCGACAGAACATCTCCTGTCGGCTATCATAACATGTTTATCTAAATTAACCCAATAACGTCTTAACGTTTTTGTATACAGCATCAGCTGTAAAACCAAATTTCTCATCCAACACTGTGTAAGGTGCTGAATAACCAAAATGATCCAAACCAGCAACAAAACCGTCGGCACCAACTAACCCTTCTAAGGTTACAGGTAAACCGGCAGTTAAACCGAATTTAGCAACTCCGGCAGGCAATACTGATTGACGGTATTCTTTTGGCTGAGATGTAAATAATCCATCAGAAGGAACTGATACTATACGTACCTTAACACCGTCAGCTTTTAATTTTACCGAACCTTCAACCAAAGTAGCCACCTCAGAACCACTAGCCAACAAAATTACATCAGGAGTACCTTCGCAATCGTCAACAATATAAGCTCCTTTTGCAGCTTGTAGAGCTTCTTCGTAACGGTTACCTCCTAGAGCGTAATTACGTCCCGAGGCAACTAAACATTAATTACATTTATAGTGCAAGTAAAACTAGTTTCCTATCTGAAGCAGATAATTAACAATCAGTGCAAATACTAAATATTTAAACCATGCAAATTATGCGTGTTTTCTTAAAATCTTTGGCTTGTTGATTTTAATTAGGCAGCCACGCGAAAGATTCACAAGATAGCATTAGGGTTACCAGTTGAAAAATTTGGATACTCCTAAAAACTGGAATATCACCTCCTTTTACAGGAAACTAAAACTAAATATAAATCGTTAACTTTGTAACAGATACAAAATTGATTGCTATGAATCTTCAAGCTAAGAAACTGGAGTTAGTCCAGATGATATTAAATACGGATCAACCGAAATTATTGGAAAAGGTGAGCCGATTGCTTAAGCACCATAAAGAAACTGATTGGTGGGATGAACTGCCTTTGTCCGTTCAGCAAGCTATTGAAGCAGGTATTGAAGAAGCCGACCGAGGAGAAGTGACGCTTCATGAAGATGTTATGAAAGAGGCTCGACAAAAATACGGCTTGTAAGATGAAGATAACCTGGTCTGCACAAGCAAAGCTGGATTATTACAAAGTGTTGGATTATCTGCATGAAAACTGGAGTATTAATGAAGTTAAAAGCTTCATTGATAAAACAGAAGAAGTACTTAATGTTATTAAAAAACATCCTCAATCATTTACTGAAACATCACGCGTAAAGAATGTTCGAAAAGGTCTTGTAACAAAACACAACTATTTGTTTTATAAGGTTATGCTAAAAAAGAAGGAGATTATCTTGTTGACCTTCTGGGATACTCGACAGGACCACCAGAAACTTAAATACTAATTCAACGCTCGGCGTAATTTGTAATTAAGTTAAACTTATTAAGTAGTTTGCAACTACCAATGCTCAGGTTCATCTCATAATGTATCTTATTCACAGACTACTAAATAGATCAAAGGGTCAAAAACTTCGCTAATATATTCGACCAAAATCAAAAGAATTCAAAGATAATAAACATGAAACTAGCCTTTTTTTACGTCTTATTAATAGGTACAATTTCCTTTTCCTGCACAGAAAAAGGAAAGCCTCTGCATGAATATGATAGTAATGGAGTTTTAATTAAAAGCACTTACTTTAAAGATTCTCGCCCTTCAAAAATTATTAAATTCCATAATGACACTATTGTAGAAGTTATATATCTGGACAAAGAAAATAAAAAGCATGGCATCTGTTATAAAAAGAATCTAGGTGAAGATTATTATTCGGAAACGAATTATATACACGGCCAAAAACATGGAAACGTTTATGTTATGTTTGATGATGGAAGTCGTATAGTTCAGCCCTTTAATCATGGAGAAGTACATGGTATTGAATATTTTTACAATTCCTCAGGCAATATAGACTCAGAAATTTTTTGGATAATGGGTAAACCACTAATTGAAAAGGATATAACTTATCTTTCTAAAGGTGACAAGATATATTGCACTGCTTTTGAGAATAGAAAAGCAATGCAACAAATTGAAATTGTGATCGACCAAAATAAAACAATGGAGTTTTATAACTTGCTAGAACTTAACGACAGTGGGCATATTACGAAAAAAGTTCCTATTGGCAATTTAGATATTGTAGATGATACAATAGATACTACTAGTATCCATAATGCATATCACTATGTTGACATGCCTGATACAATTTATTTTGGAGACACTTTGATTGCTAAAATTAAAATACCAATTCCAAATATAAATGGGTGTATTATGAAGTTGAAAGTTGGAAAGTTAAAAAATGACTTAAGTCTTGAGGCTGGTTATATTGAATACACTTTTGAAAAAAACAGTTTGGAAGTCGAATTGCCTATTGACAACTATGAAGTTGGTTATAATTTAATTACGGGATATGTACAATTGGTGAAAGATGATGTATTAATAATGACGAATTTATTATTTGAAGATGTTATTGTACTTCCTGCCAAATAGATTGTAACATACGGTCCTTAACCCGCCCAAGTTTGCAACTTCGTCTGTTAAATAAGCAGTTGATAACTAATAATGCACAAGTATGCGTATAAGTTATAGTAGTCACACACTACTAAACATATCAAACGTAGTCAAAGACTTCGTTTAGCTGTTCTTCCATACAAATGTCTTGGCATTTTGGCACAAAAAAAAGCCGGTATAGTTTCCTACGCCGGCTTTACAAACATGTTTATCTAAATTAACCCAATAACGTCTTAACGTTTTTGTATACAGCATCTGCTGTAAAACCAAATTTCTCATCCAACACTGTGTAAGGTGCTGAATAACCAAAATGATCCAAACCGGCAACAAAACCGTCGGCACCAACTAAACCTTCAAGGGTTACAGGTAAACCAGCAGTTAAACCGAATTTAGCAACTCCGGCAGGCAATACTGATTGACGGTATTCTTTTGATTGAGATGTAAATAATCCTTCAGAAGGAACTGATACGATACGTACTTTTACACCGTCAGCTTTTAATTTAACCGAACCTTCAACCAAAGTAGCCACCTCAGAACCACTAGCCAACAAGATTACATCAGGAGTACCTTCGCAATCGTCAACAATATAAGCTCCTTTTGCAGCTTGTAGAGCTTCTTCGTAACGGTTACCCGATGCAGCTGGAAGATCAGTGATATTCTGACGAGAGAAGATCATTGCAGTTGGAGTTTTTGTATTTTCCAACGCCATTTTCCATGCTACAGTTGTTTCGATAGCATCAGCAGGACGAAGAACTAAAGTTGAATTCTCGCCGTGGTGGTTTTTCAATTTCTCCATCAAACGGATTTGAGCTTCTTGCTCTACCGGCTGGTGAGTAGGACCATCCTCTCCTACGCGAAAAGCATCGTGTGTCCAGATATATTTAACCGGCAATTGCATCAAAGCAGCCAAACGAACCGCTGGTTTCATGTAATCAGAGAATACAAAGAAAGTACCACAAGCAGGAATCACACCACCGTGCAATGCCATACCGTTCATGATAACAGCCATTGTTAACTCACAAACACCAGCCTGGAAGAAGGCTCCAGAGAAATCACCTTTAGTGAAAGCAGTTGTTTTCTTTAAGAAACCATCTGTTTTATCAGAGTTAGCCAAGTCAGCAGAAGCAACAATCATGTTTTCTACTTTATCAGCCAATACAGATAATACGGTAGCTGAAGCACCACGAGTAGCTGAGTTAGCTTTTTGCTCGATAGCGGCCCAATCGATTTCAGGTAATTTACCTGAGAAGAATTGGTCTAATTTAGCAGCTAATTCAGGATTGGCAGCAGCCCATTCTTTTTGAGTAGCTGCTTGCTCTGTAGCCCATGCTTTCAACTCTTCCTTACGTTTAGCGTAAGTTTCAGCAACCTCAGGGAAGATAACGAAAGGATTATCACCATCGCCACCTAAGTTAGCGATAGTAGCTTTGAAATCGGCACCAGCAGCAGAAAGAGGCTGTCCGTGAGTTGATGTTTTACGCTCGAAGCTTTCGCCTGCAGCAGTAACAGCACCTTTACCCATAATTGTTTTACCAATGATAAGGGTTGGTTTTTCTGTTTCAGCTTGCACATCAACAATCGCTTTGCGGATTTGAGCCTCATCATGACCGTCGATAGTCACAACACTCCATCCCCAGGCTTCATATTTTTTAGCAACATCTTCAGCAGTCACTTCAGCAACAGTAGTTGACAACTGGATGTCGTTTGAATCGTAATACATAATCAGGTTACTCAAACCTAAGAAACCTGCGATACGACCAGCACCCTGGCTGATCTCTTCCTGTACACCACCGTCAGAAATGAATGCATAAGTTTTATGAGCAGTCCACTCACCGAAACGAGCGGCTAAGAAACGCTCAGTAATAGCAGCACCTACTGCCATTGTGTGACCTTGTCCAAGAGGACCTGAAGTATTTTCAACACCACGTAACACGTCCACTTCAGGGTGACCAGGAGTTACGCTATCCCACTGACGGAATTGTGCAAGATCGTCTGTTGAGTAAAATCCTGACAACGCCAAAACACTATACAACATAGGTGACATGTGACCAGGATCAAGGAAGAAACGATCGCGGAATGGATTTGTCATATTTGCCGGATCGTACTTTAAGAATTCAGAGTATAAAATGTTTACGAAGTCAGCTCCACCCATTGCTCCTCCAGGGTGACCTGATTTGGCCTTTTCAACCATTGCTGCTGATAAAATTCGAATGTTATCAGCACCTTTTTGTGCAGCACTTGCCATAGTTCGATTCTTAGTTAATGTTTATAATATTTCAATTTTTTCTATTCTACACTGGTGTCTTCCACCTTCAAAGGCTGTATTTAAAAATGCTTCAATAATTTCGATACAAAGCTCTTTTTCAATGAATCGGGCAGGAACAGTACATATGTTGGCATCGTTATGCTGACGAGCCAACTGTGCAATTTCTGTTTTCCAGCAATAAGCTGATCGAATGTTTTTATGACGATTCAAACTTATATTGATACCATTACCGCTTCCGCAAAATGCCAGCCCTAACTGATTTACTCCATTCTCAACTGATTCTGCCAAGAGATGAGCATAGTCGGCATAATCACAACTATCTCCACTGTTTGTGCCATAATCATTCACCGTAAAACCTTTTTTCTGAAGGTGTTCTTTTACAAATTCCTTCATTTCGTATCCGGCATGATCAGAGGCTAATCCTAACACCATCTTTCAATATGATTTTTTAAGAAAAACCGGGAGAAGTTAATGGCTCCCGGTAATTATGAATCAAGCGAGTGCAGGCCTAAAATCCTGCTTCAGTAAGTTTTCCTAATTTGATATACTTTTCGTAAAGTGCTTTGTAAGCCTCTACATTTTCAGCAATTGGATAATATTCTTTTTCGAATCCCTGTCCCATTGCCTTTTGAGCATCAGCAATTGTAGTATGTACACCTGCTGCAACAGCAGCAAACATAGCAGCTCCCAATGCCACACTTTGCTCTGAACGAGCCACTTTAATTGGCATACCTAACACATCAGCCAATGTTTGCATTACAAAGTCTGATTTTTTAGCCACACCACCGATAGCCACAACCTGGTCTACTTTAACCCCGTTTTCTAGGAAACGGTCAACGATAGCTTTTGAACCATATGCAGTAGCTTCCACCAATGCACGGAAGATACGTGGTGCAGTTGATCCCAGATTTAATCCGGTGATCGTACCTTTTACATTTTGGTCAGCATCTGGCGTACGACGACCATTGAACCAGTCAGTAGCTAGTACAGTTGACTCTTCCATTGGAATTTGTGCAGCCTCATCAGCCAAAGCAGGGATAATTTTATCCATGATGGCTTTCTTCTCCTCTTCGCTAGATACAAATTGAAGTGGCCATTCCAATACACGTTTAAACCATGCATACACATCACCAAAGGCCGACTGACCTGCCTCTAATCCCATCATACCAGGTATTACAGAACCATCCACCTGACCACAGATACCAGGAATTAATTTGTCTCCCAATTCATCTTCAGGAGCCACCATAATATCACAGGTTGATGTACCCATGATACGAACAAATGTATTAGCTTCAATCTCAGCACCTACAGCACCCATATGAGCATCAAATGCACTTACCCCCACAACAACATCAGTTGACAAACCTAATTTGGCAGCCCACTCAGCTGTTAGTGTACCGAAAGCCTCGTCACTTGTATATGTATCTTTAAATAAATTTTCACGTAATCCTTTTAATTCAGGACCTAACTCAACCAAAAACTCTTCGGGAGGAAGACCATTCCAGTCTGTATGCCATAAAGCTTTATGACCAGCAGCACAACGACTTCTCTTCACTTCATTCAAAGCTGTTTTACCGGTTAGTACAGCAGGTAACCAATCGCAATATTCAATCCAGGAAGCAGTGGCTGCTTTAACAGCTTCATCTTTACGCAAAGTGTGCAAAACTTTAGCCCACACCCACTCCGATGAATAAATACCACCTTCGTATTTAGTAAAGTCTACATCCCATTTACGAGCCAGTTCATTAATTTCATCTGCTTCTTTAACAGCAGTATGGTCTTTCCATAAAATAAACATAGCATTAGGGTTCTCCTCAAACTCAGGTAACATTGCCAAAGGCGTTCCGTTTACATCAGTTAAAGCAGGAGTACTACCGGTTGTATCAAATGATATACCTACTACATTTTCTGCAACTGAAGAATCACACTTGGCTAAAGCTTCTGCAATAGTAGCTTCCATCACCTCCAAATAATCTTTTGGATGCTGACGGTATTGGTTTTGAGCAGGCACACAGTATTTACCTTCCATCCAACGTGGATAATACTTTACTGATGAAGCCATTTCTTCACCTGTATTTACGTCTACAATCAAGGCTCTTGCTGAGTCAGATCCATAATCCAACCCTATTACGTATTGTTTTTTCATTGTTCTATTTTTTGAATCAGTTAACTAGAAATTAACCATTGCTTTAATTACATTATCACTATATGCAGCTACCTTCTCGAAAGCTAGTCCGGCTTGATCCACCTTATAATCATGAGAGATCATGTTTTGATAATAATCCGGATTACCTGCTATCATATCTATAGCTTCTTCAAAACTATTGTTCTGACGACGGACATTCTGAACACAGATCTCTTTGCGACGCATCATATCCATATTAAAACTCAATGACTGAGTTTCGGGGATACCAACAAACATTAACTTTCCTCCCGGCTTAAGAATTCTTAAAGCCTGATCGAGGGCTTCCTGTTTTCCACAACATTCATACACCACATCATATCCAAGTTCAGCCTGCTTTTTTATTTCTACTTCCTCATCAGGAGTAAAAGCTGAAGCTGCTCCGCATTCTTTAGCAAAATGCTTACGATATTCCAGTGGTTCAATAACGGTAATGTGCTTTTGCCCTCCATGCAGACAAGAGGCCAGCACTGTTAAACCGATAGGTCCTGCTCCTAAAATGGCAACTTTAAAGTCTTTTTGATGCATTGCTGAGAGCTTGTATGCATACAATCCAATTGAAAGGGGTTCTGCAAATGCTGCCAATTGTGGAGTCAAATGATCTGGAACTTTTACACAACAGATTTGTGGTATTACAAAGGTTTCACTCATACAACCTTCCATCTGCCCCGGACAACCTAAAAACTTCTGATTTAAACAGGTATGTCTTCTGTCGTTTAAACACTCTGAACAAACACCACAATAAACTGTCGGTTCGATGGCTACCTTATCGCCAATCTTTAAATCTTTTACTTCGGCTCCTACTTCCAGCACTTCACCAGAAGCTTCGTGTCCAACTCCCCAGGGATATTCGACTACTTGAGAACCAATATTTCCTTCGTTATAATAATGAATATCAGAACCGCATACTCCTACGGATTTGATAGCCACTTTAACTTCATCAGCTTTTACAATGTTAGTCTCCTTAACATCATAAACTCCAATTTTTCTAATTCCGGAAATCTTAACTGCTTTCATTTTTTTAATATCAAGTACAGAGAATTAAGTATCAAGACTAAGCACAAGGTAATATGCTTGTACTTATGTCTTGATACTAATTTCTTCACCTATCCTTGTCCGTAATAAGCATTAGCGCCATGTTTACGGTTGAAGTGTTTTTCTGTCAGATACGGATTCATAGTAGCACGTGGATTAATTTGAAGAGCCACTGAATTCATTTTGGCTACTTGCTCAATCACCACACTATTATGAACAGCATCATGTGCATCTTTACCCCATGAGAATGGAGCATGGTTTTTCACAATTACTCCAGGAACATGCATTGGATTAATATTCTTGAACGTATCAATAATAACCGTGCCTGTTTCTTTTTCATATGCTCCTTCTATTTCTGCAGGAGTCATATCGCGGGTACATGGAATATCACCATAGAAATAATCAGCCTGAGTAGTTCCTAAAATAGGAATATCACACCCTGCATGAGCCCATGCTGTTGCATAAGTTGAGTGCGTATGAACTACTCCACCAATCTCAGGAAATGCTTTATAAAGCTCCAGGTGAGTAGGTGTATCAGACGAAGGTTTCAGGTTTCCATCAACCACTTTTCCATCCAAATCAACAACCACCATGTCTGATGCTTTCATTACATCGTACTCAACCCCACTAGGCTTGATCACAACCAATCCTGATTCACGATCAATCGCACTCACATTTCCCCAGGTAAAGATTACCAGGTTATGTTTTACCAACTCAAGATTGGCTTTAAAAACTTCTTCTTTTAATTGTTCTAACATCAACTAAGTAATTAAATGTTACCAGAAATAAATATAGAACGCAACTGTTAAAGCGATGATAATTACAGTGTGAATTACATCCCACTTACCCCAGCTGGCACGTGTCGCTGCTTTTTGTTCTGGTGTAGCAGTACCAAATACCAAGCCCTGAATTTTTTCTGCACTTGGAGCTTCGGTTACCAAACTCACTACAAATACCACAACCAAACAGATTAACAACATCCAACCACTGAAGAACAGCCAGTTAGTATCATAAAATACTGATTTAAATAAACTATCTGCAGCATCAGCCGTTGATGAGTAATATACTTTCGCACCTAAACGGGTTAATCCGATAATAAAACCAGATAATAGACCCCACATACCACCTTTTGCAGTTGCTCTTTTCCAAAGAACTCCCATTAAGAAGGCAGCTGCGATACCTGGTGCCAATACTGATTGAACATCTTGCAGGTATTCATACAATACATCACCAATGCTACGCATAATTGGAATCCAAAGAATACCCAATAATACAATTACAACCGTTGCAATCTGACCAATTTTCACTAATTTCTTCTCAGGAGTTTCTGGTTTGAAACGCTTGTAGAAGTCAATGGTAAATAACATTGCTGATGAGTTAAACAACGATGCCAATGAACTCATTAAAGCAGCCAAAATACCAGATACAACCAAACCTTTAACACCAGCAGGTAACAACTGTGTTACCAACGATGGGAAAGCAGCATCAGCACTTGGTAAAACATACTCTTGTCCGTTTAAGATAATTCCACCTTTAGCACTCATAGCATAAGCGATCATACCCGGAATCAGGAATAAGAATACAGGAGTCAGTTTTAGGTAAGCGCCAAAGATAGTACCTCTACGAGCCTGAGTCTCATCTTTACCCGATAACACACGTTGTACAATAAACTGGTCGGTACACCAGTACCAGAAACCAATTACTGCAGAACCAATCAATGCTCCCAACCATGGGAAATTTGCATCACGGTTATCTCTGATTAGGTTAACCATGGTATCTCCATATTCATTGGTTTTGGTAGCACCGGCAATTTCCAATACCTGTTCCCAACCACCAACTGCTTTCAAACCTAAGACCAAAATAATTAATGATCCTAATAATAGAATCGGTGTTTGTAATACCGATGTATAAAGAACTGATTTCATACCACCAAAAATGGTATAAACAGCCGTTAAAAGAACCAAACCAACAGCTGAGATCCAGAAGAAATCTATTCCCCAAAGTTCTTCGATACCGAAAACCTGCTGGAATACCAATCCTCCGGCATAAACTGTTACAGCTACTTTTGTTAAAACGTAACTAACTAACGAAATAAGTGAAAGAATAGTACGGGATTCAGGATTGAAACGTCTCTCAAGAAATTCCGGCATGGTTAATACCATACTACGCGAATAAAATGGTACAAATACCCAACCGAGTATTAATATCATCCATCCTTGAATTTCCCAGTGTGCCATTGCCATACCTGATGATGCACCAGCTCCGGCAAGACCAATTAAATGTTCCGATCCAATATTGGACGCAAATATAGAGGCACCAATAGCAATCCATGTTGCATCACGTCCTCCCAGGAAGTAATCTTCTGAGTTGTTAGATTTCTGACTGATAACCCAAATAACGATACCGATCAGAAAGACAAAAAATAGTCCAATTACAACCCAGTCTAATGTTGTCATCATAATAGTTTGTATTTAGTTGTTTAAGAAAGAAGGAGTTGTACGCCTCCTTCTTTCCTTATTTAAGAGTATTATAATCCTTTAGATAAATGATAATACAAATCGTTCCAACGAAGTTCTTTTTTGAACTCAGGAATAGTAGTGTTTTCGTCAATCAATACCAATTCAACACCTGCCATTTCAGCGAAATCTTCCAGATATTCAACTGTTAAGTCATATGAGAAACTAGTGTGGTGAGTACCACCTGCCAAAATCCATGCTGCAGCACCAACTTCGAAGTTTGGTTGTGGAATCCACAATGCACTTGCAACCGGAAGTTTTGGAAGTTTCTTAGACTCGATACAATCAACTGTATTAACGATCATACGGAAACGGTTACCCATATCAATTACAGTTGCAGCAACACCTGGTCCGGTTTTACTTGTAAATACCAAACGTGCAGGATCTGCTTTTCCACCAATTCCCAATGGGTGAACTTCTACGCGAGGCTTATGATCAGCAATCAAAGGACAAACCTCTAGCATATGAGCCTGAAGAATTGAGCTATTCTCACCATCGAAGTTCAACGTATAATCTTCAAGGAAAGAACATCCTTTGTAATCAGGTAAGTTTTGGCTCATAAACCACATATTACGACATAATGCAGCCGTTTTCCAGTCTCCTTCAGCACCAAATCCATAACCATCAGCCATCAAACGCTGTGAAGCCAAACCTGGTAACTGATCAACACCCTCTAAATCATCAAAGTTGGTAGTAAATGCCTTAGCTCCCTTAGCTTCAAGGAAACGACGTAATCCAATTTCGATACGGGCAGCATTCTCAACCTGACCACGAAATTCTCCACCAGCTTTACAGTTATCAGCAAACTCATAATCCTGTTCGTAAACTTTAACCAGCTCAGCAACTTCAGCATCAGTTACTTTATCCTGATAAGCTACTAAATCAGCAATAGGACTGTAGTCAACATGATATCCAAATACTCTTTCTGCTTCAACTTTGTCACCATCTGTTACAGCAACATTGTTCATTTGATCACCGAAACGGATAATCAACATATCACGAGAATCAGCATAAGCAGCAGCTACACGAGCCCATGTTGCGATCTTATCCAATGTTTTTTCATCTTGCCAGTGACCAACAACTACTTTACGATTCATACGCATACGAGCCATGATATGACCAAATTCTCTGTCACCATGAGCACTTTGATTCAGGTTCATGAAATCCATATCGATTTCATTCCATGGAATCTCTTTATTGTATTGTGTATGTAAATGAAGAATTGGTTTACGCAACTCCTGTAGACCGTGAATCCACATTTTTGCAGGAGAGAATGTATGCATCCAGGTAATAACACCCACACAGTTCTCAGCACTGTTTGCTTCTTTACAAATATTATGGATTTCTTTCGATCCGGTTCCGGTAGGTTTTACCACTACTTTCACAGGAATTTTTGACGATGCATCAAATGCAGCTGCTATTTCTTTTGAATGTTCAGCAACTTGCTCTAATGTTTTTGGTCCGTAAAGGTGTTGGCTACCGGTTACAAACCACACTTCTAATTGATCTAATGCAATATTCATCTCTTTTCGATTTATAAATCAGATTAACGTTGTTTTACAAATATGATTAGATAATCTGATCATTAGTTTTTACTTTTATTAAATATACAACTTGTTATAGTACTTTATACTATCATTCTGTTAAAATCAAAGTTTTCCAAGCCGATCAAAAGACTTATCCTTCAAATCGTTTTTAAACTGAAAGTAATAAGCGCCTCTTCTCGATTCGGTTGTATTCTTCTCCTCCAAACGTTCCAACACATTCAGTGACAATACTTTCTTTCTGAAGTTACCCGTATCTAAATCGCGTTGAAATATAGCTTCATACAATCGACGCAACTGAAGCAAAGTAAATTTATCCGGAAGCAACTCGTTTCCAACCAACTCCAAACCTGCTTTAAGTTGCAACTTTTCAAGCGCGTTGTCAACCATTAGCTTATGATCAAAAACCAAGTTTGGCAAATCCTTAACCGACCACCAATGTGCACCGTTTTCGCGAACCTTATCTGAATTATGCTTATCGATACGTATTAAGGCATAATATCCAATACTCATTACCCTACCTTCAGGATCACGCTTTGGATCGGTATATACCTGAACCTGTTCAAGATAAATATCTTCCAAACCCGTAATTTTCTTCAAAACTCTGTGCGCTGCATCATCCGATGACTCTTCTTCCCCAACAAATCCACCCATTAGTGACCATTGTCCTTTGGCTGGTTCAAAGCCACGATGGTACAACAGCAACCTCAGATCACCATCTTCATATCCAAAAATAACACAGTCGATAGCGACATAATATTTGGAAAACTTATTATATTTTTCTCCCTGGTTCATCATTATGCAACAAATGTATAATAGTATTTTGTACTATTATAATTTTGAGAACATTTTTTTACTATTTTTATTAATTCTATTTAAAATGATGTAACTGATTAATTTATTCATTTTGACATAGATCCAATAATAAACCACCATTACAATACACACAATGCACTATAATGGTGACATTTAAACCTGAAAGAAAATAACTTTTCGGGATAAAAATCAGAATTACACTTACGCGTCATTAAAACACGCTGAAATGTTAACTTTTATAAAAAAGAAAGAAATAAAAACGAAGATATTAATTAATAAATGTACAAACTACTTCCATTATACCTGAAGTAATAACTGATCAAGCATTATTGCTCCATTATCCGTTTTTGAACAATGTCTTTGTACGACTTGCCAATAGGGATATATTTATCCAACCCGGCAAGTTTTATTTGATTTCCGTAGAAGGTTGTTATTTTATCAATATTGATGATATATGACTTATGAACACGGATAAAATCTTTCTCAGGCAACAAACCTTCCAGACTACGCAATGATTCCAAAGCAACATATTTTTCTTTGTCACAAAAGTATGTTACGTATTCGCGCATTCCTTCAATGCAAATAATGTTATTGAATTTTATCCGATGAATCTTATAATCTGCCTTTACCAACAGATAGTCTTTGGCAGGCTCCGCAGCCTGTACTGTAACAACTTCCGGTTGAACCACCACCGTTTCCTTATCTGCTACACGATCAAAAGCTTTATTTACACTTTGCATAAAGCGATCGAAAGAAAATGGTTTCAACAGATAATCCATCACATCCAGACTATAGCCTTCCAAGGCATACTCCTGATAAGCAGAAGTAATAACAACCATAGGTTTATGGCGCAATGTTTTCAGAAAATCAATTCCTGAAATCTCGGGCATCTGAATATCAATAAACATCAGATCCACTTTATTGGATTGTAAAACAGCCAAAGCCTTTAATGGAGAATCAAAGCGATCCAAAAGTTCCAGGTTAGGAACCTTTTTTATAAAATCGGTCAGTAATTCTCTGGCCGGAAACTCATCATCAATTACAATACAATTAAGCTTCATTTAAATCAATCTTAAGTAATACTCTAAACTCACTCTCTGTTTGCCCAACATATAATTCATGCTTTTCGGGATAAAGCATTTTCAGGCGTTGACGTGTATTTTCCACACCAATTCCTCCGGGTTCTCCATTTACGTTTTTCCCCAATAAACTGTTTCGAATTTCGAACCGTAGTAATCCTTTTTCAGTAGTCAGCACCATTTTAAGCCACCCTTTCTCAGTATCCTCCAACTTACTGTATTTAAACGCATTTTCGATAAAAGGAATCAACAACATCGGTTCAATCATTAATTGTCCATCTGCTCTGTCAATATCAACATGCAAATTTGGGATTCCCTCAATTTTAACACGCTGAAACTCGATGAAATTTCGAATATACGCTAACTCCTTTGACAATGGCACTTTCTTTCCTTCAGAATCATACAAAACATAGCGAAGCATTTCTGATAATTTCACAATCATATCCGGTGTCTTCACTGAGTTTAGTATCGATAAAGAGTAGATATTATTTAAAGCATTAAACAAAAAATGAGGATTGATCTGCGATTTCAAAAACTTCATCTCATTCTTAAGATTCTGATTCATCAGAGTCATCTCATTCTCATGTTGTTTGCGCGACTCCCCAATCACCCAAAACAAAATACTTATAAATAATATACCAATGGACGAAAGTGTTCCCATACGTATTCCTGGCGGAATTGGCACCCCTAATATTTCTTTCGAAAACGGTGGTTTGCGCCTTTCTCTCATAGCTAAGGAATCACCTTGTTCAAATTCGGGTTTCTGCCTTTTTTGCCATTCGTTATAGTCTTGCTCCCAAACCAAACTATCATTTAAATTTGAAAGTTCTTTGGACATTAAATTACGATCACGGCTAAATTCAACCTGATGATCTCTGTCGTCCGGTCCTTTTAAACCAATGTAATCATCAGTGATATAAAAAAGTATCGATGACACAACTAACACCACACCAACAGATAATACATAAGAAGTATATTTACTCTTACCCAACAAACGTGGTAACAGATAATAAGAGTTGAGATAAAAAAGGATGATATGCATAATTATGGTCCTTCCGGAAAATAATAATGCAACTTTTCTCTCCATCATTACAGATGGGCCATAAAACAAAAGCAGACTATATCCAATCCAAACTATTAAATGAATAATAATACTTGAAATTCTAGGCGGAACTCTCATCTCTCAACTACAATCAACTTAAATTTTAATACAAAAACGGGGAATAAATTTACTTATCCCCCGCAAAATACACCTTTTTAATCTAAACCCAAACAGAGTACTTCAGTTTACCGTTTCATGCTGAATAACCCCTGCTTTTATAAGCTCTTCTCCGCTAACTGTTGGCGACTCGTCATGAAGCAATTTGTTCACAACCATGTCAGCCACTATTTGCGCTTTATCTTTTGATTCGAATAAGTTGTACCCTTTAATGCCAGGTATATATTCCTGATGAATAAATACTTTACCATTTACCATAATCTCATACCCATATCCTTTATCCATGGTAAACACCTGGCTGGAAAATTTTGCATCTGAAGTAAATTCGGCGAATAACAGTGGAATAAAATATACCATTACTACTGCCAATACAATCAGATAATGAAGTTTATATTTCCGAAACAGATTAGTCATTATCGTCTTGCTCTGCGTTTGGATCGAATTTATATACATCATCGAAATATGCACTTGAACTACGACCTGTACCTACAAACGGAACATCATTTAATGTAAATGCAACTGCACCATAGCGAGCTGAACCTTCAAACTCACTTCTCTCTGTCCATAAATCAGTTGATGGATCATATTCCCATGTTCTGACTCCAGGATAACCAGGACCTCCGGTTGCTACATAACCTAATCCACCTGTAGTGAAAGCTGAAGCATAAACCCCAACGATTTCGTAGTCATCATCGTAACTTTCATCTTCGTTAGCATCATTGGCAATCTTTCTTTTCTCAGTCCAGGTATCAGTGTCTGCATCATATTCCCACAAGTCACCCAAATACTCACCATTATCGGTTCCCATACAAACGTATGCCAGGTCATTAATCACAAAGGCTGTACCATTACGTCGTTTACTACCTCCAATACTGGTTACTTTCTCCCATGTATTTGTTGATGGATCATATTTATAGAAATCCTTTAACAAATTACCATCATAACCGGTACCGACATAACCTATATCATTAACTGTAAAGGCAATGGCATCATATCGACCGCTACCCGGGAAATCTGCTTTTTGAGTCCAGGCATTTGCTTCAGGATCATATTCCCAAAGGTCTTTCAGTTTATTTTTACCATCAAAACCGGTTGTTACATATCCTTTACCTGCTGCACTAAAAGCAACTGCACTGTTTCGTCCTACACCAGGAAATTGAGCAACAGATGTTGAATCCCAGGCGTCCTTCTCAGCATTATATCTCCAGAAATCAGTCAATCGCTCATCCTCATCACCATTATATCCGGTTCCTACATAAGCATAATCACCAATTGTAAACGAAACAGCATCGCTTCGTGGAATACCTTCAAAAGAACCTTTCTTTATCCAGTTACCATATAAATCATCATCATCATCATCATCGCTACACGATACAATTAAAAGGGCCATTATGACCATTAACCATGTATAAAAGAAATTTTTTCGCATTGTTATAATTTTGAATTTGAACCAAAACTATAGGCTTGAAAAATCTACATAAAAACTTATCAACGAAAACTTCTCATTTATCCATATTTATCCAATCTTCTTCAACAAAAGTCATTCTTGTCGTTTAGGGAGAATAAACTGACATTCATTGAATTTTATATTTCATAGATAGAGATACGACCTGCATTTGTTGAATAGATTTAATGACTACACGGCTTCCTGTTTTATTTGCATCATCAAATAATTCAGATTCTAAATTGTATGTCATTAATATCGACACATTATAAATTATTTCTTTTTACAGCTCTTACCTTTATTGTTGGACTTTCAGCGTGCGATGAAGGTGACCTGGATGTAGCAAGCGGATTTGTAAGATCATCAACTTATACGGCACTGATTGATACCGTATCGATAAACTTATCCAGTATTAAGGCTGATTCAGTTCAGACTTCTGGTCGTGATGCCGGATTGGTTGGTTATTATAACAACCCGCTGATTGGAGGACAAAAAACGACCTGTTACTTTGCCATCAACATTCCTGAAAGCTTTTCGTGGGATAAGGAAAAGCAAATTATTGACTCAATTTCACTTTTGGTTAAACCCAATGGATACAGTATTGGTGATACCACTTCACTAATGTCATTCAGGGTGCACCAATTAAATGAATTGATTGATAAAGATAACAGTGCTTATCTTTATAATACAAGTCATTTTAGTTATGAGGAAGAACCTCTGGGAAGACGAGATGTTCTTTTATGGCCAGGCGAACAAAAAAGCATTGCTATTACATTAGACAAGCAATTTGCTTCTGACATTATAGATTTTGTTTTAGAAAATAAGAGTGTTTCTACCTATTCAACCTTATTCAAAGAAGAGTTTAAAGGTTTTGTTCTTGAAACAGACACAACCATTACAAAGGCAATGATTGGTTTAAACACTGCATCCGACACCTGTAAATTGAGGCTGTATTCACACATAATCAATCGTGAAAAAGAAAACTATACCATGGATTTTAGTTTACAAACCTCAACTTATCAATTTACTCAGATCGAAGAGAACAATACCAAAGAACCATGGAATAAACTAACGAATGGTACTATTAAACTTTCAGAGACAGAAACAAACTCTGAATGTTTAATCCAGAATGGAAATGGTTATTGTATCCGAATTGACTTCCCCTTCTTAAATAATCTACTTGAAATCAAACAGCAGGGTAGAATCATTAAGGCTGATTTAGTTCTTCGACCGGTAATGGATTATATGAAATATGCCGATTTGCCATCAACCATTTATATTAATGAGATTGATAAGATAAATGGCATTGGAGATTTCCTATATAATTCAAGTGGCGAATATTTAACTCCAACCTTAACCAAGGATATCTTATACAATAAGAATACCTATTATTCATTCGACATTACAAATTATTTGAATGACAGACTGGAAGAAACCATTGTTGACACTGATCAGGGCTTAGCTATTTCTTTTACCGACGATCAGGCCGGAACACAATTAGACTATATGGTAATTGGAGGCCAGTACCATAAAAACTACAAATCACAGTTAAATATTTACTATTACTATTATGATATTCAATAAAAGGCTGATTTTTGCTATCTGCATAAGTCTTCTATCCATCTCGGCATTTAGCCAAAACAATACAGCTTCTCCCTATTCAATGTATGGAGTAGGAAATATTGAATACAAAGGAGATGTTATCAACATGGGAATGGGTCACACGGGGTTGGCTCTTCCATCATCTAATTATATTAATACCATAAGTGCAGCATCGCTCAGTAAAATGGATAGTCTTACCATGCTGTTCAACCTTCAGGCGAAAGCAAGCTTAAGTACTTTTGAGTCATCCTCTCAAAAACAAAGCAATTTTAATTCCAATATCAATGGAATTTCAATGGCTTTCAAAGTGAATCCAAATTGGGGTATGGCTATTACGATATCTCCATATTCAAATATTGGCTATAATATTCAATCAGAAAAAGATATGATTGGCACCAACACAACTTATCCTGTAACCTATACTGGTGAAGGAGGCATATATGAATTGGGTTGGTCGAATGGAGTTGAATTATTCAAAAATTTCTCCCTAGGATTAAAATCTTCATTGCTTTGGGGTAACATTGATATCATTGAAAAATCAGAATATCCTTACATTCTGGGTCAAACGATTTATAATGAACATTCCTATCATGTTAGTAATTTCAATCTTGAATACAGCTTTCAGTATTATATTCCCATCCATAAATATACTTTAAGCTTTGGAGGTAACTATATGTCGGAAACCAGTTTGAACACCTGGTTTAAACAGCGCGTTTACACTGATGGTGACTACGAATATTACTCAGAGAAGACAAATGCCGACAATCTGTTCCTGCCAACCAGCTATGGAGGTGGAATTGCGATTCAGAAGGAGCAAAACTGGATTGTTGCTTTTGACTATCACAAAGGAGACTGGAGTAATATTAATTTGGCCAACACAACCAACAAAACTCGCGATACTCAACAATTCAATTTTGGTATTCAATACAGCCCTCAAAGAAATATTCACCGTTCTATTTTTAAACGAATGCAATATCGTGTAGGTGCCTTTTACGCCGATAATTACTTAAAAATAAAAGATGTTGAACTTAGTGAAAAAGGAATAACTGCTGGTTTTACCATCCCAATGAAAAACCAATCGTTACTTAACTTTGGTTACGAATATAAAGTGGGCGGGAGTTTAAAAAACGGACTGGTTAAAGAGAATTTTCACTCAATAAAACTAGGTTTGACTTTTAACGAAAGCTGGTTTAGAAAAAGTGTTTTTCAATAATTAATGATAGATTAATATTTGCCCATAATCGATGTTGCCGACACTGATTATGGGCTTTGCTTTTTTATGGAATTTAGATTATTAACAACCTATTCTCTTCACACTTATATTCTTATTCTAACACCTCCAATAATTGCCCAAAGAGGTAACATACTATTCAAAAAAACAACCTCAACATCTCCATAATCTCTCTTCACTACTACTGAATAAATTGATTTTTGCTGGTCAATTGAAAAATTTGCAGGAGTAAAAAAAGCCCCTTTATCGATAAAAATGCCCTGTTCTTCTATTTTAATTTCAGTCCTATTAAATAGGATCTACTTTCGAAATCGATATTGAAACTGACACGAAGAGTAACTCAATTTAAACAAGAGTTCATCAGTTTCAGAATGATCAAACAATAATCGAAAGTAAAATGAAAAATATGAAGATAATTAGTACACTGCTTATTCTCCTGATTGGAATAGGCAATTTATTAGCCCAGGATACTAGTTCCAACACATGGACTCTGGAACAATGTATCAACCATGCACTTTCACAAAACATTCAGGTTCAACAAACCCTACTCACTAACTTATCAAACCAGGTTGATGTAGAACAGGCGAAAGCGCAGAAGCTGCCTTCATTAAATGCCTCGGTAAGTTATACTGCCTCATGGTCGGGTTCTGATAATACCAACTCATGGGAGAGTGATTACAGAGACAATCAAAGTAATAACTTTAGCCTTAATTCCAGTGTCACTTTATTCAATAGTGGAAAACTCACCAAACTGATTGAGCAAGCCAAAATTGATATGGAAGCTGGTATTTATGATTCGGAGGCTGTTAAAGAAACGGTTTCTCTAAATATTCTGAATGCTTTTATGCAGGTAATCTTTAACAAAGAAAATGTTGAGAATGCCAAAATTCAAATGGAAGCAACACAGGAACAGGCAGAATATGCCGAAGCCAGATATGCTGCCGGAGCTATTTCGAAAACAGATTATTTGCAGGTTAAATCTCAATTGGCAACTGAAAAATCAAGCCTGATCAGTGCACAAAGTGAGTTGGCAATTTCAAAGGTAAATCTGATGCAGATGATGCTTTTACCTGTAAGTAACGACTTTGATATTTCGTACCCTGAACTAGCTGAAAATATCAATCAGGATTTGCTTCCGGATGCAACCGAGGTTTATTCAATTTCGGCTGACATCAGGCCAACATTAAGGAGCGCTGCATTTCAGAAGCAAAGTGCTGAGCTTAACGAAAAAATTGCAAAAGCCGGATATATGCCTGTTCTTTCAGCAAATACTGGATTATCTACTGGTTACAGCAATACCTTGGATGCCACCTATACTAATCAGTTAAACGACCGTTTTACTCCAAACGTGGGATTAACCTTATCGATTCCAATCTTTCAGAATAAACAAGTTAAAACGAGTGTAGCAAAGGCAAAGATTAGTTATCAGAATGCTGAATTAACTGAAAAAGATGAGCAAAACACACTTCGAATGAACATTGAACAGGTTTGTCTGGATGTGATGACTTCGCAATATGAGTTTGAAGCCTACAAAGAAGTATTTGAAGCCAACGAAGAATCATATGCTCTGGCTGAAGAAAAATACAAAAACGGTTTGATGAACTCTGTTGACTTCATTTTTGAGAAGAATAACCTGATACAGGCTCAAAGTTCATTTTTACAATCGAAATACAAATTACTATTCAATTATAAGATCCTTGATTTTTACAAAGGTCAACCCATTACTCTTTAAAATAAAGTATCAGGTAGTAAGACATCTGTATCAAGACAAACAAAAGACTACAAACCAATCATTACAGACTAATAAAAAAATAAAAAACATAGAATCATGAAACGTAAAATTATAATTATATCAGCGTTGGTTCTGGCAGCCAGTATCACTACTTTTTTCATCCTAAAACCAAGTTCAATCAGTCCGGATCAGATTGATATTGAAACCGGTGTTGTAAAACTGGGATCTATCAGCAGTACAGTAACGGCAACAGGTACACTGGAAGCTATTACCACTGTTGAAGTGGGAACTCAGGTATCAGGTATTATCGAAAATATTTATGTTGATTTCAACTCATATGTGAAAAAGAACCAGTTGCTAGCCAGAATTGATACAACTAACCTGGCTGCTGCTGTAGAACAGACACAGGCTGCTGTAGACAATGCAAAAGCTGAACTGGATTACAAACAAGCCAATTACAACCGTTTGAAGCCGCTTTACGAAAAAGAGTTGATTGCACAATCGGAATACGACGAAACAGTTTATAGCCTGAATGTTGCAAAGGCCAATTATAAAAGTGCCATTGCTCAGCACCGTAAAAACCTAATCAATCTTGATTTTGCCTTGATTTATTCTCCCATCGATGGTATTGTTTTGAACCGCGCCGTTGAAGAAGGTCAGACTGTTGCAGCAAGCTTTGAAACCCCCACTTTATTTACCATTGCCAACGACTTAACTCAAATGCAGGTCGAAGCCAATGTTGATGAAGCAGACATAGGTCAGGTTAAAAAAGGACAAAGAGTTGAATTTACAGTTGACGCTTACCCAAATGAAATCTTTCAGGGAGAAGTTACCGAAGTACGTTTGGAACCAACCGTTACGAATAATGTAGTTACTTATACCATCATTATTATGGCTCCTAACCCAGATTATAAGCTGATGCCGGGCATGACAGCAGAAACAAACATTTTTGTTATTGAGAAAAAAGATATACTGACTGTACCTAGTAAAGCTGCACGTTTTGAAGCAGATGAAGAATTGATGATGAGTTATATGCAAAACGCTCCAAAACCTCCAATGCCACAAGGTGAACCATCGGAAGGATTTCCTCCAATGGACGACAATGCCCCATCAAAAGACAAAAAAGTGATATGGGTAAAAAGAGACTCAATGTTACAACCAGTACCGGTGAAACTTGGTATGGATGACGATATCAATGTTGAAGTTCTGGAGGGATTGAAAGAAGGAGATGTTGTGGTTTTAAAAATGGAACAAAAGAATGCAGAAGCTACTGTTCAGGCAGCCGGAGGCAATCCATTTATGCCTAAACCACCACAACGTAACAACAAGTAAACAGATTACTCATTAACAATTGATTATCATGCAAAAAACAATAATAGAAGTCAAAGACTTAAGAAAAGATTATCATGTTGGTGAGGTCACTGTTCATGCCCTCCGAAAAATCAACATGCAAATACAGGAAGGAGACTTTGCAGCCATTATGGGCACCAGTGGTTCCGGTAAGTCAACTATGTTGAATATTCTGGGCTGCTTAGATAAACCAACTGATGGAACCTATCTGCTTGATGGAGTAAACATGGCCGACATGAACAAAAACCAACTGGCTCAGCTACGTAACTCTAAACTGGGATTTATCTTTCAATCATATAACCTGTTGCCTCGTACAACAGCACTTGAAAACGTTGAATTACCCTTGTATTATAACTCAAAGGTAAAGTCGAAAGAAAGAAAAGAAAAAGCGATGTATGCACTGGAACAGGTTGGCTTGGCTGACCGTTTCCATCACATGCCAAATCAGCTCTCCGGAGGTCAGCAGCAACGTGTGGCTATTGCCCGTTCACTGGTAAACGATCCGGTTGTTATTCTGGCTGATGAAGCAACCGGTAACCTCGACACCCGCACCTCCTACGAGATAATGGAGCTGTTTCAGAAACTCAACGACGAAGGCAAAACCATTGCCTTTGTAACCCACGAAGAAGACATTGCCCGTTTTATGAAACGCAATATTGTTTTCCGCGATGGTTTAATAAAAACAGAGATGACTGTGGACAAACGTCACAATGCAACTCAGCTGATTGCTGAACTTCCACATGAATCAGATATTGACTTTTAAAGAATAAATAATGAACTATATAAATCTCACTAAAATAGCCATCAACGCACTGAAGCGAAATAAATTCAGAGCTATTTTAACAATGCTGGGGATCATCATTGGTGTAGGTTCGGTAATTGGAATGCTTTCGATTGGTGAAGGATCAAAAAAGAACATACAGGATGAAATTTCAAGCATGGGATCGAACATGATATTTGTAATGCCCGGATCTCAGCGACGAGGTGGTGTTATGATGGGTAACTCCGACTCAAAATCGCTAACCATGAAAGATATTGAACAACTGGAGAAAAGCTCTCAATACCTGAGTCGTATTTCACCACAGGTTTCGAGCAGTGGACAAGCCATTAAAGGAAATAAAAACTGGCCAACAAGTATTTACGGTGTCAATACCGAATATCTTGAAATCAGAAAATATGAATTGGAAGACGGAAGAATATTTACCGACAAAGAAATCAGTAGTTTAGGAAAAGTCTGTTTGGTTGGTAAAACAGTTGTTGAAAATATTTTTGGTGAAAGTGTAGACCCGGTTGGTCAAACCATTCGCTTTGCCGGAATACCACTTAAAATAATTGGTGTATTGAAAGAAAAAGGTCAGAATGGGATGGGCATGGACCAGGACGATTTAATAATTGCACCCTACACCACTGTTCAGCGCAGAATATTAGCCATCACACATATTCAGGCTATCTATGCTTCTTCCATCGATGAGGAAAGTACAGATCAGGCAATTGAAGAAATAGAAACAGTTTTACGCAGTCAGCATAAACTAAAAGAAGGTACGAGTGATGATTTTGAAGTACGTTCTCAGGCCGAAATGGTACAAGCCTTTTCATCAGTTAGTGATATGTTAACAATGCTACTTGGTGCGATTGCAGGAATTTCGTTATTGGTTGGAGGTATCGGCATTATGAATATCATGTTTGTTTCGGTAACAGAACGCACCAAAGAAATTGGATTACGAATGTCAGTTGGTGGAAGTGGAACAGACATATTAATGCAGTTTCTTATAGAAGCAGTTATTCTAAGTATTTTCGGAGGAATCATTGGAATTGTATTTGGATTACTGATTTCAGCAGTTGCCACCAATGCTCTTAATTTACCATTTATCGTTATGCAAAATGCAATCATACTATCATTCCTTGTATGTACAGCAATTGGAGTATTCTTTGGCTGGTATCCGGCACGTAAAGCTGCCAATCTGAATCCAATCGATGCCATCAGACACGAGTAAAAAAGTAAAAATCATAAGGGCAAAAGTGAAAAGGTTAAAAGGGAAAGGAGACTGTAACAACTGATCAAAATCACTTTTCATCTCCAACTTCGGGCTACTGCCTTCTTACTTCTTACTTCTGCCCGGAATATGATCTAAAGGTCAAGATTAAATGGTTTCCACTAAATTAATAGTGACTTAGCTTTGAGTGAGACAGAAATTTATACGATGATTGGATAATTAATATGGCTATAATATGTATTTTGGCAAGAAAGAAATAACTGTTAATACAGATATGATCAAAACACCGCATAATAAGGCTTTAACGATTGTAATGCATATATTGGCATGGCTGGGGCTGGTAATTCTGCCCCAGCTTATTATCAATCGTTACTGGGGAAACCAGAATTTTATTGCCTGGGGCTTTTATCTGGCAGCTGCCATCTACGGAATAATATTCTATATCAATTACTTATTTTTAGTTCCCCGCTTTTATCTGAATGGAAAAAAAACACTTTACTTTATTATTGGTGTTGCTACCATTCTTCTTTTCTATTTCGTTTCGGAACTCTTAAATGAAACCTTTATTCATAATCCGGAGAGAGATCAAAAAATTGCCGAGGCCTTTAAAAAATTAAGTGATGAAAATATAATTCCGAAAGCGCCTGTTAGACAAATGCAGGTCTATTTCTTTGGACTCACCTCCTTAATAATTAGTGGATTTGCCTTAGGATTAAGAGTAATTGAAGAACATATTGCCACCGAAAAAAGACAGAAGGAATTAGAAAAAGAAAAGCTGAATTCAGAACTTGCCTTTTTAAAAAACCAGGTTAGTCCTCACTTTTTCTTTAATACGTTAAATAATATTTATGCCTTAATTGAAATCAGCACAAAAGATGCACAGGATTCGGTATTAAAATTATCTAAGCTGATGCGATACTTGCTTTATGATTCGGAAGATGGTAAAACTGAATTAAAGCAGGAGGTTGATTTTCTAAATCATTATATCGATTTGATGCGTTTACGTGTTTCACCAAAAGTAAACTTTGAAATTAGCTTACCCAGTGAACATCTGGGCGTGAAAATTCCACCCTTATTGTTTATTCCATTTATCGAAAATGCATTTAAACACGGAATAAGCTACCGTGAGGCTTCCTTTATCCGTATTGGTATGAAAACAGATGGAAACTCATTGTCATTTCATTGTGTAAACAGTATTAGCAAAGCTCCCGAAACTAAATTGACTGAAAATCATTCTGGCATTGGTCTTGAAAATGTAAAAAAACGATTACAACTATTATATCCAAACAGACACCAGCTGGAAATTACAAAAGAAAATGATGAATTTAAGGTTGAATTAAATATCGAATTAAACTAAGACATGATCAGAACCATTGCTATAGATGACGAACCTCTTGCACTTCAACTTTTAACGAATTATATAGAGAAAACTCCCTTTCTGGATTTAATCGGAGCTTTTGATAACCCAATTGATGCAATGGAATTTTTGAATGAGCAGGAAGCTGATCTGATGTTTATTGATATTCAAATGCCTGACCTTACTGGAATTGAATTTGCACGTATCCTTGAAAATCCACCTAAATTGGTATTCACTACAGCCTTTGAGAAATACGCTTTGGAAGGTTTTAAACTTGATGCCATTGATTATCTTTTAAAACCATTTGGTTATGAAGAATTTCTAAAGGCGGCAAAAAAGGCACAGAAACTTATTCAATACCAGTCACAGGAAACCGTAGAATCCAACAATGCATTTTTATTTCTTAAATCGGACTATAAGATTCGTCGCATTAACTTTAACGACATTTTATACATCGAAGGATTAAAAGACTATGTAAAAGTTTTTCTTCAACATCAGGATAAACCGGTAATGTCACTAAATTCACTTAAAGCCTTAGAATCAAAACTCCCTGAAGAGAAATTTATGCGCGTACATCGCTCGTTTATAGTTAATCTCGAAAAAATCGAAACCATTGATCGCAGCCGAATTGTATTTGGCAAAGAATATATACCTGTAAGTGATCAGTTTAAAAAGCAGTTTAAAGATTTTCTGGATAAGAATTTTATTTAGTCATCTTTCTTCAAAATACCAATGGCTAAAAACAATCCCAATCGGCTTACGGCATCAAAAGAAGAGCCAAATAAATTAATATCATTACTTATTCCGCCCTGTATTCTACCTCTGTCGATACCAGCCTGCACTCGAATTGTTGTAAACTGATGGCCTTCATCATTGATAATAGACAACGATTTACCTTGTGTATACCAGATCGTTTTTTTAGCCTTCAAACTATATTTTAACATTGCAATTTGCATAAGGTCAGATTGCGAACTGATGTTTACATTGGGATACAACATAATCAGCCAGTTCTTCATCTTAGCATACCATTGAATTCCTAATGACGGTTGCACCTGTCCTCCGGAAGAATAGATTGCTCCGGCAGTGGCTTTGATTGATGGTAAAAGCTGACGACCCATTGTTCCAAACAAAAGCGTATGAATGCTATTAATCGTTTCGTAGTCACCATCAAAACGAGACATCAAACTATAATCCAGTGTATTTGCCTTATTAATATTGCCCCTTGCAGAAATAGTAGCTGAATACACACTACTGAAAGCATTTCCTTCTAACGACAGTGACTGTGCTCCGACGCCCAACACTCCAATTACAAAACTGATTATCAGTATATTTAAAATCTCAATCCGCATTTAATTCAGATAATATGATCCCCTTCTGCGAATAGTATCACAGTTTAATCATCATTAATATTTATTCGAAATTTTACAGAAGCCAGGTATCTATTTACGATACCTGCTTACTCTATCATCATTGATTACTCCACTAAAATTCAATCCGTACCCAAAGTCATATGTATTTCCTTCACTATCGGTATAACATTTCATATCATGTGCTTTATCTTCAAACTGTTCTTCTACAGTCTTCATATTCTCTGGCAACTGAAATGGAAGCAAACCACTCGGTGCTGTTTTTCCACTTAATATATCCAGAATAGCCTGATGTTGTACACCCATATGCATTAATATACCATCTGCCAACGGCTCAATTTCTGACATTACCATTGGTTTCGAAGCATGAACAATAACAATAACCGGCTTATTGCCCATTGCCTTTTTGGTATCACGCACCATATAGTAATCAAAAACATTATTTGTTTTCACCGTTTTCCCTTTGTATGATCGGTTTTCAAAATCCTCAAACGGACTGCCACCAGCAATACTTTGCTCTCTGGCATATGTTGCTGTGTAATCATTGTATTGAAGACTGACAGGAACATATCCATTTCCACCTTTAGTCAAATCATTTTTGTCATACCCTGCTCCTCCATCCGGATTGCGAATACCAACTAATGCAAAATCAGCTTCTTTAGGATCATCAACCACATCGTAATATTCTTTTACCTTATCCATATTAAATGGATATTCATTCTTCTCAGGATATGCCATTCCAAACCAGTTTACTCCTCCGGGGGTGTAACGCATTGGAACATAAACCTTCAATCTTTCTTTTATAGGAAGTGTCTGCGCCTTGTTTTTCAACATCACAACCGACTTTAGTTGTGCATCATAACCCTTCTTCATGAAGTCCGGATTACCAACAACCTCTTGTGTTTTTTCAACATCCAGATAAGGATTTTCAAATAAACCAACACGAAAAACATTGCGCAAAAGTCTTAGTGCCGAAGCCTCAAATCGCTTTCGCATTGCTTCTTCTCCAAATTTATCAACTCCCATCTGATAAGCTTCCAATACCGGACCCATTTCGTTGTTTCCTCCAAACTGATCCACTCCGGCTTCAATGGCCTTAAAATGACGTTCAGCTACAGAAAGCTTTTCAACTCCCCAGCATTTTCCTTCGAACGCATCAACCGAATGAGCATCAGCCGTAATCATCCAATCAGTACAAACCACTCCATCGTATTGATATTTTTCTCTTAACAGATCAGTAATCAAATACTTATTATATGAGTTTCCTACTTTATCATCATTCACCTTATCCTGATCGAATGAAATAGTATAATAGGGCATTACAGCCGAAGCCATTTGAGTTCCACCTTTTAATTTAAAAGCACCTTCGGTAAATGGTTTCAAATGATCTTTCAGGTTATTTCCAGGATAAACAGCATAAGCTCCATAACCATAATGAGCATCTCTACCACCTTCTTCAGGGCCACCACCAGGCCAATGTTTTACCATGGCATTAACACTTGTCATTCCCCAACCGTTCTGAATTTCATCTTCTCCGTAAGAAGTTTGAAAACCATCTACATAAGCTCGGGCCATATCCGTTGTTAATTCAGGATCTTCTCCCATGGTTCCATCAAAACGACTCCAGCGAGGCTCTGTTCCCAAATCGATCTGAGGAGATAAAGCAGTTGCAATTCCTAAAGCTCTGTACTCCTGAGAAGCAACTTCGCCAAATTCCTTCATAATTTCAGGATCAAAGGTTGCAGCTAATCCTAATGTACTTGGCCACATCGAGATCTTACCACCCGCACCGGCATTGTATTCAGCATATGAATCGCTTCCATGACGTGGATCAGAACTAATATTGATTGGAATTCCCAATCCAATACCTTCAACCAAAGCCTGCGCATTATTATTCCATTGTGCAGCAACTGCAGGTGATTCAACTGAAGTAATCAATACATGACGAAGATGATCATCAGTTAAAAATATTTTTTGTTGATCCGTCAGATCACTTGCCTGCATGCCACTTTCGCTAAAAACTTTACCATTATATGTACCTCCGTACCTACCCTGAACCAAAACCGGTATTGCCTGATGACCACTGTAAAGCATCAGTCCGGCCATTTGTTCAACACTCATTTTACTAATTAAATATTTGGCTCTTTCATCTGCTGATAAGCGCCAGTCTTCATATGGATCGAGGTGGCCATTTTTATTTAAATCCTTAAATGCAAAACGACTGCTTTCAACAAGCTTCACTCCTGAATTTACAGAATATCCAAGTGTTGGTCCGTTTTCATTAATTAAATATACAATCTCATTGTTTTCCTGTACGCTATATTTAGGCTGGCAGGAAATTAAAGAAGAGATCAGGGATAAGAGCAATAATGTTGGGAGTAATCGCATGCCTAAAAATTTAAGGGTATGACGTTAAAGTTTTATTGAATAAGCAAGTGCCATTACGACACTTGCCTCACATCAATAACACAACTTAAAAAACATAACTCAAAAAGGGTTAGTCTTTAATGTTTTTGAATATGGATTCTATCAAATTCAACTCATCAAGATGAGGTAATTCTTTCATTTCTGTTTTTTCACCAAGAATCATTGCCTGGTGCATTTCTTTTGTATATGGTTTCCAGATTGGTAGTTGATCACGATTGGGATTGCCATTTCTTGCAAAATTGATCCAGTATGATGACATTATTTTTTCAAGTTGATAATCTGTTTGCGTCCATGGTCTTATTGAACTTTTATCAAGATTACAATAAGCATAAGAAACTTCACTTGTATGAAATGCCCCAAAATCCTGCTGTCCTTCTCCATATGGCACCGAACGATTAAAAAAATACACAAACGCAGGTGATGATTCTTTTTGATTTTGTAATTCAGCCCATTTGTATGCCTGAATACCAAATGTTTGCAAACCACTTAACATTATCTGAGAAGCTTGCGCTATAGAATCATTCTGAGCTGGAAAAACTTCCAAGAATTCGGATGCCCTTTCACCATATTTTTGTTCGCATTCATTTTTAAAATCAGCTGCTGATTTTAAAGGACCTCCAAAATTTCCTTCATTGGCATTCCAGCCCAATAAAACAGGAACATCATTCTGCTCACCATTAGTAAAAATAGAATGAACATCTTTTGGCAGAACATATCCATCAACAACGGGTATACTCATTGATCCTAATTTCAGTAAGCTATCTGCTGGCATTGCACGAAAATCAGCAATAGATGTAATTTCCAAGTGCTCACCCAACTCCTGATTCACAGATTCGGCAATGACTAAGGTATTTCCCATCGATAAACGATTGGTTGACATTACAGCACCACCACTTTCAGCAATGGCTCTGTGGAATAAACCTTTTGCCAAAGGTGAAGCTACAAGATAATTAACACTGAATGCACCTGCCGACTGACCAGCAATGGTTACATTATCCGGATCTCCACCAAACTCTCCAATGTTATCTCTCACCCATTTTAAAGCTGCAATCTGATCCAGCAAACCATAGTTACCCGATGTTCCGGAAGCAGCTTCTTTACTCAACTCAGGATGAGCAAAAAAACCAAATATTCCAACCCTGTAATTAATGGTTACAAAAACAGCACCTTTGGCAGCCATATTAGCTCCATCATAAATTGGCACTGAACCCGAACCACTTGAAAAACCTCCGCCATGAATAAATACAATAACCGGTTGTTTCTCTTCTTTTTTAGCCGCAGTCCATACATTCAGATACAAACAATCTTCGCTCAATGGTTCAGCAGGAGCAATAAACTCCTGTGTCCACATTAAGAAAGGTTGAGGGGTAAATTGCATGGCACTGGCAGAAAACGCTGTACAATCGCGCACACCATCCCATGAATCAACCGGCTGTGGGGCCTTCCAACGCAAATCACCAACCGGTGGTTTTGCAAACGGAATACCTTTATATGCAAAGACTTCGGTGTCAGGTAAATATTTACCTGACACTAAGCCTCCACAAACTTTCACAACCTCAACTTGTTCTTTTTCGTTACAACAGGCTGTTGCTAATAATAATATGAAGAAAAAGCGAATGACCATTCAACTTATTTCTGAGATAATTTATTGATTTCTTTTACTGGTGCCAATGCATTTGACACAGTTTCTACAACAATCGCTTCAGGTACTGTAAATTGATTAGTTCCCTGAATATTCTGACATGAGCTACCAATCAACACATCGTAAGCTCCTTCTTCAGCTACCCACGATGATGAATTTGTATCAAACGAAGCAAGATCTTTAGTTACAACATCAAAAGTAAGTATTTGTGACTCACCTGGCTGAAGTAATTTAGTTTTACCGAAGTTGATCAAAGTAGCTTCTGGTTTTTCCATTTTATTTGAAGGAGCATGTAAGTAAACCTGTACAACTTCTTTACCTGCCACATCTCCTGTATTGGTAACTTCAACAGACACTGTTAGTTTACCATCAAATACTTCTTTATCAGCTTTGATATTGTCGTATTTGAAAGTTGTGTATGATAAACCGTAACCAAATGAATAAGCAACTGGCACATTAAATGTATTGTAGTAACGATATCCTACATAAATATCCTCTTCGTGGAATACTTCCCATGGCACACGTTTCATAAATGAGAATCCGGAAAGATCTTCTGCATCATCAACATCACCAGCAATCTCATGACCAGGGAATGTTGTATGAGTCGGAGCATCATCATAAGAAACAGGGAAAGTAATTGCTAATTTACCTGATGGATTAACTTTACCGGTTAAGATATCTACAACCGAGTTACCACCTTCCTGACCACCTTGCCAGGCCAATAATACAGCATCAGGAATATTTTTCCATGAAGCCGTTTCGATAACACCACCTACGTTAAGTATCACAATTACTTTTTTACCAACAGCATGATATGCATCAGAAACCGTTTTGATCATTCCTTTTTCTGTTGCAGTAAGGTAGAAATCACCTTCAATTGGCTTACGATCACCACCTTCACCAGAATTACGACCGATGGTAATTAAAGCTACTTCTGAAGCTTCAGCCATTTTCTTAGCTAGCTTAGAACTTACGTCCATTTCTGCAACAGGAACTTTTCCACCCATCAAAACAGTCAACCAGTTATCTGATTTTTTACCTTTAGCCTGCTCTTGTTTAATATAATCTTTGTATGTAGCTGCAAGCTCATCATTCACACTGATGTTACCATTAGCCAAACCTTCCATTAACGAAACGGTATACGCCTCATTAACATCACCACTACCAGTACCACCTGCAATAAAATCGTAAGAAGTAGTACCAAAAACTGCAGCATTTTTAACTTCAGATGCCAAAGGAAGTGTTTTACCACTGTTTTCCAGCAATACCATACCTTCGGTTGCAGCCTGACGAGTTATTTGTGCATGAGCCTCCAAATTTGGTTTGTTACTGTTTTGATATCCTTTAAACTTAGGTGATTTGAACATAATTTTAAGGATACGATTAAGGTTTTGATCCAAAACAGCTTCATCCAGTTTACCTTCAGTAACCGCAGCAATTAATGTCTCTGTTTGCTCAGGAGTACCAGGCATAATCATGTCATTACCAGCTTTCATCTGAGCAACAACATCGCTACCTCCACCCCAGTCGGTCATTACATATCCTTCAAATCCCCAGTCATCACGAAGAACTTTAGTAAGTAGATCATGACTCTCTGAAGTATAAACACCATTTAATTTGTTATATGATGACATTACTGTCCATGGCTGAGATTCTTTAACAGCAATTTCAAATCCTTTCAAATAGATTTCGCGTAAAGCACGCTGACTAACATTGGCATCAACCGACATACGGTTTGTTTCCTGGTTATTAACCGCATAATGTTTGATAGATGTTCCTACTCCATTAGACTGAACACCATTTACCATAGCAGCTGCCATTTTACCGGTTACCAAAGGATCTTCTGAGTAATACTCAAAGTTACGACCACATAATGGATCGCGTTGGATATTCATACCCGGAGCCAATAATACATCAGCACCATATTCCAACACTTCGTTACCCATAGCTTTACCTACGTTATATACTAATTCAGTATCCCATGTTGAAGCCAAAACGGTTGCAATCGGGAAAGCTGTACAGTAATAAGTAGCATCATCATTTCTGCGTTTCGGTTGAATACGTAAACCTGCAGGACCATCAGCCAATACCTGAGAAGTAATATTCAATTCAGGATATTCTGATGAAAAACCAGCTGCACCCGGCAAATAGGTTCTGATATGATCTACCATATCATGGTAAACGGTATCATTTATTACTTTTTCAGGCTGAGGAAACATTGCTTTAATAGAATCAGGTAAATCCATAAACATACCTGTTCCGATCAAAAGCTGAGCTTTTTGCTTCAAATTCATTTTTGCCACAATTTCAGCGGCCTCTTTCTCACCCGGTTCTGTTACTTTTGGTGCAGTACAATTAAAAAAGAAAGCTGACATTAAGAGAAAAGACATCCCTTTTAGTCCACTACGATAAATAGATTTTTTCATATAATAATATTTGAACTTTTATTCCAATAATTTTCTAGCTTCTCTATCCGGATCATTCTTAACAACAGAAGTATCGTTTAATACCATTGTTGCTCCTTTTTCCGGTGTATACCTTGGCCACTCAGGCAAACCTCCGCCATTTGGATTACCGTTTTTCATAAAACGAATTAAGGTTTGGCTCATTTTATCCGACAATTCTCTTGGTCGACTTCCGCCTCCTGTATGGGTAAACATACGATCGGTATTATTAAACCAAAAGCAGATATCCAAACAATGGAATGCTCTCATGCGATTATTGAACATTGGAGGTTCCCAACCAAACCAGGCCATATAAACAGGTGCATCCTGCGAGGCTTTTGCATTTGCTGTTTCAATGGCACTTTTTCGATTACTGACAATCAGAGTCATTATTTCAATGGGCTTTGCTTTCGGAAATACCTTTTCATAAGCGTTATAAACAGGTTCAGCTTTATCACCCAAACCTCCGCTAAAACCGGCACGTTCGGTAAGAAAAGCAATTGCGTTTTCTTTAGTAATAGCTTCCAGTTCCGCATTATTTCGGCTCATCGACCATTCATGAAAAGTGGTACTAATAAGCATAGGCACATCAGAAGATAAGCCTTTTACATCAGAATAGAAGGATTCAAGCGGTAAGTTTCTTCCGTCAGCTACAGGTCCGAAACCTCCTCTGAATGAATTTCCTCCTGGATTTTCTTCCATGTAACGGCGTGATGCTTTATTTGCAATATCAATATATTCGCGCCAGCTAAGCTCCTGCAGTTTATCAACCTCCGAAGCTTGCAAACCGGCTTCTTCAATTATATACTGTCCTAATTTTTTCGATACCTTCTGATCTTTTCCTGCAAGTGTTGATCCACTTAACGGAACTGCTTTATGAAATAATCCTTTGGCTTTTTTCATAGCGGTTAAAGTACACACTTTAGCTCCTCCACCGGATTGCCCCATAATAGTTACATTGCCCGGATCGCCTCCAAACTCAGCGATATTATCTCTAACCCACTCTAAGGCTGCTACCATATCCAAAGCCCCAACATTTCCTGAATCAGCATATTTAGCATCGCCACTAACCGACAAGTCTGAGAATCCGATTGGACCTAGACGATGATTGATTGAACAGAAAACCACATCCCCTTTTCTACAAAAGTTTTCTCCATCGTATCCATCCTGTTCATATCCATTACCGTTAGTATATCCACCACCATGAAGCCATACTAAAACAGGTCGTTTTTTACTATCTTTAATAGCTGGTGTCCAAACATTAAGCCTTAGACAATCCTCGCTAACATCATCGTAATTCCAGTGATCAACAAACGAAGCAAAATTATTAGCATATCGGTTATCCATGATCTGAGGAGCTGTATTACCCCACCAAACAGCCGGATAGGTTTCTTTCCAAGGCCGAGGTTTTTGTGGTGGCATAAATCTGTTTTTACCACTTGTATCTGCCCCATAAGGTATACCCCTGAACTGAAAAATACCTCTCAGAATAAAACCCTGCACTTTGCCGTATTGTGTTTGTGCAATGGCAATATCATCACCGACTACCAGTTGCTGATCATCAGAGATCATCTTCTCTGACACCATGGTAACCTGTGAAAACGATGATAATCCGAGACCAGCGGCTCCAATGCCTACCGTCTTGAAAAAATCTCGTCGGTTTTTTTTCATTTTTTTGGATTTAATTTGTACTACTTTTAAGGTTTATCTACATTCGCAAAACCATTGCGTCTTTGTGACACAATGATACTCAGATTTTCTTAAACATCAAAAAAAAGCGATTAATATTTTTTAATTATTTTAGCATAAAATTATAGCTGTGACAGACATTACAAACCAAGATATTATTCCTAATATTTCTGTTGATTGTGTTATTTTTGGTTTTCATGAGAATGAACTAAAAGTTTTCCTATTAAACTATACAGGTACCAACCTTTGGGCCTTACCAGGTGGATTTATAGAAAAAAACAAAACCATAGAGGAAGCTGGAGCAGACATTTTAAAAGAAAGAATAGGATTAGAGAATATATTTCTCAAACAATTTGATGTTTTTAGTAATCCTGAACGTTCAAAACACGCACCTGAGATACTGGAACTAATTAAAAAAATTGGCAGATACGATGTGTCCGTTTTCCAATCAAGATTTATCTCAATTGGATTGTATGCTTTGTTAGATCACACAAAAGTCACAACAACACTTGATAGATACTCCGACAAATCCAAATGGGTTGCCATTGATAAGGTTAAAAACACTATTCTTGACCACAAAGAGATTATCAATACTGCTTTAAAAACTCTTCGTTTACAAATAAGCTATACTCCGATAGGTTACAACCTGTTACCACAAAAGTTCACAATGCCCGAAATGCAAAGTCTGTATGAAACGATTCTTGGTAAGAAGTTGGATAGACGTAACTTTCAGCGCAAGATGAATGCCTATAATATACTGAACAAGCTGGATGAAAAGCGTGAAGGCGTGGCTCACAAAGCTCCGTTTTTGTATGAGTTTAACCAAGAGAATTATAAAGAAGCCTTAAAGAACGGATTTAACAACAGTTGGTAAGCACAATAATAAATATCCCCGAAAAACATTTATTCCGGGGATAGCTTCAATTATTAATCTTAACACTATTTCTTTTAATTTACTGTGTAACAGTTTTGATTATTCTTGTTTAGTTGTCACTAAAAATCAGGTATGAATTAAAAAATGGTAACATCTGGTTAGGTATACGACCGTCTTTTGTATAAATATTATTCACATGTGTTCCAATATATTCCTCTGCAAAATGTTTGACTCCCACATTTTCTAATTTCTGGCTAAACATCTTACATTGAATAGTAAATCTATCACCAGCATTTCTTCCCCAATCTAATTTTATCGCCTTCAACTTATTTAAATTATCCAGATAAGCATCAACCATGTATAAAGGCATATTTTCATACCACAACTTCAGAACATCCTGATTGATGGTCATTTTTCCATCGGTATATTCAAATGGCACATCGCAATAAAATGGTGGATTCTCCGGATTTGGAGACCATGATTTACCAAAGGCAACAATTACCTTTCCAAAGTAAATTTTATTTAAATCTTCCTGCGTCTTTACATCTGCAAAATCTTTATAAGTTGTACTGTTAGGGCCATATTCTCTGACTATTGCCAAAGCTCCGGGACTTAATGCATAAACACTGCTGAATAGTTCAGGATGACGCATGGCTATTTTAAGAGCTCCATATCCACCCATACTATGTCCGGTAATACCACGACTTTCAGGTTTAGCAATTGTGCGGTATGTTTTATCCATGTATTTCACCAGGTCGAAGGCAGTAAAATCTTCCCAATTGCCAAATAACTGACTATTACTATAGAAACTGCCATCATAGGTAGTTTTCTGATCAGATATAACAAGAATAAAAGGTCGTATTTTATTGGTCGTAATTGAATAGTCCAGTATATCTGACATAAAGTCTAACATTTTATCATCTCCTGTAAATCCATGCAGAAAATAGATGACCGGATAGCGCTGCTGACTATTGCTATATCCCGGAGGAAGATATACAGAGACGGCGCGGTTTGGATCCTCTCCATAGCTATTTTCAAGATTTTTCGAATAAATAGTATCGGTTATAACCGTTCCTTTATCGACTTGGGCAACTCCTGTAGAGTAAGCACTTAGCAGCAGCAAGAATAATACAATAAGATGTTTCATAATCAGTACTTCGTTTCAATGAAGGTGTATGTTAATTTAAAAATTGCTTCAATTTATTAGATTGATTGACTTGCCAAATATCTCCACATGTCTATTTCTCTCTTATAACGATTATTTAATAATGAACATACTGTATCAATGCGCATCGTAGGTCTTGACTCTAAATTATATGGTTCCCATTCTGGTTGTCCCTTCGCTATTGGTTTGCTGTTGCGGGCAAAAGAAGTCCAGAGTTGGCACATATTATCAGCCGCCTCAAATCGTTCAGGCCGTTTTCCAGCCATCCCGTTACTAATATTGTAAAATTTAAACGGAATATCCATAGCGTGCATTGAACCAAAAGCATAATCAGTGCCAGGCACTTTTAATTCCGATTTATATCCAAAATTATACAAATAAGCAGGAGCACCACCTTGTTTCACTTTTTGCTCAGCAATAGTGATAGAGCCCAGACCCATAAACTGGATAGAGCGAATCGCAATATATATTTCTGCAGGTGTTGCAGAAGGATTCGCCTTTAGATAAGTTTCTAAAACTAATGCTGCTTTCTCTCCAAACTCAGCCTGCAGCTTTTCTTCCAGACCTTTTCTATCAAGTGTAAAAACAGATGTATCGCCACCGTACATGGCAAAGAAAATAAACTCGTCTTCGTTCCATCCGGTAATTAAAGGTTTATCTTTTGAAATATCAGGAGCAGTTGGATCAAAAGGATGATTGGGTAACACAATACCATCAACAACAGGGCCGAAGGCATTGGTGCCTATTGAACCTATTCCCATAAAACCACCTCTCATTGTGCCATCCACAGGAGTACGCTGAAGTGCTAATTGGGCATCCAGTATTTGCTGAGGTGACATCTCAAGTAGTTTCTGCCAGTTGTTTTTGGCAATTCCAAGCTGTTTCATCAACATCTCGGTGGTGACAGCAGCCTCATCAGCTGTTTTTATGATTACTCCCGGTCCACTCTCGATAGAAGCTTTATTGAAATAAGGTGCTGCCTGAGGCATAGCATACAAGCAGGATGTTTTCATTCCTCCACCCGATTCTCCAAAAATCATCACATTATCAGGATCTCCTCCAAACTCTGCAATGTTATCGTTTACCCATTGCAAGGCAAAGGCAATATCCTGAACTCCTCTGTTTCCTGATCCTTTGAATTCACCTCCTGCAACCTCATCCAAATAAAGATAACCCAACAAGCCCAATCGATGATTGGTTTCAACCACAACTACATTATATCTTTGAGCAAGGTTAGCTCCATCCTGCATGGCGCTACCTCCGGAGCCGGTTACAAAACCACCTCCATGACTATAAAACATTACAGGACGTTTTTGGTTATCGTTTGCAGGAGTCCAAATATTTAAAACCAGACAATCTTCATCGGGTAGTGGTTCATCTATACCATAGGTCTGATTAGGAGGTTGAATCGAAGGTGCCCCTAATCGATTGGCATCTCTTACTCCGGTCCACGGCTTCAGTTTACCAGGGGTAAGAAACCGACGTTCTCCGGAAACTTTACCAGCATAAGGAACCCCTTTAAAGATAGAGACACCGTTTAACCGATAACCTTTTATCTTACCATAAGCAGTATTGGATATAACATCTGTTTTGGATTGAATAACATTGGCCATCACTCGGTTTGACATAAATGCTGAAGCTGCCATACCAGCTGCTGTTAATCTGATAAATTGTCTTCGGTTAAACGATTTCATCTCATTAATAAGTTAAGTTATTGATTAAGGTTATCTAATCTCAATCCTAAATTTCTTACTTGAAAAGCAAAGGTGCAAATGTATTCAGGTAAACTCTCCAGTTTGCCCATGTGTGACCACCTTCCGTAACAAAGAAAGTATGTTTTAAACCATTCTCTGTTAGCTTAGCATCCAGTTTCTTAGCACTTTCCCACACAAAATCTGTTTTACCGCAAGCCAACCAATACATTTTATAACCAGCTTCCTTTAATCCTTTTAGCTTATCATCAATTTCTGGTTGCTCACCCCAGATTCCCATACTTAAAGGACAGATATACTGGAACATTCCCGGATATTCATTGGCAGTTGAAATGGTATGGCCACCACCCATCGACAAGCCTGCAATGGCACGATGATCAGCATCAGCAATTACTCTGAAATTACTTTCTACATAAGGAACGATATCTTTTACAATGCTGTTTACATACAAATTACGATTGGCAGGATCTCTGAAATCCAATTCCGATTGAGGTAATTTAGTTGTTATTGCAGCCATCTGATTTGGGTTACCGTTTGGCATCACACAAATCATTGGTTCAGCTAATCCTTTTTCAATCAGGTTATCTAAAATCTGACGGGTACGTCCCATGGTGCTCCAGGCATCTTCGTCACCACCGGCACCGTGCAGCAGGTATAAAACAGGGTATTTTTTACCACTGGTTTCATAACCATATGGTGTATAAACAAACATACGACGGTTTAAACCCAACGTTTTTGAATCGTACCAAACCTGATGCATATCTCCTCTTTTGTTAGCTTCAAAATAGTTTTCAGTCTTTTCCCCGGGAACCAATAAAACACTTAAGTAACGTGTTCCATCGCGTTGCAACAAAATATTGCTGGGATCATTAAGCGTTAAACCATCCACAATAAAGCTATAGGTATATAATTCGACTGCGGGAACAGGCATTGTAATTGACCAAAGACCATTTTCATCTTTTGTCATATCGACCGCACTTGGAACATCCATTTCGCCAAACTGCGTTTTCATTTTAACAGTCGGTGTAAAACCACCCATTATTTTTACTGAATCGGCTTCAGGAGCCATCAGTCGAAACGTCACTTCCGTTTCCGTAATTTCAGGAGAAATAATGGGTTTTTGGTTCCAAAAGTTTGACAATTCCTGTGCGAAAGTTCCACCACATATGGTCAACATAAGGACCAACATTAACAGCTTATTTTTTTTCATACTTTAAATTTAAATATTAATATTCAAAGGATTATTATATTTTAAACGTATGTACATACTTAACCATCAGCATCCGATTAAAAAATGAGATCGGCTCCACCTGGTGAAAATCATATGTTTTATCCGGTCGTGATTCATTATACACAATGTATAAATCTTTTCCTTCAGCGGGATTATATCTGAACCGAAAATTACCGCTTATAGCATGACTAACACTATTGTACTGTACAAAGGAGCTAATAGACAACTTGGTATTAAGCATCACCAAGGCTTTAAATTTAGCCAGATGACTCACAAATTCCTGTTCGCGCGTATTAAAAGTTAGTTTGTTTAAACTATATGAAGTTGTTAACTGTAAAGAGGAGGAGAGATTAAAAACCGGACTTATGCTTAATGATAATTGCCCACCGTCGTAGTAGCCACCGGCAGTAGCTATTAAACCACACGAAACAGGTTTAGATATGGGTGAAGATAATACATTGAAGCTGGAAAGAAACTGATAATTACCGGCTGGCACATAAGCATCCTGACTCAAGTAGAAATCAAAGTCAAACCCTTCGAACTTATTAAACAAGTATGAACTTAAACTCCAGCCACTCTTTGTCATCAAACTGAACCCTGGGTACCAATAGGCCGACTCTAACTCTTTCGTCGTCACAAATTCATTGTAGGTACCTGTAACCAGTAATTTAAAATTATACAGGGGCGAGTTTTCCCCGAAGATCCAACCATATTGTGTTTTTAAATAGGTGCCCTCTACCCCCAGCTTTGATACAAAGCCCACGCTCGGACTAAACTGAGTACCCGAATAGGTATAGTTGAGGTTGTAGGCAAACCCGGCGTCTCTTCTTCGTTCCCATTTAACAGTAGCAAACGATAAATCATTATTAGCCAGCATAGCCGTTCCGTCTGCATCGGTATTTTGAGCCACACGTGCTTCCAGGTAATCATCGCCAAACAATTTAATAACGGCATCCACCCCATAGGCCATACCTTTTGAACCATCAACACCCAAACGCGTTGTGGCCATAGCACCCACATACGAATTAGGGTTGAGCACCTGACGTCTTAAACGGTAAACTCCAAAATTTTCCGATGGCGTCGACTCAAAGGCCTCCGTTTGCATATTCAGGATACCTACATCCCATTTGCCAATACGGCCAGTTAATCGTCCACCCCCATAAATGGTCACCGGTTGCCCGTTGGCCAAACCAATGCGTCTACTGTAAAACAGCTGCTGGCTCCCGCCCAGTGAAAATTGGAAAATACTGGATCGCTCCTGAAAGAATTGTCGTTTATCGGCCAGATACAGTGAATAGCGCGTGATATTAACCAATTCATCGTCCGCTTCGGCCTGCGCAAAATCGGTATTAACCGTTAAATCAAGCGTGAGGTTACTGTTGATGTTATATTTAACATCCAGTCCACCTGTTAAATTTGAAGTTTTGTTTAAATCATACTTTGTGCCTGTTTCATTCAACTCGTGAATCTGGGTTAAACCCGTTAAGGCATATGGACTGATAAGCAATGGCTTGGAAGGCTCCACATTTTCCAGACTCACCGTTGTTGCCTGCGAGGGTTTGATGGCCGCATAAATCCCATACTGTGGGTCGATGGCCGGGTATGTATTTATCTCGTTGCAATAACTAATCGTTCGATTAACAATAAGGCCCATCTCTGTTTTGTCACCTATTGATTGAAAGCGCAAACTGGAAAAAGGAATACGCATGGTGACGTACCAGCAATTCCCTTCTACTTTAGATTTGACATCCCAAAAGGTATTCCAATTGTAATTAACCGTTCCTGTTGTTCCCACTGAATAGTTTCCATCATTTGCCATGGCATAATCGATGCGCTGTCCGGTAGGGGAAGTGAAAAAAGCCAGGGCACTTTCGTTGTCATTATAGGTATCCAGTATAATACCAAATGCATCAGAACTTTTAGATTCTTCATCACGCTTTTTACTATTTGCAACAATATTATCAGGATTCTTATAATACAATCGTGCAAATACCCACAAATAATCCTGTGTATATAACAGTCTTACATCTGATTTCTCACTTGGCTCCTTACCAAAGATAGGTTTATGCATTGTTAAATCAATTGGTGTCGCCTTTTGCCAGATTTCATCACTGATTGTAGCTGTTAGTTCAATTTTTTCAAGCGATGTGGATATAGCAATGGCATTCGCATAGGCCTCCTTATTCACCAAGAGGAAAACTAATAAACCAACTACAATATATTTTATAAATTTCTTTTCAATCATTTCTACTGCATTAACACCGCATCTACATAAGCATCTGATAGTTATCAACCAATCAACAACTCTCAATGTGCATAAAATGAGGCATACACCATCCTTTGGCACATCAGCAAGGATGAACCCTAATTCTATTCTCGACAATAATTAATTTGGTTAAGTAGATAACTTAACGGATGAGTAAAAGGTGGTTTACAGCACTGGTTAATCAAAACTGAAAACCACCTTGCTCCTTTAATTTTAGTGGATTAATCTTTTACTCAGGCCACTCAAAATCGTCTTTATCCATACGGAAAAAGCGAGCTGCATTGTTAAATAAAATATCACGTTTTTGATCTTCGGATAGGTATTGAGCATGCTCAATTACTCCCATTGAAGTTTCGAATAAACGAGGCCACATCATAAAATCGGTTCCGTACATAATCCGTTTTCCGAATCCGGCCTGTACTAATCGTTTAATATAAGCATGAACTTCATCCAAAGGATAGCTCCAGATCATTCCTGAAATATCAACATATACATAAGCATTGGCTCCCATTAATGCGATCATATGATCGGCCATAGGATAACCGGCATGCATCACCCATATTTTTAACTTGGGATGACGTGCCAATAAATCTTCCAATAAAAAAGGATCACCTAAAGAAGCTCTGTATTTGGGCTGTGTAAGATTGGCCATGCCGTTTCCTCCTGTTCCCATATGGATACCTGCAGGAATATTTAATTCTTCAGCAACTGCAAAATAAGGATCTAGGGTCATATCGCTTGGCGACATCCCCTGGTATTGAGGAGCCACCTCAGCCATTACCTTATAAAATCCGCCTTCCAATGAATCACGAAACTGCTCAACGGTCAGTGTTCCCGGGCTTATTCCTGGAATAATTCTTCCTTTTGGAGCCGCATCAGCCCAATTGTGCAGTACCTCAGCATCACCAAACGCAATCATTGTCATGTTAAAATCCTTAATGCGTTTGATAACTTCATCCTGCATGTGCTGGTCATTTTTAGCCGGCGGAAGTGGATCAACACAATCCTGGTTCATAAAGAACGGGGCCTGCTCGTTAGGATCAGCACCTGGCATATCAGACAAGAACCAGGGACACATCGATGACAACCAGGCCGGATTGACTTTCATGGTGTGCACATGGACATCAAAAACAGGTTGCTTCGTTACTTTTTCCTGAGCAAAAGCACTTCCAGCTATGCAGCAGATTAATAATAGATTTAAGATTTTTTTCATATAAAAGATTTTATGGATTCTATATTTTATAAATAACGATCATGTGCTAATGCTTAAACAACAATGGCGCCAGCTCCAATAAGTTATGTCTCCATGTAATAAAGGTATGGCCTGCAGGATAGCTATTGGATTGATATTTAATTCCGTACTTATCAAACAAAGCTTTTGTATTCTCACCATTCTGAAAAGCAATATCAGATTTACCACCCATCGCTACCCAGAATAACTTTAATTGATTGATGGCCGGATTCTTCAACTGATCTGCATACTTCTCTTCCAGAAGTTTAATGCTATCCGGGAAAAAACCCGTACTTAAAGGCAATACATACCCGAACTGCTCGGGATAAAAAATAGCCATATTCAAAGCCTGCAAACCGCCCATCGACAAACCGGCATAGGCTCTGAATTCAGGTGTTGTCTTCACATTATAGTTTGATTCAATGTAAGGAAGCAGATCTTTAAAAAAGTAGTTATAGTAAGGATCCTGATCAACACCAGGCCCACTAAAGAAACCAGCACCCGGATTACCAAAGGGCATCACCACCACCATTGGCACCATCTTTCCTTCGGTTAGGAGGTTATCCAGAATAAAATTTGCTTTTCCGGCTGTAGCCCATGAGGCATCGTTATCACCACCACCATGCTGCAGATACAAAACAGGCAACGCTTCTTTCATGGTCTCGTAACCCGGAGGTGTATACACATGAACTCGACTCATCTGACCAATACACTTCGCTTGAAACCATACTTTTTCAAGACGTCCGTGAGGCACTTCCTTGATGGCCTGATACTCAGCTTCAGCACCTGGCACTTCCACCAGGTTAGAAAAGCCATTGGCACCTTCCTTCACCTGTGAATTTTTCGGATCAATGACCTTTAGCCCGTCCACAATAAAATCGTAGGAATATAAATCGGGTTGAACTGCTTCAGACGTAACAGACCATACACCTAGCTCATCTTTAGTCATATTTAAAGGCATCCAGTTTTTCAAAAAATCACCGGAAACTTTCACTTCAGATGCTTTGGGTGCATATATACTAAAGGTAATCTGCTTTTCGCCCGAGATACTGATAGAATGCAATGTGTCGCCGGGTGATGGTTTATAACCCGAAAACTGCCCATAGGAGGATGCTGATAACTGCACGATTACAGCTGACAACATCAATATTCGGAATGTGTATTTCATGATTGTGTTTTATTGACGAAAAACATTAGACACGAAAGGCAATGCGATATACAAAGCCGAATGCCAGTACTCCCAAGTGTGGCCACCATCGCGCACTCTAAACTGCATTGGAATTTTTGCTTCGTTCATGGCCATTGCAAATTCCAGGTTGGCTTTGAAGGTAAAATCATCATCACCACAATCCACAAACCAATCCACAGTTTTCATGGCATCAACAGATGACTGATCAGCATTTTGAATCAGCTTCACGCAATTATTATCTTCGACCAGTTGATGTATCTTTTTCTGCACCGGATCATTAAAATCAATCCAGAATAAATTATCATGTCGGTAAACATACGAACTCATGGCATAAGCAGCACAAAATTTATCAGGATGATGAGCAGCATATACAATGGTTCCTCCACCCCCCATTGACAGTCCGGCCACAGCACGATTCGCTTTGTCAGTTTTAGCTCTGTAAGTCGCTTCGATGTGAGGAATCAACTCTTCGAAAAAGTAATCTTCGTAACGCCAGTCCGGATTATTGAAATAGTTCATAAAGGTTTTACCGGCTTCAGGACAAACAATAATCATCTCTACCGCTTCGTTTGATGCAATCAACTGATTGGCCACATCACCCACATGACCTCTTCCCGGCCAGTCTTTATGACTACCTCCACCTCCGTGAAGTAGATACAAAACCGGATACTGCTTGTCGGTATTGGTTTCGTAGTTTGGAGGCAGATAAATGGAGTACTCACGTTCTTCATTCAAAATTTTACTGGGCATGGTTTTGTATTCAACTTTACCAAAACCCGGCCATTGAGCAAAAACCAGTGTTGTGAAAACACTTAAAAAACCTAACGTTAAAATCTTACGCATAATATTTTTTTTAAAAGCTAAAAGCCATTAGCTGATAGCTTTATTCATTAAACCCTTTTGATACAAATGGAAGAATATTGTATAAAGCAGAATGCCAGTATTCCCACTCATGACCGCCATCTCGAACTCTTAACTGACAAGGGATTTGAGCTTTTCGCATTGCCTGATAAAAAGAAATATTTACATCAAACAAGAAATCATCATCGCCACAATCAACAAACCAACGAACTGTTTTCAGATTTGCTTTTGTAGCATCATCAGCATTTTCGATAAAACGCACACAGTGGTTGGCAATAACCGTGCGATTCAATTCAGCGAACTTTTCATCCTGAGCCGGAAGACCACCACCTTCTTCAATACCCATTAGCGCACTTAAGGCATAAGCAGAAGAGAACATATCAGGATGTTTTTGAGCGTAAACAGTGGTTCCGCCACCGCCCATTGATAAACCTGCAATGGCACGATCCTGCTTATCTCCAATAATTCGGTATTTACTTTCAATTGCTGGTAAAAACTCAGTAAAAAAGAAAGTTTCGTAAGACCAGCCTTTCATATCGAAATAACCATTCCATTCGCGACCTGCATCAGGTACAATAATAATCATCTCATCTGCTTCGTCGGCATCGATAATTCGGTTAGCCACATCCTGCAAATGACCTCGCTGAATCCAGCCATTATTGTTATCAAATACACCATGCAATAAATACAATACCGGATAAGTACGTTCCTGATCAACACTATAACTCTTTGGAAGATATACTGAATATTGACGATAAACATTTAGCACCTCGCTTTTAATGCTGTCTATTGATGCTTTTCCTTGTGGGGGCATTCCCGGGAATTGAGCATAAGTACTACCGGCTAATAATAATGTGATAAAAAATAAGCCTGCTTTTTTTAACATGATAAATTGATTTTGTTTTGTTACTAATTAATCGCTTGAAAATTAATTACCGGGTGACACCTCACCTTTCAATCCTTTTTTAACATGTTCAGGATCATAAACAATGGTTGCCGTTTTATAGGTTGACATCATTGGTTTTGCAGCACCAATGACTGGAATAATAAATGGATGTGGTTTAGGTTCGGGCTGAGTTCCTTTTCGAATCATAGCTGCTAATTGCGACATATCTTCGATATATGATTTATCAAAAGCCCGTTTAATATGAGGGTAGTGACCGCAATAAACCTTAGTTATACCATTGTTCATTAACTTATGCATTGTACGGCACGATTTCTCGTAAGTATGCATGGAAGAAAAGGGCCATAACTGGCACCACACCTGACCTGAGCCAAATGCATCTCCTGAGTAACAATTACCTGTTTGGTAATCCAGCAAAACAATGGATCCAGGAGTATGACCCGGCATGTGTTTCACTTCAATTTCTTTATTTCCAAGATCGAAAACATCGCCATCTTTCACATAATGAATGCGGCCTTTATAAGGTTCTCTTAATCGATCTATCAGAACTTCATCTGCCTGATGAAAATAAATATCTTCAAAGTCGAAGATATTACCTGCATGGTCAACATGAATATGTGTTATAACGACATACAGGGGTTTATCGGTAATTTTCTTAACTACCTCCTGAAGGTTGTGACAATCGGTACCAGTATCAATTAACATGGCTTTCTCATCACCTTCAATAATATACATGGTGGTATTATCAACTGTCTCAATCACCCACATTTTATCTTCCAGTTGAGTGATGGTCAGTTCATCGTTTGCGAAAACTTGTTTTTGGGCTTTTATAGCCGAAGAATACATAAGAATAGCTATTAAAAGGGGAAGAAGTTTTCTCATTTAATGGGATTTGATCTGTTACTGATTTAATTAAAAACAGAGATGATGCTGCACATATTAAACTGTGCAGCATTTCTCTATAAGGGTTTATTACTAATTCACTTTAATTTTTTTCTTAAGCTGATTATCTGTTGCAGAGCTATTAACCTGTAGGATAAAATCACCCGGTTCAACTACCCAGCTTTTTGAGTCAACAGCGTAATAAGCAAAGCTGCTAACAGGAACTGTAATGCTTACCTCTTTTGATTCACCAGGTTGAAGCATTACTTTATCAAAGCCTTTCAACTCTTTTACTGGTCGCATAACTGATGACTTGGGATCTGAAACATACAATTGTGCAATTTCTGCACCTGCAACATTTCCTGTATTTGTTAGAGTGAAACTCACTTTCACTTCATCATCTTTTCCGTAAGCCTTCTTATCAGTCTGCATATTACTATATGCAAATGTGGTATAAGACAATCCAAAACCAAATGAGAACTGAGGTTTGATTTTCTTGGTATCAAACCAGCGGTAACCAACTAAAATACCTTCTTTGTATTCCTGAGTTTTGTTTACACCCGGATAAGATTCTTCTCCAAATGAATGAGCTGCATTGTCGTTAATGTTAATCGGGAAACTAAATGGTAACTTACCTGAAGGGTTAACATCGCCACTGATAACATCAGCAATGGCATTTCCGGCTTCGCTACCCAGGTACCAGGCTTGCATTACAGCATTTACATCCTTTAACCAAGGCATAGCAACTGCATTTCCGCTAACCAACACTACACCTACACTTGAATTTACTTCTAAAACAGCCTTTAACAGTTTGTTTTGATTAAATGGTAAATCGTAACTGATACGATCTCCTCCTTCGCAATCCTGCTGGAAGTTTTTATTTAGTCCTCCAACAAACAAAACAATATCGGCTTTAGCAGCTGTTTCCACAGCATTCTGGAACAAGCTATCCTGATTCAATGGAGATTCAATCACTCTACCATAAGCTGACGGACCTGATGAATAACCCATCGCATGCAAAATAGTAGCATCTGCAAATCGGTTCTGAATACCTGCCAATGGCGAGATTTCATATTTAGCTTTCAATTCTGAAGATCCACCTCCAATGGTCATTGGTTTGGTAGCATTCTCCCCAATTACAGCTATGGTAAGTCCTTTTGTTTCTTTTAACGGGAAGAAATTATTTTCATTTTTCAGTAAAACAATTCCTTCGGTTGCCACCTTGCGTGCCACATCAGAATGCTCCTGATTGTTCATCCTACCCAAAGGGCGATTCGGATTCATATTGGTACGCAACATTAATCGCAAAATTCTGCGAGCTTTATCGTTAACTACAGATTCAGGAATCTCACCACTTTTAATTTTTTCGTAGAAAGGATTAGCCAGGTTATAATCGTGATAAGGAAAATTCATAGAAAAAGTCAACCCATTAGTAAAGGTTCCCATTTCAATATCCAAACCGTTCAGGGCTGCTTCCATTGTACTGTGTGTACTTCCCCAGTCACTTACAACCACACCATCAAAATTCCAATCACCTTTAAGGATGTCATTCATTAAAACTTTGTTGTGTGTTGCAAACTGACCATTATATTGATTATATGCACCCATCAAAGACCATACGCCACCTTGCTGTACAGCCGCTTTAAATGCAGGCAAATAAATTTCATGTAAAGTACGATCGTCAGCTTTTACATCAATAACATGACGATCATGTTCCTGATTATTCAAAGCATAATGCTTTACACAAGCAGCAACTCCATTTTTTTGTACTCCTTTAATATATGGAACCACCATAATGGAAGCCAGGTATGGATCTTCTCCCATATATTCAAAATTCCGACCGTTATAAGGTGTACGATAAATATTTACACCAGGCCCAAGTAAAATATCTTTTTCACGATATCTGGCCTCTTCACCTAAAGCAAAACCATATTCGTATGATAATTCAGGATTAAAACTGGCAGCCAATGCTGTAAGTGCCGGGAAAGCTGTAATAGAATCATTGGTCCATCCTGCATATCCCCAGTCGTTCCAATTAATTTCACCTCTTACACCATGAGGTCCGTCAGACATCCATATCTCAGGAATCCCTAATCGGGCAACTCCTGCTGTACTAAATTTCGATTGCGCATGGCAAAGGTCTACCTTCTCGCGTAATGTTAATTGATTGAGAATTTCATCAATTTTCTTTTCCATTTCCTGGTTCGACATTGATTGAGCACTTACTAATTGTGCTAAAAAAAACAATGCTAAAACCACACTAAAACTCTTATTCATAATGAAGTCGATTATTTATTTAAGTTTGTTTTATGTCAGGTTAAAAGGAATAAAAAAAGCATTAAATGTGCTCTAACCAGAACATTAAATGCTTCTTAAAACGTTTCTTAAGTTATTTGAAACAAGAAATCGTTGATGGATGTATATATCCATCAACGATCTTTATTACTTATTTAAATAATTGTGGTACAAATTCCGAAAGATAATCACGCCAGTTAGTCCAGGTATGACCACCTTCTGATTCAACATAGGTATATTTCATACCCATTTCATCTAGTTTAGCTCTGTACTCTACACCTGATTTGTAAAGGAAATCAGTTTTTCCCATACCAATCCAGTAAAGTTTATAACCATTATCCATTTGCTTCTTTAATGTCTCATCGAAGTTTTCGTACACTACTGATTTAACCTGATCATTAGGTAAGATAGCAGCCGAGAACAAACCAACATAGTCGAATGTATTTGGATAATAACGAGAGATATGCAATGAATGGTATCCACCCATTGAAAGACCAGCAATAGCACGGTGAGCCTTATCTGCTTTAACTCTGTAATTATCCTCAACGAAAGAAATTACATCTTTGAATGTTTCTTCGAATTTTCCATCCATAGTATGCTCCAACTGCATGCTAGGCTTGTACAAACCTTTTGGCGATTCACCTGGAGCAGCTTGTTGAGCAACGTTACCATTTGTCATTACAACAATCATTGGTTCTGCTTTACCCTGAGCAATCAGGTTATCCAAAATTTGAGAACTACGACCTAAAGCAATCCAAGCTTCTTCGTCACCACCCATACCGTGTAACAAATACAAAACAGGATATTTGGTTTTACCAGCTTCGTATCCCGGAGGAGTGTAGATAGTCATACGACGAGTTGTTTCATTTCCAGGTGAATTATACCAGCGACGAGAAACAGTTCCGTGAGGAACATCCTGTACACTGTACAAATCAGCTTTACCGCCACCAACAATAAATACATCGGTAACAGAAGCAACGTCACGAATCATATAAACATTATTCGGATCCGTAGTTTTAAGTCCGTCAACAATAAAAGAGTAACTATACAAATCTGAAGCAAGGGGAGCTGAAGTAAATGACCAAACGCCATCACCACCTTTTGTCAATAAAGCCTTACCTGGCCCGTCGAATTCACCGAATGGAGTTTTCATTTTTTCTGTCGGTAAAAAGTCACCTGTGATATAAACTGTATCGGCCTGAGGAGCCATAAAACGGAAAGTCACAGTTTTATCATTATTAACTTCAGGAGATACAATTGGAGCTCCACCCCAAAGTGCTTGTTGTGCATTTACACCAATTGCCATTAATAGAACAAGCAGTGTAGAAAGTGTTACTTTAATCTTCATTTTATTTGAATTTAAATTAGTTACGTTAGGTCTCAGAGAGTGCCCTAAAAGTTTCTTGACTACAAGGTAAACTTTCAGGACACCTTAATCAATTTCTATTTAAATTATCTAGTACACAGTAACTGCAACCGAACCAGCGTATGTAGTCTGGTAAGAACCATTATCAGTTTCAAGATCCAGCACTAAAATAAAGTCATCACCATCTGCGATTACTTCTACTGTACCACTATTAACATAGGCATTACTTGCAACATCATCAACCACAGTTGTTAATACTGATCCTGCATCATAGTAATAAGTTGAATGTAAATATCCAGCTACGATATCTCCACTTGATGGACTACTACTTACAGTATAAGTTCCTTCTGTTAATGTAGCATCACTTAATCCATAAATCTGAAGATTAATAACGCTACCATTACCTGCATGTACCCAAGTATAATAATCTGCATAATAAGTAGACGTTACACCGCTGGTTGAGAACATTAAATAAGTACTGTAAGCAGTACCATCAGAATAAGCAATGGAACTTAGTGTGTTAGTTAAAGCCTCATTTGACTCCGAAAACTCAAAACTTCCTGCTTCATCTAAAGTTGGATAAGTATATGTAGTTCCAAATTCCTCTTCTGTAGCCTCAACATCTTGTATTGCAAGATTGGTTCCACTAAAAGTTAATTTTGAATCAGTCTCAGAAATAGTAATATCTCCACTACGAGCGTAAAGTGTTTCTCCATCCTGAGTATAGTAACAACCACCATACATAACATCAGTTCCCCAGCCAAACCAACTAAGGTCTAAATAATAACCTGCTGCTGCCTGATTTGCTGCACTCAAAGACTCAGCAATTGAATATGTACCTGTAATTGTTGTTGCAGACTCATCAGTAGTTACCTCAAGATTTGCGTATGACACACCATCAGCATAAACAGTAATTTTCTGTTTAACAATACCTGAAATCACTTGATAATTTGAATCATACACAGATTCTGTCTCTACACTATAAGTATATATTGGAATATACTCATAAACAATAGAAAATGAACCAGTCATTCGAACTACAGTCTCATCGGCTAAGTAAATAATACCTTCAATTTCGTAGTTACCACTTCCATCTTCTATAACGGAAATTGTACCACTTGAAATTTGCTGGCCATTACAAGTTGAACCACTTTCTCCTATTAGATAAGTTTTATTAGACGCAGTTTCACTTGCAGTATAATCTGACGATGGTAATGCATAATTAGTCGAATACATTAATAAATTTAATGTATTAGATGCATCGTCTTTTAGATTAATAGAAAAGGCAAATAGAGTACCTTCTTTATCTCTTGATTGAGAGTCTATAACTGTGTAATCACAAACATCCGGATGAGTATAAACTCCGTCGAGCGAATCAAGTGCCTCCTCTTCACATGAAACCAGCAATAAAGCCAGCATCATCATGCTTATTAAAGATTTGAATATTGTTTTCATATATTCTTTTTTACAACTTTATTTCTAACTAATTAATAAGGTATTGTCCAATGCGTTCCAGTGCCATTTGCAGCGATTTTTGCCAGAATACCCAATCATGAATTCCATCACGGGCAATATATTCGTGAACGAAACCCATGTTATTTAATGCTTCGTGAACCAACTCATTTGACTCAAAAACCAAATTATCGGAAACTCCGCAATCCATTGTATAATCGGGTAATTCTTCAAAAGAATCATATCCGGCAATAATGCTTGATATTGATGATGTGACAGATCCAACTCCTTCAACAGCACCACTCATTGAGTAACAATACATAAATTTATCAGGATAGGTAAATGCATAATATGAAGCTCCGAAACCTCCCATAGATAAACCAGCGATATAACGCATCTCGCGTGTTGTATACACACGATAGGTTTCTTCTATATAGGGCAGAAATTCATTCCAGAAATAGGTTTCGTATTGTAGTCCGCTTTGATAGCCATTTACATAAAAGGTATTAAATGCGTCCGGCATTACAACTACCATCGGCTCTACAACTTCATTATTAAATGCATTTTGCAGGATTTGTTTAACATCTCCATCTTCTGCCCAAGAGCTGTTATCTCCTCCCATCCCGTGAAAAAGATATAATACAGGATAATAACGTTCAGTATTGGTATAATAATCGTTGGGTAGTACAATATTGTATTTCATTTCTTGACTCAATACAGCACTACTTATTTTCTTATCGGTTAGAAGGCTAACATTATTTGTTACTACTACCACACTATCTTCCTCGGTACTACAACCTGCAAACAAGATTAGTATGCCTGTAAATAACAATAGTATGTTCTTTCTAACTTTTAACATCTCTGAACTTATTATCCTGTATTAACAATTGATCTACCAACCAGTATTTTGTTCTATATTAGTATTTAGCTCAGTTTCTTGTGCTGGAAATGGGAATAAGGCATTTTTTTCCTGGAATCCATATTTACCACTTGAATTAACCGATTTATAAGTAATAGTACCATTAGCTGCCATTACAGGATATGATTCTCCCTGGTCAGCTAAAATAGTAGCAGCATCTCCCCAGCGGATTAAATCCTGGTAGCGAACATCCTCAAAACATAATTCTAATCGACGTTCCAGTTTGATGGCATCCATGGTTGCTGTTTTGCTTGAAAGTTGAGCACGGCTACGAACCAAATTCAAATAAGTATCAGCCTTATCCTGTGAACCTGCCTGCAGATTTGCTTCAGCTGCCATTAATAACACATCAGCATAACGCATAATTTGAGAGTTGGCATCCCATGCAAAACCATAACCAGCTGCAGGTACTTCATCAGAAGTAATTTTGCTTTTCCACCAGAAATAACCTTCGCCAATAATGGTAAGACCACTTTTTAAACCTACTCCCATCTCCTGAACCTGCTCATAGGTCTTCATGGTAAGATTCAAACGATATCCGTCTTCACCTTCCTCTTCAACAAAAGCATCATATAATCCTTCTTGTGGAGCACAAAATCCCCAACCCAGACTAGCTAATCCTATTTCTGAAAGATCTTCATCAAAACGATCGGAACGCCAATGAATCATTAACTGATACATATTAAAGTTATTCCAAACGTTGTTTTCATCCACTACACGGTTTGACTCAAATAGTGACTCACAGTTGTTTTTATTACTAAAAGCTGTAATATCATCATAATCTCCATCATACAGGTCATATAATCCAGAACTGATTACTTCTTCAAATACAGAAGCTGCAGCCGAATAATCTTCCTGATACAAATGAGCTTTACCCAATAAGGCTTGTGCAAATTGCTTTGTTACACGGTAAACTGAATTATCATCTACCCCTGACTTTTCTACCAGGTAACCTGATTCAATTGCATCTGTTAGATCTTGCTCTACAAATGCCCATAGTTCATCTACATCACCGTTTTCCATTGAATATTCAGATGGTTCCAATGGATGATCAACCAAAGGAGGAGTTCCCCACATCGAAATCAAATCGATATAAGCAAAAGCTCTAAATACTTTAGCTTCAGCAATCATCTGTTTTTTAATATCTGAATCTGCCTCAATATAAGTCAGAACGATATTAGCATCATAAATAATACTGTAATAACTCTCAAAACATCCTGATAAAAAAGCATGCTCAGCTGTGAAAGTAAACTCATTCATTCTTTCCAGATCAGAATTATCACCACGATTTGCTCCTCCTGCCCAAACATCATCGGAACAAATGTTTTTCAAAAATTTGTAGTCATACTGCATGTCGCGCAACTCGCTGTATATTGCGGTTACTGCACCTTCGGCACTTTCATCTGAACCATAATACTCTTCCAGACTTACAGAACCATTTTGTGTAATTTCCAATTCTTTTTCACAAGAGAGCATCCCCAACATTACTGATGCAACTGCTATATATTTGAATATTATTCTTTTCATGTCTATAAAAATTTAAATCATTGATTAGAATGACACGTTAAGTCCAAATATTACTTTCTTCATTGATGGATAACTTCCTTTATCAACACCTAAAGAACTACCCACTCCGGTAACTTCAGGATCGAAACCAATATAGTTTGTAAAAGTGAAGTAATCTTCAAGAGATCCGTAAATCCTAAGATTCTTAATACCTACTTTATCTAGTAAAGATTTAGGAAGTGTATAACCCAACTGTAACTGCTTAATCTTAAAATAAGAACCATCAAATACTCCTGCTGAAGAAGCATAGTATTTATCCAGATCATTTGCCCCTGCACGAGGTGTAGTTCCAGTTGTATTGGTTTCTGTCCAGCGATTTTCTGTAAAATGCGTTAAACTGTTTACCGCATAATCGGTACGGTTTAAACAAGCAAAAACATCATTACCTTGCGATCCTTGTCCGAATACAATTACATCAAATCCTTTATATTCAGCATTTAAAGTAATACCATAAGTAAAATCCGGAATACCTTTTCCTAATTCAACTCTATCTTCTGCACTGATCACATCATCATCGTTTTGATCAACAAAAAGAGGATCTCCTGTTGCTTCATCAATACCGGCAAATTCCCAACCATTAAAATACCAGGCTGGTTTACCCACTTCGAATCGAGTAATTGCAGCAGTTGTGTGATAGCTTGCTCCAGCAATATAAGGTAATGACTGGTGAATATTGGTTACTTCGTTATGAACAGTTGATAAATTACCACGTATTCCATAAGAGAAATCACCTCTTCGGTCGTTCCAACCTAATTCAAATTCAAATCCACTGTTTACAATATTACCTGCATTCATAGGCGAAGCACTGTTACCCACAATATATGAAGGTGTTACCCCCACCATAATTAAGTCTTTCGTCTTTTTATTAAAATAATCAACAGCAAGACTTAAGCGGCTATTCAATAAACGAGCATCGATACCGATGTTTGTTTGCTCATGCGTTTCCCACTTCAACTCTTCGTTACCAGTATAAGATGGTTTGTATCCAATGTTATAAGCAGCACTTGAACTATATGGATAACTTCCGGTACTGGCTACTGAAGTTAAATATGCCCAAGATCCTAATCCGGCTAACGAACCATTTTGTCCCCAACTGGCACGTAGTTTCAAATGATCGATAAACTGAGAAGTAGATTCCATAAACGATTCTTTAGAGATTACCCATCCCAAAGATCCTGCTGGGAAATAACCCCAACGATTTGCCTCTGGTAGATAAGAAGAATCGAAGGCATCAGCACGTAACGAAAACTGAGCTAAATACTTATCCTTATAATCGTAACTCAAACGACCGAAATAAGCATTTTGAGCTTCTAAATCAGGCTCTCCTCCAGAGATCGCTTGTACCGCCTCATCCATTGCATAAGCAAAATAGTAGTAACGCTCATCATCCATTTGAACACCAAAAACATCTTCAGTACCATTTTTACTTCCAGAAACACCATACGAGCGAATCTTAGTAAAAGAGGTACCCAACATAGCTGTTAAATTATGCTGTCCAAAAGAACGAGTGTAGTTTGCAAAGTTTTCCCACTGAAGACGAGTATTGTTATAAGTTGAAGCACTCAAATTCATAAATAGTTGGTGTGCCATTGAATTGGCATAGTAGTCGTTATCATATCCATAACTTTCCGACATTCCCAACAAATATGAAATACGAGAAGTAATCACTAATCCATTAGTTGGTTTAATATTTAAGTAAGCAGTACCGTTAACATTAAAACCAGAGCTTTCTGAATAAGATCTGTCCCTCATAATTAAAGGGTTAATATTTTCGCTGGTTACATAAGGAGAAACACTATAGTAGTTACCGTTTCCATCACTTAGCAACTCTCCAACCCCTGTTTCACGATAATTAGCCAAAGCAGCAGCCATATCATCGGTCATGTTATCTTCAGTATATGTTACAGGAGTCATAGGATCTAACTGCAGTGTACTAAGGATAAGTGAGCCATACTCAGAACCTTCCGATACAGAGCGCGACTTGTAATATTCGATCTGATTATTAGATCCAACTTCCAACCAAGGTTTAACATTATAGCTACCATTGATCATACCTGTATATCTTTTATATACATCGGCATCACCTACTACCATACCATCATTATCCAACATACTTCCTGATAAATAGTAATTTCCTTTTTCGTTACCTCCCTGGAAATTAATACTATGACGTTGCATTACTGATGGTCTGAAAATTTCTTCAATCCAATTAGTGTTTTGTTCAAAATCCCAGTACTTATACACCAAGTCCATGCTAAACTTATCAGCAGCCGTAAAATAATCGATGTATTGTTCTGAGTTCATTACATGAGGCATTTTACCAATACTTTGCGATGTGTATTGATAATCGTAAGTAATAGTACCTGTTCCTTTTTTACCTTTTTTGGTAGTAATAAGGATTACACCATTACCAGCCTGAGCACCATAGATAGCAGCTGATGCAGCATCTTTAAGAATTTCCATATTCTCGATATCATTTGGTTCGATACCGGAAATAGAAGATGCAACACGTCCGTCTACTACATAAAGCGGAGTTCCACCATTGTTGGAGTTTACACCCCTGATGCGAATTGTTGGAGAACTACCCGGAGCACCTGATGATGAATAAACCTGTACACCAGAAGCTTTTCCTGCAAGAGCCTGCAATGGGTTGCTAATAGTACGGTTTTCCATATCTTCCGATTTAACCTGAGCTACAGCTCCTGTTAAACTACTCTTTTTCTGAACACCATATCCGATAACAACAACTTCGTCGATATCCTGAAGCTCAGATTGTAAAGTAACATTAAACGTTGTTTTGCCAGCAACGGTTAATTCTACTTCCTGCATTCCAATAAATGATACTCTTAAAATTCCATCTTCAGGAACATCATTTAATTGAAACTTACCATCCATGTCGGTAACTGTACCAATTGTTGAACCTTTAACAATAATAGTTACACCTGGTATAGGTGCACCATCCTGATCAACAACAGTACCGTTTACTGTCTTTCCGTCTTGTTGGTTTGTTAGATCCGAAAAATTGTCAGAGTTTTCAGAAACTCTATAACCATCTCCTTCATTTGTTTGATTAGTCTCTGCCTGAAGTTGAATCGCAACAGACAGTCCGAATATTAAACAAACTGTTTTTAGATTGTTTACTTTTCTTGGCCAAAGCCTGGAGAAAGTACCTAACCACTTTTTTTTCATAAATTTGCAGATTGTAGTTAACTAATAAAAGGATTCTATTCTTTTCCGGGGAAGGGCCTAATCTTCCCTGTTTTTTTATTCTTCTAATATTTAATCATATGTTATTTTGCATTTTTTGGATTTTCTATCACACTAAATATTTTTTCAATATTTTCATTGCGTTATATTGACACAAAGCTAATAAAATAATTAACAATTTTTCACGTTCGCAGTTTTTTTTGAATGATTTACTCTTATTGTATTGATTTAGTGATTTTTAAAATTTCATGATTTTTTACACTTTTCCACAGCAGATCTCACTCTTTCAATATTATTATTACATCTACTCTACCAATCAATCAGTTTATAACTAAAAATAGTTTAAAAATATCCTCCTAAAAATGAATGATTTTCAATGAAAAATGAATAAATTGAAAGAGTACACCGGTTTCCTGATTATTGACTTATTGAATTTTTATTTTTTCGACCTTCTGAATTATTCCACATGAATTCAGCGCTCTACCTGAAAAAGGCAGAAAAACCTTTTTATTTTAAATTAATTAAACCAGTTAACACTAAACTTCATTTTTATGGAAACATTAAAATCTGCAATTAATCTGCAACAATATGGTATTAATGATGTCCAGGAAATTCTCTACAATCCCTCTTATGAAGAATTATATCAAGAGGAAATGAATTCAGATTTAGAAGGCTATGAAAAGGGACAGCTTACTGAATTTGACAGCGTCAATGTAATGACAGGAAGATTTACCGGACGATCGCCCAAAGACAAATATATTGTATATGATGATACAACTAAAGACACCATTTGGTGGACTTCAGAACATGCTCCGAATGATAACAAACCCCTGTCACCTAGAATATGGAAAGAACTTAAAGATGAAGTTTGTGAAGATTTGTCGGGCAGAAAGCTTTATGTTACAGATGCCTTTTGTGGAGCTAATATCAATACTCGTTTAAAAGTAAGATTTATCACCGAAGTGGCCTGGCAGGCACATTTTGTAAAAAACATGTTTATCCGCCCAACCAAGGAGGAATTATATAATTATGGAGAACCCGATTTCGTTGTTCTCAATGCTTCTAAGATGACTGATTATAAATGGAAGGAACACAATCTACATTCTGAAGTATTTACTGTTTTTAACCTCACTGAAAGAGTTCAGCTAATAGGTGGAACATGGTATGGTGGCGAAATGAAAAAAGGAATATTTGCCATGATGAACTATTACCTTCCCCTGAAAGGAATTGCCGCAATGCATTGTTCGGCCAACAAAGGTAAAGAGGGTGATGTTGCCATATTCTTTGGTTTATCTGGCACAGGAAAAACAACTCTATCAACAGATCCACACCGAATGCTTATTGGCGATGATGAACATGGTTGGGATGATGAAGGCATATTTAATTTCGAAGGTGGATGCTATGCCAAAACGATTGATTTAAATGAAGATAGTGAGCCTGACATTTACCATGCGATAAAAAGAAATGCTTTATTGGAGAATGTTAGCGTCTCTGAGGATGGTTTAGTTGATTTTCACGATCGATCGATTACAGAAAACACCCGCGTTTCGTACCCTATCTACCACATTAACAACATTGTTAAACCTGTTTCAAAAGCGGGCCATGCCAACAAAGTAATATTCTTAACAGCTGATGCATTTGGTGTTATGCCACCGGTCTCCATACTTAATCCGGAACAAACCCAATACCATTTTCTTTCTGGTTTTACAGCCAAGCTGGCTGGAACTGAATTGGGAGTAACAGAACCTGTTCCCACTTTTTCAGCTTGTTTCGGAGAAGCTTTTCTTTCTCTTCATCCAACAAAATATGGTGAAGAGTTGGTTAAGAAAATGAAAAACCATAATGCAAAGGCATATCTGGTTAATACCGGCTGGAACGGATCGGGTAAAAGAATTTCAATTAAAGATACCAGAGCCATTATTGATGCAATTTTAGATGACTCAATCGAAAAGGCTGACACAAAGACAATTCCGATTTTCAATCTGGAAGTCCCTGTATTTCTGCATGATGTAGACCCACATATTATGGATCCAAGAGATACTTATTCTAATCCGGAAGTATGGACAGAGAAAGCAACAAACCTTGCAGAAAAATTCATCCGTAACTTTAAGAAATATACAGATACAAAATTGGGTAAAGAACTTGAACAAGCCGGGCCTAAGATTCATCAAAAAGCTTAGTTCAAAGAGACTATAAATTAATTTCAAAAGACAGGTTTACTTCTAACAAAATAAACCTGTCTTTTATCTTTTATTCAATCCAAACGGTTACGCCGGCTGGTTGTAACACCTTTTCTCCAATCAAAATGGTTGCCTTGTTATCCAGATTCAACTCATAATCTGTTGATGAATAATTAACAGCTACCCAAAAGCCATCGCGATACTGAACAAATACTCCTTCAGGATAATTTTCTACACCTATATCATTAGCATTGAAAGCACTCTTAATAATATCTTTTTCCAACTGACCATCTGTTGATTCAACACCCACATACCAAACAGTACCTTTTCCGATTTTATTTTTTAGCACACATGCCGTTCCTTTGTAGAACTGATCTTTGTATGAAGCCAACACTTCGGTATCCTTGTAAGGTTTAATCAGATCACCCCACGAACTCCAATGATAGGTTTTATCGTTCATTACAATGTTTCCCGATTTACCTCCGGGCAACATATCAAATTGCTCAATTTCTCCGCCAATCAAATCATTCATGATACCGGAGAGATTACTTTCCCATAAATGAGCATTTTTATCTTTGGCCCCGGTTCTTGTGGAAACAATCAGATTACCCCCATTCTCAACATATTTCTTCCACTTTGCAACCAAAGCTTCATCAACCATTTCGTAAGCAGGCACTACAATAAAATGATAGTCTTCAAAATTATCTTCTTCGGTGATAAACTCAACCGGCGCACCCAATGAATGCAGAATCTGCTGATAACGTTGCATATGCCCCCAGGTATTCCATTGATATGTCTGACACTGACGATCCAGATTCCACAAATTATCAAATGACCACATCAACCCTGTTTTACGCTTTGCCAATTTCTCAGGTGTTTTGGCTTTCTCTGAGTAATCTTTTCTTAGTTGATTTATTTCATTGATAACCTGTACATATTCCTTTCCACCTTGACTTAAGGTAATGCCGTCAGTAGTTACAATACCATGATGGTATTGCTCAGATCCATATAAAACCTGACGATAGCGATACGTGCAGGCAAACGAACTGCCTCCAGCAAAGCAATGCCACAACCACATTCTTACCGTTCCCGGTTGAAGCAGTGAATTATGATTGGCCCAGTTAACCTGCCCCGGTTGCAACTCCATCACGCCAGTTAAACCATCTACAGACTTGTAATAATCATTAGCATACATCAAAACCGAATAATCTCCCAACCTGAATCCCAGATCGCCCAGATTACTGCTTCCATAATTCGGATAAGCTGTAAATGAAGCAAAATCCATTTTTGTGCTTCTTCGGGGATCTGTTTGTCCACCTTTTGCAACATAATTGGTTGTGATATACTGTGATGGAACGATGTACTTTCTCAACTCTTCGGCCTGAAAATCCAGAAAAGCAGCTTGTGTGTCAGCGGTAAATCGTTTATAATCCAGTATGGCTATTGGATTTGTCCCCCACCATCCTACGGAAGTGGCATTGTAAATATGCACCTCATCAAACGATGCAAATAACTGACTCCAGAATCGAGTACCCCAAGCCTGATTTAAAGCTTCAATAGTTGTATATTTCTTTTGCAACCACTTTATAAAAGCCTTTTGAGCCGATGGACTGTAATCTTCCTTGGCCTCTGGTTCATTATCAATCTGCCAGCCAATTACTGTTTTGTTTTTACCATATCGTTTGGCCATTATGGCGACGATCAGTTGTGTTTTTTCTAAAAAAACCGGATTTGACAACGACATATTGGCACGTGTTCCATGTTGTTCGCGCTGATAGTTAGCATCCATCAGATATATTTCGGGATATTTGATGCCCATCCAGACAGGAGGACAAGGAGTTGGTGTGCCCAAAATAACCTTCAACTTATATTTTTTAGCCAGCTCAATGACTTTATCCAACCAGGCAAAATCATAAACACCTTCCTCAGGTTCCATCATAGCCCAGGCAAATTCAGCCATATGGATAAATTCAAATCCATGATTGGCAATGTTTTTAATATCCCGGTCCCATTGATCAGGATTCCAGTGCTCAGGATAATAATATACCCCGACAGACATTAAATCTTTCTTCTTAAAAAATTCTTGTGCATTGGTACTTAATGAAATTATAGCTACCAACGACAGAAATAAAATCTTTCTAAAATTCATATCTTATTTAATCTCAATATTCTTTGTCAATCTGATATTATCCGATGAGCTTCCAACCATAACACTAACTGATCCTTTTTCTAGTACCATTTGCTTTTTCACTTCATCCCAATAACAAAGATCTTTTAATTTAACAGGTATTTCCAATTTTACGGTTTTTCCTTTTTTGATATTAACACGTTGAAAGCCTTTTAATTCTTTAATCGGTCTGATCACTTTAGTATCAGGAAACGAAACATATACCTGAACAACCTCTTCTCCATCAAAATCACCAATATTGGCAATATCTAAGGACACCATGATTTGATCATCCGATTTATTTAACTCTAAATTTTCATACTCAAAACGGGTATAACTTAAACCATAACCAAAGGCAAATAGAGGCTGTTGAGTTGAGTACATATAAGTCCGGTTATTCCAGATATTGTAATCCAATAAATCGGGTAACTGGTTTTCATTCATGGGCCATGTTTGTACCAGTCGGCCTGCAGGGTTATAATCACCAGAGAGTACATCCGCCAGGGCATGTCCCATCTCCTGACTATTGTGTGTGATATGAACTATAGCCGGCAAATTATGGTGTGACCAGTTAATTGCATATGGAAAATTACTCACCAATACCAAAACTGTATTTTGATTTTGTTCAAAAACCTTTTTAATCCATTCTTCATCTTCAAGATTGATGGATTTTCGATCAACCGACTCTTTCCCATAACTATCACGTGTTACCTTTGCCCATCCGGCATTTCCTGTCGGGTGATTTCCACCAAAAACCAAAACCAAATCAGCTTCTTTAGCCGCAACAAGTGCTTCGTTCATTAGTGAATCTGGAACATAGGTAATTTCCATATCCTTTCCGAACCGTTCCTTCAAGCCTTGCAAGGGAGTTACTAAATAGGGAGCAGAACCCGAATACCAATCCAATAAAACCTGATCAACCAATTGTCCAATCACAGCAATCTTCTTTACTTTCTCTTTAGTAATGGGCAGAGTTGAATTTTCATTTTTCAGTAGCACAATCGACTTCTGTGTTGCTTCTCTTACTATTTTTTTATTCCTATCAGTCAACCATGGTTCAACTTCATTATTCTTTCCGATGGTGGCATATGGATTTTGAGATTCTTCATCCAACAAACCTAATTTTATCATCACCCGAAAAACGCCACGTAAAACCTCATCAATCTCGTCTTCAGAAACAAATCCTTTTTCAACTCCTTTGGTAATGGCTGTTTTATAATCATCCAAAAACTGATTAATACCGGATTTAACTGCCATGGATGCTCCCATCTCGATTGAATCATAGTATTTATGATCGGAGATTAACAATTTCAGAGCACCACCATCAGTACATATAATTCCGTTTTGCCCCCATTCGTCAACTGTTAATTCCTTTAACAGCGGACTAACCATCATTGGAACTTCGTTCACCTTATTATAAGCAGCCATATAAGCTCTTGATCCACCTTCTTCTACTCCCATTTGAAAAGGCAAAGCATAATACTCACGCAACTGACGTTGATTAAAATTGGAGCTTGACCAGGTACGACTATCCTCGTTGCTGTTAGCCAGAAAATGCTTCATCAATGAAGCTACCTGCCAATGATCAGGATCAGGTCCTTGTAAACCTTTGATAAAAGCCACCGACATGGTTCCGACTAAAAACGGATCTTCGCCATAACACTCTTCTGTTCTGCCCCATCGCGGATCGCGACCAAGATCAGCATTAGGCGCACGCACAACCAATCCTCCCCTTTTATATTTGGGCGATTGAGCCATATAACGAACTTCATACCCTTCAATTTCACCCATTTGACGCATCAGGGTAGTATCCCATGTTTGCCCCATTCCATACGATTGAGGGAAAGTAGTTGTGGGTACAGGATTCCCTCTGCCCCAGTTACCGGGTTCACCCATTGCCAGTCCATGCAATCCTTCAACATGACCAGTTGCTTCAATTCCCAAACGAGGCACGGAAGGATTTGTGCTTAAACAAACAATTTTCTCATCCAACGTCATTAAAGAAAGTAGGTTGTCAATCCTTTTTTCTGTATCCAGTTTCGGATTCTTAAACGGAAAGGATTGAGAAAAAAGCGAAACAGGAAAAACGAAACAAAGCAATATATATGCAATTCGTATCATGAAAATTAATAATAAGGGAAGTCCTGTTTTAACAATACTTCCCGGATTTATTCTTATTTATTCTCAGTCAAGCTGAAGGTGACTCCTTTAACAGAACCTTTTGTTAAGGATAGCTGATCATCTTTCTTTTCAACACTAACCTCAACCAATTCATTGTTTGATGGTAAACAGATAAATCCACCTGCTTTACTTGAATCACCGCAGAAAGTTCGCAATTCTAATTTTGACCAATCCATATCTTTAGTACTCTGAGCAAGTTTAATATGGGGAATAATGCTTCCTTCGCGCACCAGCATCACAATTGGAATATCGCCTGCCTCAATGGCATGCCAACCTTCTGCATACAATTTACCTGTCTGATAATCTATCCAGTTTCCTTTTGGCAGATACACATTACGTTTGGTTACTGCTTCAAAAAGTGGAGCCACCAGAATATCGGAACCAAACAAATACTCATCATCCACTAGCCAGGCACCCGGATCATCAGGAAACTCAACAAATAAAGCACGCATCATAGGCAAACCTTGCTCTGTACATTGTTTTGCCTGAGCATAAATATATGGCATCAGCTCGTAGCGCATATTATCAGCCTTTTTGAAGTCTTCCAGAAAACTTTCACCATATTCCCATGGCTCTTTTGGCGGCGCTCCATGACTACGGGTGTGAGATGTTAACATGCCAAAAGGAGTCCAGCGACGGTATAGTTCCTCAGGTGTTTTTAAAACAAAACCTCCTATATCGTGACTCCAGAATGAAAATCCACTCAATCCAATGGATAATCCACCTCGTAAAGCAGCGGCCATAGCTGTATTTGTATTGGCAGGATCGCCTCCCCAATGTAAAGGATATCGCTGACTACCAGCCCAGGTGCTTCGTGCCCACATTATCTGTTCGCCTTTAATCTCTTTGGTAATATCTGCAACGGCTTTATTATATCGTAATGGATACAGGTTATGCTCGTAAAACCCTGTTCGCCCGGATGCATAAATACCATTGTAAGGAGCAGCCTCGCCAAAATCAACTTTAATGGCACCAACACCCAACTTCAATAAATCACCTATCTTCGCCTGATACCACTCAACCGTTTCAGGGTTCGAAAAATCCAATACCGCATCTTCGTATGGTAGATTTCCTTTGGCATTTTTCACATACAATTCTTTTTCAACAATCTCATTAAACAAGGTATTTTGAGGAACAAAATAAGGCAATTGCCACAAACAGGTTTGAAAACCCTGCTTTTTCAGATCTTTAATCATCAACGCCGCATCATCAAAACGCGATTCAGAGAATTGATAATCGCAGCGCCAGTCCGTTTCGAACCAACCCGTGTCGAAATGAATCACATCACAAGGCACTTCATTATCACGAAGCTTCTTAGCTACTTCTCGCCCTTCCTGTTCTGAGAAATAAGTTATACGACTCATCCAGAAACCAAAACTCCAAAGTGGTGGCATAGCTGCCTTTCCTGTTAAATCGGTATACTCATCCAAAATATCTTTAGGATCGCCCAGAAAGACAAATAAATCCAGCGTTTCATCTCCAATCATTAAGGAATTAACACCACTGAAATACTTACCAAAATCACAGGTTATAGGAGTTGAAGTATGCATAAACATTCCGTAACCTCGGTTACTCATAAAAAACGGAATGGGTTTATACATGGTTTCGTTCTGTATACCGTTGGCATCATCGGTACATAGCACCACTTTTTGCCCTCGCTTATTAAACTCAGTATATGACTCACCACAACCGAAAATCATTTCGTTTGGCTCCAATGTAAAAGCTGCATTCACACTACGTGAATAATCCGAAGCCCTGCGCACAAAAGAAAATGGCATGATGGGCGTATAAGTGGTTTCGGCATTATCGATATGATGATTGGTTTGCGTCAGCAATTTTCCTTGATTATTATAAAACGAAACGCGCCATGGATTAACACTGATAACCACCTTTCCATATTTCGAAGTATAAATATGTTTGCCTTCTTCTGATGAATACTTCCACGAATGATCGACCGGAGCGGTGCCATTAACCAACATTAATGAAGGCTGATTAACCGTTTTATCGATACCTGTTTGCATCTGCAGACGCACTGTTCGAGGTGAAACAAATTCAAGCTTAAAAGGCAAAGTTGGTGATGCCTGGTATTCACCTTCGGGAAATTCATTGGGCGTTACCGGACGTAATACACCCAGCATATTATTGAAAGCATAGCGGGTCTTATATTCATACCTCGAATATTTAACCTTACCAACTCCGGTATTTGGATTGAAAGACGAAAGTTCTTCAGCAAAATAATAGGTATTCTTAAAGTCATAGAAATCTTTACTGATGTCGACAGGCTCATTTACCAAGCCGTGATTTTGTAATTGGGCAAAGATTTGGTGTGATTCGAAAAGCAAAACACATAAAGGAATCAACCAATAGAATTGTTTCTTCATTACTCTTAAGATTTAGTTCTTTGGATTTACACCGTAAAATTACATCTACCTGCAAGTTATGAAGTGTATAAAATGTTAACAATGGCTGACATTAGGTTTTTGAAAAACAAAAAGCAGAAGAACCGGAATCCTTCTGCTTTCATAAAAATTGATCTATACATTAAAACAATTATTCAACCGTAATAATAAGTTTTGTGCCTTTAAGTCCGTTGGATGTTGCATTTAAAATAATTTCTCCTGCCCCCCTCTCATCTGGTTGAACAATAACCTGTGCCAATCCATTGAATAATTTTCTTTTCCACTGATCAGCACCTTTCACCATTTGAATATCGCCTAAATGCTTATTTGGTTCGTCCCATTGATTTGGTGGTGCTAAAGGTAATCCAACTAAAACAAGATTATTAGTACCTTCTTTCAATAACGAATTATCAATCTTGAACACTGCCATATTATCTAAATCTCCTTCAATAGGTTGAATATTTACTCCATTTAAATATGCCTGCAGATTATCTCCAACTTTTTTAGAGTACCAGATGAATTGACCGTTGGTCACATCTTCTTTTGAAAGATCAAATTCTGTTACCATCATTTTATTCTTCGAATCTTTCTCTAAAATAGCTGTTGCAGCTTCTGGCAGATCCACCTCTATTTCTCCTAAATCGTATTTCCTAATCTTAGGCGTTTGAATAACTTTATAATCATCAATAAATTTATCTTTTTCCAATGAAGTTGGATTTCCGTTACCAACGCCAATTAGTTTTCCTGGTCCTTCTAATGTAAACTCTATTAAATTATCAGCTACTGGCACTGCCCGGCCTTTTTTATCCAATACTTTAACGGTTACAACAGAAACATCGTTGGCACAATTTTTCAACATGGTTTTATGCCCTGCTAACTCAATCTTATATGGATCAGTAGTTGTTTCAACAATCTCCTCCATTATTTTTTCCCCATTGGCATAACCAACCGCTTTTAATTTTCCAGGTTGATAAACAACAGGCCACTCCAAATGACCATTAACCTCCATACTTTTTCGACCTTGTGTTTTACCATTAAGGAATAACTCCACTTCCTCACAGTTGCTGTATGCCCAAACCTGTATGGTATCACCTTCTTTTCCAGTCCAGTTCCAGTGAGGAAGCAAATGTAAAACAGGCTCATTACCCCACCACGATTTCAGGTAGAAAACATTGTCTTTTGGGAAACCACATAAATCCATCATACCAAAATACGAAGTGATAGATGGCCATGCATAAGGTGTTGGTTCACCTCTATAATCAAAACCAGTCCAGATAAACATTCCAGCCAGGTAATCACGTTCAGCATAATGCTTCCAGCTGGTCTCAATTGTTTCCCATGTTGGACGAGGTAAATGATCGTAAGCTCTCATATAGTGCTTTTCAGGATCATCAAAATAAATCCCACGGGTTGCCCAGGTAGAACCTTCCTCTGTACCCATTGAGGGTTGATTTGGAAATAACTCGTGATGCTTATCGGTATCCCATTGTCCCAGGTAATTGTAACCCATCACTTCAACTGCAGCAGAAACACCCTGATTACAACCACCGCTAACAGCAGTATTCATCGGCCGGGTCGGATCAATGGTTCGGGCAAAATTTTGCATCGTAGTGGTGATTCTCTCACCCAAAACATTACACTCAATGCCCCATTCTTCATTACCCATGGACCAAACAAAAATACTAGGATGATTACGGTCACGACGGATCAATCGCTCTACCTCATCAAAAGCTTCCTGATGGCTCCCCATTAATCGATTTTCGTCGATAACCAAAATTCCCATTTCGTCACACATAGACAATAACTCAGGTGTTGCCGGATTATGTGAACTTCGATAAGCATTACTTCCAAAATTCTTCAGTTGTTGCAAACGCCAGCGAATTAACTCATCAGGCATAGCACAACCCACACCAGCATGATCCTGATGATTATTGGTTCCTTTTAGTTTTACATGTTTGCCATTTAAGAAAAATCCTTTATCAGCATCAAAATAAACTGTTCTAAAACCAGTACGGGTCTTATATTCATCTACTACATTTCCATCCACTAAAATTTGAGTAATAACGGTATGTAAGTATGGATCCTCAAGTGACCATAAATGAGGATTACTAACAACCATTGATAAATCCACTTCACCTTTTGCCATTGCTGCTAAAGTATTTTCTTCACTTTTAGCCTCAGCCAAAACTTTACCCTCAGCATTGATTACTTGCTGACTAACAACAAATATTGATGAATCTATTCCTCGATTTTCAATCTCTGTTTTAACGGTAACGTTGGCTTTATCAGCATCGATATCAGCATAAACAAAGGTTCCGTCTTTTTGAACATGTAAAGGCGATGTCTTGCGCAGCCAAACGTGGCGATAGATCCCTGCTCCTTCGTAATACCAACCTTCTTCGATGGTAACATCAGCCCGAACAGCAACAACATTCTCTCCACCATAATTTAATAGGTCTGTAATATTATAACCGAAGCTCTGATAACCGCTTGACTCATTCCCCAGATAATGTCCGTTAACCCAAACCATAGCATCCCGCGAAACTCCATCGAAATCAATAAAAATCTGATTGCCAAAATCCTTCTCATCAATCGTAAAATGCTTTCGATACCAACCCACACTAACATCCGGAAAATTTCGACCTACTGCCTTATAACCATGGCTATGGCTGCCTTTGGCATCAAAAGGAACTTCTACTGCCCAATCGTGAGGTATATTCAACTGACGCCATGTTCTGTCGTCGAATGAAACAGCTGCAGCTCCATCACCAAAACCTGCTTTTGCCAGATAGGTAAAATAGCTTGTTCCGGTGTTAAAATCCTTTTCAAAATCGGTTGGATGCCCGTATGTAAATTTCCAATCCTTATCAAAATTGATTCTTTCTCTAACCACCTGGGCATATACACTCGGTATTAAAACCAGTAACCCTAATAACAAAACAGTTTTTCTATTTAAACTCATAATGATGCTATACTTTTTCTATTCCAGAAATGTACTCTTATTGTCAATGACGATTTAATGAAAATCAATCGTTTTATTGCCGGATTGAATCAAACCAACAGTCATTAAATTAATTATTTAAATTGTTGCATGCAATTGAAACCTCATTCTATCAACATTTGCAAAAATAATTATGATCAGATTGCTTTAAATTATTGTTTGTTTCCTATTGGGTATGTAAATGTTAATTTATCAATCATCCAATAAACCTACTCAGATAATTAATCAACTAATAACTAGTACTTAGATAAAATATTCAAACAAAAAAAATGTCACAAGACAATTAAAGTCCTGTGACATTTTTTTCTTAAATATTATTTATACTTAAAGGTAGAAAGATCTACCTGAACTACCATTTAAAGCTATTCCAAAGTAATCAAAACAACAGATTTTGCTGGTATTTTTATTTTCATTGTACCATTCTTTGGTTTGGCAACTTTAAATTCTTTTAATGATACCTGTTCCGTTTGATCAAAATCGTTTAACGATTGTAATTTTTCTCCTGTAACAATCAGTCCTGTTGCATTTTTATATTTCTGATTATCAAAAGTATATTCAATTTCCTCATCCTTGTTTGGATTCAAATTACAAACAGTCATGCTTAGTTTACCATCTTTAATAGATGCTGAAGCATTTAATGCCGGAACCTCTTCATCACCCACTTTGTACATTTCTGTCTGAACATCTAAAGGTACCAAAGTAGCATCCTGATGAACACTGTACATTTTAAAGATGTAGTAAGTAGGTGTTAACAACATTTTATCCTCACGCGTTAAAATAACTGACTGTATCACATTAATCATCTGGGCAATATTTGCCATTTTAATACGATCAGCATGATTGTTGAAGATATTCAAATGAATTCCTGCCAGTATAGCATCTCTCAAGGTGTTTTGCTGATATAGGAAACCTGGGTTTGTACCCGGCTCACAATCATACCATGCTCCCCACTCATCTACGATCATATCAATTTGCTTCTTTGGATCATATTTATCCATAATGGCAGAATGATTGTTAATTAACTCTTCCATATAGAAAGTTTTTCTCATGGTAAGATGATACTCAGCTTCATCAAAATCTCTCGCAGATCCTTTGTTTCCCCATCCTCCGGGATGAACATAGTAGTGAAGTGAAAGTCCATCAACAATGTGCTTGTAGTGCTGAAGTTTTTTCATCAACACTTCTGTCCAGTTATAATCGGCAACATTAGCACCTCCAGCAATTTTATAATCAGCACCATGACAATAGGTTGCATAATTACGATACAGATCAGCATAATACTCTGGAGTCATATTTCCACCACAGCCCCAGTTTTCGTTACCAATTCCCCAATATTTTACTTTCCATGGTTCTTCCCGCCCATTTTGTTTACGCCACTCAGTCATGGGACTTTTATTGGATGAAGTCATATATTCAACCCACTCCTTAGCCTCTCGTACCGAACCGGATCCAACATTAAGATTAATATAGGCATCAGCACCAATCAACTCACAAAAATCCATAAACTCATGGGTTCCAAAACTATTATCTTCCGTTACGCCTCCCCAATGAACATTAACAATGGAAGGTCGCTCACTTTTGGGTCCGATACCGTCTTTCCAGTTATATGTATCGGCAAAACAGCCTCCAGGCCATCGCAACAAAGGAATTTGCATTTCACGTAATGCATTAATCACATCTACACGAAAACCTCGGACATTTTCAATAGATGAACCTTCACCAACATAAAAGCCATCATAGATACAACGTCCCAGATGTTCTGCAAAATGACCGTAGATATCTCTGTTGATAACTGTTTCAGCCTTTTCAGTATTGGCCGTAATTTTGTTTTGAGCAAATACTGTTGTTGACAAAAACAGTACTGCAAGAAGAAGAATAGATTGAATTCTCATTTTTTGTAGCTTATTTAAGAGGTGTTACTTTTTTACCCCAGATTCCGTGACCGCTTGGTAAAATACCACTGAACAGAATGGTTTCACATTCCTGTTCCCAATCCCATCCTCTGAAGATAGCACATTCAATTTTGCTTGTTTCATCACCCGCAAGATAAAGAACTCCATCCTTTAAATCAAAATTTTTAATTTGTTCCAATTTTTCAACTCTAACTTCGCCATTTGTTGTAAAAGTTGCTTCAACAGAAACATTAAAAGCTTCTGGTTTATATTGCCAACCACCGGGAGTATATAGTTTTTTATCGGGTATATTCTGTAATTCAATAATTTCCCATAATCCGGTTAACTCCTCTTTTTCAATCTGATCTTTATTCTCAATAATATTATATCGTTCCGGTGACAACACAGGCCAGCCATTTGATAACCAGTTTACCTCACGCACATGCATTTGCAGCGCCAGATTTTCGGGAGCCAATCTACCCTGATGCATAACATAATACTTCCCGTTATCGTTTAATACAGCACAGTGAGCATTCCCGTTCCATCCGGGATGATTCTTAAACATATAACTATGGGTTAAAATTGGATAGTTATCTGTGGTGTCTTTTAAATCGTTTCCAAAATAATCCAGGAATGGGCCCTCTGGTGATTCAGATCTTCCAACACGTAGATTATAAAAACTGAATAAGGAGTCGTATGATACAAAAAGATAATACATATCCTGTTCTTCGTTGAATACGATTTCAGGAGCTTCAATCACCCGATCCTTACCATTTTCAAGACGGGCAATCAAATGACCTTTATCTCCGGGAGTTAAAGCTAAACCTGTTTCGGTATTCAGTTCCATGCAATATAACCCTCCAAAGTATGAACCATATACCATCCAGTCCTTACCAGTTTTTTTGTCTGTTATTACGGATGGATCAATTGCATTCATTTTACTTTCACGGGTGGTTTTTACAATTTCCCCCTTATCTTCCCATGGTCCTAAAGGTGATTCAGAAGTTGCCATGCCTATGAAAGATGCATTAGATCCAAAATAAGAAACCGAGTAATATAAACGATACTCATCACCTACTTTACGAATGAAAGGCGCCCACATATTATCAGCTGCATGCCCACCATTCACACTTTTTACATATGTAAAGGCTTCTTCAGGTGTTTCATCAAATACCCATCCTTCAAAATTCCAGTTTACCAAATCCTTTGAACTTCGTATCGGAAGTTTTCCAATATGAACACTGTCATCCTTAAAATTAATATTCGGTGGTGTAAAATAGGCACCCGTAGCATATACATAATATGTATCACCTACTTTTATACAAGACGGATCATGAACATTGGCTGCATTCCATTGATTACGATGACTTAAACTTGATATCTCAGTATAGTCATCAGTGTATGGGTTGCGTTTCTTTTCAGCAGGTTTCATGCTGCAAGCCTGAAGGCCGATAACACTTACCAAAATTATTAAGTAGGGAAAATATCTCATCTTGTAATATTTGTTACTATTCAAAACAAAATTAACCTGAGAGATAGTCTATAGAGAGGACAAACGTTTTTATAAAGTGGATAGATGTAGAATATACCTACTATATATTCAACCAATGTTCTGTAAACAACTTCTGTATACGCTATCAGTTAGAGCATCTTATAAGTTTACACAATTATGCACCTGTGTATTCACTTGGCGAACAATCATAGAATTTTTTAAATACACGGCTAAAATATTTCGGATCGTTGAATCCAACCATTACAGCAACTTCGGCAACCTGATATTTTTTAGATTTAAGTAAAGGAATCGATTTTTTTAGTCGAAACACATTGATGTATTCATTAGGTGAAACATTGGTTAATGCTTTCAGCTTTTTATACAACAAACTTCTGCTAACAAACATTCTTGACGAGAATTTTTCAATATCGAAAGTTGGGTCAGCATATAATTCAGAAACAACATTATTCACCTTTTGCATAAATTCATCGTCCAACGAACCTCCTTTTAAATCCAATTCTTCAGCGCTATTCTGCAGATATATTTTCTTCAGTTTTTGCCTGTTCTCAACCAGACTTTTTATTTTGGCCAATAACAATGCAAAATTGAATGGTTTGGTAATATAATCATCGGCACCTACTCCCAGACCTTCCACTTGATTCTCTTCCATACCCTTGGCTGACAGCAATATGATTGGAAGATGACTGGTATTAAGATTATTTTTTAATTGCTTACATAAATCCAAACCATTCAGCCTTGGCATCATAATATCACTAACAACCAAATCAATTTCTTCTTTTAAGGCCTGATCATATCCATCCTGGCCATCTACCGCTGTATAAACTTTGTAGGTATCACTTAATGATTCACTTAAGAAATTTCGTAAATCATCATTATCTTCCACAATTAAAAGCTTTACTTTCTCTCTATCGTCATCATCATTTAATTCAGCTTTTTCTTCTGTAGCTTTCATTAAATTTACTTTCTCAATCAACGAAAGCGAATCTCCAATTTCCTTTTTAACAATAGTATATTCTTTAAAAGCGGCTTCTTCTATTGGTAGTATTAAAGTAAAAGCAGAACCTTCACCAAATTCGCTTGACACCGAGATTTGACCATTAAGCTTTAGTACTAATTCTTTTACTAACGAAAGCCCGATACCTGTTCCAAAGCCCAGATTATTATCGGCACGATAAAAACGATCAAATACCTTTTCTAATGTTTCCTTTTTAATTCCCTGACCAGTATCTGTCACTACGACCTTGATACATTTACCTAATTCCTCGTCATTAAACTGCTGTAGTTCCAGATCTACTTTACCATCCTCGGGTGTATACTTAAAGGCATTTGACAATAAATTAAAAAGTATATTTTCAAGTTTTGATTTATCGTACCACCCTTCATAATCTCCTTTGCTAACATTAATAGAATAGGCTATATTTTTATCTTCAGCCAACACTTTAAATGCTTCACCAATCTCTGTAATCACTTCATTCAGATTACCATCATGCAGAAAAACCTCTAATTTACCGGCTTCTAATTTGCGGAATGTTAATATCTGATTTGTTAACATCAACAATCGTTCAGCATTTCTTTTAACGATATTTATCGATTTCTGCACATTCTCAGGAAGCTGATACTTGGGATTATTTAATATTCTTTCAATAGGCGAAATAATCAGTGTTAATGGGGTTCTGAACTCATGCGAGATATTTGTGAAGAATTGCATCCTCATCTGATGAATACCTTCAACCTCCTTGTTTAAGGCAATTAACTGATCACGCTGTGATATAATTTCTTTATTCTGATCCTCTAACAGACTTTTCTGATTCTCAATTTTCGCTCTCCTTCTCTCCAGTTGTTCATTATTATCCAACAACCTTTGTGAAGTTTCTTCAAGTTGTTTGTTCTTTTCATTAATTTCTAAAGTACGGGCACGAACAAGTTGTTCCAGTCTTTTCTTTTGCATTGAAATGCGGAAAGAGCGATAACGAGCATAGGAGGCACCCAATAAGATGATGAATGCGACTACCAGTAACTTAAACCACATTTCCTGCCAAAACGGAGGTATAACCTCAATGTATACCTCTGTGATATCATCATTCCAAATTCCTTCGTGATTAGTGGTTTTTAACTGGAATGGATAAACTCCACCTGCAAGGTTGGTATATGATGCGATTCTTCTTTTTGAATCCACCTTAATCCAATCTTTATCAACTCCCTGCAATCGATAAGCATAGGTTATTTTCGATGAATGAAGAAAATTCAAAGCCGAAAACTCAAGCGAGAATACATTGTCTTTATACGAAAGTGTAATTGTATCATTAGCAAAAGAAGATCTTTTCAATGGTATTTGTCCATGATATTCTTCCCCTGGTTGAACGTTCTGGTTATAGATATTTAATTTGGTAATAGAAGCTTTTGTATTGTATGAAACACTTTCAATGCTGTCAGGATGAAAATAGTTTAAACCACTTAATCCTCCAACATACAAATACCCATCCTTATCTTTGTATGCTGCCGACCAGTAATACTGGTTATTTCTTAAACCATCCTGTTTGTAATAGTTGATAAAATGATTATCCTTTTCATTAAATCTCGCGAGTCCGTTTTCAGTAGTAATCCAAATATTATTTGAATTATCTGTCAGAATGGAATATACTACATTATTAGCCAATCCATCTTTTTGATTGTAAATCCTGAATTCGTAGTTACCATTGGTTGTTTCAATACATTTGGCTATCCCACCTCCATAAGTACCAACCCAAATATCTCCGTTCTCATCTACGTTGAGTGAACTAACGTAGCTATTTGGCAAACTATTGGCCTCATTGGTTTCTTTATACCACACTTGTTCATACCGTGAGATTACAGTAGGTTGATCATTTTTAACAAGTTTACCATTAAAACGGTGAAGACCATTGGTGGTACCAATCCAGTAAAATCCATTTTTATCTTCAACCATACAACCTACTTCCCAAACCGACATACCTCCATCCGGGCCAATCGGATAGAAACGATCCTGTACCTCGTTGTATATACATAAACCAGACTGCGTTCCAACTAATAGCTCACCCGACTGATTGACATACATAACCGAAATAAAATCACTTGGCAATCCATTTTCTGAGTGATAGGTTTTTAATATTCGATTAGATCCTTTTTGCAGTACCTGAATTCCCATTCCCCAACTTCCTGCCCATATATTGTCCTTTTTATCTTCATAAATGGAAGTGATAAAATTACTCTCTATTGAATTTTTATCAGAAATGGTTCGATAAAACTGAATATCTTTTCCTTTTGTATTAACTTTTGCCAATCCATCTCCGGCTGTCCCAACCCATAAATTATTTCCGCTCTTAAAAATTGAATTGATAATATCCTTATTCAACACCTCGAATTCGGGATTTAAATCGTCTAGCGAATAAAAACTCTTTTGATGAATGTTATAATAGGCTAATCCAATTTTATCGGTACCAACCCAAACACTTCCAAATTCATCTGCGAAAAGTGAGCGGATGAATTCAACCTGATTTATTTCTTCCCGATTTGTGAAAAGTCTGGAACGGGTAACTAATTTATTATCTAAATTTAAACTACAAAATCCACCCAAGGTGCCGATTAACAATATATCAGCATCACTTTTAGCCAAGGCTGTTACATTTGCATGACTCAAGGAGTTATCATCGTTGGCAATAAAATTATACCATTCAATTTCTCCTGTTTGTTTATTCAATACAAACAATCCATTATTGGTGCCTTGAAAAAGATAATTTTGATCCTCAAGGATACTTTGCACATATGTTGGAATCACCACCTCTGGCTGATATTGATAAGGAATAAAATTATCAACCGAGGTATCAAACACATATAAACGTTCGTTTGTACCCAATAATATTTTACCTTCCAAACCTTTTTGAATACTTAATGGTCTTGGGTTATCTCCTTCATACAAATAATGCCCTGATAACTTCAATTGATTGTTCGCCTGAGATAATTTATATATCCCGTTGGTTTTAGTAACTACCCAAAGAAGTTCATCTACACACAGCACTTTAATAACGTCTTGCTTAAAAACCGACATGATTTCATTCGGTAAAACAGAAACAAACTTACCCTCCAATAAATTAAATATCTGCAGTCCTTTTTGTGTGGTTACAAAAAGAGATACCTTGTCATCGAATGCCAGATCTAAAATTCTATTATCCCACAAGTTATCATCAGTTCCCTTTGAGAAATAATATTCAAACTCATAACCATCGTAGCGACATAATCCATTATCGGTACCTATCCATACAAATCCAAACCCATCTTTTATTATTGATTGAACAGTATTTTGTGGTAATCCATCGTCAATATTAATATAATCAACACGTGGATTAATTTGCCCCTGAAAAGACGAAGAGGATAGAATAAATAATATAAATATGGTAAATCGTAAGAAATTATCTTTCATATGCTGCTGTAATACTTCCAAACAATTGAAATATTTCTGAATAGGGCCGATCAGCTTTGATTCTTTACTATTGTATACAAATATAAGAGAGCTGAGTATTAAAAAAAAGAAGGCAGTAAAAATACTGCCTTCTAATTCATTTATATTCTTAATAATCTTTATTCAACTCTGAAAGCATAAATACAAATTGAATAATACTCATCACCTGGATTTACTAAAGTTGAAGGAAATTCAGGTTTATTAGGTGTATCAGGAAAATGCTGAGTCTCTAAACACAAAGCTTCACGATAATTTAAAGTCTTACCATATTTACCCGGGTATTTTCCATCCATAAAATTACCGCCATAGAACTGAATACCAGGTTCATTTGTATACACATCCATAACACGACCAGAAACAGGTTCTTTTAAGGTAGCAGCTAAAGTCAAACCATCTTCTGCCTTATTTAAAACCCAGTTATGATCATATCCACCACCCTTTTTTAGTTGCTCATCATCAGCATCAACTCTGGCTCCGATAGCCGTTAGTTGTCTAAAATCAAATGGAGTTCCTTCAACGGGAGCCAATTCTCCGGTTGGAATCAAGCCTGCATCAACAGGAGTGTATGCATCGGCATTAATCATCATCAGATGATCATTAATAGTTCCGGAAGCCTCACCACCTAAATTAAAATAGGTATGATTTGTAAGGTTAACGTGAGTTGGTTTATCAGTTGTAGCAAAATATTCAATCTTTAACTCATTCTTATCTGTCAATTCATAAACAACTTTCACTTCCAGGTTACCAGGATATCCTTCTTCACCATCAACTGAAGTATAGGTTAATTCCAACTTATTTTCACCAATCGGAGTTGCAGACCAAACTCTGTCGAAGAAACCTGTTGGTCCACCATGTAAAGTATTCACTCCATCGTTTTGACTTAATTTAAAAGTATCCTCTTCAATAACAAACTGAGCATTTCCAATACGATTACCGTAACGACCGATTAATGCACCATAAAATGTTTCAGGATTATTTAGGTATTCATCAGCCGTGTTATATCCAAGGCTAACATCTGCATAATTTCCTTTTTTATCAGGTACCCAAAGATTAACTACCCTACCTCCCAGGTTAGTAATCTGAGTTACCATACCTGTATTATTCTTTAAAGTATAAAGCTTAACTGCCTCACCATTATAAATGGTTGAAAAGGAAGCCTCATTAATTAAAATTACGTTGTCAGTTTTTTTGCTGCATGATGCAAAAATTGATGCAATCATTAAAGCAAATACCAATTTTTTCATATAAATCTCAATATTAGTTTAACATTAATAGAGCAATCAGAATCTAAAATATTAAAAGTAAAATTAACTTTTTTTCTTAATTATATGGATGAGTTAGGGATAAAATAAACCCTGGTAAAGGTTTTTAATTCTTTACCAGGGTTCATATGATTTTTAAAGTAAAACTGAGAGTGTTACTTGCAAAAACTTCTTTTAATCTACTTTTTTACCCCAAATTGAGTATTTTTTATCAACAGTAAGGCCTGAAAAAACAATCGTCACTTCACGAGGATTTGCCTCCCAGTCAACTTCACGTTCAATACACAAAGTTACATTACCGATTGTTAAAGTGTTGGTTGAACTATTGAACGACCAACTTCCGGTTAAAGCACCCGTTGCGGTTCCATCTTCATTTAAAACTAATTGAGTTGATTTTTGCATGTTGGCATAACTGTATCGTAGTGTAATACACTCCCATGAACCAACAAGTTCATCATTTGTAATAGCACTCTCAGGTACACCTGTATATCTTTCAGGCATAACAACCGGCCATCCACTTGCTGTCCAACGAATTTTTCGTACATGTCCCATCATAATAGCATTGGCATAAGCATTACCATTAGTTCCGGCAGGAAGACGACCTTGAGAAGCATAAAACCAATCACCATCTTCGTTTTGAAACACTGCACAATGTGAAATACCAACCCAACCAGAATGATTATTAAACTGATAAGGATGTGTAACAATTGGATAACAATCAGCTCCTGCTGTTACATTGGCACCATCGCTGCCATAATATGGTCCGTCAATTGAAGTAGAACGACAAACACGAGTATTATATGGCACATCAAGTCCATCATAAGCCATAAACAGATAGTAATATCCATCTTTGTAAACTATTTCAGGAGCTTCACTACCTTGCCATCGAGAATTTGATGATCGCGTAGCAATTCTTTTTCCATATCGTGATGTAAGATCTGTTACATTGTTTGCATAGGGTTCACCTAAAGTATTAACAGGTTTACCTGTTGAAGCATTTAATTCTAAAATTGTAAAGCCACTATGCCATGAACCATGAATCAAATAATGCTCCCCGGCATTGGTAACAATGTATGTTGGGTCAATTGCATTATAATAGAAATAACCACTCCAATCGTTAGTACTGGCTCTACTATAATCAAGGCCTCTATCTGATGAAGAACAGGTCACATAACCTTTGTCTTCCCAACTGGCTCCGGCAGGATCAGTAGATTCACACATACCAATAAAAGCACGTTCTGACCAGCTACCATCAAAAGCATCTGATAATGGATTTCCTGTTTTAATATAGTTATTGATTACGATGCTGTAATACATCCGTAATTTCTCTTGCCCACCTACTGTAATTTTGCGTACTACCGGTGCCCAATAACCATATTGGATATCGTCAGTAGCAATTGCGGAAAGTCCCATTCGCGAACGAATGTTGTTTAATGAATCTGCTACCCAACTTGGTGGATCATAGAAAGGTCCTCCAACCCATTCCCAATTAACTAAATCGGTGGAACGCTTACCCTGGAAGTGTCCATGACCTTCGTGTTCATTACCAAATGAAGCATCGGTATTATACATGTAGTAATATCCATCGTAAAAAGCTACTGATGGGTCATGCACATTGGCCAAATTCCACTTAGATCTGTCACTCCAAGATGCTATATCATCACCTGTCCAGGTATAATCATCATTGTAGGTAGGAATCACGTATTCCTTATCTGGTTCCGGATCTGGATCTGGATTAGGGTTGGGATCTGTTCCCTTATCCGAACACCCCATCCAGGCAAACATCATCAATGCACTCAATCCCCAAACAAATTTCTTCATATCTCCAAACTTAATAAGATTCTTGAATTCAAAATAAACTAATAAATGACCATTAAGGGTGGACTATAACTTATTTAATGTAGAAAAATAGATAACATCTTACAAGTAACATCAATACAACTACTTACATTCTAACACATTAACACATACCGTATTAAACTAACAAATATAGTTTACTTCTTAATAGTCTGAATATGATATAGAGTCATACATTCATTTATTCATATTACCAGCAAATAAAAAAACTTCCTTACCAATGGCAACAATCGCATTGATAAGGAAGTTATTAAGTAAGCTATAAAATAATTGTTAGTCTAAATTATAAACCGGTCTAACAGCATATCCTTTTTCAAAGAAAACAGTACTATTATCTGAATTTTTATTTGCCGAGTTACCAACAAGATTCGGATTAGTATCAAGATTAGTTTGCCATACAGGGAAATATTCATGTCCTGTAATGTAGGTATCATAAGATGATCCATTGGAATTAACAGCACTTAGCTCTTCTGTATCAACAATTACAAATTCTTCTTGTTTTTCTACACCGTCTTCTACCCAGGTGTATAGTTGTTTAGGAGCTAACTTATAATAAGAATGCTCTTTAAGTTGCTGCATACGACCAGCATCATAGAAGAATCCCCAACGAATCAAGTCAGTTCCGCGACCATTTTCACAACCAAATTCTTTTGGACGCTCAACATTTGCAATTTGCTCAAAAAGTGCATCAGCAGTTGGAAAGTCAGTAAGTTGAAGGTCTGGAAGAGCTACGCGTCGACGAACCTCATTTATGTAATCAATGGCTGTTTGTGTTGGACCATTAATTTCATTTTCACATTCGGCTGCACGCAATAGAACATCACTATAACGCATTAAACGTAAATTAATACCTGTTCTTAACCCTACAATTACATCTTCAGAAATGTCTGTTCTTGCATAAGTCCACTTTGCAATGGATATACCTCCCTGAGAAGTGTTAGATCTAAACTTAAGAATCCAGTCATTATCTTTATCACCTGTAACAGGTATTAATTGATCTTTATATGCTACATTTTGACGAGGATCTCCATCTGGGTACGCAGCTGTAGCAACACCTGTTATCGCATCATATTCAGCCTCATAGGTAACCAATGTCCAATATAAACGTGGATCAAGGAAACCATCTGTACATTTCTCTTCTTTAAACAGGTTATATAACCATGGTGATGCAGCACAGTCACCCCAGCTACCTTTATCCTGTGGAGCATAGTTACTTTCTACAGCATGACCTTGTGTTGCTTCTGAACTGATGTTTACAGGAGTCCACTCTTCATCTGTACCACCTGTTCCATAGTCCATAAATTGAACTTCAAATAGACTTTCTTTATTGTTTTCTGTGTCTTCTCTGAAATTATCACCAAAATCAGCAGTTAGTTCATAATCACCATAATCACCAGCGATAATATCTTTAAGAATAGCATAAGCCTCAGTAAATTTATGACGGAACATTAACGTTCTTGCCATATATCCGGCAGCAGCACCTGAAGTAGCACGACCTGATGCCCACTCTCCACCTTCATTTCGCGATGGCAAAATCTGCATTGCTAATGTAAGATCTTCCTCAACTTTATTTAATACTGAGTCCTGACTGGCAGTTTGTGCATACATCGTACTTATATCAGAATAATCATCATAATTAGTAATTAATGGTACATCCTGATATATTGTTGCTAAATTATAGTAAGCTAAAGATCTTAAGAAAAGAGCCTGTCCTTTAATTTGATTGTACGAGTCTTCCGACATCTGAACTCCGTCTACTTTTGACAACACAAAGTTTGCACGGTTTACAACATGGTAGTTATCACGCCATGGCCATTCAGCCATAAAATAAGCTGAAGTATGATTCAGGTTATCTGCATCAATATACCATTGTTGGGATGAGTTCCATACCTCATCACCCCTCACAGCATCAATAACATAACCTACGCGGGCAAAGGTACCTTCCAAACGAATTCGATTGTAACACGATACAATAGCTTCCTGAAGTTCCGACTCTGTGTCTCCGAATTCAAATGTGGTCTGATTATTCGGATTGGTAACATCAAGCTGATCATCACAGGCAGTCAACCCAGCGATTAGCGTGAATATTACTAGAAATATATTTAAACGTCTCATATTGCTTCTCTATTAGTAGATTATAAATTAGAATGTCATGTTTAATCCAACCATAAATGATCGTGGTGTTGGATAAGAGGCATAGTTGTAACCAGGTGTGAATGTACCGCCTGAAAAGTCTACGTTATAACCTTTGTACTTGGTTATTGTAGCCAGGTTCTGAGCAGATGCATATACACGAACATTACTTACAGTGCCTTTAAACCATTCGTTAGGGAAATTATATCCTAATTGCACATTTGCAATTTTTAAATAGCTAGCATCCTGAATATATCTGTCGCTGAAATAATTGTTTGTGGCATTAGCTGATTTATATTGAACGCGAGGCACATCAGTGTTTGTATTTTGTGTTGTCCAGGCATTTAACAGACTTACATCCTTGTTAGTTGCACCATATGAACTTCTTAACTCACCATCAACAAAATCAACTGCTTTAAACCCTGCAGCACCAAATGTAGCAATGCTTAAATCGAAACCATTCCATTCAACACGAGCATTTAAACCAAAGTTCACATCTGGCAATCCACTTCCCAAGAATGTTCGGTCCTCAGCATTAATGGTACCATCGTTATTAAGGTCTTTGTATAACAAGTCACCCGCTTCAGCTCCCGGTTGAGAAATAAACATACCTTCGTCATTTTTACGACTATCTATAGCTACCTGGTTTTGAGCTATACCATTTCTGATATTATAAGTGCCATCTTCATTCTGAACATCATCTTCAAGCACCCAACCATAAAACGAACCTACTTCACGTCCTACTTCTGTGCGACATACGCCATTATTTTGTGGCTCATTGGCAACACCCAGACTGGTTACTTCGTTTGACAGCGTTGATATGTTTGCAGAAATATCATACTTAATAGCATGGTTATAATTGCGGTAAGTAAACAAGAATTCCAAACCTGAGTTAACCATGGTGGCTGCATTCATTTTTACTGTTTCATTAGTAACACCTGCTTCAGCTGGAACTCTAACATTATAATGCAAATCTTCGGATGTTGATTCGTACCAGTCGAAATTAAATTCAAACTGATTATTAAACATGGCCAAATCAAGACCAAAGTCCAGGGTTTTCTTAATTTCCCACTTCAATCCTGTATTTACATAGTTTGAAATAGCAGAACCTGTCACCTTATTATTGTCGAAACTATAAGTATAATCTCCTCTTGCCATGGTTCCCATATAGTCATATGGTCCAAGGTTTTCAATACTTCCCAGTTCACCATAGCTACCACGAAGCTTAAGTAAGCTGATGGTTGATTCACTTACAGGAAAGAAGTTTTCACGTTCGATACGCCAACCTGCAGATACTGATGGAAAAATATCAAAACGATCTTCAGGAGAAAGACGGCTTGAACCATCACGACGTGCTGTTGCCGAGATCAAATATTTACCATCGAAGTTATAGTTAATACGACCAATATAAGAAGCCATCATCCAATCACTTTCGTAGCTGAATGAATTATTATCTGTTGCATTATTTAGTTGCAAATAATAAGGCTCAGACATATTATTCCCTGTACCTGTTAGTGAATGATAATATACACTTTGGTAGGTCTGACCAACAACAGCATCAATATTATGCTTCCCGAAAGTACCATTATAATTAATTGTATTCTCAATCAGCTGATCACTGGTATAACGATATTCTTCACTTAGTACTTCGCTTTCCTTTGGTAAATAGTTTGTGGTACTTGAAATAAATGCCGGAATAAATGTATAATTCTTAACTATAGTCTTACTGTAAGCCAAGTTAAGGTTGTACGATAACTTTTGATTACCGCTTTCAAGGCCAAGCATATCCAAAATATCAAAACTTGTATTAGCAGAACCTACAAAACGATCAACTTTTACATTTCTTTCCAACAGATTATTAGTCATCAACACATTAGTCATACGCAAGTCACCATGAACATCGTCGTAGTATGTACCATAACCAAATGCATCATAATTCCATCCGGAAGCAGAAGAAAGTTTGTCATCAAGCACCCATGTAGACTCATCATAAGCCTTAATGGTTGAAGGTAAAAGAAGAGCCGAAGCCATTACCGGATACTGACCACCATAAAGACCTTGCACATATTCATTTGCATTACTAAGGGCCATATTATCCTGATCGCTGTGACTATAAACCAAACTAGTTCTGATTTTTATAAACTTCACATCCATGGTATTGTTGATACGTGCAGTGAAACGGTCGAAGTTTGGACCTGCACCTTCCATGGTACCTTCCTGGCTAAAGTAGTCAAGACCAATATTGTAGGTATTGTTATCACCACCACCAGAGAAATTAACATTATGATTCTGACGAATACCTGTTTTAAACACTTCATCAAACCAATCTGTGTCAACAGTTGCAACTTCTGATCCATCGGCAAGAGTAGTCCATAGATAATTACTACTTGAAGGATTATAACCACCCGGAAGTTCTACATCACTGTTGGCGTAAGCCATTGTTAAGTACTCTTTGTACTGATCTGCATTCATAACATCGTAAACTCCTTTTTGAACCTGATCAATACCGTAGTAACCAGAATAATCAATCTTCATCGGAGAATTCTTCTGTCCTTGTTTGGTGGTAATGATAATCACACCATTACCTGCACGTGAACCATAAATAGCTGCTGCAGAAGCATCTTTTAAGATCTGAATTGATTCGATATCGTTTGGAGAGAAGTCACGAATGGTTGTTCCCATTGGCACTCCATCAATTACATAAAGAGGATTTGTACTACCAAAAGAGCCAATACCACGAATACGTACGGTTGGATCTGCACCCGGCTGACCATCTGAAGTAATTTGAACTCCTGATGCCTTACCTTGTAACATTGTTGAGATGTTTGAATTCGATTGTTTCTTCATCTCTTCAGCATCCACAATAGCGACAGAACCTGTTAAGTCAGCTTTTTTCTGAGTACCATAACCGATTACAACTACCTGATCGATTTCCTGCATATCAGAAATCAATGAAATAGTGCCCAGTTGAGTTTTTCCTTCAACAGGTATTTCAATTGTTTTATATCCAATAAAAGAAATAACAAGTGTAGCATCAGATGATACATTAAGAGAGAAGTTTCCATCGATATCAGTTATGATACCATTGGTTGTACCTTTTTCCTGCACTGTTGCACCCGGAACAGATTCTCCGCTATCGTCAACTACTTTACCAAATACAGTTATATCGCCTTGCTGGATCATCGATATCTGATCTGTATTACCATTTCCTACAGCAAATGCTGATGGTACAAATACCAACAATGCCAACAGGATTAAATATATATATTTCATAATTAATTTATTTATCTTAATAATTATTCAGTAATTACGACATAAGCTCCTTCAATAACCAGGGCACAATTCAAGTCAGAACTGTCAATAGTTATACCTTCATATTTCTGGAAATGTGTTTCACCTGAAGCATAGGTAACATCATAATTGATATCGGCCGTATTATCACCATTATTGGTTACTGTAATTACAACCTTTGAACCATTAATATTTGATGTAAAAATATCCCAGTTCCAGTCGCTCGAAAGAACTGCAGTACCATAGCCGTCTCCCCATCCAAAGCTATCCATACGAACTACACCATACTCTGTATTATCAGCTTTTCGAAGAATTGTACAAGGGCTATTCCAGTTATTAACTTCATTTGAATAACAGTACGTAGTAAACACTTTGCTAGAACCAGCTGCAACAGTATAGTCACTAGAGAATTCAGTCCACCATGCTGTTGAGAAATCTGTTGCTCCAACCTGACTGGTTCCTTCAATAATTGTAAGCGGACAAGTTGTAGTTACTGTACCTGTTGCTCCAACATAAGAAATAATAGCATCCTGAGCACCGGCAGCTAATGGAATTTCGAATTGAAGAGTCGCATTATCCATAACACTTGTCGAACCATCTGAATAAGTCGCTGTTACAACCAAACCTTCAGTATCAAAAGCTGGAGATTCAGTTCCGAAGAATGCATAAGTTGTCATAACCGGCAATGATGTAACCTCAAGATTCGTAACTGCATTGGTTACCTCTAAAGTATAACTGGTTGTTACCGCCGGACCATAATTGCCTTGTTTGGTTTTACTGTAAGCCACGGCAACAGTCTTTTGACCCAAAGTAGACATATCAGGAATCACACTGAATGAAACATCTGCAGTATCAACAACTGTCGATGAACCATCAGCAAATGTAACCGTTGCTACTCCATCTCCCCAGAAATCTTCGTCACCAATTTCAACAAAATTTGGTGTTCCGGTAACAGAGATAGAAGCTGGATTAACATCTTCAACAACTGTAACCTTTGAAGGTATCAGATATGCCTTCTTCATCTCAAAATAGCTACCGTCACAAATCAAGAAAGCCGAAATATCTTCACTAGCAGAAACTGCCTGGTGATATGTTTGAACAAGCTCTGTTCCATTTGTTCCAACAGCAGTTGCTGTTATATATACGTTACCTGTTGCAGAGTGATCAATATCCAGACTAACTTTGGCTCCATCCATTGTGGTGCGGAAATCGTTCCAAATATCACCGTCTCCATCTGTATCAGGATAGTTTTGAGATATTATATTAAGATCAAAATCATCATTACCCCAACCATATGCATCAGATCTTAATACAAAATACTCAGAATAATTTTCAGCATCCCGATCCGGAACATTCACAATGGCTAAATTCCAGTTGTTCCAGTTATTAGAACTTCCACCATTATGATTGATAAATTCAAGATGTAATAATTTGTTTGTTGGAATCGTAAAATAATCTGAGAAATGAGCCCACCATGCAGCACTATTATCTTCCGGACCAACAATTGCGGTAGCAATGGTTACATAGGTTGTATCACCTGTGTCAATACTTGCATTTGCATTAGCAATTGAGTCGATCTGGTCTTGCAGATCAGAAGGTGCATTAATCATATACACGTCTGACTGCTCACACCCAACTAAGCCAAATGCCGCAAAAACTACTGCGAACAAGGCGCGCCTGATCAGTTTGTTTGTTATTTTCATTACTATAGCTTTAGTTAACAATTAATATCAATGTCTATTCATTATTTAAAAAATGCATTCATTCTAACAGAATCTCTGCATTTGTACTATTCTCATTAATCACTTCTATAAATAGCAATAAGGAAAATGACTTAATAATTTTGGTAACTCAGTTAATTTTTCCTAATTCCCGTTTTAGAAATTTTCACATTCACGTTAAATGTGTTTCAAAATGTTAAATCAAAAGTACACTCCTATCACATCGGAAAGGTTCATTAATATTTTTTTTTGGTGGATAATTAGTGACAGAATAAGCGAAAGAATCCAACAACCATATACACTTCATTATCTGAGTAATATAAATAGTTAAGTGCACAAATAAATAATACATTTTATAGATTTGTCCACTTTATTGACGGATTATTGACAGTAAGAATTAAGAATATTTTCCAACTTTGCTACCTGGAAAATGTAAATACAACTAAATTAATATGAATAAATTCATCGTTTTTTTAACAATTGCTGTATTTTTTCTTGGGTGCGAAAAACCAGCAAAAATGCAAACGTTTTCTTTGGAAGATGTCAGATTAAATTTCTCTCCTTTCTATAATGCTCAGAGAGTTGACCATAAGTATTTATTAGAACTTGATATTGATCGGCTATTAGCACCATATTTTAAAGAAGCAGGATTGGATGTTGTTAAAGAAAACTACACCAATTGGGAAAACACCGGTTTAGACGGTCATATTGGTGGACATTATCTATCGGCATTATCAATGATGTATGCATCAACTGGTGATAAAGCTTTATTGGACAGAGCTAATTACTTTGTAACCCAGTTAAAAAAATGTCAGAATGCCAGTGGCAATGGATATTTAAGTGGCATACCCGGTGGAAAACAAATGTGGAACGAAATTTCGGAAGGTAAAATTGATGCCGGCAGTTTCTCATTGAATCATAAGTGGGTACCTTTATATAACATCCACAAAATATTTGCAGGACTAAGAGATGCCTATTTGTATACACATAATGAAGAAGCGTTGAGTATACTTATTAAGCTTTCTGATTGGTTTATGAGTGTTACAGCTCATTTATCAGACGAACAATTACAGAAAATGCTAATTAGCGAACATGGTGGAATGAATGAGGTTTTTGTTGATGTGGCAGAGCTTACAAATGATGATAAATACCTCAATTTTGCACGCAGGTTCTCAGATTATTCAATCTTAAATCCTCTGCTAAACAAAAACATCAACCTGGTTGGATTACATGCCAATACACAAATACCTAAAGTAATAGGATTTAAAAGATATGCCGATGTAGCTAAAGATTCATCATGGAATAATGCTTCTGAATATTTTTGGGATTTAGTTGTGAATGATATGACAATTTCAATTGGCGGAAACAGTGTTAGAGAGCACTTTCATTCGCCCGATGATTTCTCCCCTATGATTAAGTCGGAACAAGGACCAGAGACTTGTAATACTTATAATATGCTCCGATTAAGTAAGCTACTGTTTTTGAGCGAAAACGACCATAAATATCTTGACTACTACGAAAGAGCTCTATACAATCACATTTTGTCCTCACAGCATCCAAAAACAGGTGGGTTTGTTTATTTCACTCCTATGCGTCCACAACATTACAGGGTTTATTCACAGGTCCATACTTCTTTTTGGTGCTGCGTAGGCTCTGGTTTGGAAAACCATAGTAAGTACAGCGAATTAATTTACACTCATACTTCTGATAATTTATTTGTAAACTTATTCATTCCATCAACATTAAATTGGAAAGAACAAGGAGTTCAACTTTTAATGGAAACTCAATTCCCATATTCCGAAGAAATAAGTTTTGTAATACAAAAAGCGGGCGCACCTTTTAATCTGAATTTACGTTTGCCATCATGGTTGGGTGAAGAAACACCCATAGTGAGTTTAAATGATAAGCCTATTCGTTCTGATATAACCAATGGTTACATAAAAATCAATTATTCAGATTGGAAAGAAGGTGATTTAGTAACCGTTAAAATGCCAATGCATACATCCATCGAATATTTGCCCGACAACTCGAATTATGCATCAGTTGCATACGGTCCAATTGTGTTAGGCGCCAAAACAGATACTTTAGATTTAGATGGATTATATGCTGATGATAGCCGGATGGGACATATTGCAAGAGGCGAGATGAGACCTTTGGAACAGGCTCCAGCCATTATTTCTGACCAGAAAGATTTCAAGGATCATATACATCCGATTGAAGATAAACCAATGCATTTTTGGATAGATGTTGATGGAGGTAAGAAAATGGAGTTACAACCATTCTTCGAAGTACATGACGCAAGATACATGGTATACTGGCCTGTATATACAAAAGATGAATTTAATAGTCAGATGGAGAAAATTAAGGCTGAAGAGGAAGCTCTAATGGCTCTTGAAAAGAAAACTATTGACAAAGTGGCTCCCGGAGAACAACAACCGGAATCTGATCATTTCTTTAAAGGAGAAAAAACAAATTCAGGCTTAAATGGCGAGAGGTTCTGGCGTGATGCATCGGGTTGGTTCAGCTACCAACTGAATGATAAAAAGGCTCAGGCCCGGATCTTACGAATCGAATATTTCAGTGGTGATGCAGGACGTAAGTTTAGAATTGAAATGAATGGAAATCTCTTAGTCAATGTTTCATTAGAAGCGAATAATGATGGGTTCTATTTTATAGACTATCCGTTAGATAATATTAAAGACAAAATCAATACCGGTAAAATAGAATTGAAATTTATTGCAGAACCCGGTTCCATTGCGGGAGGAATCTATGGAGTGAGACTAATGAAATAGTATCTCAACTGAATAAAAATAAAAAAGTGGATTTTTCGAGATCCACTTTTTTTTATCTTGTCTTATTGATACAGAATCAACAGATTATCTCTAATTCTACTATAAGCTACTTAAATATTTTTTTCTATTTCACTACGAATAAGATTCATATTAAAAGGCTTACGAAAATATTTCACAATCAGGTTTTCGTTTAAAGCTTGTTGAATCTCGGTTGATATGTCAAAGCCTGTAAGAATATAACATTTCAGATCCTGGAATTTTCTTTTGGCCTCTTTTACAAAATCAATTCCATTCATTTGAGGCATTCTCATATCACTAAAAATAACCTTGATATCAGGATTTTCCTCCAAAACCTGCAATGCAGCAGGACCATCATCGGCTGTTATTACGTTATATGTTTTAGATAAGTTTATTGAGAATAATTCACGATTAATAAACTCATCATCTACAAAAAGGATCTTCGTCATTTTACTTGATTCACTTTATTGAAATAAGGAAGCTTAATTCTAATATTAGTTCCGGCCCCAAAATTAGAAGTTATTTCTAACATTCCATCATGTTGTTTAATAATATTATAGGTTATTGCCATTCCTAATCCAGTCCCTTCTCCGGGAGCTTTTGTAGTAAAAAAAGGTGCAATTACTTTATTCAGGTTTTCTTCGGCAATACCAATACCTGTGTCTGCTATATCAATAATAATATTCTTTTCTTCCCTATAAGTTTTAATGGTGATTGTGCCTTTTCCATTTATTGCCTGACAAGCATTCAGAAATATATTCATAAAAACCTGGTGCATCTTTCCCACATTTCCTAATGCAATTAATTGATTGGATGCAAATTCTTTTATGATTCTGATGTTATTTTTTAACCGATAATTAATCATCACCAAACAGTCATCAATCACAGCATGAATATCAACCAACTCATTACATCCATCAACATTCCTGCTAAATTGATTTAAACTGGAAACAATAGTTGAAGCTTTATCAACACCTGTTTTAATATGCTTCAATAACATAGGTATATTACTATCCATTAACTGATTATCTTCCATTATACTTTCCAGGGCTGTACAGGCTCCTAATATAAAATTCAATGGATTATTTATCTCATGAGCAACTCCGGCAGTTAACACACCTAAAGAAGCCATCTTTTCTGAATCAATTACCTGTTGCTGTGCAACCTTCAGCTGACTAATTATTTCCTCCAGTTCAGCATTTTTCTTTTGTAATTTTTCATTTACAACGCCCACCTCTCTATTTGCAGAAATTAAGGCCTTCGTACGTTCATTTACAATCAATTCTAAATTTGCTTTGTGTCTTTCAAGCTCAAGACGTGCATCTTTAATCTCAGAAATCTCTCTTCCTTCAGGAATAATGTATAATAATTTACCATCATTATCCATGATGGGCTTAAAGGTAACGTCGAAGTGTAACAGCTGATTATCCTTGGTTGAATGAGTTGATTCGAATCGTATGGTTTTACCTTTTCTGGCTTCTTCTATTGCTTTACGTACTTTTTCTTGTTCTTCTTCAGAATGATGCCACCAATATGTTTTATCAAAAGGTTGCCCAATAGGATTATATTCATCATCTTCAACAATCTTCATAGCTGTTTCATTGGCTTCTAGCAACTCCCCTTTTGCATTTAATAAGCCCATAAAAGAAAAAGATTGATTAAACAAACCTTTGAACTTTGTTTCACTCTGATTTCGTTTTTCTAATTCAGTATTTAATAATGAAGTATGTATTGAAAAAATTAAAATCGGTAAAAAAAGCAATGCTATAAAATCCTCAAAATCTTCTGCGGTTTTAAAATCAACAAGATATTCGAGAATATTTACAAAGGCAGAAAGAAACAAGGGAAACATTGCAAGTGCCAATATCAGTTGAGACATTCTTTTGTTTTTCTTATATCTGAATACCAATGTAACCATTGCAAATAAAAGTGCAATTGCAGCTATAATTTCCTGAAATATGATAATATACTCATCCATCATAGCTCCTTCTGATAAACACTAATTGCAAACATTATACTGGCCAACATAAACGAAAAATGTTCAACAAGATTAATCGTAACCGGTATAAAAAACACCTCAATAACTGATAAAAACTTAGATAGAAGAATTAACAAAATTCCTAAGAACCAGAATGACTTAGTATTCGTACGTGTATCTTTTATTAATTTAATAAGATAAAGAGTAAGCACAACACTGGTAATCAAGTCTATTAATTCTCCAATCTGAATCATATTCTCTAAATTGTTTCCTGTTAAAGTAAAGGAACATTATAGCATTAAGATAAGAAGTATCTAGAATATCTCTATAAAATTGGAAAATTATTTATCCTTGTAAATTCATACACTTAAGTTGATCATTCGGAAAAAAGAATATGAACTATCTTCTGTAAAAGACGCCAAACCTAAAAAATCTTAAAACGTCATTCCATAAAGTATATTGAGTAACTGAAAATATTAGCTTATCTTTCAGAACAATTGAAAAATAAATTTGATGTCTGGAATAAAGTTTTTACCTGTTTTAGTATTCACAATTCTAATATTGTCTTGCTCTTCACAAAAGAAAAGTACTACTGAAACTTCATCTGAAGATATTGGCAGACCAGCAGTTCCATCGGAGCAAACGATTGAAATGAACTCAATTTTGGCTGAGGGAAAAATAATAATGAAAGAAAATAAAATCTACTTTATTGTTTCAACTGTTTTGAAAAGAGGCAGACAAGCTCCTGTAGTTTTGAGAGGCGAAGAGTTGCTCATAATAAATGACAAAATAGACGATTCACTTAAAGGGAATACAATAAAAGCCTTATTAAAAGGCGATGAAAATCAACAAGAAAACAAACATTGGACCTTAATTAAAACACACTAAATCTTAAACCTAAAAATGAAAAAACATTTATTTAAATACTCTATTCTTTTTACAGCAAGCATTCTTGCTATTTTGGCAATATATTTTCTAAATCAAAAATCAGAAATTAACGAAGGTTTTGCTGCAACCAGAATTAAATCCAGTTTTTCTCCCAAAGCAACTCCCGGCTCAGCCGAAGAAAGAGATGAATTCTTTTTCAATGTACTTAGAGATCCTTCCACTAATTCAATTCCAGAAGGAATCAGAACAAAAGAAGTTGCACTTTTCAATCAATTTAAAGCATTAAATCTTAAAAGTACTCAAGCTGATAATTACAACTGGTCTGAAGTTGGTCCTGGTGATGTAGGTGGCCGGACAAGAGCTTTAGCCATTGACATTCGAAATGCAAATCATGTTCTGGCTGGTGGTGTTTCCGGAGGAATCTGGAGGTCTACAGACAAGGGACAATCATGGTCGCTGCAAACCACTCAAACCGAATCATTCGCTGTTAATTCCATCTGTCAGGATACCCGGACTGGTCACCAGGACACATGGTATTATGTTGGTGGTGAATTTTCGGGCAACTCAGCTAATGCCCGAAGTGCCTATTATACTGGTTATGGCTTACATCGATCAACAGATAATGGTGTAACGTGGGAAGCTATCATTGATGATACCAATCCATATTCATGGAATAGTTTACTGGATTATGCATCCAAAATAATGGTTGATCCTATTACGGGTACCATTTACATTGCAGCACACAGCTATGGTATTATTTATGCCTATGAAGATTTGGGTGAATATAAGATTGGAGGTGTCATTGGAGGTAGTAATGATCATTATTATTCCGATTTTGATATTGACAGCAATGGTAATATGATTGTGACTTTGTCAGAGTATGGTTATGATTCAGATAAAACTATTTCAGCAGGTGTTTATTATCGTCCGGTTGGATCATCAGTTTTTACAAAAATTGAAATGGAGTCTACTAATCCGGATGGATTCCCAACAACTTTTTCACGAAGTGTAGTTAAATTTGCACCATCCAACCCGAGCATTGCCTATGTTTATACAGTTGATGGTTCAACACCATATTTCCATGTTGTTCATATCAATCAGTCAACTGTAGCAAATTCATATTTGACCGATCGCACAGCCAATCTTCCAACGTATGGTTCTTTAGGAAGCCAGGGTAGTTACAATATGACATTAGCTGTTAAACCTGATGATGAGGATTTTGTAATCGTTGGCAGTACATCTTTATTCCGATCAAATGATGCCTTTGCTACAACTCCAGACATTGATTTTGGATGGATTGGCGGATATGGCCCTGAGGGCTCCGGTGTATTTTTCTACCCTAATCATCATCCTGATTGTCATATTACTGTTTTTGATCCTTCCAATGCTAATGCTGTTTGGAGTGGTCATGACGGTGGTTTAAGTTACGTATCAGATATAACCCAAAGTATTACTATTCCTGAGTTACTTCCCTGGCAGGATATGAACAATGGATATAATGTGACGCAATTTTATACTTTGGCAAATCCAATGATGGCTAATGAGACTCGTTATCTTGGAGGTACTCAGGACAATGGTTCCCCCTTCTTTAAAACAGGCAGTTCATCTTCTGTTGACATCAGCACCGGCGATGGCGCGTATTGCTACTTATCACCCAATTACGCTTATATTTCAACACAAAACGGGAGTGTAATGCGAACCGGCTATAACCAAATAACCGGCGACCCATTAAATCCTTTTTCTTTAACAGAATCAGATAATTGGTCGCGTATTACACCGACGGATGCAACAGGGCAGCTTTTTATCAATCCATTCTGCATCGATCCAAGCGGAGATACTACCATGTATTATGCAGGAGGCGAGCAACTATGGATCAATCTGAATGTTGAAAACATAAGCAATTTTAATTCAGGAACCACAATGGAAGGATGGTATGCACCTGCTGCTTTAGATGCTCCTGGTGAAGCAATTACTGCTATGACAGCGTCAAAAGTACCTAGTCATATATTCTATTATGCCACCTTTACCGGAACATACCCTAACTTATACCGGGTAGAGAATAGTGTTGAAGAAGAATCTGCGATCAGCAGAACAACAATAACAATGAATACAGCCTCTGAGGGTTCGTACCCATACTACATAGCTGTTAATCCTTATGATGCCGATGAAATTATTGTGGTGTTTGCTAACTATGGAGTTCCTTCTCTTTTTCATTCAACTGACGGAGGAGCAACTTTTAGTATTATAGATGGTAATCTAGCAGCCACAGAAGCCTTACCTGGTCCATCCATAAGAAGTGCAGCTATTCTGAACTGGAACGGAGTAAAAACTTATTACGTATCAACCAGTATTGGAGCATATGAAACAAGCGCACTGGCAGGAGCCTCAACTCAATGGACTAATATAGACAGTAATAACCTTGGTAATGTTGTTTGCAACCGTGTTAAAGCAAGTGAATTTGATGGTAAGGTTATTGTTGCAACCCACGGTAGAGGATTGTTTACAGGTGAATCAGGGAATCCACTTTTTATAAATGAAAAATTACCTAACCTGAACAGATTGACTACATCCCTGAGTGATGCAATTAATATCAGCAATGTATTTGGACATAAAACAGGTGCTGATATCACCTTAACGTTAGCCAACAATTCTACGCCTGCTGCAGTTGCAGCTTCCATAAACAATAATACATTAATGCTTAGTTATGAAAACAGCACTGCAGGATTGGCTTTAATTACCCTTCAGGCAACATCAGGCACTGATGTGGCTCAGGTGACATTTGCCGTTACGGTTAAAAAAGATGGTTCAACAAATGTTGATAATCTTGTAAATAGTGGAAATGAGGATGAATTTACCATTTATCCAAATCCAACAAATGGTATATTTAAAATTAGATTAGAAGAACTGAATAATAATGCAGCTGATGTAAAAATTTATAATATGCGAGGACAGTTAATTGATACAAAATCCTTTGAGAATTCCAGTTCGATATCGGATTATGAATTTAACATCAATCAGGCAGCAACAGGTTATTACCTTGTATTAATAGCAACTTCTGACGGTGCGAAGAAAATGAAGATATTTAAAGAATAGCAAACAAGAAAAAACGCCTTCCGAATCCGGAAGGCGTTTCTTTTATGATATCATCACTATTTTATTAAGCTTATCTTTACTGTTAATCCGTATCTCGTTACGACTAAAGGTAAGAATACCGTCCTCCTTAAATTCAGTTATCAATCGACTTACCGACTCTTTTGAAGTGCCAATCCAACGAGCCATATCAACCCTTGAAATGACCAGAGGAATAGCTTCGTCGTCTTTGGCCTGAAAGAGTTCCTGTAACTTTAAAAACAGGTTAGCTAATCGGCCACGTACAGTTTTTTGCGATATTTCAAGCATTGAATTACATGTCTGCTTTAATTCTTCACAGGTTTGTTTCATTATCAACTCCGATAATGCCTTATCCTTTTTCATCGAGTCTTTCAATAAATCACCCGGAATAACACATACCTGAGCGTCATTTAAACTCTCGCAACCTGTCACTTCCGGTTCGTCAGAAAGCATTGAATGAAAACCTATTAAGCTTCCTTCTTTCACTAGGCGAACAATCTGCTGTTCGCCCCTGGCACCACTTCTGTATATCTTTAACAAACCGCTCTTCACATAATAAGCATGGTTCATATTGGAATCCTGAGCATAAACCAATTCACCTGATTTATACTTCTGACATTTTTCATAAATCAACTGCCCCAACTCGGTATTCTCATTAAAAAACCTGGAATAGTTAAACACTGCCATACTTATATTGATTTAAGTTAGAATAATGATTCAAAGGTAAAATATTTTTGAATGAACAATCAATGACTAATTGCATCTCTATATTTAACACATAGTATCGAAAATAGTTACAAAAGATGTTGATAAAAACAAGAAAGGCATGTGCCAATATATTTTCAGCTTATATTTACCAAAACTTTTAAATGAAAAAAATAATAGATCCATTTATTCTGGCTTTAATGGCAATGATTGCATTAGGCTGGCTTATGCCTGAACCAGCATTATATAATGGTTGGTTTTCGTTAGAAAAGATTACTCAAATTGGTATCGCTCTTATTTTCTTCTTTTACGGTTTAAAACTAAGTCCCCGCGAAATGCGCCAAGGCATGAATAATATCAAACTTCACTTATTGGTGCAGATAACAACCTTTGCTTTGTTTCCATTACTAATATTAGCCTTTTATCCTTTGCTAACAAGTGATGAGTCAAGACTTATATGGCTGGCCATCTTTTTTCTGGCGGCATTACCTTCAACCGTTTCTTCATCTGTTGTAATGGTTGTAATGGCAAAAGGAAACGTACCTGGTGCTATTTTTAATGCCAGTTTATCAGGATTAATTGGCATCTTAATCACCCCTCTTTGGATCGGATTATTTATTAACACTACCAATGCTTCATTTGAGTTATCCGGAATACTGATCAGTCTTTTCCTTAAAATTTTATTGCCGGTAATTATTGGTTTGTTTTTGCACCGCTTTTGGGGAAAATTTGTGAAGAAACATAGCAAAAAACTGGCTTTGTTCGACAAAAGTATTATTCTTTTAATCGTATATAAAAGCTTTGCCAAATCATTTAACAGCAACCTTTTTGAATCAATACCTTGGATTAATCTATTAATTATTCTGGTTTCTGTATTGGCATTATTTAGCTTAGTTTATGCCTTAGTTAGTCAATTGAGTAAATGGTTAAACCTTGGTCGAAACGATCGTATCACAGCTCTTTTTTGTGGATCAAAAAAATCATTGGTACACGGATCTGTGATGTCAAGCGTACTGTTTAAAGGGATGGCTGCTCAAGGTTTAATGTTGCTTCCAATTATGCTGTACCACGCCATTCAGTTGGTTATTATTAGTTTTATTGCTCAAAAAATGGGTAAAACAGCAGAAAAATAATCGATTTAATTTCTCCTCTTCATTGTGCATCAATAGTCAACTTCTGCCAAAAACTGTATCATAAAAGAAAAGCTTAGTTTTTATGAATTAATGAATATTCTTATCATTGCAGCAACAAAATCAGGATGGAAGAATTAGCTAAAATTTTCGCAGTTTATATTTCAGGTGCAGCGGGTTTTTACAAAGGAGTTGCTATGGGTATTGCTGTTGGATTAAGCCCAATATTAACAGCCATTTCAACCTCATTAGGATCCATTTCTTTTACCATCATACTATTCTTTGCCGGTGATAAATTCAGAAACTGGATGATGAACCGATTTGGTAAAAACAAGCTGGAGAATAACAAGAAGAAGTTTACCCGATGGATGGATAAATATGGCGTTGCCGCCCTTGGATTGATGGTAAGTGGCTTAATCGGCCCGATACTGGCTTTATTAATTGGTTTGGCATTAGTAAATGACCGACGAAAGTTTTTGTTTTATATGATCACCGGAATACTTTTATGGACCTTTTCACTGACTTACCTGGCTGATCCTCTTGTTCAATGGGTTAAACAATTATTCTGAATCGTCGTCTTTTTTAACCTTAAACTCAATTCTGCGATTGATTTCGTGAGCAACCCGTTTATTGCTGCTACCTTTTATTCGGTTAATATTAACCTCGGTCAACTCAGTTCCTTCAGTTAAAAAATCATATTTTTCAGCTAGTTTTGCATCTACTTTAACTGGTTGACTATCGCCTAATCCTTTAGCCGACAAACGTTGTGTTTTAACACCTTTAGACAGCAAGTAGTTCATGACAGCTTCAGCTCTTTTCTGACTTAAAACAATCGATTCTGTTTCGTCACCCTCACCCGAAGCATGAGCTGCAATATCCAGAACAATATTCTGATTCATATCCAAAATAGCAACCAACCTGTCAAGTTCCTGTTTTGAATCATTGTTCAATTCATATTTACCATTCTGGAAGTAGATATTTTGAAAAACAATGGCATCTTCCATTGGCATCATTGGCACTTCAAATTCAAATTCCTTATTATCGCTTAAACCTACTGTTGTAAACTTATACTTATAATTAAAGAATCCTTTTGAAGCCACCATAAAAACATAATCAGTTTGCTTTTTTAACTGAAGACCAAACGATCCGTCTTCCTTTACATTTAGCTTTATATTGGTGCCATCTGTTCCTATTAATCGCACATAAGCATTGCCAATAGGTGTTTCCTCCTTCTGATCAAACACCTTACCTCTCATACTAAATTCCAGCTTTGGAAGAATAAACGAATAGATGTTATCCACACCTTTTGAGCTTCCTCTTGATGAACTGAATAATCCTTCTTCTTCCATCCCTTTGAAGATAATACTAAAATCATCGCTCTCACTGTTAATCGGGCGACCAAGATTTGTTACCTTGTAATAGCCTTCTTCTTCATCAAAGACAGCACGATAAATATCCAGTCCTCCATATCCAACATGACCGTTGGAAGCAAAATAAAGGGTGCCATCATTTCTTACATAAGGATATAATTCATCACCTGGCGTATTTATAACATTACCCAGATTAACAGGTTCTTCCCATCCGCTTTCACCACCTTTTTGAGCTTTCCAGAGGTCTTTACCACCTTCTCCACCCGGCATATCACTAACAAAATAAATGGTTGAACCATCAGGTGATACAGCCGGATGAGCCACTAATATACTATCACCTCCAATGGTTATTTGTGTTGGCTCTCCCCACTTACCTCCCGAACGACTCACTTCAAACATCTGAGCAGTCAAAGGCTCTTCATTGTTATATGGGCAGCGTGTAAAATACATGGTCTTTCCATCTGAGGACATGGTTCCTGCACCTTCATCAAATTCGGTATTGATAGTTTCGTCAAGAGGTTCGGGATCAGTCCATTTACCTTTTGCATCGATACGTGCCATATAAATATTAGAGGCTCCCTGACCAGTTATGCGGTTTCTCTTTCTCGACTTCTTCTCAGTACGCATTGATGAAAAATACACCTGATCATACTCGGTACTGGCATAACAAGGTGAGAAATCACTAAAACGAGTATTGCTTAAGCCTTTAACTTTCTCAACCTGATACCTGGTTTTAATCGAATCAGATTGAATCAACCGAATCGAAGCCTGACCATTCTGAGCTCTTTTGTCAAGAGCCTTTTTATCCAGATAACTTTTATAGGCTTTTTCTGCCTCATCAACTTTACCTGATGCCAGGTAACATTGAGCCAAATACAATTCAGCTTCTATGTTTTCGTATTTATATCTTACACTTTTACTGTAGCTACTGGCTGCTTTACTGTATTTATTGGTATTTCTATAACATTCGCCCAGATAAAACGAAATTTCGCCCTTTGTATACCTGTTTTTTTCTTTTCGGTAAGCTTTTTTGAATTGTTTAACAGCCCTGTCATATTCACCAATTAAATATGCTTTATTGGCATTTCCCATTTTCTTACCTCCCGAGCAGGAAAATAAAAGAAAAAGAATCAAAATGAAAGAAATATTTCGGTAAGTATTCGACAAAAAGGGCATTAACTCCAATGTTTAATAAAAACTCAAAAATAAACAATTATTATAAAGGAGAAAACGACTCCCTGTTTGAATTATTGCCTGTCTTAGGTAGGTTATTCTAAAATAACAGCTGATAAGGGCGGGCAATGGCTTCATCAATTTGTCCTAAGCCAATATTTCTGCTAAAACGATAGTACTCTTTACCCTGAAAATAAACCAAAACAGTAGGAACTGCAAACACCTGAAAGTTGGCTGCCAATTCAGGCTGCTCCACTGTGTTTACATAAGAAAATTCGCACTTAGGATACTTTTCAGCTATTAATTCCTTCACTTTTGGTTTAAGCACCTTACATACATTACATGCATCGTGCGAAAAATAAAGTACAATCGCATCTTTATCCTGAACTAATTTTTCTACTTCATTCATAACTTATTGTTTTGAAATCAAAACCGTAGCATAAGCCGCTATTCCATCTTCTGTTCCTACAAAACCAAGTTTTTCAGTTGTTGTTGCTTTTATTGCAATATCTTCTATATCAATCGACATGGTTTCGGCCAAAACCTTTTGCATCGTTGGAATATGATCTTTTAACTTAGGTGTTTGCAATGCAATGGTTGAATCAATATTACCAATTGAAAAACCTTTTTCTTCAATCAATTCAACAGTCTTTTTCATTAGAATCTTACTGTCTATTCCTTTTAAAGAAGGATCATTATCAGGAAAATGATAACCAATATCTCTCATATTAGCAGCACCTAATAAAGCATCACAGATGGCATGTATTAAAACATCACCATCTGAATGACCTATACTTCCTTTAATATGATCGATTTTAATACCGCCTATCCATAGTTCCTCGTCTTCTCCAAGCTTATGTACATCGTATCCAAAGCCTACCCGTATCTTCATAATCCAGTCTTAACGTTTTCTCTTTCCACCAGCCATTTCACTCAAATCGAATGAAAGAGAGAAACGCATGGTATTTGCAAGTGGATTATTTGCAACCATAGGAATGATATAAGACGCATCAAGTTGAAACATATTAAATCTTAAAGCTGCACCAGCAGAAGCATACTTTCTGTTTCCCTGACTTTCGTGCTCATGGAAATAACCGGCACGCAAAGCAAATTGTTTATCATACCAATATTCAGCACCCAATGAAAATGTCAACTCCTGCACTTCACCAGACATTCCATCCGGATGATCACCAAAAGATTTAAATATAGCTGCAGGTACTGATAAATTTTCTACATCTTCAGTATCATCCTGATTTAACTGCGCTGAAGGCACTAATAATTTATTCACATCAAAAGCGAATGAGATAGAGTTGTACTTATCCATTTCCATTTCATAACCAACACCTATTCGTAAGTTGGCCGGGATAAACTCTTTATTAACACCATCATAACTAATTTTAGATCCCATATTAGAGATATTCATACCGGCTGTAAAAGCGGCATCATTACGATTCACCTTCAACGGTGTACGAAAATAAAAAGCCACATCAGCTCCAAAAGCATTACCAGCCTGTAAATCTTCAGCAGTACCACTGGTTAAATCAGATCGTATATAACGAAAGGCCACAGCACCAGAAAATTTTTCTGATAAAACTCTTGAATAAGCAGCATCTAATGCAAACTCGTTAGGATTACCAGTATAGGTTGCAACTCCATCTGCTCCGGTAAAAGTAATTTGTCCAAGAGAGAAATAACGCAACGATGCACTTACTGTTTGCATCTTATCAATGCGATAATGATATGTCAGATATGACATATTAATATCGTTTACCAAAGCCCTCAACCACGGTGTGAATGAAATAGATACACCCATACTACTTTCAATAAAAGCATATTTTGCCGGGTTAAGATACTGCGAGTTCATGTCAGGCGAAGAAGCTACACCGGCATCTCCCATACCTCCTGATCGAGATTCAGGATTGATATTTAAAAAAGGAACAGCCGTTTGTATAGAGGTTTGCGCCTTAATGAATATAAAGTTTAAAGACAGGATGAAAATTACTGAACCGATCTTTAATAAATTTTTCTTCATACTAATTCTATTAACTATTTTGAAAGTTCAAATTTACATCAGTTTTCCCCAAAGTGATATAGATGAAACTGTAAAATTTGATAATTATTATTCAACTACTAATATTTTTTTGGAAAATACGCCTGTTTGGCCTTCGTCTCCGACAAACTCACATCGCAAAATATAAAGGCCTTTAGGTACAAATGACGGAAGCTGATAATCGAATGGCGATACAGCTCCTCCAACAGATGAAACCTGTTGTTCTGTTAAATCAATTAAACGACCACTTAAATCAAACAATCGCAATGTGGCATCCAACATCGAATTTGGAGCATCATGATCAAACGAAATTTTGATTGTTTCGCCTGACATAACCGGATTTGGATACAGCATTGTATTATTTACTTTTAATTCTCCGCTCAACTCAACAACAAACTCTATTTCAATTGAAGTAGAATTATTCAAATTATCCCATGCTTTGAGTTCCAGCTTATGCCTTCCTGTTTCCATTTCACTCAACTGATAAGATAAAGTTCCTCTTTGATAATCATTATTATTTGAATTATAATACTCGTTTAATACTGAAGAACTTGCTCTTTCATCATCAATTGTCAGAGTTATATCATGCCCGATCCCTACTCCACTGGTATTAATTCCGCTCTGATCATAGAAGGTTGCGTACAATATGGGGCGGGTTCCGGTAATATCACCACTTTTAAAACCTTCGGTATTCAACCAAATTGTTATTTCCGGCCCTTCCTCATCATTAACCTGATTATCCGTTACTCCACCAACCATTATTTCGTTATTGGCTCCGAATGCCTCAACCTGATTAAAATCAGAACCATAAAAACTAACTCTCCCGTTTCCAACATGGTATCTGATATCCTTCGGTACCATAAATGATACATTAAATGTGTCATTCTTCACATCTACGTCACCTTTGAAAATTCTGTTTTGATAAACCTCAAATTCAAAAGGCACTGTTCCTCCATTTCCCAATGTGGTTATTGTAACAGGTTTATCAAATACCTTTACTGTTACTGTTCCATCCTCAAACATATTTTCATTTCCTTCACCAATAACACCTTCTATTGAAATCAGATCCAGAGCCTTCAGAGTATCCTGCTTGGCAGGATCCATTTCATCGTTAATTTTGTTGATTGAGATATTGTTTGTAGGATAATTCAATTGCAGTGCAGGATCACCTAGTAAAGTGAAGTTTAATTTGTTGATCGTATTACCTGAGGCATTTTTTGTTGACTTTATTATATCCCCTAAACGTAACTTCTCTCCATTAGCATCTTTTTCAAAAATGTAATTGTAAAGATTTGTGTTAATATCAAAATTGGAACTCGACCAGGCAACCCTTGTTGTTGTCAAAAGGGCAATACCTCCACCATTAGGAGTCGTCAAAACAGCTTCCCCTGCAGTCCCATCCGTCATTGTCCAATCATCATATCTGCTAAATTCACAGGTAGCTGTAACAAATAAAGGTAACACACTAAAATTAGACAAACTTTGTATAGCTGATTTATCCAGGATATTCTCATGAGCCAAGTACCTTTCTCCACCATGTCCTGTATAATTAAATATCAAAGTGCCTTGATTTAACGCTTCAGCTACAGCTTCATTCACCCCAGGATAACGATCACCTGATGATGTAGTCACCTTATCATATGCATCAAAATAGATTTTTGTCATGTCGAATCCCGGATGGGCAAGTTTAACTTTTTGCGTTAATAATTCAGCCTGTCTCATATGCAGATTATTATCACCATCATCTCCAACAAAAGTCAATGTTGATTTCCAATTGGTAAACAACGGATCAAACATATATTTCTCTATTTTATCAACTACTATTTTAGCTTGTTGCACTGTATTAACAGGAAAACGACCGATTCCGATATCCAGCTTGTTATTCTGAATATATTCTCCTTCTGTTAAATCAAGTAATCCAAAAAAATCATCTGATGTATATGAATTGGAATAATTGATTGAGTTTTCCGACTGATAGGTCAATATAAAATTGGTATTATCTGAGTCTGTACTTCTATTATCATACGAACCATTACCAAATAGTAATAAATATTTAAATTTATTATTATCCTTGTTATATAAATACCGCGCAAAATCCCTAATGGCACTTACATCTGGCTGCCCGGAAGAAAATTCATTATAAACCTGTTCAGGTTCAACAATTAAACACTCTAAACCTGTTTTTTGATTATGAAGTTGAGCTAATCTTTTAGCCTGTTCTAAAAACAAAGGATGAGAAACAATTAACATTTCAGGTACCGTTTCTCCATGCAAATCCTGATTTTCTATTTCTTCTACGTAAGTAGGTTGCGAAAAATCAGCAGTAGGATCAAAAACAACAAACTCTTTAATATATCCAGTTGATGTTGTAAATCCGCGTTTGGAACCATAATCTTTTAATTCTAATTGAACTGGTGAGAGATGATTACTAACATCCCACAATATGGATGAACTATTAGTATTAGCAATATAGAATCTGGTAATATTACCGTTTCCAACCACATCTTTATTTCTAAACTCCAGTTGATCTTCAAGAACCAAAGTTTCATTCGCATTTAAACTATAATAATTAAGGTAACCATAAGCTCCACTTGCCGTCGTATTATACTGTAATAGCAATGATACATCTTTGCTATCGCTATAAAATGAAGACTGCCCTATTGCTTCCTGAGCCACACTTCCAGTAGAAGTACCGTAAACAACCGAAGGAATTGAAATAGTTTGCAGAGCAGATTCTGATCCATTCACGAACGTTTGAACACTCGAACTTAAATTGGAATGTCCAACAAAACTTGTCATTAGTTTAATTGGCTTATCTAAATTAAGATTAGGAAAAGTAAAATCGTACTGCTGTTGATCACCGGCTAAAATTCTTTCGCCATACCAGGTTCTTCCTGATTTTACCATATTAATTAATTCCAACTCAAAAAAAGTATAACTATCATACTCGCTGGTTTCAGTTGTATAGGTTTCGTATGATTCAGAAGAAGTTTGTACCATTTTACCTTCTCCAACATCTTCCGTTAAGAAATAATATGCTTCATCCGAATAATCATGAATTTGATGAAGAAACATATCACGCTGAGAATTATATGTCCATTTTACAGGTCCTTGAGCATAAAAATAAATCGCATTATTGTAATGCATTATCGCATTCTCCTGCAAGTCATCCAATCGAGCTGTGCCGTTAAGTTTTGGTAACATATTTCCACCATTACCAAAAACCTTAACATTTTGTCCATTACCAAAGCCCCATGAAGTTAAAACAGAATACGGAATTTTATAAACGCCCGATTCGCTAATCGAAACTTTAACCCATTTACCTGAACCTAATACCGAATTAGAGGCTGTTTTAGCATTAAGTTCTGATTTCAAGTTTTCATTTAAAGAATCTCCTTCAGGAAGCATTACTTCTACTTGAAACCTTGAAACCTTATTAAAAGTCATCAATTGTTCGTTATAGACAATAGGTATTATTGTTAATTCAAGATAATTTTGCTTTCTGATTGTAACAATATGCTTTTGTATGGTTGTTAAAGATTGTGGGTTGATTTTATCCAAAACACTAACTTCAAATGCATTTAATGAAGATGATTCTATTGACTTATATTTAATATCAATATTATCTATCGAAATATTTGATTGAATTGGGTATTGTAACAATAGTAGTGGTAATCCTTCCTCTGATTGTCCCGATTGATTATCAAAGCTCAAATATGGTTGATATTCATTACAGATATTCCATTTGATATCAATAGATTCTTTAAATGATTGAGCATTTAATCCAACCAGGACAAACAAACTAATAAAGCTTAATATGATTTTTTTATTCATTCTCTTGTCAACTACGTAATACAAACGTTACTAAAGCATTAAAAGTTTATCCTTGCATCCTCCGAACACAATACAAACCTGCTATTTTCATCATCTTTTTAATAAAAGACACAAAAATAAATCTTTCAGCATAAGATTTTCCTATATTTAACGTTTAGAGTAAAGAAAAATTGCTCTTAGTTATATTGTGAACAAAAAAATAACACTAAACCTTCGTTTGGTATAACCTTTTTTTATTTTTGCAGTATAACAACGTCAATTGAACTTTACTTTTAGTTTATTTGATTCATAAAAACGTGAATAATAGAATACAATACTATAAAGCTATGAGGATTAAAAACGGAATTATTCTGGCTGTTTTTGCTTTAAGTATGATAGGTTTCTCATCATGCAAAGGTGGTAAAGGCAACCAAAGTGTTTCATCTGCTACAGGATGGGAATACAATACTCCTGATAACGGTGGATTTGAATACAAATCTGGTTATGAGCAAGAAACAGGACCAGGTCTTGTATTTATTGAAGGTGGTACCTTCATCATGGGTCGTGTAGAACAGGATGTTCTTTACGAATGGAATAATTCTCCACGTAGAGTAACCGTTCCTTCATTTTACATGGATGAAACTGAAGTAAAAAACGTTGATTACCGTGAATATCTATTCTGGGTCAACCGAGTATATGTTGATTACCCTGAAGTTTACAGAAAGGCATTGCCTGATACATTGGTATGGCGTCGTCCAATGGCTTACAATGAGCCAATGGTTGAAAACTACCTTCGCCACCCAGCCTATTCTGAATATCCAGTAGTTGGCGTAAACCACACTCAGGCACAGGATTATTGTAAATGGCGTACTGACCGTGTCAACGAAATGATTTTGGTTAACGAAGGAATTCTTGAATTTGATGTTAACCAACAAAACGAAAACGTATTTGATACAGAAGCATACTTGTATGGACAATATGAAGGTATCCAGGGTAAGAGACCAATGGAAGACCTTAATCCAAATAACGAAAGCCGTCGTGTAAGATGGGATGATGGTTTACTTTTACCAAAATATCGCCTCCCAACCGAAGCTGAGTGGGAATATGCTGCCCTAGGTTTAATCGGTAACTCATATGACGAAAGAATGACAAACCGTCGTATTTATCCTTGGGATGGTCACATTTTACGTAATGCTGACAAGAAAGAACGCGGTAAGATGATGGCTAACTTCGTTAGAGGAACTGGTGATATGATGGGTATGGCTGGTGACTTAAATGACGCTGGTGACATTACCGTTGATGTTCATTCATATTATCCTAACGATTACGGATTGTACTGTATGGCAGGTAATGTTAACGAATGGGTAGCTGACGTTTATCGTCCATTATCATTCGAAGACATGGATGAATTCAGCCCATATCGTGGTAATATTTTCCAACAAAAAGTATTAGACGAAGAAGGTTTCATTGTTGAAAAAGACAGTCTGGGACATATCCGCTACAGAAACGAAACGGATAAAGACATAATGAACCGTAAAAATTATCGTACTGCTGATAACCGCAATTACGATGATGGAGATGCTGTAACAAACATCACTGAAGGTTCATCTTGGGTTGATTCACAATCAGGTACAGGTAATATGTACTCAGGAGCACCAAACAGTAGCCTAGGTAGCTTGGTAAGCGACCGTTCAAGAGTTTACAAAGGTGGAGGTTGGAGAGACCGTGCCTACTGGTTAAGCCCTGGTGCCCGTCGTTATCTGGACGAACGTGAAAGTCGTGATGACTTAGGTTTCCGTTGTGCTATGACTCGTGTAGGTAGTCCGGTAAAAGGAAAACAATAATAAAGAACCAGATAATTCCATAGATATAGGAGGTTGACTATTCAAGTCAGCCTCTTTTTTTTTATTTTCGCTATCGTTAAATTAACTTTTGAGATAATGGCAGAATTAGCAGATATCTATAAGGCATTTTGTGAATCTTCAGAGCTTTCAACAGACAGTCGAAACTGTTCCAATGGAGCTATGTTTGTAGCCTTAAAAGGCGAAAATTTTGACGGCAATAAATATGTTGAAGAAGTTTTATCGAATGGTGCCCGATATGCTATTGCCAGCGATGAAAAACTAAGACATTTACAAAACGTATTTATAGTTGATAATACACTTGAAACACTTCAAAAACTAGCACAACATCACAGAAGAAAACTAAAATTTCCTATTATCTCAATTACAGGAACCAACGGAAAAACAACATCTAAAGAACTTATAAATGCAGTTCTTTCTGAAAAATACCAGTGTAAAGCAACTGCAGGCAATTTTAACAACCACATTGGCGTTCCTTTGACCTTATTATCTTTTAAAGATGATTTAGAAATAGGAATTGTTGAAATGGGTGCCAACCATATTGGAGAAATAGAATTGCTTTGCAGCATAGCAGAGCCGGATTATTGTTTAATCACTAATGTAGGAAAAGCTCATCTGGAAGGTTTCGGATCATTTGAAGGGGTAAAAAAGGCTAAAGGAGAAATGTATCATTATGCTTTTCAGAACAACAAACCAATATTTATCAATAAGAACAATCCCCATCTTCAGGAGATGGCGTTCTTAAACTCTAAAAGAATTGAATATGGTGATAACACTGAATTTGAGGCCCGCATTACAGAGTTAACACCTTTTGTGAACATTGAATGGTCCGACAAAAAGCTCAATAAGGAATTTCAAACCCAAACTAACCTGATAGGATCATATAATCTGGAAAATATTAACGCTGCTATTGTCATTGGAAGATATTTTGATGTTGATCCAACTTCAATCAATGAAGCCTTAAATAAATACAAACCAACAAACAATCGCTCCCAGTTTATAAAGACTGATAAAAACAGAATTATCATGGATGCATACAATGCCAATCCTTCAAGTATGGCTGTTGCATTGGATAATTTTGAGCGGATAAAAGAAAAGAATAAACTTGTTATTCTGGGTGGTATGAAGGAGTTAGGTTCAGATTCTGTTGAAGAGCACAAGAAGCTGATTAACATTCTGAATAATTGCAATTTCGACTCTATAATTCTCATTGGGGATGAATTTAAGAACTTAAATTTCAGCTATAACCATTTCTCAACAAATAAACAATGCATTGATTATCTAAAGCAGAATCAACCAGATCAATCATACATTTTAATCAAAGGTTCGAGAAGTAATAAATTGGAAGAAATTCTACCTTTTTTATAATCTAAAATGCTTTAGCTGACTAAAACGAGTTATCTTCTTAAAGTAAAATGCCCAAATAATACTTTGAGGATAGGTTTCTATATGTTTCAACTTCACTCTGAGAGACTTCTGCTCCCGACGTTTTTTTAAGGCTGATGGTATTCTGCTGTAAAAATCCATGTGAGCATTAAAAACGGCCATAAAAAATTTCCATTCGCCTTTTACACCAAAATGAACAGCCGCCACTCCATCTAAAATCATTCTAATAAAAAGTATGGGTAATAAGCTTTTCGAACTAAGATTCTTAAACATCATTACCAGATTATTTCTGAAGTTTAGGTAGGTTTTACGTGGATGCTGCTGATCCAGAGTTGCTCCGCCAACATGTAAGACTTCTGATCCTGGAAAAACTTTAATATCGTACCCCATATTTTTTAACCGCCAACACAAATCAATCTCTTCCATATGTGCAAAAAATGACTCATCTAAACCACCGGCAAAACGATATAAATCGGCTCTTATCATTAGTGCAGCACCTGTTGCCCAAAAAACTGATATTGAATCGTTATACTGCCCCTTGTCTTCCTCAATTTCATTCAAAATCCGACCGCGACAAAAAGGATAGCCAAATTTATCAATGTAGCCTCCCGAAGCACCTGCATATTCAAACTTATCAGGATCATTAAAGGCTCGTATTTTTGGCATACAGGCAGCTAATTCACTATCCTTATCCATTGCATCAATTAATGGATCAAGCCATTGGGGTTCTGGAGAAACATCACTGTTCAAAAGAATATAATAATCAGTATCAATTTGCTCCAATGCCTTATTGTATCCACCTGCAAATCCATAATTACGGTCTAAAGAAACAACACGAACACTTGGATGATTATTTTTAAGATAGCTAAGACTATCATCAGAAGAAGCATTATCTGCCACAATAATTTCAACATCCTGACGATCAGAATTTTTAATAACTACTGGCAGAAATTTCTCCAACAAGGATTTTCCGTTCCAGTTTAAAATTACGACAGCAGTTTTTGACATTCGTTAGCTAACAGTTAATTCGTAAATATTCTTTCTTCTGAATACTTCCAACGGCGATGTGACCATAACCAATATTCAGGCTTATCAATGATAACTTTTTCTAAATACCTAATGTACTTTTCGGTAATTTCATAAGGTTGAGTCTCTTCTGGATTTTCAACTAAAGGAATAATATCAACCTCATAATAACCCCTTTTTACTTTCCTCATATCAAAGAACACAACCGGTGACTTTGTTATTTTTGCTATCTTCTCAGGTCCGGTCAATACGGCTGTATTCTGATTCAGAAACCTGGTCCAATATTGAATTTCAGGTTCACCCGGACTTTGATCGGCAATTAAACCAAGAACAAAACGTTCATTTTTCTGCTTTAACTTAATAACCTCTTTTAATGTAGCTTTCATTGTAAAATTACGATTCCCCCACCGTTCTCTTAACTTTAACATGTAAGCATTAAAGGGTTTATTTTTTAACGGTCTGTAAACATCACAACCTAAGGCTTTGCAATGAAGATTTACACTTGGAATCCATTCCCAATTATTATAATGTGCCAAAACCGCGATTACATCCTTTCCCTCATCATATGCCTTATCCAACAATTCAATATTATTGAATTTCACTCTTTGCTTCATTTCAATATCTGATATTGTCTGAAGCTTTGTTGTCTCCATAAACGTATCGCAGAAATGACGATAAAACCGGTTTCGAATATGCTTTATCTCTTTTGCTGACTTTTCAGGAAAAGAAAATTTCAGATTTTCATCAATAACAGAACGACGATATCCTATCAACCGAATTAATAGATAATAAAAATCAGAGAAAACATAGAGAACACGCAAAGGCAATAAACAACCTAACCATAGTATTCCTATAGCAATATTAGTAAAAAAAGACTGCATTTAATATACCATCAACTTATTCACCACCTCACTTAATTCATCGTGAGTGGCTACATTACTGGCAACAATCTCTCTTCCGAAAATATAGTTATCACCTTTTGTAAAATCACAGACTCTTCCTCCAGCCTGTTCAACAATAAAGGCTCCTGCAGCAACATCCCACGGTTTTAAATCATATTCGTAGAATGAATCAAACCTGCCACAAGCCACATACACCAAATCGGTGGCTGCCGAACCGAGACGTCGTAATCCATGGGAGTTTTTCATAAAATAATCCATAGACTTTATAAAACCCTCCATCAGAGTAAAATTAGAATATGGAAAGCCGGTGGCTATTAAACTATCGGCAACAGTGGCTGCTTTTGAGACCTCAATTGTCTGATCATTCAGGTAGGCCTCTCCTCCTTTCCATGAATAAAAACATTCGTCAAGGCCCACCTCGTAAACAACCCCAACTACTATTTTATCTTCTTCCATCAAAGCAATACTGATCGCATAAGGAGATAAACCATGAATAAAATTAGTTGTCCCGTCAATAGGATCAATGATCCAGTTGAAACGATCTCCACGCACATCTTCCGTTCCTTCTTCGGCTATAAAACCTGCTTCCGGCAAAAGCTTCTTTAAGCCTTCCACAATTCTTTTTTCTGATGCTTTATCGATATGTGTAACAAAATCGTTACTTCCTTTAGTCTCAATATCTAATTTTGCACTCTGTCTTTCTTCCTTGATGAACAAACCAGTTGATCGTGCTATTTCACAAACTGATTCACACATAGCTTTGTAATTCATATATTATAATTTATGCAACTCAACACTCATTGCCATATCATCAAATGCCAGATGTTTTAATCTGACTTTAACTATTTGATTGACCAAAGTTGAATCGTATTTAATTTCTGATTTTAAATAATTCGGTGTATAACCTGTCATGTATCCTTCATGCTCTGCTTTTTCGAATAAAACTTCAGTTTGATATCCAATGTGCTTTTTATAAAACGAAAGTGTTTTTTGGTCAGATAAGTCATGAAGCTTTTTACTGCGTTCTTTGCGAACACTTACAGGTACCACATCTTCAATTTTAAGTGCCTGCGTATTTGGCCTTTCAGAATAGGTAAAAACATGTAATTGAGAGATATCTAAACCATCCAGAAACTTATAAGTTATTTCAAAGTCTTCATCCGACTCACCTCTCACCCCGGTTATCACATCCACTCCAATAAAAGCATGCGGCATTACCGATTTTACTTTCTCAACTTTCTCTTTAAAAAGCTGCGTATTATACTTACGTTTCATCAATTGTAATATTTTATCACAACCCGATTGAAGCGGAATATGAAAATGAGGCATGAAACGTTTTGATTGAGCCACATACTCTATAATTTCATCCGTTAACAAGTTTGGTTCAATGGAAGAGATACGATATCGTTCAATGCCTTCCACTTCATCCAATGCCTTCACTAAATCGAAAAAAGTCTCATCAGTCCCTTTTCCAAAATCACCAATATTTACGCCAGTCAGGATAATTTCCTTTGCCCCTGATTCAGCTGCTTTCCTTGCCTGATCAACAGTATGAGATACCGTATCACTACGACTTCGCCCCCGCGCTAATGGAATGGTACAATACGAACAAAAATAATCGCATCCATCCTGCACTTTTAAGAAACAACGGGTACGATCTCCAAAGGAGAAAGAAGGTTGAAACTTTTTGTTCTCACCTATATTACCGGCATGTACTTCGGTTGTATTGTGCTTTTTGCCATCCTGCAGATATTGAAGAATATCAAATTTCTCATCTGATCCTAAAACCAGATCCACTCCTTCAATATGAGCAACATCATCGGGTTTAAGTTGAGCGAAACACCCCGTAACCACAATAAATGCCTCTGGATTTTGCTTGATGGCTTTACGTATAACCTGCTTACATTTTTTATCAGCCAATTCGGTTACCGAACAGGTATTAAAAACATACACATCGGCTTTATCGCTAAATGAAACCTTCGAAAAGCCAGCTTCCATCATCGTTGCTGCAACGGTTGATGTTTCGCTGAAGTTTAATTTACAACCGAATGTGTGAAATGCTACTTTTCTGTTTTTAAAAACCGATTGGTCAATCATCTGCCTAACTTTAGTCGGCAAAATTATGAAAAAGTAAGCGATTAAGAGGCTTTAAATATAAAAACCCGCCCTTAAGAAATGTTAAGGACAGGTTCTACTCATCTAATATATTTCAATTTATAACAAATTCGAAGCTAATTCAGCCAGATAACTTCTTTCTCCTTTAATCAGGTTAATGTGAGCAAACAGTTCCTGACCTCGCATTTTGTCTGTCATGTAAGCCAATCCATTTGACTGCATATCCAGATAAGGCGAGTCAATTTGTTGTACATCACCGGTAAAAACAAGCTTTGTTCCTTCTCCAGCACGTGTTATAATTGTTTTCACTTCATGAGGAGTAAGATTCTGAGCTTCATCAATAATAAAAAAAGCATCCGAAAGACTACGGCCTCTGATATAAGCCAATGGTGTGATAACCAGCTGTTCATTTTTCACCATTTCATCAACCCGATTCACCTCTTTACTAGTTGGTTTAAAACGGCTTTTTATTACACCTAAATTATCAAACAACGGCTGCATATATGGTCCAATCTTTTCATTGACATCACCCGGAAGAAATCCTAAATCGCGATTGGCCAATGGTACAATGGGGCGTGCCAGCAATATCTGATTATACATCTGAAACTGTTGCAAGGCTGCTGCCAGAGCCAAAAGTGTTTTACCAGTCCCGGCTTTTCCGGTTAGCGAGACCAGTTTAATATCTGGATTAAGAAGGGCATCCAACGAAAAAGTCTGTTCGGCATTACGAGGTTCAATTCCATAAGCAGTATGCTTTTCAACACGTTTAATTAAACCGGATACTTTATCATGGAAAGCCAATACACTCTGATTACCATTTCGTAATACAAAATACTGATTTGGCGGTAGATCTTCATCAGCAGGAAACTGACTCTCAGGAATACCCGGATGTGTATATAACGCCTCAATCAATTTTTTATCAAAGTCTTCATGAATCTCAACTCCATTATTAAGAATATCGATATCCTTAACTTTATCATTTTCGTAATCTTCAGACTTTAACCCAAGAGATTTCGCTTTCAATCGAAGATTTATATCCTTGGTAATCAATATCGATTGTCGACGAGGAAATTTTTGCTTAACATGCAATGCGATGGCTAGAATCCTGTGATCAGCAGTGTGTTCACTAAACGAATCCTTCATCTCTTCGGGTAATGGTTTACCTGTGGCCACAAACAGTTTTCCTAAACCTTTACCAAGTGAAACGCCGTCTTGAAAAAGCTTCTCACCTGCAATTTTATCCATCTCGCGGGCAAATTCACGTGCCTGAAAATTAATTAAATCATTACCTTTCTTAAACTTATCCAACTCTTCCAGAACAACTATTGGAATGATTATATCATTTTCCTCCAAGTTGTATATACATTTGTGGTCGTGAAGAAGAACATTAGTGTCGAGAATAAATATTTTTTTAGCCATATATAAAGGGTTTGTGTTGCTATTAAAGATAAGGAAATTTCGACGTGATGTACATTTGGCAATTATTAATTTTGATAAAAGATGAAGAGTTATAAAGAGACATTGGACTATTTATTCAGCCAACTTCCGATGTATCAGCGAGTAGGTAAAGCAGCATATAAAGCTGACCTTTATACCACTTTAGAATTAGATAAATATTTTAATCGTCCCCATACTAATTTTAAAACCATTCACGTTGCAGGAACAAATGGTAAAGGTTCTGTTTCGCACTGTCTGGCATCTATCTTACAACAAGCTGGTTACAAAACAGGTTTATATACTTCACCTCATCTGATTGATTTCAGAGAGCGCATTAAAGTGAATGGTGAGATGATTTCGGAACAGTCAGTTATTGACTTTGTTGAAAATCACCAGGAAATTATTGACAAACTGCAACCTTCATTTTTTGAGATGACCGTTGCCATGGCTTTTGAGTATTTCAAGGCACAAAAGGTTGATATTGCTGTAATAGAAGTTGGTATGGGTGGAAGATTGGACTCAACAAATATTATATCTCCAGAAGTTTCGGTAATTACAAATATAGGATTGGATCATACAGCCTTTTTAGGTGATACATTACCTAAGGTAGCTATTGAAAAAGCGGGGATTATTAAAGAAGGGATTCCTGTAATAATAGGGCAGACACAGGAAGAAACCACTCCTGTTTTTATCGAAATGGCAAAATCAAAAAATGCTCCGATTACATTTGCAGATCAACAAATGAGTGCTCCCTATTCAACCAATAGTATTGACGAAAAACAAATATTTCAGATTTCATCGCATAATAAGGTAAAATACCCTAACCTTAAACTTGATCTGCTAGGTAATTACCAACGTAAAAATATAATTACCGTTCTTTGTACTATTGAATCTCTTCAACAAAATGGTTTTAACATCTCAATTGAAGACCTTTACAAAGGACTTGAACAAGTTGTAGTTAACACAGGTTTAAATGGGCGCTGGCAAACCATTGATTATAATCCAAGGGTTATTTGCGACACGGGGCACAATGCGGAAGGCATTGAGTTAATCGTACAACAAATAGAAAATACGGCCTATAAAAAATTGCATTTTATTATTGGAATGGTAGATGATAAGGATCATTCAAAGGTTTTATCACTATTACCCAAAGATGCAATTTATTATTTCACCCGAGCTGCTATCCCAAGAAGTATGATCCCTTCTAAACTTCAATCAATGGCCATAGAACACCAGCTTAAAGGCAATTGTTACGATACTCCGCATGAAGCTTTAGATAATGCAAAAAAATTAGCAGATCCTAATGATTTGATATTCATCGGAGGAAGCACTTTCATTGTCGCTGATATATTACAAAAACTCAAATAATATTTGGAGGTGACAAAAAAGAGATATATTTTTGCATCGCTTTTCTAGAGAGATCTATGAAAAGGGCGATTAGCTCAGTTGGTTTAGAGCACTTGGTTTACACCCAAGGGGTCGGGGGTTCGACTCCCTCATCGCCCACTCATCAATCAAAAGCGAT
>JAFMVE010000080.1 GCA_025499705.1 Carboxylicivirga caseinilyticus
CTTTTAGGGGAGGTTTGGTGGGGTATAATGAAAGTAAAGTTACAATTTGAAAGATTCCTTATTTGCAGAATCACTTTTTGGACACCCTCTTTTTTATTGAAGAAATTTTACCTTGCAATAAAAATTTCTGTAAACATTTAATGGAATTTCTCATGTAGCGAAAATTTAGCAGGTTTTCAAGGTGTCAAATTACTGAAGCTTCAGGATCTTTGATTCTCGCTGTAGCTGATGACAAAAAAAAGGGATAGAAAATAGGATTCCTTTCCGTCGCAATAAGTTCTACCGACAAAACAGCTTTCTGCTTGCGACGGGTTTATAGCTTTACTATATACCGTGGGGTCAAACCCACGGCTGTTACAGTCAGCCTTTCAGGCTTCTTTAATCAGCTTTTAGTACTTATGCAAACGATTAACATTTAATTAGTGTAATCTGTGTAATTTGTGGTTTAAAAATATTAACAGATTTATTGATTAAGTGAGCCAATACTATTTGCTTCATTTTGTATCTAATGACATATAAAATTGAGATAAATAGGATTCCATCCCGTCGCAATATGGTTAATCGGCAAAACAGCTTTCTGTGTGCGACGGTTTTATGGCTTTACTATACCATGGGTTGAAACCCACGGCTATTACAGTCAACCTTTCTGGCTTCGATAAACAACATTTCTTTTTTAACGCTTAGTTCTTTGGTTTTCCTAACGCATTTTCCTGAAGGCACATCCCGGTAAGTTTAAGGACAGAATGGTAAAGAAGCGTATGGAACAATCATCGTTTATGAACGCCATTGAAATTTAATTCGTGAAATCAGTGCAATTTGTGGTCGAAAATATTAGCTGATATAGATGCTTTTAAACCAATTTATATTGATAGTGAGTCGAATAAATAATATAGGAATCCAAGAGTATTTACTAATTATTGGTTATAATTTAAATATCCAAATTTCCTTTATCACTTTATATCCGCATGCAACTGTTTAAAATAGGTGAGAAGTGATCCGCAACTTAAATATCCTGAACCTTTGTCTTTTTTAATGGATATGGTTTTGTGTAATTGTCTTGCAAAAGGTTCAATATCATAATTACCTCCTAAAGAAATTTTTTTATCAGCAATCAGATTATAAAAGTGGTTTACGAACTCCTGAGGACTTCCTTGCCATTGAAATAATGGCTCTGAAGTTGCTGATGGCTGATTAATGCATTCCTTTATTTTATTCAGGATGAATTTAATTCTGATAAGCACTTGTTTTTTGAATGAGGGATCCGGTAAGCTAAATGTTTTAATATAATTATGATATAACTTCCAATAGAGGTATTCAGATAGATATTCTGCCTGACTGTATAAATTATGAAGGCTGTGTAAATACATTTCAATAATTTCTCTTGTTTCTTCAACACTTTGCATTATCAATGATATTGTTACGGACAAAATCTGGCGATCCTGACTTGCTTTATTGTTTGTATTAAACTTTGTCAGTTGTAGTTTAGATAAAACATGAATGTAGTAACGTTCGTGTGCCATTGAAAATGAGCTCATTTTTATTAATCGGTTAACTGAGTCAGTTAGGATAAATCTATTTTTCCTGTTATTTGTCTTTATTGATTCACTTAATTCGAAAAGCCTGGACGGTATTGTTAATGCAATTTTCAGAAACGGAAATTGATTAAAGTATTCCTGGTTTTTCAGTAGGGTATTCATTGAGATTTCGGATGAATAAACGGAGCATCCGTGTTCAGAAGGTAATTCTGATAGATCACAAAAGTTCATGCTAAGTTGCAGTGATTCTTGCAGGTGAGCACATAATCCAATAAAGAACAGGATGTCATGCATATACCATTGTCTGGATTTTTGTGCTACTTGAGATAAATCAATCCAAGCCGAATTAAGTACTTTCTTAAATTGATAAATTTTATCAATATGATTTTTTAATTTGGAGCATGTACATTTATCTCCATTCATTTGGGAAAAATAATGGTTGAAAAGAATACCAAATAATTCAATTAAACAAAGATCATCTTTTATAGGAGGAAGTTCTTGAGGAATTACACTTTCATCCCAGTTTAAATTCTTTCGGATTAGAATCTCTTGTGTGATTATGCTCAAATGAAAGTACATTTGATTAACGTTTGGCTTTAGTTAAATTAGAATAATTAATTGAAAATGTCAAATATTAAGTTAATCTGAGGTGTCAATTGATTTATATATAGTTAAAGAGGGCCTTACTTTAAGCTGATTAATCGATCATCAGGATATGAATATAAACTGTGTTGCATTTTATCTGAAGGTACATGTATTTGATTTTATGGATTATATGTAAATAATACTATCTAGCCCATGGCACTAAACGACAATGTTCAAATTTAATTAGTGTAATCTTTGCAAATTGTGGTTTAAAAATAATTACAGGTTGATTGATTAAGCGAGCAAATTCTATTTGATACATTTGTAGCTAATGACATATAGAATGGAGATAAATGAGATTCCATCCCGTCGCAATAAGTTCTACCGACAAAACAGCTTTCTGCGTGCGACGGATTTACGGCTTTAATATACCGTGGGTCGAAACCCACGGCTATTAAAGTGAGCCTTTCAGGCTTCGCTAAATAACATTTCTTTTTTAACGCACCACCTTTGATTTTCTTAACGCATTTTCCTGAATCCGCATCCTGGTATGTTAATGGATAATCGGTAAATGATGATACACAGGTCTATCACTTATATACTTTTAAAAATTATAATTCGTAAAATTAGTGTAATTCGTGGATGAAAAATATTTACGGATTTTAAACTTTTATCTTCTCAGGATAATCGCTTTATAAACAAGATCGTTGATAAAATAAAGTTTGTATTGTTAATTTTATTAGAGTTGCAAAAGGAATCGTTAGAAAAGTACCCCTCCGTGCGGAAACGAAGGGGTAGAGATTTTAAGGAACAGTAATTACTCCAACTAAAGCACTGTTACTAACACTTTTGTTGTCACCTGTTCCGGCAAAGGCCATAAAACAATATAACTGTTGACCAGAACTTAAATCACTCAGATTTATTGTTCCTGATGCATTTTCTCTTTTAAAAGAATGAATGTCAAAAACAGGCCACATATTCTCAGCCAGGACAAGAAGAAGTGCCTGATCACCTGCTGCAGCATCACCTGTTTCACTATTATTATTCCATGAGAAAGTAAGTTGATTGCTTTCCAGGTGCACTTCAGGATTGAATGGTGGTTCCATTGTTCCTTTCGACATCCTGAATCTTTCGAAATTTATCTGGTATTCTGGATAATCACCTTCAATAACACTGGTTAATAAATCAGAAAGGGCCGCATTGTATGGACTCTGTTTTCTGATCTGTGTCCGGTAGCCAATTTTAATGATTGGATGAATTGGCTGAAGAAACTGTACTCCCAAAGCAAAGCGTGCCTGTTGTTTTAACTGAGCAATGCTGGGGACTCCTTTCTTGGGTCCTGCTAATGATCGTAAATAGCGTATACCTTTCCATCGACTTCCCACTACAGTACCTACCTTACCGGAAATGGCTCCCAAGATGCCTTTATCATATTTTCCCATGATTATTGTTTTTAGTTTGTGAACTTTTGTTTTGCTTATTAGTGATTTTTCGTCTGAATAAACGACTAATCAATGCAGTTAGAATACCAGCTGTCAGGCTGAGGATCGACTTAATCAAAGGTTCCCAGGATTCTTTAGGAACCAGTTCTGAAACAGAATAATCGGTTAGCTCCATGAAACCCAGAGTACCCGCAACAGCTAACACAAATAATTTAAGTGTTTCCATTATTGAACTTTTTAGCATTACAGCAACCTGTCGACCTGCTGCCTTTAAACATTTTTAAATCGTCTATGGCCAAAAGACAGAAGCAAGGTATAATGGAATCTTTTTGAATAATATAACAGTAATATTACCGTAAGAGTGGGGAATGATTAATGGATAATTGTCAGTGGTTAATTATTAATTGTATGGAGTTGAAGTTTGAAATTAGTCCGAGGTAATAAGTCCGAAGTCCGGGTGAATATTAAAGTATAATTGATGAGGTGTTAAGTTGTTGAATTGTTATAAATATGAATTGAGGAGAGGTTTAAATAAAAGGCCATTGTAATAATTCTGGAGTCAATTGAGTGACTTGGTTGTTTTGACCGGTCTTGCTACCAACACCTATAGGCTGTAAGTTGAGAGCTTTTTAATATGGACTATATTCGACACTTCTTCGGTACTTCTTCGATTTATGACCGTTCCTATAGGGTCGAAGGGTGATCGAAGGATTATCGAATAAGGTACGAAAGAGATTCGGAAGTATGTTGAAGAATATCTCAGAATAGCTGATTGTAAGAAAACTAAACTACAGGAAAGTTATAACTAGTTTGAAGCTTATAGAATGTTGAGTAAACTATAGCTTGTAAATTTAAGCATTTATGTAGTGAAATGGTTAAGCTGTTGTATTTATACTAATTAAGTAAATTTGAAATGGCAAAGAGTTTTCTTGTTTAGGAGGGAATCAGGTATCATAATTATATTGATGTGACTAGTCCTAAATAACCGTTACAAATTATTGGACTAAAATAATAACATTCTTGTTAGTCCCCAAGGGTACCCTTGGGGACTAACTTTTTACTG
>JAFMVE010000081.1 GCA_025499705.1 Carboxylicivirga caseinilyticus
TCACAAGGATGCCCGAGTGGTGGAATTGGTAGACACGCAGGACTTAAAATCCTGTGACCATTAGGTCGTGCGGGTTCAAGTCCCGCCTCGGGTACAAAAGCGCTTAAGACGAAAGTTTTTAGCGCTTTTTTGTTTTATAATTATTGGTTACGTTATTATAATTGTAATATTCTTTGACTATGATGCAAATGAGCATTAATGAATAAGTTTTAATACAACTGCTATGTAACTTACATATTATATAGATTTTTCAAAGCATCAACATCATTTCCTGTTAGTATTTTTATTGATTGAGTGATTTTTTCAATATCCCATTCCCACCATTTTAGTTTTAGAAGTATTTGAATACTCTCATCAGAAAACCGTTTTCGAATCAGTCTTGCCGGGTTACCACCAACTATTGAATATGGTTCAACATTTTTCACAACTGTTGAGTTCGAAGCAATAATAGCGCCATCTCCTATTTTCACACCAGGCATAATAGTTGTATTATAACCGAGCCAAACATCATTTCCTATTATGGTGTCACCTTTATACGGATAAGTTTTGTCTTTCATTGCATCTTTCCAATCACCTCCAAAAATTGCAAAAGGATAAGCACTTATAGATTTACTTAGATGATTACCCCCATTCATAATAAAAGTAACATCCGATGCAATCATGCAAAACTTTCCAATAATTAGTTTATCACCCACAAAATCAAAATGGTACTTAACATTTCGAATAAAATTTTCTGGATTTACAAAGTCATCATAATAAGTATAGTCACCCACCACAATATTCGGTTGGGAAATGATATTTTTTAAGAAAACTAACTTATTATAATGAGCTAATGGAAATTGATTGTCTTTGTTTGGTATATCCATTCAGATGTATTTTTAATAAAAATAACAAATCTTAAAGAGAGTGCAGATAATTATAAATTTTCACTGTTTTTTTTTCAGATTCAAATATAAAAAATAGTCTGTTAGTTCTTTGGAACCATATTGCTGTTCTAACATATAAAAAGCCATTGCTGTCAGAAAAAATTCTATTGGACCATAAGTCTTCGACGATAGAATAAACGCAATAAACTAAAAATCCCAACTCTCTTCCAATCAGGGGGTTAACTTATCCTAATTGGCATTTCAAAGATTTTAAAGCCATTTTTACAATTTTATTTTAATACACTTTATTAATGAGAATTAAGAAACTCATACTTAATTTTGAATCCAATATTGAAGAACAATAATTGTCTTAATAAAGTCAATACAGTAATGTAACAAAGGGTGTACTATTGTAGTTTAGATAAAAAACATATCAAAATGTATAACCAATAGAAAGTTCCCCTAAAAAACCACTCATAAAGGTATATTCATCACGAAATACTTCGATGGCATCAATTGCTTCAACACTAGGGTTATTTACTTTAAGATTGTCAAATGAATAACCGTACCCGAGTGCAAAATTTAGTGTTATTCCGCTTTTCCAAATCCATCGTTTACCAGCATTCAGGCCAATTGTAAATTCTGGTAAAGATAAGTCAAATCCATCATTTTCAGTCATTCCTTCTCCTTTAATCTTACGATATCGGCCATAGGTACCCGCATAAAAGGAGTTTAAACCTCCACCAATATGATATCTGTAATTAAGAATAATTGCTTTCCCATTGGCATCAATGTTAGCATCTGAATATGTACCAGGAATTGTTTCTAAATCACCTCTCAATACAATTCCGTGATTTTTTCCAATAAGATGTTCTAAATTAGCTGAGTAGAACCCGAATACTATTCCTCCCGGACAAACATTAATAGCCGTTTTGGATGGACTTATCCATCTTTCCTTTGACTTTACTTTTTCGTTATCCTGATTTTGGGCTTCAGTTATTCCATAAACAAGAATAATATAGATTAGTATCAATACAATTTTTAAAATCGTCCTTTTTTGTTTTAAACTTCTTCTCATCATAATTGAATTAAATTGTAGTATTTATTTTCAATAACTAATGATACAAAGCTGCAACTAATAAAAGATGTAATCGTCCGAATTTATAATTCAGGACAAATCAATGAGAATTAGGACCTTTTTAAGATATGAATTAACATTTTTTTTGCCTAGCCTTTTTAAGCCAGATATTAGGTGTTGTATTTTCTACCTTCTTAAAAAATGCATTAAATACGGATTTTGAGTTAAAGCCACTTTCGTAAGCTAATCCTAACAGGGACAAATTATTATTCTCTATATTCAATGCAATTTCTTTAAAATACGCTAGTCTATAATGATTAACGAATTCGTTAAAATTCATTCCTGTTTTTTCATTAATCAGATATGATAGCTTATTGGGATGAAAATTAATAGCTTTTGCCAGAATAGTCAGGCTCATCATAGAATCCAGGTAAGGTTTTTCTTTATCAAAATAATGTTTGAGCATATTCATTTGCTCATCCAGTTCTGCCAAACTGGTATTTGTTTTATTTTTAGAAACTGAATGAATATTTGATTCTATCTCAAGTAAAAGTTGTGATGGATATAAATGATGAAATTCATCATTCTCCTGAAGGTTAACCAGTAATGGGTCAAACCGGAAGTTAATTATCTGGCCTCTTTTTTGCTTAATATACAAGCGTAGTAACTCTAATGCTTCAAATCTATGCTGAGTATTGGCTAATATATATAATTCATAGGGAACCAACTGTTTAGTATCATCAATAACAGTCTTCCAGTTATTTAAAAGTTCTTCAGATAACGAATTTATTCCATGGTTAATTACCTCATACAATAACCTTTGCAACTCCGAATTATCATAACTCTTCATTAATTTTTCAAAATCATTCTTTCTACCTAACCAAATAAAGCATAAAGCTTTTAGTTCTTTTGCAAGGGCAAGGTCAGGATTTATCGACAATGATTTTTCAATAAAAGTCAGAGCGAGATCAAATTTCTTCTGATAATACTGAATATTGGCCAAAGTATAAAAATGATTGGCTGATAAAGGATCTACATCCATGGCACGCCTTATATAAACCTCGGCCATTTTCCATTTTCCATGAGCTATAAAAAGTTCAGCCATGGCCTCTAAACCATCCGTATATTTGGGATACTGTGATAATGTTTTTAATAACTGATTATAGGTTGCCTGAAAATCCCATTCCATCCAAAATGCTCTACCTACAAAGGATTGTCCATATTCCGGAAGTGATTTATTCAAATCACTGGCTATTAAAAAATTGTCGATAGCTTTTGCAAAGCCTTCAGATGAATGCATATACCCCCATGCTGCCAACAGACCATAACATTGTACTAAACCATAGTAGGAGCGCGCAAACTTCGTATCTAATTCAACTGACATTTGATAATATTCAATAGCCTTCTTTATTGAATCAGCATCCCATTTTAGTTGGTAGTAATGACCTTTAAGATACATTTCATATGCCGTAACATTGCTTGTTTCTGTAATTACTAAATGCTCCTGAATATTAAAATGACCAAAATTATCTCTTATCTGATTGGCAATTAAAAGGCTAATTTCATCTTGTAACTCAAAAATATCATTCAGTTCACGATCGAAATTTTGCGACCAGAAGTGAATACCATCACGGGCATTTATTAACTGTGCAGTAATACGTACACGATTATTTACTTTTCTGACACTACCTTCTAATATAGAACTTACACCCAAGGCTTTACCAATGCTTCTTATATCCTGATTACTCCCCTTAAATGAAAACGAAGATGTGCGGGCAATCACCTTTAAACCATCAATTTTAGTAAGAGCATTAATTATCTCTTCAGTAATCCCATCACTAAAATATTCATTATTGGGATCTGCACTAATATTAACAAAAGGTAAAACTGCTATTGATTTATCTATTTCTGAATTATGACGCTTACTAATAAATTCCATTATTTAAAAAAGAGCTAATTATTCATTTTCACAACAACTATTAAATTCTTATAGTTTTACAGTCATATGAATATTTCTCAGAAGCCATAAATCATTTATAGTAATTCGTTTTTTTTAGATACAAGAACTGTGTTTTGAAACCAGATTCAATTCTAATAAACCCAAGCAATTTCAAGTACGCATATTAAAACAAAAATAGAAAATTGAATAAATTGCGAACCTATTTCTTGCGCAAATAAAAAATAGAACTATTTTTGCATCCGCAATAAAAATTCAGCAAAGGTTGAAAGCCAAATTGCAATTATTGAAACGCGAAAATAGCTTACCACGATAGCTATCGTGGGGTAGGCAACAACTTGCCAAGTTAATTTGCAAAAAACGCGAAAATAGCTCAGTTGGTAGAGCACGACCTTGCCAAG
>JAFMVE010000082.1 GCA_025499705.1 Carboxylicivirga caseinilyticus
GTTGATAGAGCATCAGCCTTCCAAGCTGAGGGTCGCGGGTTTGAGCCCCGTCTTCCGCTCTTTTAAGCCATTTGATTTTTCGAGTGGCTTTTTTATTTTCTTCAAGTTCTATTTTTATTATATTGTGCTTTTACACCTGTAAGCATCAAGTACATATGTTATTAATTATATATTTTCAGACCATATAATCATTAAAATAATGACACTTCCAAATAGGTCAAACCATAAATTGAATATAGATGAAGATATGCTTTTAGATAAAAAGCAAAGGAGATATGTGGATCTTATTATGGGAAAGGTGAAGCCAGAAAATGAGGAAGAAAGAAAAATGCTTAAGGAGATTGAAGATACAGATGGAATACCATATATTCCTACAGACTGATCTTCTGAATTGCTCTCTATTGAAAATCATGAGTGCCTTATAAAACAGACAACTCATGAATAAATTGTAACTTTAGTGCGGTCTTTGACAAGCGCAAAAGATCAACACACAAAGGACCCGTTGTTGTGAATTGCTCTCAAATTGTAACTTTAGTGCGGTCTTTGACAAGAAATACCTTGTGCTAATGCACCACAACCAAGTTGTGAATTGCTCTCAAATTGTAACTTTAGTGCGGTCTTTGACAAGCCTTTCAAATGGAGGTTTGAGACTCCCAAAGTTGTGAATTGCTCTCAAATTGTAACTTTAGTGCGGTCTTTGACAAGGTTCACCTTTATAGGTTACCTCTCCACAAAGTTGTGAATTGCTCTCAAATTGTAACTTTAGTGCGGTCTTTGACAAGATCAGCGGCATGAATGCTGTTGCCTGGGTAGTTGTGAATTGCTCTCAAATTGTAACTTTAGTACGGTCTTTGACAAGGCTTGGATAATAAAAAGTTTGTTTGGTTTAGTTGTGAATTGCTCTCAAATTGTAACTTTAGTACGGTCTTTGACAAGTAAATATACGGCATATAAGAACAGCACAGGTTGTGAATTGCTCTCAAATTGTAACTTTAGTACGGTCTTTGACAAGTGGAGCTGAAACACTGTTATTTGATTGAGGGTTGTGAATTGCTCTCAAATTGTAACTTTAGTACGGTCTTTGACAAGAGTTTTATCTGGCTATGCAGTTAAGCTACGGTTGTGAATTGCTCTCAAATTGTAACTTTAGTACGGTCTTTGACAAGACCTTATATATTCTTTAGTAATTACCTGAAGTTGTGAATTGCTCTCAAATTGTAACTTTAGTACGGTCTTTGACAAGATCATTTTATCGTTTTCTAGTTATTTTATAGTTGTGAATTGCTCTCAAATTGTAACTTTAGTACGGTCTTTGACAAGTGGTGATTTTCTAATTAGTGGAGAGTTAGAGTTGTGAATTGCTCTCAAATTGTAACTTTAGTACGGTCTTTGACAAGTAGGTTCATATGAATCACAGTCACATTCAAGTTGTGAATTGCTCTCAAATTGTAACTTTAGTACGGTCTTTGACAAGAACAAGTTCAGACGCCGTATACACCTTAAAGTTGTGAATTGCTCTCAAATTGTAACTTTAGTACGGTCTTTGACAAGCTAATTTGTCAGCATCTTCATAAGCCTGTAGTTGTGAATTGCTCTCAAATTGTAACTTTAGTACGGTCTTTGACAAGCTGCCTGTTTTTAACATTTCATGGAACTTGGTTGTGAATTGCTCTCAAATTGTAACTTTAGTACGGTCTTTGACAAGGGTAATTTATCAGGAACAGAATTTAATGTAGTTGTGAATTGCTCTCAAATTGTAACTTTAGTACGGTCTTTGACAAGTTACGTCTTGAAAATAAGAGAGCTTTACAAGTTGTGAATTGCTCTCAAATTGTAACTTTAGTACGGTCTTTGACAAGTTTCAAATTCTATACTTATACCTTTAGGTAGTTGTGAATTGCTCTCAAATTGTAACTTTAGTACGGTCTTTGACAAGATATGTAGGAAGTATTTTGTCAATGCCTGAGTTGTGAATTGCTCTCAAATTGTAACTTTAGTACGGTCTTTGACAAGATATATCAGAAATAATGCCCTTTTTTATAAGTTGTGAATTGCTCTCAAATTGTAACTTTAGTACGGTCTTTGACAAGGGGAGTTACCGCAAGCGGTCAGGCTTTTTGGTTGTGAATTGCTCTCAAATTGTAACTTTAGTACGGTCTTTGACAAGTCGTTCAGCAAAAAGCAAAACAAGGATGTGGTTGTGAATTGCTCTCAAATTGTAACTTTAGTACGGTCTTTGACAAGTCATTCGTGTATCACAAATGTTATACAATAGTTGTGAATTGCTCTCAAATTGTAACTTTAGTACGGTCTTTGACAAGACCTGTCCACGCAACAAAACTAAAGTCGCTGTTGTGAATTGCTCTCAAATTGTAACTTTAGTACGGTCTTTGACAAGGTATCGCCCGCAAAACACAAACTAGCAACAACTTATCAAAGACATCAGAAAAGAAAAACCGACCTATTTGACGGGTTGGTTTTCTTTTTAGACCTTGTTTTTATTCTTCTAAAACAATTGCAACTGCTGAACCACTTCCGGCTTAGCAGCCGGTTGCTGACTTATAAACAACTCCATCATACCAAATTGCTTATCCGTTATTTTAAGCACACCAATATGTCCATGCTCAGGCAGTATACTTTTCACCCTTTTAATGTGCACATCAGCATTTTCTCTGCTGGGGCAATTTCGCAGATAAATCGAGAACTGAAACATAGCAAAACCATCATCAATCAGCTTTTTTCGAAACTTAGATGCTTCTTTTCGCTGTTTCTTGGTTTCGGTTGGTAAATCAAAAAATACAAGAACCCACATAATACGGTATTGATTAAGTGCTGAATAAGACATACCTAATTGATTAAAAACTGTGGATACACAATTTTACGCCGCTCTCCCGCCAAACATTCATATAACGAATTAGTTGTGCGACTTAGCCCAACCATTAACGGACTTTTTTGCTTGTCGTACTGAACATCGACCGTTGCAATACTTAACAATTTACGTTTCTGCTCAATGGTAATTTCTTCACTGTCTATTTCTCCTTCTTGCCACATATTGTAAACCAGTTCATCACAATACGGACGAAAAGGTTCCATAATATCATCGGCCAGGCAATAGGAGTTATATTTATTGCGGTGAAAAATACCAATGGTGGGTGATAAACCACTCCCCACCAGAGCTCTGGCCACAATAGCTCGTAAAACTGCATAACAATAGTTGAGGTGTGCATTGGGTGCAACACCGTATCTTTGACGTGTAAAGTTGGTTTCTTCAAATAATACTTTCCAGTATACCGATGCTGCTCTCCCTTCGATATTATCAGGATCACCACTTTGAATCTGAGGAACCAGGGCCTTTAAACGTTTATTTTCCTTTTCTACTATCTGTAATAATGAGGCCTGATTCTCGACTTTGGCCTTAACTGTTTGCTGCCAAAGATTTTTGCGCAGCGGTTCGCTCATCTCTATTTGAAAGCGCAATCGCTCAGTCTGCAAGGTATGACCATCCATGGGTAACATCAATCCTTGGGGCAGATGGCGTTCGTCGCAACTTATAATTGCTGTATTATTGTGGGTTAAGGCTACTATTAATCCATGTGTGATGGTTATCTGATAATTGTCGAGTAACATAACCCCTATATCTTCAATGGGTATAGAACCCAACTCATTATTGGTTTTAGGTTCTGTTACTTTTAACTGTTTTTGTTGTTTACTTAAATAGGCAGGATTACCAAAATAGAGGGTTCGCTTGATCATAATTTCTGATTTAAGGATTTTATTAAACATTACGATCAACATGGATATTTCGGATCGTTTTGTGCCAGCATTATCGGCCTGATCTGTGCCAGTGATTTCGGTTCAAACTGTGCCACTTTTGGTCATGAACTGATG
>JAFMVE010000083.1 GCA_025499705.1 Carboxylicivirga caseinilyticus
ATGTAGAGAACCGCCGTATACGAGAACCGTACGTGCGGTGGTGTGAGAGCTTCTCCCTGCTAGCGTTTGCTAGTGGGGCTGGCTACTCGATTGTACGCTGGCCTTGTTTCACTTCATCAGCACTCCATTCATTTATTCTCATTCACACTGTTCTTGCATTCGGGCGGGAAGGACTTGAAGGCTCTTTTGGCATTTTTGGATTGTGAACAAGCCTCGTGGGAATGTCAAATGTGCCTGATGGCGAAGGGAAGGTAAACTTTGATATCAATTTTCAAATGCTTCTTTAATAATATTATGCATCCTTTTAACCTCGAATGGTTTGCTAAAATATTCTAATATTAATCCCGACTCCATCGCCTTCTTAATTTCATCTGTAATTTCAAATCCGGTAAGTATATAGTATTTTTTATCAGGATATTTTGTCTTAGCCTTTTTTATAAATTCAATTCCGTTCATACCTGGCATTTTCATGTCGCTGATAATTACTAAAGTGTCAGGATTATCCTCCAGTACTTTTAAGCCTTCGAACCCATCATGTGCAATTATTACGTTATACAAACTTTTAAAGTTGCTCTCAAAAAGTAATAAGTTAATTTCCTCATCGTCAACATATAATATTTTTCGTCTTACATCCATATTCAATTATTTTATTGGTAAAGTTATTCTTGCAATTGTACCTTTATTTATTTCCGAGTCAAAATTTATACTTCCTTGATGTTCTTGTAATATCGAATAAGTAATTGATAGTCCCAATCCCGTTCCTTTACCTGGGTCTTTGGTTGTAAAGAAAGGGTCTGTAATTTTAGAAATATTTTCTTTACTTATACCACAACCAGAATCTGATATTTCAATTATGGCTATATTCTCTATAATTTTAGTGGAAATTAATATTTTCCCAGAGTTAACTATTGCTTGTATTGAATTTGTAATCACATTCATAAAAACCTGGTGTATTTTACCAACGTTTCCTAAAACTAAAATTTCATCTTTGCAATATTTTAATTCAATCTCTACTCTGCTCTTTGTAAGATTACGTAAAATAGCCAAGCAGTTATCAATAATAGAATGTATATTGCATTCCTCATCGAGTTTTTGATTATCTCTACTAAACTGATTCAACCCTTTAACAATAGCTGTAATACGTTCAATAGCAGTTTTGGTACTAGACATTAACAATGAAGTTGTTGCCTCATCTTTACTGCCATATTTATTAAAGTAACTTTCAAAACCATAGTAAGTTCCTGCCAAATAATTTAATGGATTATTAATTTCATGTGACACACCTGAAGTTAGTGTACCCAGTGAGGCCATTTTTTCTGCTTGTAATAACTGTGATTGTGCTTCTTTTAAACGGTTTAAAGTTGTACTAAGCTCCGTATTTTTTTCTTCTATTATTCTTTTCTTCTTGGCTAAGTCTTCACTGGTAGTTTTCCATTTTTCAGTTGCTGCTTTTAGGTCAAGAGTCCTTTTATCAACAAGCTGTTCAAGGTTTTCTTTGTGATACTGAAGTTCTTTTAATGTATTTTTCAGTTCAGTAATATCGAAACTTATTGATGTATAGCCATATTTATTGTGCTGGTCTAATATTGGACTTAGTATTCTTCTGGAATATTTCTTTTGACCATAATATTCTACTTCATATTCTGCATCAACTATTTTGCCTTTTTTCACTTGTTTAACCATACTATTAATATCAACCGAAAATTTCTCTGGAGCATTGAAATCAGTTGTCTTTTTCCCCCTTAAGTCTCCCCACTTGTTGATTGAAAAATCACTCTGTAAATGAATATTGTCCATGCTGTCAATAACCCATAATTCAATAGGGATTGAAGATAAAATTGAATTAAGGAATGATGCATTTTGATAAATTTGCTTTTCTAACTCAACCTTATCTGAAATATCAATAGTTAACGAAATAACACCTTTTGTTTCATTACCAACAACTAAAGGAGCAACTATTTTATGAGCATGATATTTTTTCCCTTTAAATTGCAATTCATCCTCATAATTTAATGTTTCATTCGTTTTTATTCGTTCAAGGTTTTCATTCCATTTTTTCTTGCCATTTTCGGAAGCTGGTCCCTCTGTTATATTCTTTCCTGTGTAATCACCCCAAATTCTTTTTGAAAACCGGTTCTGAAATAACAAATCACTATTTAAATTTGTAACAAATAATTCAAAAGGCAAGCAATCAATTATGGAACTTAACATTGCTTCATTGGCTTTTAATTTCTCCTCTGCCTTTTTTCTTTCAGTAATATCCCGAAATATTGCCAATAGATTTCCGAAAAGACCATCTTCAATTTTGCTTAAAGCTACTTCTGCAAATAACTGCTTTCCATTTGCATCTATGAATTCCCATTCAAATTTCTGCGCTTCGCCTTTTAGAGCTTTATGTATTTTTTCAAAGCCTTTATCTTTTGATTTCTGTCCATCAGGTTGGTATTTTGGTGAAATATCTGTAAACATGTATTGTTTATGTTCTTCTTTTAATCCCAATAGCTCTTTAGCTCTTGCGTTATAATCAATAAATACTTCATTTTGATGAATAAATACAGCTTCAGTTGACGAATCAAAAAGCTGTTTATACTGCTTCTTGATACTAGCTATATTCTTTTCCAGCTTCTTTTGATAACTAAAATCTTCAACGGTACTTATTAAATATTCATTATTGCTATTTTCACTTTTATATGGTTTAATAAATAACCTAGCATGCAATATTGAATTATCCTTTCTTTTAAAGTCTACAAAAAAAGGCTCATCTGATTCACTTTTGCTTAATACAGTAAGGATTTTGTTTCGTTGCTCAGGCTTGACATATAAATCAGTTGAAAGATTCTTAATATGCTGTTTTACATCATTTAATGAAGAATATCCAAGCATAGAAATGCAACGAGCATTCATGTTAACAACTTCACCAGTCTTTCGCGTTAACGCCATGCCAATTGGAGCATTGTCAAAAATTGCCTTTATACTTGCAAACTCATCTTTCATTATCAAACCAATTAATCGTATTGTCTAACATTTGACAATCTCAATTTACAAAATTTACAGTAATTTCTTTTTATGCAAGGCAAAAAAGCATGTGTTTGGCAGCGAAAGGATGGTTGCAGGGATGGGCTGACAAACTTATGCTTTGTGGGTTGGGTTTTCTTGGAGAATAATCCTATTTATCTTGTCAATTTAGCACAATGTTTCATTCTGGCAGGCTTGCGTACAACGGTTGGCAATATGCGGAGGCCGGGATTTCGGAGCTCGAAATTATCAAACCATTACAATTTTGAGTAAATGTACAAAAGTTAAATTTACCCACATCCCCCGGCTTACGTATATTGCTTGTGTGTGCCTCGCATGGGTAGCGATGCACTTATAGCGTAAGCTATCAAAAAGACATAAATATGCAAATTTATTTTGATAAGTAGCGAAGCT
>JAFMVE010000084.1 GCA_025499705.1 Carboxylicivirga caseinilyticus
TAGTTTCAATTTGTAATAAAATATCATTTTATGTCACCCCTAAATCCCCTGAAGGGGACTTAAGCCTCCCTTTTAGGGGAGGTTTGGTGGGGTATTATGAAAGTAAAGTTACAATTTGAAAGATTCCTTATTTGCAGAATCACTTTTTGGACACCCTCATTCTTTTTATCAAATGTTCGTTTAATTTTTATAGTCAGTAAAAAAGTAAATCGTAAAACCAATTCGGAGTAACAAATCTTCTGACCACTGACTACTATCTAACGATCTAATATTACACTATGAAAATCTGTATTCTTGGAGCAGGAAAAATGGGTACCTGGTTAACCGATGCCCTTTGTCTCGATCACGAAGTAGCTATTTTTGACCGTGATATGAGCAAGCTTCGCTATGTATTTAATACACAAAGGCTCACTAAATTTGAGGAGATCACCGAGTTTGCTCCTGAGATTCTGATTAATGCCGTAACACTAAAATATACTTTACCTGCTTTTGAAGAAGTATTGCCTTTTGTACCCAAAAATTGCATACTATCAGATATTTCATCAGTAAAAACAGGCTTACAGGAATTTTACGAAAAAAGTGGTTACCGCTATGTTTCCACTCACCCAATGTTTGGTCCTACTTTTGCCAACCTGAAGGATTTAGGCATGCATCATGCGATCATCATTACTCAAGGCGATCATTTGGGCAAAACCTTCTTTAAAGACTTCTTCAGCTCACTGAATCTGAACATTCATGAATATAGTTTCGATGGACATGACGAAACCATTGCTTACTCACTGTCCATTCCGTTTGCTTCTTCGCTGGTATTCGGTGCCTGCATGAAACATCAGAAAGCTCCCGGAACAACTTTCAGCAAGCACATGAATATTGCCAAAGGCTTGATGTCGGAAGAAGACTACCTGCTGACTGAAATTCTTTTTAATCCATACACCTATCAACAGGTTGAGAATATTCGCTATCAGTTAAAACATCTTTTGGGATTAATTGAAAAGAAAGATACAGAAGGGTTACAGGATTTTCTGAACATGGTACGTAAGAATATTGAATAACACACACAACTGGCCTTACCTTTCAAACTTAAAACCCGATTTGCGAAACATCAATTCGGGTTCATATACTTTTTGCTTAAAATATCCCATTGCTATCTAGAGGTGTCAGAATAAGTTCTCAAAGTAAAGAAATGCTATCTCAGGGTTACAAAATAACCCCTTCAATCATCAGAATAAGGCCTCGAAGTAAAGAAATGCTATCTTAAGATGACAAAATAAGCCCTCTAATCGATAAAATGCTATCTCAACATAGCAAAATAAGTACTTTATCCTTCTAAAAAACATCTGCTTCTCTCCTAATGACATATGTGTTGATAACTTAGACTCGTTGCAGTGAATAACTCTTTGCGTTTTACTCAACGGGTTAAATTATAATTCTCTGAGCGCGGCATGGAATGCCCAACAAGAAAAGTCGTTTTTGGGCGAAGTGCCCATTTTATATTTTCTAAAGTCAGAATCAATGGTATGCAACCAGTGGCAGGTATAGCTAAGCAATCATTCAGCAAATTTTATTTAACCACAAATTACGCTGATTTCACGAATCTGATTTTTATGGTATGCATAATAGCTAAAAGCTGATAAAAGATACGTAGAAGAATGACTGTAGTAATCGTAAGCTTTAACTCACAGTTGGCAGTTAAGCTGCACATCTGGCGCACACAAAAAGCAGTATTACCTCATAACCCTATTGCCACGGTTTGATATCCTACTCATCTCTCCCATTCAACAGAAACATTGTGATGAGAAACGCTCATACTCTTCCATTTACTCAAAAACGAAAGCAAAAAAGTAGATTTAAATGCACACTTTATGAAGCTGATCTAACGATACAACTTTTCGTAAATTTGTTTATAATATCACTATAAAACAGTAACAAACTATGTATTTTGTTTATTGCCACTCAGCTCACATCTGACAAAAAAACCTCATTTTCATCTATTATCAAACTGATATTTAGATATTTTACATCACTTCATAAACAATAATTATTTTGATATATAGAATATAATTACTAATATTAATTCATAATTATATTTTTTAACCATTAGCTAACTAAATATAACTATGAAAGAAATACAGTTAAATAAAATGGAAATGTTTAGTACTGTATTATCCTATTTGAATAATGCTAGTCCTAAATGGAGTACTATTCCGAGAATTGGTACTGTAAAAAATGAGTTTGAAGCACTGCTTGTTTCAATCAACCAAAAAAGCAAAGATCAAGACAAGGCTAAAACCTACCTGGGGATGGAAAAATATCAGCTGAAACGCCTTATAGCCGAAAAAGCGGATATTCTTAATGATCAGGTGGAGGCTTTTGCTCTGTTGGAAGACAAACAAGATCTGGCTGCACGTATGAATCAATCAAAATCGGATTTGTATAAATTAAAAAACATAGCCTTTATTGATAAGGTAAGTGAAATTTTAGAGGAAACAGCGAATCATATAGAACTTTTAAGTACCGATTTTGGTGTAACAACAGAGCAGGTAAGTGATTTAGACGGAGACCTGGATAATTTTAAGGGATTAAACGGATTACCCCGCAAATACCAGATTGATTCGGTGATAGCCACCAAAGATCTGGAAGATTTATTTGCTGAGGCCAGTGCCCTGCTTAACGACAAACTGGATAAACTGATGAAGATATTTAAACATCGCGATGCCAGTTTTTACAATGGTTATCTGGCCGCCCGAACAATCGTAAACAACTAATTTTTTTTACATAGTTGCAATTAATATGCTTTTTAAGCTGTCGGGACTTAGAAAGCATATTTTTTGGTTTTTGGTTGGCCAATGAATTGATAATAATGTTAAATGAAAATTTTAAAAAATGAATGACTAACTTAAGAGCACAAAGGCAACCATGAAAATAAACATAATATCATATCCGCTTTACAACCCTATACGGCATGTATAGCGGAATAAAAACATGGATAAATTAAAAATAACAGTAATACTCCGTTTATTGGAGAGTTGTACACAATGCTGCGCATAGCACAGATAACCAATATGATAACACATGATTGTAAATCTTAAATGTGGAGAGTGTAAGCTGGTTTTTCCAGCA
>JAFMVE010000085.1 GCA_025499705.1 Carboxylicivirga caseinilyticus
TTGACATATTGGCAACAACCAAAACCATATACACCAACTATGGTGTGTGTAAAAGAAAGTAGACAAGGGCGTACGGGGGATGCCTAGGCTCTCAGAGGCGATGAAAGACGTGATAAGCTGCGATAAGCTGTGGGGAAGTGCAAATAACTATTGATCCGCAGATTTCTGAATGGGACAACCCAGTATATTGAAGATATACTATCCGCAAGGAGGCAAACCCGGGGAACTGAAACATCTAAGTACCCGGAGGAAGAGAAAACAAAAGTGATTCCGTAAGTAGTGGCGAGCGAACGCGGATTAGCCCAAACCAATGATGTTCAGGCATTGTTGGGGTTGTAGGACTTGCATAATCAATTAAAACAGAAGTAGAATGCTTTGGAAAGAGCAACCAGAGACGGTGATAGTCCGGTATACGTAATGTTTTAAGCGAGGCGAGTATCCTGAGTAGCGCGGGACACGAGAAATCCTGTGTGAATCTGGCGGGACCATCCGCTAAGGCTAAATACTCCTGAGAGACCGATAGTGAACCAGTACCGTGAGGGAAAGGTGAAAAGCACCCCGAACAGGGGAGTGAAAAAGTACCTGAAACCGTGCGCCTACAAGCGGTTGGAGCAGATTTATTCTGTGACAGCGTGCCTTTTGCATAATGAGCCTACGAGTTACTTCTCACTGGCAAGGTTAAGACTTTAAGAGTCGGAGCCGAAGCGAAAGCGAGTCTTAATAGGGCGACATAGTCAGTGGGAGTAGACGCGAAACCGTGTGATCTACCCATGATCAGGTTGAAGCTGTGGTAACACACAGTGGAGGACCGAACCAGTTGACGTTGAAAAGTCTTTGGATGAATTGTGGGTAGGGGTGAAAGGCCAATCAAACTCGGAAATAGCTCGTACTCCCCGAAATGCATTTAGGTGCAGCCTTATATTAGTTTTGCAGAGGTAGAGCTACTGATAGGACGCGAGGGTTTCACCGCCTATCAACTCCTGACAAACTCCGAATGCTGCAAAATGATTTATAGGAGTGAGGGCATGGGTGCTAAGGTCCATGTCCGAAAGGGAAAGAACCCGGACCATCAGCTAAGGTCCCCAAATGTATGTTAAGTTGACCAAACGCGGTGCTGCTGCTTAGACAGCTAGGATGTTGGCTTGGAAGCAGCCATTCATTTAAAGAGTGCGTAACAGCTCACTAGTCGAGCGGCGGTGCATGGATAATAATCGGGCATAAACATACTACCGAAGCTATGGATTGAACATTAGTTCAGTGGTAGGGGAGCATTCCAGACTGGGTTGAAGCTGAAGACGTGAGTCACAGTGGACTGTCTGGAAAAGCAAATGTAGGCATAAGTAACGATAATGGGGGTGAGAAACCTCCACGCCGAAAGACCAAGGTTTCCTGATCAACGCTAATCGGATCAGGGTTAGTCGGGACCTAACGCGAACCCGAAAGGGGTAGTGGATGGCAAACAGGTTAATATTCCTGTACCTGCTATACAATAAAAGTGACGCATTGGTGAGGTATGCACGTACTGACGGAATAGTACGTTGAGCCTAGACTCCGGTCGAAGCGAGCATAAGCAGCCGGTGCCGAGAAAAGCGAGTATAGCGGCTCGTACCGTAAACGGACACACGTAGTTGGGTTGAGTATACTAAGGCGCTCGAGTGATTCATGGCTAAGGAACTAGGCAAATTAGCCCCGTAACTTCGGGAGAAGGGGCGCCATCAGCAATGGTGGCCGCAGAGAAATGGCCCAGGCGACTGTTTATCAAAAACACATGGCTTTGCAAAATCGAAAGATGAAGTATAAGGCCTGACACCTGCCCGGTGCTGGAAGGTTAAGAGGAGGGGTTAGCTTCGGCGAAGCTCTGAATTGAAGCCCCAGTAAACGGCGGCCGTAACTATAACGGTCCTAAGGTAGCGAAATTCCTTGTCGGGTAAGTTCCGACCTGCACGAATGGTGCAACGATCTGGGCACTGTCTCAGCCATGAGCTCGGTGAAATTGTAGTTCCGGTGAAGATGCCGGATACCCGCAACGGGACGGAAAGACCCCGTGAACCTTTACTGCAGCTTAACGTTGGTTCTGGGTAAGTAATGTGTAGGATAGGTCGGAGACTATGAAGCGGATTCGCCAGGATTCGTGGAGTCACCCTTGAAATACGACCCTTTGCTTATCTGGGGCCTAACTCAGCAATGAGGACACCGTTTGGTGGGTAGTTTGACTGGGGTGGTCGCCTCCAAAAGAGTAACGGAGGCTTTCAAAGGTGCGCTCAAGACGATTGGTAACCGTCTGCAGAGTGTAATGGTATAAGCGCGCTTGACTGTGAGACCGACAAGTCGATCAGGTAGGAAACTAGGACATAGTGATCCGGTGGTTCCGTATGGAAGGGCCATCGCTCAAAGGATAAAAGGTACTCCGGGGATAACAGGCTGATCGCTCCCAAGAGCTCATATCGACGGAGCGGTTTGGCACCTCGATGTCGGCTCGTCACATCCTGGGGCTGGAGAAGGTCCCAAGGGTTGGGCTGTTCGCCCATTAAAGTGGCACGCGAGCTGGGTTCAGAACGTCGTGAGACAGTTCGGTCCCTATCTGTTGTGGGCGTAGGAAATTTGAGGAGACCTGACGTTAGTACGAGAGGACCGCGTTGGACATACCGCTGGTGTACCAGTTGTTCCGCCAGGAGCATAGCTGGGTAGCTAAGTGTGGAAGGGATAAGTGCTGAAAGCATCTAAGCACGAAGCCTGCTCCAAGATGAGATTTCCCTTAAGGGACGTTAGAGACGATGACGTTGATAGGCTGTAGGTGTAAGTGTGGTAACATACGTAGCCGAGCAGTACTAATTGCCCGAGACTTTC
>JAFMVE010000086.1 GCA_025499705.1 Carboxylicivirga caseinilyticus
CCCTTTTAGGGGAGGTTTGGTGGGGTATAATGAAAGTAAAGTTACAATTTGAAAGATTCCTTATTTGCAGAATCACTTTTTGGACACCCTCTTTATGCATTCTATAATTTATACGGTTAAAAATGTTAGCGTAAATTAATTGTATCTCATGATTTGATTGCAGATTATTGCGTAACCATAAACATCTCTATTCGTACAAATGGGGATAATGAAACAATTAAGCTAAATTTAACTGAAGATGATTTAGTTGCTTATAATGGATCCGGCTTTGGTGGTGGAGTATCAGAAAGTATTACAAATACGACACCAATAGATGTAGATGTTACTAAATTCTATTTTGCTGTAGAGCCATCAAACTACAATCCAATAGATCAGGTATTATTAACTACACCTGAGGTTTGGGCTGTCGATGCAAATAATAATCTTGATATGGATTATCAGGGAGCGGTTACTTTAACGAATGATCTTGGATTGTCTTCTTCAGGTAATGTTGATAGTAATACCAGTAAAAATGGAGTGGCAGTATTTCCATCCTATACTTATTCCGCAGCCGGAGGTCCTGTTGTAATAACTGCATCTGATGGAACTTATGAGGGAAAGTATCAGCCAGTCTATTTCTCAAGTTATTGTACACCTGTAATGGCAAGTAATAGTAACTATATCTCAATGGTCTATTTAGGGGATATTAATAATTATACCGGAGCAGATGGGACAAGTGTTAATTTTTATCTGGATCAATCTATAAATCTTACCCGAGAGGTAAGTTATAACCTGTCTGTTGCAATAAATGCTTCTGCAGGGGCAATTTTAAAAGTATGGATTGACTGGGATCAAAATGGTCTTCTTGAAGATGGAACATTTACTGAAGAATATACTTTAGGAACTGCTGCCGGTGGATCTGAAATAATGCCGATAACTATTGCTGTGCCACCAACAGCTTCGATTGGTGGTACAACTATGAGGGTGATGTTAAGTTCAAATTCATTATTAACGTCTTGTGATCCTGATGCAACAGATGATAATGCTGATGGAGAGACTGAAGATTATACGGTAAATATTACAAATAATCAATGGTTAGGCTTAACTCCTACCTGGGATGTAACAACTAACTGGAGTAGTGGCGCTGCGCCAACATCCGGACAAGATGTTACAATTGCGGCTGATATTGAAGGTAGTTTTTATCCAATTGTTACTTCAAATGTAACATTAGGAGATTTAGATGTTCAAACAGGAGCTCGAATGACTATTAATGAAGGGGTTCAGGTTTCAGTAGATCAACTTACTAATGATGGAACAATGATTTTAAAGAGCCGATACGATAATTTGTCGTCTTTTATATCTACATCTGAATCAGGTATTGGTGAAGTTCAAACAGTTATGTATTATCCATCGCGTAGATATTGGTATACTGGTCATGCTGTTGATGGAGCAACCAGTGCTGATTATGATGCTGCTAATACGGATTATTCTTATGTATACAGATATAACGGTGGTTGGGTTAATATTGGTAATAATAGTACATCTTTTACAGATCCAATGGAAGGCTACGCTGTTATATTTAAGAATTCGTCAACTATTAGTCATCAAGGTTCTATCCATGGAGGAGATTATTCAAGGAGTTTAAATGCAGGATGGAATCTTGTTGCAAATCCTTATCCGTCTTATGTTGATTTAGATTTGGAAAGAACTGAAACAGGTGTTCATTGGGATTTTACAAATATCCAAAGAACTGTTTATATACGTACTACTGTTGGTACTGAAAGAGTATTAGCAACTTACCCAATTGATGCTCCTGAAACTTCAACGAATAATGCGTCTCAGTATATTGCTCCAATGCAGTCTTTTTGGGTAAGTGCATCATCGGGAGCAACAATAGGAGTAAATGCTACAGCCAGAACACATAGTACGGGAACTCTTAAGTCTGCCTCTGTAACCAGTGAGCAGGTTTTAAAAGTAGCATTGGAAAATAAATATACAAGAGATGAGTTAGTATTTGCTTTTACTGCAGATGGTAGTTATAATAAAGTTGATAAAGATGCTCTTAAAAGATTTGAGACTAATAATCGTATTCCTTATTTATTCACAAAGAAGGAAGAACAAGATCTTGTTATAGGTTATTATCCTGAAATTATTGGTTCTAATTCAATTCAATTGTATAATTCAGTTGGAGAAGACGGTTCTGGTGAAACAATTTTTAAGGCATTAAATATTGAGCAGTTTGATTCAAATACTGAAGTTTTGCTCGAGGATGTATTAACTGGTGAAATAATTAATTTAAGACAAACTTCAGAGTATAGTTTTGTTAATAATGCATCAGCTGATGAATCAAGGTTTGTTCTGTACTTTAATAAAGTTGCTACATCTGAAGATGATGTTATAAGTGTTATTGAGCCTGATGTTAAGGTGATTAATAAAAATAATCTTGTAATTAATTGCCAGTGGACTGATACTAAAACCTTGACCATTTATTCTGTTGATGGAAGGGTTATTTATACTGATACTTTTAAAGGAGACTATTATAATTCAGTAATTAATGTTGAAAATGGAATTTATATTATTGAATTATCCAGTGGTATAAATACGTATCAGGAAAAAGTTAAGATAGGTAAGTAATTTTATTGTGAAAGATAAGAGGAGGGTGTCCAAAAACTAAACATCAAAACAACGTTAGTTTCAATTTGTAATAAAATATCATTTTATGTCACCCCTAAATCCCCTGAAGGGGACTT
>JAFMVE010000087.1 GCA_025499705.1 Carboxylicivirga caseinilyticus
GTAAGCATCCGGTAAACTCCGCCTAAAATATCCCCATGTCAGTTTTTATTTTTCGGAAAACTAAAAACGAACGACATGCTAAACGCTAAGAAATTCCGGAAGATCTACGATGACTTCCTGGAATCAGGATTAACAGTGACTGATTTTTGCAGCAATCAGGGACTTACACAAAACAAATTCTTCTATTGGCAGAATAAACTAAAAGCGCAATTACCACCTAAGAAGGGTTTTGTTCCGATTGTGCTTAAAAGCGAAGAAGCTTCCGATAGCTTTCCGATGCCAGCACAGAATCAGATCCTGCAGCCGTCAAATCCTGTTTTACCGTCAGCAAACGAAACGCAGTCATGCGAAATAAATTTTCCCAATGGCGTAAGCGTTAAACTCACCGGTTGTACCGACCTGGAATTAATCCGTTCATTGATCCTTTTAAATACCCGTGACCATGTTTAGTCTGACCGCATCAATGAATTATTACCTGTATGCCTACCCGACTGACATGAGGCGAAGTTTTTATACCCTGAGCGGGATGGTGACCAATCAAATGGGGCGTAATGTACAGGACGGAGATGTATTCATTTTTATTAACCGGGCATGTACAAGCATGAAAATCCTGCACATGGAATTTGGAGGACTCGTCATCTATCACCTGAGGCTTGAATCCGGGAATATTACCTTGCCACTTCTTGATGAAGACACCAATACTTTCCAGATAAATTGGCAGGATTTGATGACCATGGTACAAGGTAATTCCTCGGGTAAAAAAGCCAATAAAAAAAGATGGCAAAAACCTCTGAAATAGCCGCTTTTATTGGGGTTTAGATTTTATAGACACGTTGATTTTTAGTATATTTGAGCTATCAAAATCACCGATAAATGACAGGCGAACAGGAGGCATTTTTACAACAAATCCTGGAAGAGCGAGACAGGCTTTTTCGGGAGAATTCAAAGCTCAGAGGGCAGGTTGCCGGCTACGAGAACTTTGAAGCTGAAAAAGCCTCTTTAAATGCTCAAATAAGCGAAAAAGACCAGGTCATTGATAAGCTAAAGCAACAGGTGGAAACCCTTCAGCGCAAGATATGGGGAAAATCCAGTGAGCGATTCATTAACCCGGATCCACTACAAAGACGCCTTGATTTTGACGGGCTGGAACTACTTCCGGAGGAAAAAGAACTGGCCGTGACCGCTAAAAAAGAAATCGACCAGTTTAAGAAAAAGCCATCAACGGAAAAAACTAAAAAGAAACCTGTTCGCAAACCACTGCCGGAGAACCTCCCAAGAGAGGACCACCACATTTACCCTGAAAACATTGATACTGAAAATTGTGTCGAGTTACAACCGGAAATTACAGAGATTCTGGAGAAAGAGCCTGCCAGATTTTATGTCCGCAGGATTATCCGCCATAAATATGCACTGAAAAACCAGGTGTCAGACGAGCAGCCTTCTGTTATCACTGCAGAAATGCCTGCTCTGCCAATTGCTAAAAGCTACGCAGGGGCAACTATACTGGCAGATATCACAATTGATAAGTACGTGAATCATCTTCCGTTTTATCGTCAGGTGCAGATGTTTAAGCAACAGGAAATCTCCATTCCTCCATCCACGATCAATGACTGGAATCAGGAGGTGGCTGATCTGATGCGCCCTGCCTATTACAGGCTCAAAGAATTGATTTTGGAAACGGATTACATCCAAAGTGATGAGACAACCATACCGATCATTAATAACGAAAAGCATAAAACGGTAAAAGGTTACATCTGGATGCTAAGAGCTGTCATTCCAAAGCTTGTTCTTTTTCATTATGATCAGGGTTCCAGAGCACAAAAAGTAGCGCTGCAATTATTTAAAGATTACCAGGGAGCCATACAGACAGATGGCTATGCTGTTTATGATATTTACGAAAATAAGAAAGGAGTTCTGCCCATTGGGTGCTGGGCGCATGCACGCCGCAAGTTTGAAGAGGCTTTAAAAGAAGATGAAGCCCGGGCTTCCTATGCACTGGAGCAAATAGGCCTGTTGTACGATGTCGAGCGGCAGGCTGATCAGGAGGATTTATCCTATGAGCAGCGTGCTGACCTAAGAACTCGTCTGGCTTACCCAATAATGGTTGTTTTTGAAAAATGGTTGTCACAAGAATATCCAAAAGTATTACCCAAAGGGCGCATCGGTAAAGCAATCAAGTATACTTATAATATTTTCAACAAGCTATCCCGGTATCACCTGGATGGCCGGTACAATATCGACAATAATCAGGCGGAAAATAGCATTCGCCCTATCGCTCTGGGTAGAAAAAACTGGTTATTCTGTGGCAATCACGATGCAGCAGAGAATGCAGCGATTTTTTACTCCATGTTAGGCTGCTGCAAGAATCATGATATCAACTTCCGGGATTGGATGATATTCTTCCTGGAAAACGTTCACAAATACGATCGGGATTACAGCAAGGATCTTGCTGAACTTCTACCTCATAATTATAAAAAGCAAATCAACAGAAAGGACTAAGTCGCTTCAAAGGACTTTCAAATTACTCCGAATGTTTTCAAATTAATTTGAAAGTTTTGCTGGTTTTCATCAAACCAACATGGACTTTACCGGATGCTTAC
>JAFMVE010000088.1 GCA_025499705.1 Carboxylicivirga caseinilyticus
GTTAAGCCCTGCAGCGCCGATGGTACTGCGTAGAAGTGGGAGAGTAGGTCGCCGCCCTTTTTTGGAAGAAACCCGTTGTTCAATCAGAGCAACGGTTTTTTTGCGTTTAACGGTTTATGAAGTTTATCGTTTACTTTTAAAAAAACGTTGAATGATTTCTTTGCATTCTTCCTCCATAATTCCACTTGTGATTTCTGTTTTCGGATGAATTAAAGATGGGGTGCAGCGTTCATAGCCTCTTTTTTCATCGCTGGCGCCATAAACCAATCTTTTTAACTGTGCCCAGTTTAAGGCTCCTGCGCACATTGTACACGGCTCTAGTGTTACATAAAGGGTACATTGATTTAAATACTTTCCACCTAAAAACTCAGATGCTGATGTGATTGCAAGCATTTCTGCATGTGCTGTAACATCATTAAGCGTTTCTGTTAGGTTATGTGACCTGGATATTATCTGACCTTGACAAACAACAACAGCTCCAACAGGTACTTCATTTTTTTGAAATGCTTTTTCTGCTTCTATAAAAGCTTGTTTCATAAAGTATTGGTCAGAAAAATTTATTTGATCCATTTTTATTATTAATCCTTTGGTTTGCTATTATATAATTCCTTTTTTTCTTACTATTTTCGCAAAGTTAAATTTAAACGCGATAAATACTGTATTCAATAATACATTTACAGTAGTAAACAAGGAATTGCAATGTATAGAACACATACCTGTGGTGAATTAAGAATGGATCACCTAAACCTGTCTGTAACTTTAAGTGGATGGGTTCAAAAAGTACGTAACTTAGGAGGAATGACCTTTATCGACTTGCGCGATAGATATGGTATTACTCAATTGGTTTTCAATGAGCAGTCACATAAAGAATTGTGTGATCAAGCCAATGAGTTAGGTAGAGAATTTGTTATTCAGGTTAAGGGAACAGTTGCTGAGCGTAGCAGTAAGAATTCAAAAATTGCTACAGGAGATATTGAAATTTTGGTTGAACAACTAATTATTCTTAACGCTTCGGAATTACCTCCTTTTACAATAGAGGATGATACTGATGGTGGAGATGAATTAAGAATGAAATATCGTTACCTTGATTTACGAAGAGCTCCGGTAAGAGATAACCTTGTTTTACGTCATAAAATGGGTTTTGAGGTTCGTAATTATCTTAATTCACAAAATTTTATTGAAACAGAAACCCCTGTTTTAATTAAATCAACTCCTGAAGGTGCCAGAGACTTTGTGGTTCCTTCGCGTATGAATGAAGGACAATTTTATGCGTTGCCTCAATCACCTCAGGTGTTTAAACAATTATTAATGGTGGGTGGTTTTGATCGATATTTCCAAATCGTAAAATGTTTCCGCGATGAAGATTTACGTGCCGACCGTCAGCCTGAATTTACGCAGATAGACTGTGAAATGTCATATGTTGAACAAAATGACATACTAAATACATTTGAAGGGATGACAAAACATCTTTTTAAAACAATTAAAGGAGTAGATCTGGATTACGATTTTCCAAGATTATCGTATGCTGATGCCATGAAGTATTATGGATCAGATAAACCGGATACTCGTTTTGATATGAAATTTGTTGATATTACTGATTCGGTGAAAGAATCAGAATTCAAATTGTTTAGTTCTGCTGAATATGTGGGTGGTATCTGTGCAAATGGATGTGCTGATTATACACGTAAACAGCTTGATCAATTGACAGATTTCGTGAAAAAACCTCAGATTGGAGCTGGCGGCTTAATATATATAAAATACAATGCTGATGGTTCTGTAAAATCATCAATAGATAAGTTTTATACCGAGGACCAATTACAATCATTAGGAGAGCAATTTGGGGCTAAACCGGGAGATTTAGTATTAATTCTAGCAGGTTCAACCAATAAAACTTTAAATGCTCTTTGTGAGTTACGCTTAGAAATGGGAACCCGTTTAGGTTTGAGAGATAGAAATACATTTTCTCCTCTTTGGGTTGTTGATTTCCCGTTATTGGAATGGGATGAAGATACCAATCGTTTTTATGCAATGCATCACCCATTTACTTCTCCAAAAGTAGAAGATTTGGCTCTGTTGGATACAGATCCAAAGAATGTGAGAGCTAATGCTTATGACTTGGTGATTAATGGTATTGAGATTGGTGGAGGATCAATTCGTATCTTTAATGATGAGTTGCAGCATAAGATGTTTAAGATATTAGGTTTTTCTGAAGAAGATGCTGAAGCTCAATTTGGATTCCTAATGAATGCCTTTAAATATGGAGCTCCTCCTCATGGTGGTGTTGCCTTTGGTTTTGATCGTTTAGTTGCCTTGTTTGCAGGAATTGATTCTATTCGCGATGTTATTGCATTTCCTAAAAATAACTCTGGTAGAGATGTGATGATTGATTCGCCATCGCCTATCAGTAAAGAGCAATTGGAGGAATTAAATATTGCATTAACAAAGAAAGAGAAGTAAAAAGTTATTTACATTATATAAAAAATCCGCAAGATGTATCTTGCGGATTTTTTTAGGGATATTCAGAAGTTGATTTATTTCTTTGATAATTAAGTAATTATCACTATCTTAAAAGTGTAACAAAACCCCGAAAACAGGCACT
>JAFMVE010000089.1 GCA_025499705.1 Carboxylicivirga caseinilyticus
TGGCTATTTCGGAGTGACCATGCCACCATTATCGGTCAAACTGTGCCACTTTGAGAGAAGTTGCAATGATAGTAATTTTTTACTCAGTTTTTAAAATTCCTTTTCTCAAGGACTCACCTTTTAAGTCAATCCTGTGCGAAGAGTTAACAATCCGGTCAAGGATTGCATCAGCTATGGTTCCTTCCCCGATTATATCATACCAGACAGATACTGGGATTTGGGACGATACAATAGTGGATACCTGATTATATCGGTCATCAATAATATCCATAAGAGCCTCTCTGGCCTGATTATCGAAAGCCTGTAAGCCAAAGTCATCCAATATCAAAACGTCTGCCTTTGTAAGTTTTTTTAGTTCCTTCAGATAAGTACCATCGACTTTAGCCAGTTTAAGTCTAGTAAACAAACGAGCAGTTATTGTGTATATAACCTTTTTACCGTTGATGCATGCCTGATTACCTAAAGCCTGAGCCAGGTAGCTTTTTCCAACACCTGAAGCACCGGTGATAATCACATTCTCTTTCTTTTTTAGGAAGTCGAGAGTTGCCAGACGAGTAAACATGTTCTTATCCAGATTACGCTGATGAGCATAATTAACATCAGCAACCGTGGCACTCTGTCGGAAGGAAGCCTGTTTGAGCAAGCGTTCAATCTTCTGATTATGTCGCTGTTCCCATTCATGATCGGTTAACAAAGCCAGGTATTCATCGGGTGTTACACCGTTAAGCTGGTTGTTTTTAATGTTTTGCAGATGCATGCCAGCCATGGCGCCAAGGCGCATTTGCTTGAGTTTTTCAATTGTTTGATTGTTATTCATATGATATAATTTAATGATAGTTAGCTGCTCCTCTGAGATTGTTGTGATTAGGGATATGTGATTTAAACAGATTGGTTTGCCGATTATCATGTTCCATCTTATCGATGTTATTTTTGAGCATGTTTTTAAGGCGGTGATAAGAGAAGGTACCTGCTTCAATAGCTATTCTGCAGACATCGTTTAATCGCTCAGAACCGTAGACACGATGAAGCTGAATGATGCCCATAGAGCGTTTGTAAGCTGTTTCGGGATAATCACCTTGAGACAACACACCTTCAATAAACTCCAGTACATGATTGCCATGTTTGGCTGCTTTTTGTTTAAAGTAATCTGGACTCCACTCAGAGTAGGCTTGATGAGAACTACTCAAATGGTTCTTGTTGGTAATGTAAAATCCTTTGGTCGGGTTGCGTTTATGAATGGCGATACGTTCATGATTGTAATAGACTTCAACCGTTGATCGTGTGTAATGAATCTGTGTGGTTTTACCAATGTAACGATAAGGAACGCTGTAATAACTCTCATCCGGAGAGAAATACACGTAACCCATCTTCTGGACTTTAGCTCGTTTATAGTCCTTAAGTTCATAGGGGCAATCCGGCAATGGTTTTAGGTAGCCACGTTCAACGGATTGAAACAGCTCTTTACGGCTATGGTCTTTGCGTTGAAACAACAGGTCATTATAATGCTCAAGAAGTTTCCATATCTCGTTATTCAGGTCTTCCAGTGAGAAGAAGGTCATCTCGCGAAGAGGATAATAGATGCGTTGGTAGGTCAGCTGAACCGCATTTTCCACCAGCGCCTTATCCTGAGGCGCATAGGTGCGTGTTGGATTGACAGCACAGTTATAATGCCGGGCAAAATCCTTGAGCGAACGATTAACAACCGGTTCGTATTTACTCGCTCTTGATACAGCCGATTTAAGATTATCAGATACAATGGCTTTAGGAACGCCACCATAAAAGCTTAATGCATTACTCAAGCAGTGAATCAGCTCTTCACGTTTTTGACTGAAACTGGCTTCAATATAGGTATAATGGCTGTGAGGCAATATGCAGACGAACACTTCTACCGGAATCTGTTCTCCGGTCTCTCTGTCAACAATGTAAAGATGCTTACCACAGTAATCAATATAGGCTTCTTTACCGGCTTCATGGTTAAGTTTCATTGAACCCTTTTCCTTGCGATATTTACGCCGATAGTGCTCCATAAACTGGGTATAACTATAAGGTTTTTGAGCCTGCTCTTTATACTCGTGATAATGGAACTGAAAAGTAAAGCCGGGATGATGAACGCATTGATTAATACGCTCAAGAAAGGTCATAAGTTCATCGTATCGATCATTGTTAATGGTAGTATAGGACGTGAATAACTCCCTTAATACGGAGACATCCATGATCAGAAGTTCTTTTGGAGTGTAATCACAAGCCTTAATCAGCTTGATATAATGGTTAACAGTATTGCGTGAGATAGCCAGTGTAAGGCCTATCTCGCGATTACTTAGTCCATCAATATGAAGTGTAATTATTTGTTTTATATCCATTGGATCAAGTGTATTGGCCATATCGTGTGTATATTTTTTTACGCGATATAGCAGGTTTTACTTGATCTCTCAAAATGGCACAAATCAAACCGTGATGTGTGGCACAAATCGAACCGTTAAAGCATCAGTTCATGACCAAAAGTGGCACAGTTTGAACCGAAATCACTGGCACAGATCAGGCCGATAATGCTGGCACAAAACGATCCGAAATATCCA
>JAFMVE010000008.1 GCA_025499705.1 Carboxylicivirga caseinilyticus
TGAATCAATATATTATTATGAAAAACAAAGAGGCTAATCGGTAAAGATTAACCTCATATATTTTCCTTTTTAAGTATTACTTCTGAAATCGCCTAGTCTGCATATCTTGGTTGGGGCATTGGTTTACCCTTGGGGATAAGTCTTTTTCTAAAAGTACCTTTATCTTTAAAATGTCTGTAGATATTGTATGTTTTTTCTTTGAAATCAGTACTCCCATCAAGCTTCTTATGGTAAAAGATTTTTATGTATCTGCAGTCTTGATGTTCAAATATTTCATTCAACATAGTTCTATCTGAAACTCCACAAGAATGTCCAAACACATACACCTCAAAAGGACCAGATTCTAAGAAACCTAAAAGGTTTTGATAATTATTTTGGGATACGTATTCGAATGATTTGATATGCTTATAAAGTTCATTTTCATTTAACTCTTCAAATAAAGAATACTCACTATCTAATTCATCCCCATATCCAAAAATAGGTTCTCCGTGTTTATCCATTTCAAGACTACCATGAATATATGTAATTGTGGAAGGAATCGATGAGTTACATACACGTACATATGGTTCTAAAGTATTCGTGTAATTAAAATTTAAAAAAAATAATTCTCCTGGTATTTGATCGCTTCCATCTTCCTCTCCATAAATATCTTCACAAAATGAATCAACCAATGGTTGGATATCAAAAGAATTAGTAAACTCACCTTCCTTCTTTTTAAGATACTCAATAAGCTTGGATTTAATCAAGTCAAAGTCTTTATTTAATGCTATGACATTGGAACTTGAAAACTTCTTTGCTTTTTTTAAGAGACTAAAATATTCGTATTCAATATCTACCCATCCTTTATTAATTGCATTTACATATATATGTCGAAGGAAAGATGAAACTTTATATTCGTGTCCAGGCTCTCGTTTCGCTGAAAAAATTCTATCTATGACTTGGTTAATGTCATTAGATGTTATTTCACCGGAGTAGTGAATCTTATATATAGGATTAGGTTTTCCAATTTCTATCAAATCATCTTTAAAATATGATTCTTTTAAAAATTCTTTAACACAACTCGTTACATATGATGTAATAAAATTCTTAAATGATGTTTCTATTTTATGAGCAAGATCAAACCCATTTCCGACTATTATTAGTCTATTTCTACGATTTAGAATTTTCTTATGTTGCATTTCCGGTGTAGGCATAACAATAAAATTAATTGTAATTTCAATATTATTGATAAATTGTGAATTAGCCACTTATTTAAAAGAATAATTATAATCTATTCCGTATGACAATTAATTATTAAAGTAATGTATAATTAAATATCTCAATTAAAATCTTTATTAATATTTGTGGGGAAAGTGTGGGGAAAATAAAAATCCTAACACTGATAATCAGATTGTTAGGATTTAATATGTGCCCAAAACAGGACTCGAACCTGCACGTCCTTGCGAACACTGGTCCCTGAAACCAGCGCGTCTACCAATTCCGCCATTTGGGCATTTATTACCGTCTACCATCCCGATAGTTATCAGGACTGCCATTTGGGCTTGCGGAAAGCAAATATAATATTTCAGTTTGAAATTATATGAAAGAACCGATCAGAATCATCCAATCGGCTCGTTTTATATTGTTATGTTTTGATCTGTAGATATTTGTTTTGTAGACTAAGATTTACTTTATGGGAAGAAATATTCTATTAGTCTACAGTCTAATAATCTACTAGTCTTATTCTACAGGTTACGCAAAATATAATCTGCCTTCATTCTGTAAAGATGTGAGCGTGTGTTTCCTCCGTAAATACTGTGATTACGGTTAGTGTATGAGAACATGTCAAACTGAATACCAGCCTGAACTAAACGATCAACATATTCGATGGTATTTTGGTAATGAACATTGTCATCTGCTGTACCATGGATAAGAAATAAACGACCTTTTACGTCTTTGGCAAGATTCATCGGGCAGTTTTCGTATCCTTTAGGATTTTCTTTTGGAGTACGCATGTAACGCTCGGTATAAACAGAGTCGTAATAGCGGTAGCTTGTAACCGGAGCAACAGCAATACCAATTTTAAATACATCTGATTTACTTAAACACATGGCTGACATGTATCCGCCATAACTCCATCCCCAGATACCAATGCGCGAAGCATCAACATATGGTAGTCCACCAAAGTATTTGGCGGCTTCTATCTGATCATGCGATTCAATCTCACCCAAATTAAGATAGGTACACTTACGGAATTCTTCACCACGAGCACCGGTACCGCGAGGATCAACACAAGCAACCATATAACCTTCGGTAGCCAGGTACTGTTCCCATCCAATACTCCACTTGTCGAGTACTTGTTGAGAATTAGGGCCACTGTATTGAACCATTAATAACGGATATTCTTTGTTTGGATCGAAGTTTAATGGTTTTACCATCCATCCGTTTAATTCAACACCTTCAGTTGTTTTAAATGTAAAGAATTCTTTAGGACTTAGCTGATAACCTTCAACTCGTGATTTTAAATCAGCATTGTCTTTCAATACTCTTACCAATTTTCCACTACCATCATGCAAGGTTACCAGGGTAGGAGTGGTGGTGTTTGAGAAATTATTGATATAATATTTAAATCCTTTACTGAATGAGGCACTGTTGGTACCTTCTTTATCCGAGAATTTGATTTTCTTTTTTCCATCTGCGCTTATTGCATAAACCTCTCGTTGTAATGGAGATTTTGCAGCTGCCTGGTAATAAAACAGTTTTTTGTTTACATCGTATCCAAGGTAGTCAGTTACATCCCATTCTCCTTTGGTTACCTGTGCCACTTTGGCACCAGCCATGGTGTATAGATGAATATGGTTGTAACCATCTATTTCTCCAACATATACAAAGTACTTATTGTCCTCAGTAAATTGAAGATTGTCTAAAACGCCTTCTCCTATATAATATTCATTGCGATCGGTGAAGATGGTATTACAAATACCTGATGCTGTATTGGCAATCATCAGATCAAACTGGTTTTGATGACGATTGAATTTCATGATACCCAGTTTGCCTTCGGTATAAGTAAAACGTACACGAGGGATATAAATATCTGTTTCATCGCCAATATCCATTGTTTTGGTGGTGCGGTTTTTAATGTTAAAAACGTGTACACTTACTGTAGCATTTTCTTCTCCTGCTTTAGGATATTTAAAACGATACTGATCGGGATATAAAGCGTTTTCTTCGTGTGTTGGATTGGACCCCTGGTAAACAGGAAATGAGTATTCTTTTACCTTCGATTCATCAAAACGGATAAAAGCAATTTCCTGGCTGTTTGGCGACCAGTCATAGGCTTTGTTAAAGCTGAATTCCTCTTCGTAAACCCAGTCTGGAGCACCGTTAATGATGGAATTATATTCTCCATCTTCAGTAATGGCACTTTCGGTTCCAAACTTAAGTTTTTTCAGAAAAAGGTTATTCTCACGTACAAAAGCAACCATTTCACCATTGGGAGAAAAAGACGCTACTTGTTGTTTTCCATTTTCAGATAAAGGATTTAATTCTTTATGAACCAAATCGTAAATGTAATAATCAGCTCTGAATGAATGGCGATAAATCTTTTCGCTGTTGGTATAAAACAATACTTTGGTTTCATCGGCATTTAATTCGTAGCCATCAATATATTTTACCGGACAATTATCAATGGATTTTAAATCCAGAATGGTAGCCACTTTCTTTCCAGACTTATACTCATACTTCTCGATTTTTGATCCTTCTTCAAGGGTGGTAAAATGAATACCATCATTCATCGAGGTTAAACCATAAACCGAACGGGCATAAAAGGTTCCTTTTGTTGTGAAATCATCCAGTGTTACTGTCTTTTTCTGGGCGAAAACCAATGCAGGTAAGGCCAGAAAAATCATTAAATAAAAAAGCTTGCGCATATGATTGATTGTTTTAATGATTTTAATTAGCAGATCTATAAGAAATCCAAAACTAATAAAAAAGTGCTTCTTATAACAATGGCAAATGACAGGGTGTTAAAAAACAATATGTTTTTATGTTTCGATTGTTACTTATTTTGTTTATATGACAACCAATAATTAATCAGTAAAGGGTGACAGTAAACTTAATTACCAACACCCTTTTTATTAAGATTAGATTGAAGTCAATTCTACATTATTGAAATCGATACATTGATTCCGGGATATACATTTTGAAAAAAATCGTTGAAATAAATTTGAGGTCCAACACCTAAATGTTTATTCAATCGGGTATTTAAACCTAAGCGATAGGTGTTGTTGGCAAAAAACTCACCTCTTTGTTTAGTCATAAAACCAAAAGTTAACCCAACCCATTCATCTTTACCAATGGTTCGCGAAAAGTTATACGAATAGCCCAAGTCAATAAATTCATTCACATATTTCTGGTCAGGTGTTGTAAAGTTATACATCCATTCGTAGGTAAAGCTAAAGGCATGTTTGTCAATTCCTTTTCGTGTGAATATAATCGCTGCCTGCGCATTAAAACTTCCTAACCATTGGCCTTTCAGACTTTGCAGGCCTGAACCAGCTGATAACTGGATCACATCCATTGGACCTCTTGCAATATCAATTTTTATAAGGTCAGGCTGTGCGTTACTATCAATTCGAATGTATGCTGTAAATAACTTGTTACTGGCATATTTATTTTCTTTTTTACTTAGTAATTCTTCTACATTTTGAATAATCTTTTCAAAATCATACAATAGTAATTCATCCAGCTGTTCGATTGAGTTGAAATGTATAAATGCTTTGTATTGATTAAAGTGATTGTTGGACGATAATTCCAGACGGTGAATTCGTTTGTTGATTAGTATCTCATTACTTAGAGTTGAATCTTTTAAATAAGCTGATTCATTCATGGTTAATATGATGGTTGTGGGTGCCTGATATTCATCAAATGTAATGGAACTGGCAACCTGTTTTCCATCGCCTTTTTTGTAAATAAACTTAACAGGGTGATCTGCATTAAGTTCGTCAGTATCCAGTTTTTTAAAGTCGTTAAGAAAAGACTCCAGGTACGTTTTAACTTCTTTCAATACAATTACATCTTTTGGTTTTTGGAAATACACCAATTGATCTATTTGTACATTATTAGGCATAATCAGGCGCAAGGTATCTTTGCTGCTTTCCTTGGCTTGCAAGGCTGGTATAAGTATGGTTGCCAGCAACAGTGCTATGGTTGTTTTTTTAATCATCTTAGTTTTGTTATTAGATTATTATCGAAAAGAAAAAGTACGTCGGATAGGGGCTGTGCCGGCAGGGCCATTACCGAGTTTTAGCTGCACTTTTTCTTCTTCTGTTTCGTTTAAAGAAATAGCTGATCCGTTTTCTTTTGATGAAGCAAGCATCTGCTGATCATAGTTAATATCAAAGGTTGATTTAGTCTTCATCTTGTTGATTACCGTTAGGTATTCCTGTTCCATGTCATCCATATTATTCAGCAGTTTTTGAATGCTGTCGTTCAAATCGGATGTGGCTGTTGATAATTCCTGAAGCGATGCTTTTAAGTTCATATTCTCATTTTCTAGTGTTGCCAACTGGGTTTGCATCTGTAACTGATTCTGGTTGCAATCCGGATCGGGAATCTTTTTTTCTTCCACCACCGTCACGTATTTTATTTCTTTCTCATATTTAGTTGTATTAAGAGAGTCGCGCAGTTTTTTCAGCTCTTTTTGCTGTTTAATTTGTTCCGACAAAAGCATATTATTATCTAACCGGGCCTGTCTGCTGCTGATGATTGCATAACCCAGACTACCGCTCAGCAGCAGAATAATAACAATAGCTGCAACCTGCATTATACGATAATGCCAAAGAGGAACGGTTTTGACAGATAATCTAGCAAATATTGCTTTTTTATTAAAAGCCAGAGGAGAAGGTTCATTCTCCCATTTTTCAATGGCCTTGCGTATATTGTTTTCATCGAATGGCTGCATAGTCATCTTCGTTTTGCTGAATGTAAGTCTTTAGTAAATTGCGGGCTTTGCTTAACTGCGATTTGGATGTTCCTTCCGAAATGGAAAGCATTTCACCAATTTCTTTATGCGTATATCCCTCAATTACATATAAATTAAAAATGGTACGGTAACCATCGGGTAGTCGTAATACCATCTTCACAATATCTTGCTCGTGAAGGTGTTGATCGGTTCGTATTGGCGATTCTTCAATGTGATCAATCAAGCTGATGTTATCCTGAAAGCGGACATGTCTCCTAATTTCCATCAACGATTGGTTGATTGTAATTTTTCGTGCCCATGCTTTAAAGGCTCCTTCTTCTTCAATGTTGGTTGAGTCGATTTTTTCAAAGATGTTTAAAAAAGTCTGCGACACCACATCTTCCACCAGATGTGTTTCTTTCAGGTAACGATAGGCAACCTTGCATAGATAATCTGAATAAAGTTCAAACACCTTGAACTGTGCTTTGCTTCGTTTCTTTTTTAAATCTTTAATTAGTTTCTTCACTTGTTGGGCAATGTGTTTACTAAGATAAATGCAGGCTTTGTAAAAAGGGTTGCCTGAGGGAATTATTTTTTAGCCATTAGCTAATCGCTGTCAGCTGATAGCTTTTAATGAATCAGAGTGTTTTTATTATTTCCTAATATAGTTGAATAATTGATTCATTTTGGAAAGTAATTTTATGTTAGCTATTTTTAAAATTGTCAAATTTAATTCTGACTATTTGTCAACAGGTTCTATGCCTGTTTAACTTTTAACCACTAACTCTATAATAAAAGCGAAATGAGAAAGTTTTTTATTTCTATTAGCCTTTTGTTTGTGCCATTCCTGTTTTATGCACAAGACCTGAACTATGCAAAAGATATTATTCAACAACTTGCATCACCCGGCTTTAAAGGTCGCGGATATGTTGAGAGCGGGGAAAAAATAGCAGCAGAATTTATCAAGGCGGAATATGAGAAAATTGGATTGGAACCGTTCGGAGCAGACTACTTTCAAAATTTTACGGTTGATGTGAATACTTTCCCTGCAGATCTATATTTCAAAACGAACCAGGTAATATTAGAACCGGGTAAGGATTTTTTAATTGAGCCTTTATCACCTTCTATTGAAGGGACATTTAAAACTTACATGGTAAAGAAACAGGATTTGACTGATGATCAAAAAATTAATGAAATAATACAAAGCTCTGTAAATAAGATTTTGGTGATTGATGAACGGGAATATACATCCACTAATCCTGAAGAAAAGAAGAAACTCAATGGAGTTATTGCCACTCTTAAATATAATCCGCAAATCAAGACCTTAGGAACTATCATTCTAACAAATGATAAATTAACATGGGGTGCATCTACAAAACAGGGGATCAAACCGATTTTGATTGTTAAAAAAGAAAAGGATTTTCAGATAGGAAAAAAGGTGGAGTTAAAGATTGATGCAGAGTACATCCGTAATTACAAAACACAAAATATTATTGGCTTTATTAAAGGGCAGGAGGTTCCTGATTCGTTTTTAGTTCTAACGGCTCATTACGATCATCTGGGCAAGCTGGGTAAGAATGAATACATTCCTGGTGCAAACGATAATGCAAGCGGTGTTGCTATGTTGTTAAATCAGGCGAAGTATTTTAAAGAACATCCACCAAAATATTCGATTGCTTTTATATGTCTCGGTGCAGAAGAGTTAGGTATTCTAGGTGCTAAATACTATACCGAAAATCCTTTATTTGATCTGAATTCGATTAAATTTCTGGTTAATTTCGATTTAGCGGGTACTGGTGAAGAAGGCATCAAAGTGGTTAATGCAACCGTCTTTAATACTGAATTTACTATACTGAAAGAGTTAAACCAGGCAAATGATTATTTAGTTGATGTCCAATCACGTGGAGCAGCTTGTAACAGTGATCATTGTATGTTCTATAATAAAGAGGTTCCATGTTTTTACATTTACACCATGGGAGGGATTCAGGCTTATCATGATATTTATGACAGGTCGGATACGCTACCTTTAACTGAGTTTGAAGACTATGCTCAACTGATGATTGATTTTTTTGAGAGTTTTTCAACAAGATAAAACCTATTGTAACCTAAAATATACCTTTATGAAAAAAGCAGAAATAATATCAGATGGTAAAAATCATACTGCTATTGACCTGGGAGAGCTGGAGGATATTAAATCCTATTCATTAATTCATCCAAAACTGAGGACTGAAATAAAAGCTAAAGTGTTTGTGAATAAACATACCGGTGCAACATCAACCGAGATATCTTTTACAACCTTGCCGCCAAAATCTGAATTAGGATATTTTCATATTCACAACAAAGACGAAGAAATTTATATCATTATTAAAGGGGTAGGATATTATCAGGTTGATGAGGAGTGTTTTCCAATTAAAGAAGGTAGTGTTATTCGGGTTGCTCCGGAAGGGGTGAGAAGCTTATGCAATACCTCAGATGAAGACATGATTTATATTTGTGTGCAAGCCAAAGAACATTCGTTGGAAGAACACACTACCGATGATGGCCGCAGAGTTGCATCAACGCCCAAATGGGATTTATAAAATAAAAGCCGGGAACATTGCATTCCCGGCCTTTATAATAAAGAAATTGGTGTATTATAATTCTGTTTTTATGCTTGGATTTTTGTGAAGCATCTGTTCAATCTCATCCAGAATTTCTTTTTTCTTTTCCTTAAACAGCTCATTATAATAAGCTATTCCGTCAAAGATATTTTTCTGGAACGATTGCAATTGTTTCAACTCCTTTTTGTCATCAGGTGATTTCATAAATTTCTCGATGCGCTTTTTAAAGATATCAAGATACATGCCCAACTCCTTCAGAAACATATGAGGGCGATGACGATCGTCCAGCATATTGGTACGTCCGTAAATGTGATCAACCATCTCTTTCAGACTCATCTTCTTTGAGAAGTAAGCCAGATTAGGTCCTGGACAAACGGTCACCTTATCAGTAGGTTTAACCTCAATATTCTTCGCCTCTAACAATGAAATGCCCAGTCCAACACAAAGGCATTCTTTTTCTATGATTTCATCGTAGGCTTCCTTGTAATCTTGAGCATTCAGATTCAATGCCTGAAGATCTTCCAGTTTTTGTTTTTGGTATTGTCTTGAAGCAGTACAAATTGGTTTGTCTGTATATTCAGTATTGTATTTCAAAAACTGTTTGGTACAAGGCATTCCTGCTTTGCCTTCCTTGGCATATTCCAAACGCTGAATACTCATACTTGCACCCTTAACACTGTTAAAAGGCACTCCCAGAGGTGATAATCCTGAGAAGTAAAGGTCATCTTCTTTAGCATCAGCCAGTAGCTGAAGAGTTGTTGGATCGATGCTTACAGCTTCGGGTACCAGCATAAAAGGTGATCCCCAGCCAACACCATCCATTTTGTAGTGATCCATTAAAAACTGATGCTCTTCATTGGTACCCACACCACCCTGGGCAGTTATTTTAATTTCCGGGTTCTCTGCCGGTTGACTTAATTCCTTTTTTGTCAAGGCATCAGTATAAACACCTTGGCATGTTGTCAATAGTTCATCGCGCTTCTCTTTAAACTCATCCAATATTGGGCCAAATAGCACACCATTCGTTGGAAAAGCATGACCACCACAGTTTACGCCAGATTCAATCCGATACTCGGATACCCAGAGTCCTTTTGCAGCCAACATTTTACCCTGAACAAGAGCCGAACGGTAGTCGCTTACTTTCAAAATGATTTTCTTTTTGATATTTCCCTCAGAATCAGGAAAGAAATCATCGAACTTTTCAAGATAGGAGTATAGACGAGGACTCATACCGGCAGACAAAACCAGTGATGAAGTTAACTTACTGTTGGCAAATCCACGCAGTGCAGCATGTGCATCGTTGTATTCGATTGGTAGTTCCTCACCGCCTTTATAATTGGTTTTATCCAGTTTAGTCATAATATTTACATCGATATCACCGATAGGTAAATGATTATGAATCCAATGCATCAAGTCATCTTTAACCTCTTTGCTTTTTTCTGCCAGATTCCATTTTTTTGTGAAGTCAGTCAGGCTTGGTAACATACCAATGTATTTCTCAAGCTCACCTCCTTTATCAAAGGCTGTTTTTTTAAGATCGGCTACTTTTTTGCTTACGATATCATCTACCATATTAAGATAAGATGTGATGCGCTTGGCTCTGAAGTCTTCAACTTTTTCTGAAATCGCCTGAAAAGGCAGGTTGAACTGCTTACTGTAGAATTCTCTAAGCTGTTCCATCAATGCGTCATCCACCAACGAAATAACCGAAGATATTCCTAATGGTGCCACCTTAATTGGTGTGTCCAACGTGTAGCCCAGTCCTAACACAGGTATGTGAAAGGTGTGCTTTTTAAATATGTTCATTTGATCAATGGTTAATATAGAGTGCCAAAGGTAACGTTATGGCATTACATATAAAAACAATCAGGATGATCTTTCTTATTAATTTACAGTATATTAGAACAAATGAGTCGTATGTTCGAAAAGACTATTGATTCAGTTCATTCTTCATTTTTGAATGAATGTCTTTAACCATTTCCTCAATGTCCTGACCCTTAGGTTCAATAGGATCCAGAACCGTGTACGTAATGGTTTGTCCAATCATCATCGGAAAGGTACCTTTAGCAGTTAACCTGTCGTGACCATTAATAACAAAAGGAACGATTACAGCATCAGGTATGGTCCTTAACAAGGTTTCGATACCAGCTTGTTTAAATGGTTTTAGTTTACCATTCTTACTTCTTGTTCCTTCGGGGTAAATACAAATGGCTTGTTTGTTTTGTTGGGTTAATCGGCCCACTTTAAATATTTCTTTCACAGCCTGTGATCGATTTGATCGATCGATCAGGGCAGATTTGCCATGCTTGAGATTATACGAAATGCTTGGAAGGTTTTTTGCCAGTTCAATTTTGGAAATAAAACGAGGATAATGTTTTCTGAAACCATATACAACAGGAGGTATGTCATACATGCTCTGATGATTTGCAATAATGATCATTGGTCTGTCAGCTGGTAATTTTTCGAATCCCTTAAAAGTCACCTTTGATCCTAAGATATAAAGACCTTTTACAAGAAAAAAGTTAAGTATATCCACTACTTTTTTTCGGCCTTTATCCCCAAAAATCCAATGGGCTAAAACCTGTATCGGATGAAAAATACCCAGAAATAATCCGTAATAAAGGTGAAAGAAAAATGTTAATATGTAACTGGCAATTAACTTCATTATTTTTTTGATAAAATTGATCGACGTATGATTCCAGATAACAAAAGAACAAAATAATATGTTATCAACACCTTTTTATGTAACAAAGCTTATTGAAATCAGTTTGATTAAATATTCTTATCAGTTTATATCAACCTTTATTTAATTGGCTTGTTGATGTTTTATATTTATTTTTGCACCCCGTAAACAAATAATTTAGAAATGGCATTAGCAGTTACAGCATACGGAAGTAAAGTGTTGAGAGAAGTTTGTGAAGAGATTACTCCTGAATTTGAAGGATTAAACACCCTGATTGATAATATGTGGGAAACCATGTATGAGGCTGGGGGAGTTGGTTTGGCTGCTCCACAGGTAAATAAGGCCATTCGTTTGTTTATTGTTGATACGGTGCAGGTTTTTGAGGGGATGGATGAAGAAGATAAAGCCGAATTATTCGAAGATGAAGAAGGAATAAAAGAAGTCTTTATCAATGCGCGCATTGTAGAAGAGTCGGAAGAATGGTGGGCAGATCAGGAAGGATGTTTAAGTTTGCCTGATTTGAATGGTGAAGTTGAGCGTGCATGGTCAATAACCATTGAATACAACGATAGAGAGTTTAATAAACTTACAAAGACCTTTTCAGGATATAATGCCCGTGTTATTCAGCATGAGTACGATCATACCGAAGGAATATTATATATCGATCATGTTTCGGGCATCAGTAAACGCTTGATGAAAAACAAACTGAATCAGATTGCCGAAGGAAAAATATCTCCTAAGTATCGAATGCGATTTGCAAAGTAATTTTTCAGACATAAATATTACCGTTTCATACATATCTGTTTTAGCTTTTTTTTGTTGAAATACTAGATTTGAGTTAACCTAAAGTTGACTCTTATGCGTTTTAAATATTCAACCTGGACAAAGAAGCTACTCTCCACGCAATCAGAATTAGATAAGATTGATCAAATGACAGTGCACAATCTGGATGGTAAGGTTGTTGTGTATACTGCAAAGGATTTGCAATTGTCCTTAATTGAAAAGATCCGACAATCTCATTTTTTATTTGTAGTGGTAAATTATGTAGGCGGATATAATACCATCTTATGCCCTGAATTTATATCATACGATGAGATTTAATGTTCCTGAAGAAAATATTGTCGTTTTAGACAAAAATTATGCAGCTTCGTGCATTTTTTGTTGACATTATAAGTGATTAAAGCTTTTCTTTGAATTATTAAATCAAGAGACAAGTGAAATTAAGATATTAAAGATCTCCATCTGAAAGGATTCTCCCCGAGTCCTTTCACTCACTCTAGTTTGCTCCATCTTCCCCAAGGTGGAGCTTTTTTTTATACTAATCATTTGCTAAATTGGTGGTTAGCAAATCTCAAAAACAATGGATCCCAAGAGCTTATTTAATGAAATCAGAGAGTACTGTATTGCTAATGCAGATCAAACGATAGTAGAAAAATATGGGCGTTACTTTAAAGAAGGATATGATGCCTATGGATTGACCACAGAAATTCTACTGGCCTAAGTGGATGAAATAGCAACCAGAGAAGAGGTGGATCTTGATTTGGTGTTGCAAACAGCTGAACTACTCGTACCAACTGGTAAATATGAAGATACAATTTTTGCATTTTCCCTGGCCAGTAAATTTAAAAAAGACTTTACCAAAGATACCTTTTCAGCCATCGAAAAATGGTTTCTAATTGGTATAAGCAATTGGGCTCATACAGATACAATATGTGGTGAATTAACTCCCTATTTTTTAGATAAAGGAATAGTGACATTGGAAGATTTTGATTCGTGGCGCATAGCTAAAAATAAATTTCAGCGTAGAGCTGTTCCTGTCAGTTTTATTAAACCATTCAAAAAAGGATATGATCTGAATCTTTTGCTGGATTATATCGATCCTTTGATGATGGATAAGGAGCGGGTTGTTCATCAGGGATTAGGATGGTTTTTGCGTGAATGTTGGAAGAAAGATCCCATGCCAGTTGAAAGGTTCTTACAAAAATGGAAAAATGATGCAGCGCGTTTGATCTTTCAATATGCAACAGAAAAAATGACAAAAGAATATCGCCAAAATTTCAGGAAAGAAAAGAAATAGGGTTTGATTTTCAGATTGATTTTAGTCTGATTATTAGCTATATTTAATAGCTAACCCTGAAAAAATGAAACATCCGCTTTCTTTTCTGATTTTATTATTTGTATGTCTTGTTAGTTCAGGTCAGAATTCGCCTGTTCGTTTTCAACATATCGATATTAACGATGGGTTGTCACTGAGTTCTGTTTATTGTGTTTTTCGCGATTCAAAAGGATATATGTGGTTTGGTACAGAAGATGGATTAAACCGCTATGATGGATACCATTTCAGGGTTTTTCGATCAGAAGCAGAAAACCAGAATAGTATATGCCATAAATGGATTGAGTCCATTGCTGAAGATTCTTTAGGGTGTCTGTGGTTTGGATCAACCAACGGGCTTTCCCGATTCAATCCCGCAGAAGAAGTTTTTACCAATTTTACATTTGCAAATGCCACCAATGTAATAGCCAATGATACCATCATCAGTTTAAAATCAGCAGGAGGTATAGTGCTGGCAGGTACAGCAAGTGGGCTAACAGTAATTGATATTCATTCTCTTGAGAGCACTTCTTTTATCGAAACAGGCTGGGTTTATGGTATTTATCTACAAGATAATGAGGTTGTATGGATTTGTTCTAAAAATGGTTTATATAAGACTGATCTAAAGGCTTCAACAATAGAACCAGTCATTACGAATGAAGTTGTTGATCTGACTTTTAATGAAAAGGAGATTTGGGCAGTTGGAACAGATCAGCTATGGAGAAAATCATCCAATTCTGATCAATGGGAAGAAATCAATCTGATTCATCAGCATGAATTAAAATTCGAGTTGGTTGAGATGGGTGGGGATAATATATTATGGCTGGGTGAGGAAGAGGGATTATATCGTTTTGATACACAAAGTCAGGTACTTAAAAAGATTATTTCAGCATCTGAAAAATCCAAGAGTCTATCCATTCATACCATTAAAAGCTTAATGAAAGATGAAAAGGGTGCAATTTGGTATGGTACCCATGGCAATGGACTGTATCTTATTAATGATGAAGGTGTAAATTTATTAACTAATAATCCTTTAGATCCTTCAAGTCTGAGTCAAAATCAAATTAATTGTATCTATCAGGATCCGGTAAATGGTAATATCTGGCTGGGTACTTATGGAGCAGGTTTAAATATTTATAATCCGGGCACCAGTAAGTTTGAACTGATGAAACACAATCCATTACAATCAAACAGTTTATCAAGTAATTTTGTCTGGTCGATTTGCCAGGCGAGAGATGGATGGATTTGGGTGGGTACCAACGATAAAGGCATTTCCTGTTATCATCCTAAGCATAATCAATTCAGGTATTTTGATGTAGAAGAGGGTAATCCAAGAGCATTGCCTAATACTTCGGTAAGGGATGTTTATGAAGATCATGAATGTACCATTTGGTTGGGAACCGATGGAGGTGGGCTGTGTAGGTTTGATGGTGAAGGATTTACTGTTTTTACACATCGTGAAGATGATGTTAATAGTTTATCAGATAATTCTGTAAGAGTGATTTTCGAAGACTCTAAAGACCGATTCTGGGTTGGGACAAAAAACGGTTTGAATCTTTTTAACCGTGAAACAGGTGAGGTGATACGATTGATGCACGATCCGGATAATTCTAATTCTCTAAGTAATAACTTTGTTTATTCTACCATTATGGAAGACAGCGAAGGCTTGTTATGGTTGGGGACTTATGGAGGTGGATTAAATTGTCTGGACCCGGAATCATTGCATTTTACTCATTACACTACTACTTCAGAAATTCCGATATCCAACGATATTGTTTTCTCTATTTATGAAGATGAAAATAGATTGCTCTGGATTGGAACCAATCAGGGACTGAACTGTTTCGATAGATCGAATAAAACTATGAGTTTTTACGGAACAAACGAAGGCTTGCCTAACGAGGTTATTTATGGCATTTTGCCTGACGATGACGGGAATTTATGGTTGAGTACCAACTTTGGGATTTGCTGTTTTAATATGGAAACCAAAGCCACAACCAACTTTGATATTAATGATGGATTACAAAGTAATGAATTTAACGGAGGGGCTTTTTATAAAGGGCTTGATGGGAAACTTTACTTTGGTGGGGTTTATGGTTTAAACATTATTGAACCCAATAAAATTGACTTATCAGCTAAGGTAAATAAGACTGTATTTACCCGTCTGGATGTTATGGGAGCAAAGGTGCAGACTAATCCAACATTGCCCAAAGCAAATCTTTTAAAGCGGGACGAAAATGATGTGTTGTATTTAGGAAGTCATATTTCATATATTGATGAGATTCGTTTGCCATTTTCAGAACGGTTCTTTTCCCTTGAATATTCAGGTATGAACCATATGTTTCCAACCAAAACACAGTATGCCTTTCAGTTATGGCCTTTGGATAAGGAATGGAATAATGCCGGTAATCGTAATTTTGTTTCTTATGCTAATGTCAAACCGGGAAAATACATTTTCAAGGTAAAGAGTTCCAATTCAGATGGCAAATGGAGCGATGAAGTAAGTGAATTAAAAATCAATGTTCTTCCACCATTATGGCTGAAAAGCTGGTTTATAATTATTGAGCTTTTACTGGTTTTGGCAATTGTGGTTTTTATCTATCAATATTTGCTTCGTCAGAAAACCAATAAGTTGCTTAAAAAACAAAATGTGATTATTAAACAGGCTAATGTTCGTTTAAGAGAGTCAGAGAATCATCTTTTAAGCCTGAATGCGACCAAGGATAAGTTTTTTTCTATTATATCTCATGATTTAAAGAATCCATTCGCCAGCCTTATGTCAATCAGTGATATTTTGCATGATAACTATAATGAATACGCTGAAGAGGATCGCAAGGAATGTGTAAATAAAATACATGAATCTATCCGGCAGATCCATGCATTACTTGAGAATCTTTTAACATGGTCGAGATCGCAGCGAGGGAAATTTGATTACGAACTGGCTGAGTTTAATCTGTCAACGGTTATAAATGAAAATATTAACTTGTATCGTTTGGCTGCCAGTAAAAAGAATATACAAATTGAGTATATCGAGAACGGTGTGGAAAAGGCTGTAGCCGATCGCAATAGTATCAATACTGTCATTCGTAATTTGGTGGGAAATGCAGTCAAGTTCACCAACGATGGTGGAGCCATAAAGATAAAATCTGAAAAAATTGAGGATAAGCTTAAAGTAAGTATTTGTGATACTGGTATTGGAATGTCGCCCGATAATTGTGAAAAGCTTTTTAAAATAGATCAGAAACTGAAGCGCGAAGGGACTGCCGGAGAAAAAGGAACAGGTTTAGGTTTGATAATCTGTAAAGAGTTTGTTGAGAAAAATGGCGGTAATATTGGTGTAGAAAGTAAAGAAGGAAAAGGATCTTGTTTTTGGTTTACACTGCCTGATAATAAATAGTTAGTTTGACCAGGAAGATGTTAGGTCCAGCAATTAGTATACATCTGCATTGATTTAGCGAAAGTAACATTAACTATTGCATTATATCCGGTTACGTGTAAAACAAAACTATTCTATTGATATTGAAATATATTTTAGTAAATTGAATAGACTTAAAAGATAACTATGGCAGCTTTTGAACAGACATATACATTTGATATTGCTCATCAAAGTATTGCCTATCATCGTTTCGGGAAGGGAGAGCCGGTTTTGTTTATTCATGGCATAACAACATATTCGTTTATTTGGCGAAATATAGTACCCTTTTTTGCCGAGAATTATGATGTAATTGCAGTTGATCTGGCCGGTTGTGGTGAATCAAGCAAAAATATTGACGATTCTTATTCTTTAAAAAATCATGCCGGAATGTTATTGAAGTTGATTGATCATCTTGATCTTCATAATGTTCATTTAGTGTGTCACGATGTTTGAGGAGGCATTGGGCAGATCATGGCAGTGCGTCAGAGCAATTTGTTTAAAAGTATTACTTTGATAAACACAGTTGCATACGATTATTGGCCGGTACAGCCCATTATTTCAATGCGAACACCCATAATACGAAATCTTGCCATGATAAGTCTTGATTTAGGGGCATTTCGGTTATTGGTAAAAAGAGGAATGTACCATCGCGAAAGAGTGAATGATGCATTAATGTCATTATTCTGGAAACCGATGAATACAGCTGAGGGCCGTAAAGCCTTTTTGTATTTTGCACATTGTCTTAATAATAATGATTTGATGGAGTTGAAAGAAGAACTGTCGAAGCTTGCATTACCGGTTTTAATAATAAGGGGGGAAGCAGATGTTTATTTACAAAAAGCGATAAGTGAGGATTTGTATAAGAATCTTCCTAATGCAACATATAAAAAAATCATCACAGGAGGACATTTTATTCAGGAAGATGAACCAGAGCAACTTTCTGATTTAATACTAAGTTTCCACAAGGAATTAAATGACAGGGGATAAAAATGACCATACAATTGAGGAGTTAAAGGAGCGTATTGCTTACCTGGAAAGGGAAAATAATGCTTTGTCTGAACATGTTGAAGAGACTGTTTTATTCAATTTTATTTCAGAGAGTTTCGATTCGATAAGTAATGATAAAGAATTACTTGAGGCATTATTGGAAAAAATTTCCATTCTGAAAGATATTCCGTTGTGTTATTGTATTGAATTGAAACAAAGAAGTCACCAGGTGTTGGCAAGTTATTGTGCTTATGATAACGGTAGTAATGATTGTGTTGAGCCTCTTTTGGATGCTGGTTTAATTAAAAAAGTTAAGACAGAGGGATTTTTGAAACTTGATTGTAAGGAATTGGGAGAAAATGTATTCAATCCTGACTCTTTTGGGAAGTTTACTCCTAATCAGATCGTAATGATCCATTTTCATAATCACCACGTAAGGAGCGGTATGTTTGTATTTGTTAGTGGTATTGAAAATAAATTTGTGTTCGATGATCTGTTTATTTTCAATCAGTTTGTGAAAATTGTATCAGATAAATGGGAGCGATTAGGTCTGATTCTCCAGTTAAAGAAGCTGAATGAATCACTTGAAAAAAAGGTTAAAAAAAGAACGCTGGAACTTACTCGTTTAAACGAATTGCTTTTTAATGAAATACAGACAAATCAAAATACGAATCAGGAACTGAACATTGAAAGAGAGAAGTTTAAACAACTTTTTCAAATGGCTAATGATGCAATTTATTTATGGGAATTAGATAAAAAAGGGAATGTGAAAAAATGTCTTGAAGCAAATCAGGCAGCATCTGATATGACAGGGTATTCCCATGATGAGTTGCTAAAAATGACACCTTATGATCTTTTAATTGATGAACTTAAAGAAAAAGAAAAAGAGTTATTAACTTATCTCAACGAAAAAAAGATAAAACGCTTTGAAGTGATTCATAGACGTAAGGATGGAACAACTTATCCTGTTGAAATCAATGCGCATCAGTTTACACTTCATAATAAAGAAGTTATAATCTCTATATCGCGAAATATTTCAAACAGAAGAAGGATCGAAAAAGATCTGATTGAAGCAAAGGAAAAAGCAGAGGAGTCTGATCGTTTAAAATCTTCATTCCTGGCTAATATGAGTCACGAGATTCGGACGCCTATGAATGCCATTTTAGGTTTTGCCGAATTGATTAAAGAAGATAATTTAATAATGAGTGAAGTAAAAGATTTTGCCGATATCATATTAAATAACAGTTCTCACTTATTAAACCTGATTAATGATTTGGTGGACTTTTCTAAGATTGAAGCCGGATATGTAAAACCTATCATTACTGCAGTTAATATTGCCGGCATCATTAAAAGCCTTGAATTAAACATTCAATCTTTTCTATATAACTATCATAAAGAACATATAGAAACATTTTTTGATGTTCCAGAATTCTTGCAACATAAAACTGTGCAGACGGATGAGGTTAAACTAAGACAGATTTTATCCAATTTGTTAAACAACTCTGTAAAATATACCCGTAAAGGGAAAATTTCATTAAAAGTGTCTTTGGTTGACAATAATCTGCTGTTTCATGTAGTCGATACCGGTATTGGTATTCCACAAAAGTTTCATAAAAAGATATTTGAACGTTTTGTACAGGTAAAAGACAAAAAAACCTTTAGCATTCCTGGTACGGGTCTGGGACTGGCTATTTGTCTTAACCTTGCAGAAATGCTTGAAGGTAAAGTTGAACTACTTACCTCTTCACCCAAAGGAACAACCTTTGCGCTTACTATTCCCTATCGATTGACATAAACAAATCTAAAAGCTGTATTTCATTCGTAAAAAGCCAGCATTCACATTTTGCTTACTGATTTCGCCGGTAATACTGTTGGGGAAAATACCATGGAAAAACTGCCAATAGAGTGATGCGCTAAAGTTGTCAGCAATACTATATGTCCAGGATGGTCCCCAAAAAATACCTTTAATATTGGGATGAGGATACCAGATTCCAGACAGCGAAAATGTTGATAATGGAGTAGCCTGGAACATTGCACTACCAAGTAATTGAAATGGCGAAGTGGCCAGATCTTTTACTGATCGGGGTGGTGCATAAGCATCAAAAAATGCAATTTCTTTTCCTTCTGGTAATTTGGCAACTAATACTTCGCCTTGTACCGTCCATTTCGAATCAATGGAATAATCCATTCCGGTAGATAGCATAATAATGCCAGATGTATCAGCGAAATTTTCAAAAGGCTGATACCAGCTCAACTCGCCTCGCCAACTTGAGTTTTTAACGTATCCCGACCAGCCAAAACCCAAGGCCAGATCTTCTCCTTTTAAGGTTCCACCAATCAGTTGAAAATCGTAATTCCAGATATTGGCATTCCATTTAACAGCCGCAGATACCTGTGAAGCACTATCGATGTTGGCAGCCAGCTCAATGGATGAAGCTGCTCCGGTATAATACATGGCTCTCACTGCATCTGTTCCGGGTTTCTCTTCATAATCAAAGTCGAAATAGGAGTAGGTGTTGAACATGTCGTTGGGATTGAAGGCAAATGTTTTACCCCAATTGATGCGCTGTTTTCCAATTGTAATGTCCATATTACCCGAAGAATACTCAGCGTAAATGCGATCAAAAGCCAAGTTTAGAATGTAACTGTTGCCTACAGCAATATTCCACGAAGGATTAATGAAGTTTCCATTCTTTTCATATCCCTTCTCCATCAGTCCGGTATAATCCAGTCTCACCTGATCTCCGATCATTAAACGATTACGCATCTGAGCAGATATGGTTAGTTTATCACTCGCATACCAAAACAGATTCAAACGATTCTGAAAATAAATATCTGTGATGTAAAGATGGTCATCTCCACGCTTTAAAAAATCAAGAGAATCAGGTATCTCAAACGGCATTTTTGAAATAGATACCGATTGCATATTAACCAAATATCCATTTACAACAAGCTTTTTTGCTGAATCATCAAATTGAGCAGCGGTTAAGGTTGAGATTAAGAATCCAAAAAGTATCAACAGTGTTGGTTTGAATCGAAGCATGGATTTAAGCTTTACGTTCATCTTTGATAATTTTACCATCTTCCAGTTGAATAACCCGACGGGCTTTATTAACTACCCTGGCATCGTGAGTACTAAAGATAAATGTGATATTTTCTTCGCGGTTCAGCCTTTCCATGATATCGAGTAATGTTTCTGTTGAGGTAGAATCAAGATTGGCAGTAGGCTCATCAGCCAGAACAAATTTAGGTTTGGAAGCCAGTGCCCTTGCCACAGCCACACGTTGTTGCTGACCACCGGAAAGTCTTGAAGGACGGGCATCAACGCGATCTCCTAAACCGACTTCAGTTAAGAGGCTGATGGCTCTTTTGTCACGTTCCTCTTTACTTTTGCCCTGTAATTGCATGATAAACTCCACATTTTCTTTAGCTGTTAATACGGGTATCAGGTTATAGGCCTGAAAAACAAAACCAATATTGTGCAATCTGAAATCAATCAATTCTGATGATTTCAGATCATTTACCATGGTTTCTCCAACCCTGATGCTTCCTTCTGTAGGTTGATCCAGCCCACCCAGCATATTAAGAAATGTTGTTTTACCACATCCCGATGGACCTACAATGGCAGTGAATTCACCTTCCTGTATGGCTAAATCGATTCCTTGAACAGCGTGAACTTTAACTTCTGAATCGTTATATATTTTGCTTAGGTTTTTTACTTCAATTACATTCATTGTGTTTGATTTTAAAGGTTACAAACTTCATTTTTTACATATCAATGCGAATGGCTTCGGCTGGTTTCAGCTTCAAAGCCTTATAGGCAGGGTAGAGTGCTGCCAACATGCCGGTGATAAATACCATGACAACCACATCAATTACATTTTTGATTCTTAAAACCGGATAAACCATTGAATCATATCCCATTGCACCAAATCCTTCTGATACAATGGATATGTCAATGCCTGATTTAGCAGTAAGAACAGTTACTAAAGCTCCTATTATTATGCCTACAACACCGCCAATGAGAGAAAGGAAGACCGTTTCGATCATAATCATCTTAAAAACACGCCCTTTATTCATACCTATCGACATGAGCATACCCAATTCTTTGGTGCGTTCCAAAACAGCCATTAGCATGGTGTTGATAATTCCAAAGGTCAGTGCCAGAAGAATAATAATCATGAAAATATACATGGATATATCCAGACTTGATTCCAGCATGGATACTTCCGGCATGATCTTACGCCACTCTTTTACATCGTATTGCTGATACTTATTTGTTAGTCCTGTCAGAACAGCTGGCACATCATCAGATTGATTGAGTAAAACAGCTATTTCGTGACCGGCGTTTATGTCAGCACCATATAATGAAGTCAGGTCATCTGCTCTGACAAAAATATTGGTCTGATCATACATCTTGTTGGATGTTTCGTATATGCCTGCCACCCTGAAGGAAGCTCCTGATATATAACCCGAAGCATCAGCAAAAGTAATAACCACTTTTGAGCGAACTTTTAGTTTGAGTTTATCAGCCAGTTTCTGACCAATTACTACCGGATTACGTTTTACACCTTCAAAATAAGCTCCATCAATAATTTTACTGTGAACATTGGTCACTGTTGATTCAATTTCAGGATTAATCCCCATTATTTTAATACCCGATGAGGTAGTGGGCGATTGGATCATTCCTTGCACAATAAAACGTGAGCAAGCTGCTTTCACTGAATCTTTGTCTGAAATCTCACTTGCCAGAGAGGCTGCATTACTGATGTAATTTTTTTCATCAGGCTCATCGAGGTAGCCTTTGGGATGAATCTGAATATGTGAGGCTTCTGTTGAAATGGCTGAGTTGATTCGTTGATCTGCCATGCCATTATAAAAGGCATAGTTGAATACTCCTGTGAAAATTCCTAAGGCGATGGCTAATAATATTACCACACTGCGGGTTTTACTTCGCCACACATTACGCCAGGATATTGATAGTATCATGATAGTCTATTTTATAGTTAAGAACGAAGTGCTTTGGTAACCTGTAACCTGAGTATTTTACTCAATGGATAGATGGAAACCAATAAGGTAATGGCAAATACAATGAGTAACTGCCCCCAGAAAACCATTGGATCGTTACCAAAATAGATAGCTGGTTCCATACCAAATTGTTCATATACTTCAGCTACTTCACCGGTGAGAGGAATAGGGCTGTTAACCAAACCCCAGACTAAAGGTACACTCATAGCAAAACCGGCAATGACACCCACCATTCCAATCAACATGGTTTCGTAAAACAACACTTTAGCCAGCTTAAGTTTATTCATACCAACGGCAACCATCACACCCAGTTCTTTTCTTCGTTCTGCAATCATCATAATCACTGTTGAGAAGACTCCAAAGCCAATAAGGATATATAAAATCCCTTTCATGATGATGCCCTGACCTTTGTCTCCTTCGATCATTTGTTTGGTAACCGGGTCCATTTCGTCCCAGGTCATTACAGAATAATTATCTCCCAGACTTCCTTCCAGATGATGTTTTACAGGATAAACATCGTCATAGTCGTCAACGGTTAATACCAGACTAGTGACCATTTCCAGAGCTGAGAAAAACTCACGGGCTTTATTGAGTGTAATATAAGTTCCGAAATTATTCATTGCCGGGAAAGGAAACTCAAGAATACCTTTCAAAGGAAAGAGCCCACTGGCACTATATCCATGATATCCCTGGCTGATTAAGGCTATGGTGTCGCCAATCTGCACATTTAAAGCTTTGGCCAGGTTAACTGCCATTAATATGCCATCGTCATCCGGCTCCAGATATTTACCCTTACTAACCCAATGTCCAAGTCTGGTCAATTCGTTTTCTTTAGGAGGGTCAACTCCTATTAACATTCCACCTTTCGTGTTATTACCATATGACATTAGAGCAAAAGACTCCATGCGGGGAATAATCATGTCCACGTCTTTATTGCCTGATACAATTTCCATTAATGAATCAGTTGGAACAAAAAGGTCATCAATCGATTTAGTTTCCCAATAATCAGGGTGATGAATCTGGACATAACCCGAATAAAAGCTAACTACATTATCAATCATTTTTGAATAAGTGCCATTCTGCATCGAAGTCATCAAAGTACTTAGAATTACACCAAAATAGATGGATGCTACAGTAATCAGAGTTCTTCGCTTGTTGCGCCAGATATTTCGCCAGGCTAGTTTTAGTTCGCTGTTTGCCATGATTTTGCAGTATTTGATTAGCGAATTCGTTTCATGCTTTGTTGCGAGAAGAATGTGTCTTCAATAGGCACATTAAATTCAATATTCTCAATGTTCACAAGGGTGCGCTGATTGGGTTTGTCGGCCGGAATAATCTCAAATTGCGAAGGTAAAACACGTCCTCCAAGCGTGGTGATGTTATGAGCCAGTTCAGTTTTTACCAAAAACTCATCTTCATCGTAATACTCAATCTTCATTTGAATATATTCGTCTTTTGTAATCCACATTATTACTTTACCCCAAACTACGGCTGCTTCTTCGTTAGGAATCAGTTGAATATGGTAACAGTCATGTCCGTCAATTTCTTCTGAACCAAGCAGGGTATGGTTGTAATCTTCAACGATAGAAGATTTTTTTAAGGCATCATCATTGGTGTAGTCCGATCCCATCCAGCCTTGCGACATCATTGAAGGTGGAAGTTTAATCATGCGTGAGATACGTGGATTCCAGTTCCACATTTCGCGTTCGCGTTTCAAAAAGGTCTGACCTTTTTCCTGTGCAGGAGCAGTAACAAGAGTCATAGCAAACTGAGTTCCTTTTGTCCAGTTTTTAAAAGTCAGGTTCCTTTCATAGGTCGGACGTTTAATCGTCATAGACATTACAGATATGCTGGATTCTTCTCCCTGCATTTTATCATCTGCCTGCTTTACAATTTCTTTTGCATCTTGTGCTTTTGCCATTGAAGATAGCACGATAACAAGACTAAGAAACGTAGTTTTTAATAATTGAATAGTTGACATTGTTTTGTATTTAGGGTTATTCTATAATTTGCTCTTAAACATTTGATGCATTTTCTTTTTTACTCCTTCCATCGGAAAATTGTCGGGGTCCATTATATAATGAAGGCCTACACCATCCATCATGGCTGCAAAAAATCGGACTTCAGTAAGCGGATCTTCGTACCCATGGTTGATAAAAAAGCTCATGGCTGTCTCGTAGAAAGGTTGTAATGTTTTTTCAAGATGAGGAGTAATGATGTTATAAACGTCTGGTTGAAGCAGTACCATAAAGTACATACGCCAGAATGGAAGATTGTCTTCCAGTGTTTTGAATGAATGATCTATAAAGAAGTGCAGTTCTGCCTCTGTTAATACTCCATCGTGGTTGGGATCAAAAGCAGAAGTAAGTTGATTGAATCCTTCCAGCATGATGCTGATTACCAAAGCTTCTTTGCTTTCGAAGTAATTATACATTAATCCTTTGGAGATTCCTGCTTTTTGTGCAATTCGAGATATAGATGCGCTTGCAAATCCATTTTCTGCAATTACTTCCAACGCAACTTGCATGATTTGCTGTTTGCGTTCTTCTCGAATTTTTTCGTTTTGTATATCTGTTCTTGGTGACATGATTTTTAAATGACTGAACGTTCAGTCAAAAGTAGGGGAAATATTTTATATACCAAATTTTTTTCTGCTAATATTTGTTATGGTTTTGAAAGTGAGCGGTTAAAATCTTCTGAAAGCCATACGTGATGGGAAGTTTACAGATACAAAAAAACCTGACTTAAAAAGCCAGGTTTTAATTATCTTATTGAATTTGATATTAACTGTTTGCCAGTTCAATCAACTTATCTTTTGTTTCAGGGTTGGATGGGCGAGTGGCATTGGCATTAACCAATTTTCCTTCTTTGTCAATCATAATAAAGCGAGGAATGCCTCTGATAGCATAATTTTGAATAATTTCTGAGTCCCATGCATTAGGTGCAAAGAGTTGATATCCTCTCAATTCTTTATCGGCAACCATCTTTTCCCAGGCACTTTTGTCATTATCAACCGAGATACTTACAAAGGCAATGTCTGAATCATGTAATTCTTCTTCCATTGCTTTTAAATATGGAATTTCGCCTTTACAAGGTCCACACCAGGTTGCCCAAACATCAATATAGATTACTTTTCCTTTTAAATCTTCAGAAGTAACCTGGTTACCATTAATGTCGTTATAAGCAAAGGTTGGCGCCACTGCTCCGGGTTGCAGTTTCTCTAATTTTGCCAAAAGTGCTTTAAATTCATTGGTATATTCTTCGTTTTTGATGATCTCGGTATATCGGGTCTTCATCACTTCTTTGATGCTGTCTGGTTCGTAGGTGTAAGATCCCAGCATTCGATTTCCCATTTCATCTTTTACTATTTGAGGTACTTCCATTGCTACAACAGCATCAAATAATTTACTGGTGTAGGCAATGCTACCTTCAGCAACTCCATCCTGAGTCAGCTTGTCATCAATGGCAGACATAGTTTGATCTACAACAAAGCCTTTATATTGTCTGCTTAGTTCAAATGCATCGTAATTGTCTGTTGCAATGGCATCAACAAAAGTTTTGAATTCTTCCGGCACTGGTAGTGTGTCGTTTGGCGCAAAGCGCGCATGATACATTACAAAGTAATTATAATATTGAGCTAATGCTACTTTTTGCTCCAGACGAAGTATTTCGGTTAGGCTTTCATAACCAGGATTTGATGACTCAAACTCATCTATTTTATCAGTGATTGTTTGGATATGAGAAGTTACCTTGGAATCGAATTCGGGTGCTGGATAGGCAAGTAAGGCTTTTATGTTTTCTTCTGGTTGAATGTTACGCAATTCAAGTAAAAGTATGGAGCTTTCACTTCCTTCACCTTCAATAGTAACATTTTCAGTTTTACCACTTTTAAGCTCAGTGCCGTCAAAGCTGATGTTAAGAACAGAACCAGGAACCAGATTCAGTTTTACAAAGGCATCACCATTGATTATTGTAGCCATATATGGTTTGGTAATTTCCAATTCGGCTTTAAATGTGCCATCTTCCTGGATGGTTGCAATGGTGTCGCGACTAGTCTTAAAAGGAACGTTAAGCGTAATGACATCGCCATCCGGATTTGTGATGGTTCCGGTAATTTTTACCGTATTATTGGTATTGCACGATGCTAATGCCAAAATAAACAGGATGAAATAAACAAATTTCATAATTTGGTTGATTTTAGATGTGTAATTGTTTAAAGTAATGGTAAATATAATTTTTTATTTATTGGAAGTATATGATTTAAGGGGGGTGTTTAAATTTTTTTATACATTAACCATATTTCCTACCTTAAAATGAATTATAAATCCAATTTAGGTTAGTAGGTTGGTGTCATATCTTCATCAACACAAATAATAAAGTCAGCCTTTCCTTTATTCTCATCTGTCAGCTTTTTTAAATCGCTTTGGTTGACGGTGGAAATAGTAATGATCTTCAGATTTTGATTATTCTGACGAATCTGCCATACAATACCTTCATGATTGTCGCTGTGATATGCTCCGTTATAATGAATAAACAATTTACCGGCTTCAAAATTTTTAAGAATAAAATAAGCCATGGTTGCATCTTTCAAGGCCTGGGCTTTGGGAAGATTTTCGCCACCGTGGCCACCGCCCATGCTTAACATGTTTTTGTAACATGCTACGTTACTATCGTATGCGAAAGGAAGGGGAGCCATCCAGTTTTTTTCTTCTGTGCTTAATGAGTCGAGCGATTCAACACCTTTTCTGTACACCTGACTTGCATATCTTCGGGGAACATTGGTTGCAATAAAAGGTAATTGATGTTCTTTGGCTAGTTTAACCAATGGTTTATAATCAGTTGGATAATTAGGCCATAATCTCACTTTACTTGATAAGGAATCTTCGTTGATCAGACTTTGTAAGTATTGATTCAGGCCTTCCTGATTGTCAGCCTCAAACATTTCCGCTCCCAGTATGAGTTTCCTCGATTTATTGAGTTCGTTGGTAAGTTCGTATTGTAACCAGTGTGAAATGGCATTATTGTGTAGTTCTCCAAAAAATACAATATCTGATTGAGATGCTTCTTTTAGCATCTTTTGAAAAGCAACCTTTTTGCCTTTCGAATTGAATAGCTGATAAGCAGATTTATCCTGAGCAATGGCTGAATGAGTTAAAACTAAACTGGCTAAAAAGAAAAGGGTTATTTTATAAAATTGGGACATATGTTTTCGTTTTATAGGTTTACTGATTATCAAACCAGCTAATGATTTTAATTGTTTTTGATACCATGTGAAATTACAAAATACTTCCATTCAAAAGGCTGTAAATCATCTATTTTTAATTTTTTCGAACAGATCCGATTCTTTTAATACTTACTTGAGGCATGTTCATACATAAGAATAACCGTTTCCTGCAATAAAATCTGAAAAAGAGCTGATTAGTGAAATATTTTTGCTGGAAACTATCAAAAGATTAATTCAAATTATTCAACAGAACATGCAAAACAAATTACATTATTTATTCATGCTGACAATTTTGGTAACAGTGTTGGCAGGGTGTGGGAGCAAAAAGGAAGAGACTGTCAAAAAAGCCCGCTATGTTAAAGTAATGCAGCTGGATACCAATAAATTGGGAGAGCAACTGCAATTTAACGGACAAGTGAAAGAGAAACGTGAAGTTAATGTGGCTTTTAAAGTTGGAGGACAGGTAGTTGATTTGTTGGTTGATGAAGGAGACTATGTAAAAGAAGGTCAGGTAATTGCCAAAATTGATAAGCGTGATTATAAAATTCGTTTGCAAGGAGCTAAAGCCCAGTACGATCAGATAGAAGGGGAATATACTCGTTATAAGGAGCTGTTTGAGAAGAATAAGCTTCCGGCTAATACATTAGAGAAGTTGGAAGCAGGATATCTGGGAGCAAAAAGTCAATATGAAGCGGCTGAAAATGCATTACACGATACCGAATTAAAAGCTCCGTTTTCTGGTTATGTCTATAAAAGAAATATTCATAAATATGAGAATGTTGGTCCGGGACAGCCTGTTATCTCACTGTTGGATGTGAGCCAGTTGGAAGTGCATTTTAGTCTTTCAGAACGACAGGTTGCTCAATCAAACGATTTTAAAAAGATAACTTGCGATGTGACAACTGCAGGTGTTAAAGGGATAGAAGCTGAAATTCTGTCTGTTAACGAAAAAGCCAATGGAAGTGATATGTATGATGTTCGTCTGGCTTTATCCAAAGAACAGGTTTCTCAGTTACGTCCGGGTATGTCGGTAAAGGTTAATGTTGAAGTATCAACCCAGGGAAAACAACAGATGGTTGTGCCATTGGAATCGGTATTTAAAGAAGGCGAGGCATCGTATGTTTGGGTGTATAATCGGGCTAATTCTACTGTTAATAAACAACAGATTCAGGTCAATCAATTAATAAATAATGGTTATGTGGCGATAAACAGCAAGCTCAAAGGTGATGAAATGATTGTAGTGGCCGGAGTGCATAGTTTGCAGGATAATCAGGAAGTGAGAGTGTTGGAAAATAATAAGCTGTAATCAGAAACGTAACCTGAATATGTTAGATAAGATATTAAGTCAGAAAGCTTTTTTAAGCTTTTTCTTCATCGCCTTGATTTTAGGAGGAGTATCCTCTTTTCGAAATATGGGTAAGCTTGAAGACCCGGAGATACCAATTAAAGCTGCTGTTGTAATAACTCCATACCCGGGTGCATCAGCCGAAGAGGTTGAAAAAGAAGTGACAGAGGTGTTGGAGAAGGCCATTCAAAGGCTCGAAAATATTGATTTTATAGAGTCTCGTTCCATTGCCGGAATGTCAGAGATTACTGTAAATATTAAGTCGGGTACCCGATCAAAAGAAATGCCTCAATTATACGATCATTTGCGTCGTAAAATACATGATATCAAAGGTAGCTTACCAAGAGGTGCCAGTGAACCAATTGTAAATGATGACTTTGGTGATGTGTCGGGTATTTTCTTCGCCATAAGTAACGATGGATACAAATACGACGAATTTCAGTCGTATGTTGATTATGTGAAGGAAGAAATGTTGCTTGTGGAAGGTGTGAAGCGAATTGAAGTGTTTGGAAAGCAAACAGAAACCATCGACATTATCATTGACAATGAATATTTCGCATCATTGGGAATTAATCCTATGATGATATTTCAGAAGTTTTATGATCAGGGAATCATTGTTGATCCTGGATCATTCAAAAACGGAAGTGAGCGCATTCGACTGGATATTGGTAACAAGTTTCAGGATCTGAATGAGATTAAAGACTTTGAAGTAGTCCTGCCCAATGGTGGTCGGTATAAACTGGGTGAGATTGCTAAAGTTGAACGAGGCTTCTATACACCTGTTCATCAGAAATTAAAATTTAACGGAACAGAATCAATCAGTTTGGCTGTCTCAATGGAGAAAGGCGGAAACGTTATTGAATTAGGTGAACGTGTTGAAGCAAGATTAGCTGAATTACAGAATAATCTTCCGGTTGGTGTGGATATACATCCTATATTTTATCAACACCAAAAGGTTGATGATGCCATTGATAATTTTATGGTTAATCTGGTTGAATCTGTTGTGATTGTAATTGCTGTTTTACTCATTTTTATGGGTATGAAAGCTGGTCTGCTGATTGCCAGTGGTTTGGTTTTTACCATTCTGGGTACTTTCATTGTGATGAAAGGAATGGATATAGAACTGCACAGAGTCTCATTGGCTGCAATTATTATTGCTATGGGTATGTTGGTTGATAATGCCATTGTTGTTGCTGACGGTATCCTGGTAGATCTTCAGAAAGGGATGGATCGAAAAAGAGCCTTTGTTAATACAGCAAAGAAATCAGCTATGCCATTACTGGCTGCCACGCTAGTGGCTATCCTTGCATTTATGCCTTTAGGGTTTAACAGTACCGGAGCAGGTGAGTTTCTGAAACCGTTGTTTTTTGTGTTAGCCATATCGCTCTTTGTGAGTTGGATACTGGCAATGCTTCAAACTCCATTTATGGCTCAGTATTTTTATTCGAACGGTAGTAAAAAGAAGAAAGAAGAATCAACGAATCCATATGATAATAAATTCTACAGGGTTTTTGAACGTGTAGTTCGTTTTTCACTGTGGCACAAGTCATTATTTGCTATCGGAACATTTGTTATTCTGGTTCTTGCTTTATTTTCAGCTAAATACATGAAACAGAATTTCTTCCCGGGAGCTAATTATGACCAGTTTCTGTTAGAGTATCGATTGCCAGAAGGTTCGGATTTAAGTCAGGTGGAATCAGATCTTGATGAGATTCAGAAGGAAATATCATCGTGGGATGAAATATCATATGTAGTAACAGGTTTGGGAAGTACACCTGCCAGGTATACTTTATTACGACCTATGAATGGTTTAAGTCAGAGTTACGGAGAGCTGATTATCTCGGTTAAAAATGTTGAGAAAACCAGGGAAGTAATGTCTGAATTACAAGATTATGTTACTGAATCCTATCCGCAAGCTTTGGCCAGAGTTAGAGAATATGTTGCTATTGGTGGAGATGCCAAGATAGAAGTGAAATTTTCAGGTAAGGATGAGGCTGTCTTAAAAGATCTGGCTGAACAGGCGAAGCAGATTATGAGAGACGAACCTACTACCCAGTTTGTGACTGATAACTGGAAAAATGAGGTAAAAGTACTCAAACCGGTTTATTCAAATGTGAAGGCTCGTGAACTCATGGTAAATCGTGAAGACGTAGCTCGTGCTCTGGCAATAGCTTCCAATGGCGCACCCGTTGGTGTTTTTTACGATGGCGATTATCAGTTACCTGTAATGCTGAGATTGGAAAAAAACTTAGATCAGGATGTTAGTCAAATCAATTCTATTCCTGTATGGGCTGCACTACCGAATAGTATTCCATTAGGACAACTGGTTGATTCCGTTTCTATTGAATGGTCAGATAGTAGAATCATGCATTACAACGGGCAAAGAGCTATTAAAGCCCAGTGTGATCCGATAGACGGAACGACTACCAATGTGGTCATGTCGAAGATTAAATCAAAGATTGAATCTATTGCTCTGCCAGAGGGTTATGAACTGGAATGGTTAGGAGAAATGCATACCAGTGAACAAGCCAATGCTGGATTGGCTGAAAATCTTCCGATGGCATTGTTTTTAATGATCATCATCATCATTGGTTTGTTTGGTAATTTCCGCCAGCCAATTATAATCTTCTTACTTGTACCGCTGGCTTTTATTGGTGTTGTTTTTGGTTTTATAGTAACACAAGGATACTTCTCTTTTATGGCATTGGTAGGTACTTTAGGATTAATGGGAATGATGATTAAGAATGCAGTAGTATTACTTGATGAAATTAATCTTGAGATTAAAGAAGGGAAAGATAAACTTCATGCCATTATTGATTCAACCATTTCGAGGGTACGACCTGTAATGATGGCTTCGCTCACTACTATTTTGGGTATGCTTCCATTATTGTGGGACATGATGTTCAACAGTATGGCCATCGCTATTATGTTTGGTTTATTGATTGGGTCAATCATTACCCTGGTTGTAGTGCCTGTCTTGTATGCAGTGTTCTACCGTGTTGACACAAGATCGTTGCATTATAAGAAAGTTAAGTAAATACAACTCATTAGCTGATAGATATATAAGTTTTGTCAGCTTAAAATATTGTTATTATGAAATTCAAAAACATATATATACTAATCGGTTTACTGTTAGTTTCAGTGGTTAATGGTCAGGAAGTAATGACCATTAGCAAAGCCCGAAGTATGGCACTTGAGTACAACAGGACCTTAAAAGTAGCCGATTTAAAGCAGATGGAAGCGGTTTCGAAGCAAAAGGAGGCACGCACCAATTATTTGCCAATGATTGATGGAACAGGAACCTTAATGTATCTGCCAGATATGGAGAATATTGAAATACCTGGTTTTTTTCTTCCATCAGCTGATGAAGATGGAAATATTACCGGTAATAGTGATGCTTATTTTCCGGGAATGGCACTTGAAACAGAAGGACTGAGATTGTATCAGGCACAGGTAGCTGCAGCTATTCCTATTTATGCAGGTGGACAAATACGTTATGGAAATAAAATGGCTGATAAAGGGGTTGAAATTGCCAGGCAGAATTTTCAATTGAAATCGGATGAAGTCATTTTAAATACTGATAATATATACTGGCAGATGGTGGCTTTAAAAGAAAACCTGAAAGTGGCAGATAAATATGTTGAGATGCTGGACTCATTGCAGAGTCAGTTACAGACCATGTACGAAGTTGGATTAACCCCAAAGAGTGAATATTTGAAAGTGTCTGTTCAAAAGAATGAAGCAAAATTGAATCTGATTAAAGTGCGTAACGGTTATAAGTTAATTCAAATGAATTTGTGCCAGCAGATTGGTTTACCTTTAAATACCGAGTTAGAGATAAGTGAAAGCTTGCAGGATGATCCGGAATTGTTAAATGTGAGTAATTCATTAACTATGGCTTTGGAAAACAGAAATGAGCTTAAAATGCTGGATGGTCAGGTTGAGATAGTTGAATTGCAAAAGAAATCGTTGGCAGGTTCTTACTTGCCTCAACTAGGTGCTCAGGTAAGTTATGGATATATGGATCTACCAACGCTTTCAACAAGCCGCACCATGACTCAGGTAAATGCTCAGCTATCCATTCCTTTGATCCATTGGAGAGAGAAAAAGTATAAGATGGATGCGGTTCGTTACCAAAAGCAGCAGGCACAACTTCAATTAGATGATACTAAAGAATTGGTTCAGCTTGAAGTACAGCAATATATGCTAAATCTGGTGGAAGCCTACGAATCAATTGTTTTGGCTAAAAGTGCAAAAGAAGAGGCTGAAGAAAGCCTGGAAGAAGTAAGCCTGAGTTATGAAGCCGGACTGAATTCAACGACCGACCTGCTTAATGCACAGGCTAGCTGGCAAAAAGCGCAGGCTAATCTGCTAGTAGCATTGGCTGAATATGAAATTGCGAAAACAAGTTATTATAAAGGAATTGGTCAATTAAGTCAGATGAAGAATTAGATAGTGGTTTTAAATACCTGATTATTTTTATGGTTGGCGACAGGAAAATCAATACTTGTCGCTAACTTTAAAGCATCGTTAGCAATGAAAAAGAAAGACTGTCAACCGAAAATAGTTAGCTATAAAGCAAGACTCCTGTTTGAAACAATTATAGGAGTTGTATTTAATATGGTTGTTGTTAAAACCTTCTTTCCTGAAGAGGAATATACGTTAGAAAGTTTTGCTTTTACTGTTTGTCTTTTTGTTACTATATCAGAAGGTATTTTTGCTTTTAATAAACTTCTTGGTTATAAATACTCATGGCATCAGCATACATTTAAGCGATTGGTTTCGCTGCTTCTGTTTACTGTGTTTTGGTACATTGTTGTGGCTCGTCTCGCCTATATAACCAAACCATTGATCGAAAGAGGGCAAGAAATTCCCAGAACTCTCTTTCTTGCAAGTATGGTTATTTCTATTTTGTTTGTGTCTATTTATGTTAGTTTACTCATTGCCTATAATTATCACCAAAGTCTGGCTATGTTTATTAAAGAAAACGAAGCCTTACAAAATGAGAAACTGGAACTTGACTACAGGGCTTTGCAGGATCAGATTAACCCACATTTCTTATTTAATAATCTAAGTACACTGATTGCTATAATCCGGCAGGATCAAAAGGCGGCAATCCGGTATGCGGAGAATTTCTCCGATGTGTATCGATATGTTTTGAAAAGCAAGGATAATCTATCAGTCAGCCTGAATGAAGAGTTGGAATTTATTAAATCGTATCTTGAAATGCACAAAGAACGATTAGGAGAAGGACTGCAATTATTCTATGACATTGATGAGGAAGCAAATTCAAGACATATTCCGGTTTTAGGACTGCAGTTCTTGGTTGAAAATGCCATCAAGCACAATGTTGCTACAGTAAAGAGACCATTAAGAATTTCAATACAAGCTAATAAAGAATTTGTTAGGGTAACAAATAACCTTAATCCTAAAAATACTACTTATTCAACTAATACAGGATTAAAAAATTTGAAGAAAAGAATGGCATTTCTAAGTGAGCGGGAAATGAATGTTAAACACGATGCAACAGAGTTTGTTGTTGAATTACCATTAATATAATAGCATATGCAGATAAAGGTTATTATTGTTGAAGATGAGTTGCATACGGCAGGGATGTTAAAGGATATGATTCAGAAATTACGTCCTGAGTGGAATGTACTTGCTATTTTACAGAGTGTTTCTGAAACAATTGATTGGTTGCAAAATAGTGATATTAAACCGCTGATTTTTTTGGATATTGAACTGGCTGATGGCAATTCGTTCTCCATTTTCGAACAGATGAAAGTAGAGAATCCAATCATATTTACAACGGCATATAACGAATTTGCCTTAAAGGCATTTCAATTGAATAGTGTTGATTACCTACTTAAACCTATTAAGGAATCGGAATTAATAAAAGCTATTGAAAAGTTTGAGCGTGCAATTGAATTGTTCGAAACCAATGTTTCGCAATCCAGTAAAGTCGATTATCAGCAGTTGGCACGTAGCATAATGTCTTCGAGCGGTGGATACCGTAAACGATTTCTTATCTCCAAAAGAGACTCATTTTTTAAGCTACCTGTAGAAGAAATAGCTTATTTCTATTTTGAGTCGAGGGTTACCTTTGCTGTTGCGTTTGATGGAAAACAACATATTCTTAGTCATCCTTTGGATAAGCTGGAAGAAGAACTGGATCCTCAAATGTTTTTCAGAACTAATCGTCAAACCATTGTTAATATCGAAGCCATTGACCATTTTGAAGCTTATTTCAGTGGAAAACTGGTTGTTAAGCTAGTCAATAAGCTAAATGATAAAATAATGATCAGCAGGGGGAAAGCTGTTCAGTTTAAAGATTGGGTGAATCAATAAAATTATTGTACAACAGCTTCAATGATAATTTATGAAGTAATATTTATTCATTTGTAGTTACGACTTCAACAGGAATAGTAATTGTAAAGACAGAACCTTTACCAATTTCCGAATCCAGTTTTATATTGCCACCAAGCATCTTTATGTATAAATCAGAAATAGAAAGCCCAAGACCGGTACCACCTTTAAGTGAAGCTAATTTGGCATCTCCTTGTCTGAATCTTTCAAAAATAACCTTTTGATATTCAGGGGCAATACCTATTCCGGTATCAATCACTTTAATTATTAATTGGTTATTATTTATTTCATGTTGTATGGTGATACTGCCTTCGTCGGTGTATTTAATGGCATTGGATACCAAATTGATAATAACCTGTTTTAGTTTTAATTCATCCGACTGAATTGAAAGGTCACCGTTTTTACAGTTATCAATAATGATTTTTAATGTCTTGTCGGCAAGTAAATTGCGGGAATTTATCAGAATATTGTCAAAAAAATCGCTAAGTGAAAAAATGTTTTTGTTGGGTTTAACCAGTCCAGAATCAATTTTGGATATTTCAATAATGTCAGTAATAATGGATAATAAATAATAAGCACTGTTACGTATTACGTTTGTATAATATTGTGCATCCTCAATGGAAAGGTCAGGACTGTTTAAAAGTTCTGTGAAGCCAATTATTCCATTCATTGGTGTTCTGATCTCATGTGAAAGATTTTCCAGAAATGAAGATTTAAGTTTATCACTTTCTTCAGCTTTTGCTTTTGCAATAATTAATTCTTCCTGCCATTTTTGTTTGCTCAATAATTTCCAAATAGCACTTACAAGCTGAACAATCTGATGTGAATCTTTCTCATCATATGCTTTATGGCTTGTGAGGTATAGTAATGCTTCGATGGTATCATCCTCATAAATTGGGAAAATTAAAGTATGTTCAAATCTTTGGGATGTTATCGGACATTGATGAGTTTGTGATAGATTACAGCTACTGCACGTATTCATATTTAGATTGGTAGCTCTTATAATGCAATGATCCAGATCTTTATACGGAAAAGTTTCGTTTACTTCAATTGAAGCGTTTTTTATGTCTAATTTATTGGATAAGAAAAAAACATTGTTTTTTACATCAAATTTATAAAGCAAACCAAAATTACTTTCTGTAAGTCGCACTATTTCATATAAGGCATGATCGAGAAATACTTTACTTTTATCTGTTTTTATCTTTGAAAGTTCTACTAAGCTTTCCAACCGAGCTTCATTCTTTTGCGATTGAATAATAGTCTCTTTCTTAGCTCTAAGTTCATTTTTTAGCTCCAATGTTTTGCGCCTTACCATTTGACGTAAAACAATGGAATAAAAAAGAAAAATGAAAAGTGCTATCAAAAACACAATTAATGAGACGATAAAAACCTTATAGTTTCGTTGAAAAAAGTTTTGCTTAGGAATAAATGGAATACATACCCATTTATTAAATATTTGTCTTCGTTGATCTTCGTCAATTGTAAGAAGAATTTTATCGATGATCTGTGCAAACGTTTTATGTTCTTTTCTGAAGGCAAAAGAGAGATGCCATACAAAGTCCAGTTCAGTACCTATGCTAAGGTTGGTAATTCCATATTTCTCAACAATAAAGCTTGCTGTCATAATATTAACGATGGTCGCATCAGTAGAACCCAAAGAGGTTTTAATAAGTGCTTCCAGTTCATCGTTACATTCAACCAATTCAAAATTGGTGTAATTCTCTGTTAAATAGTCTTGAGTGATATAGTCTCTCATGACTGATATTTTCATCCCATTGAGATCATGGTCTGAGAAATCAAAGGTTTTGGTTTTATTAATCAGAAGAACGATGGGAATATTCAGAACCGGTTCAGTAAATGCAAAATAATCTTTTCGTTCTTCAGTCACCTGCATTGCACCCAGAAAATCAATTTCGTCGTTCAACAGGCCAGAATACATTTCTTTCCAATCTTTGTAGTAAACACGTATGAAATCTACATTTAATTCATCTTCAAATATTTTAATGTAATCAGAAATGATGCCTTGATGTACCCCGTTTTCATCGATGTAATCGCCAGGAGCCCAGGTAGGATTTGGCGCATACCTCATATTATGAAGGTTGTTTTGAAGCCAATCAGTTTCTTCGGACGAGCAAACAATATTTGCTTTCTCATCCTGACCATAGGTTAAGATACTGATCAAAAGACTTAAAACAAATATTACTTTTTTCGGAAACATGTTCTAAGGTAAAGAAAAATAGCAGAATATGATTTCGAATTTTACGAATTGTAAGTTTTTTAGGGTGAGTTATTTATTTGATAAACAGGTGAAATATTATTTAAAATTAAAATAGCCTTCTATTTATGGTTAACGTTTGAAGGAGATTCTTCAATCTGAATGTTTATATACTATTCGTAAATAATATGAAATGAGTAAAGGGATCTTGTTATCCATTCTCAGGAGTAAAGAATTCAAATTTTCCACATTGGGGGCAGGCATAAATTGCAAAAGATTCTTTATTCAAAAACAATTCAAATATATTTCCAAATACACCGGGGGGCGCTCCTTCGTGAATTTTATGATTGCTGTTGGTTTCTAATTAAATTTCCCAGCGTCTACATCTTTAATAAACTGAATTAATCCTGAGAAATATGTTGTTGGATCATCGTATTGAGATACATGACCTCCATTGGTTGTAACGCTGCGACCTTTTTGAACCTGAGTACTCATCCATTCCATATATTTAGGATCCATTGTATCGTACTTTCCGCCCAACATTAATGTAGGTACTTTTATTTCGGAAAGTCTGTCTGATACATCCCAATTTTTTAGAGATGCATTCCCGGTAACTCCAAATTCACTATATCCCTGCATGTAGATGTAGATATTTGAATTAAGGTGTTTGAAAGCCCTGTTTATGAATTCGGGCCATTCCGCTAATGGTTTTCTCAGAATATGTTTGGTATAGTAATGCTGTTGAACCAACTCTGCGTATTTGGGATTGCCAAAATCTTCACTGGCTTCAAAAGCCTTAATTTCCTTATACACGTCGGGAGGTAGCTGTGGTCCCAATACTTCGGCTGCATACTTTTCGTATTCAGGAATACTCGCTACCATGTTTGATATGATCAGTCCTTTTAGATGATCCTGATATTTCAGCGCATACTCCATCGCCAATATGCCTCCCCAGGATTGACCTAATAAATAGAAATTATCCTTATCAAGATTTAAGGCTTGTCTCACCTGTTCTACTTCTTCCACAAAATGAGTGATGGTCCAAAGAGTAGAATCATTTGGCTGGTCACTATAGTAACTTTCTAGTTGGTCATAATAAATGTATTCAATCTGTTCATTGGGTAAGTATCCGTCAAAGCTCTCAAAAAATTCATGAGTGCCACCCGGACCACCATGAAGGAGTAATACTTTCATTCGCGGGTTATTCCCCATTCGCTTAGTAAAAACATTAAAAGTTCCTTTGGGGGTTTCTATGGGAATCATTCTAATACCACCAGTAATTTGGTCATTGCTGTTTGAATAATCCCAGTAGCTATTCTTTTCCACAACAATGTTGTTTTCTTTTTGATTATTCACACAACCCGATATAAGTAATTGAATAATCAGCAGAGGTGTTACAAAGTATTTCATGATACTCAATTTTGATTTATGTTATTTAATGGTCTACAACAAAAAGAAGTTAGCGCTGATTTATAAGTAAAGGAGATTAATAATAGATCAATATAGCTAAAAATTATAAGGTTTTTATGTCGAATCTGAGTAGATAAGATATTGGATTTTGATTTGAGAATGTTATAACCATTAATAAGCTTGAAGGCAGTAGTTAATGACTTGTGAATGTATACCGAATGTTGACATTTGAGCGACTAATATAAAATGGGTCTTTCAAATTTATGCTTTGTAAGCTACTGCCTTTTGCCTGAAAACTGATTAACTGATAAGTTACTCAAAAAGATTATTTAATAATCCACCGGCATCTTCTTTTCCTGAGTTTTTACCATGAGGAGCAACGGCTCTGATCAATTTGCTGATTGGCATTGATTGAATCCATACTGTTCCGGTGCCTCTTAAAGTAGACAGGAACAATCCTTCTCCACCAAAAATCATGGATTTAAGATTTCCTGCTTTTTGAACACTGAAATCAATTCCATCGGTAAAACCAACCACACAACCGGTATCGATTCTTAGTGTTTCGTTATTCAGTTGTCGCTCAATCAGTGTTCCTCCGGCATGAATAAAGGCTTTGCCATCGCCTTCCAGTTTTTGAAGGATAAAGCCTTCTCCGCCAAAGAATCCGGCACCCAGACGTTGATTAAAATGCATGGATAATCGGGTGCCCAAAGCGGCACATAAAAAAGCATCTTTTTGTACAATGACTCTGCCACCTAACTGAGCTAAATTTAACGGTACGATTGTTCCCGGATAGGGAGCAGAAAAAGCGACCTTCTTTTTGCCGTATCCACGATGGGTAAAATGGGTCAGAAATAAGGATTCGCCGGTTATGACACGTGAGGCTCCGGCCATCAGTTTACCAAAAAAACCTTGCGAAGGATTGGAGCCATCGCCCATCTTTGCTTCAAATTCAATTCCTTCTTCCATGTAAAGCATGGCGCCTGCTTCGGCAATGACTGTTTCCTGCGGGTCGAGTTCAATTTCTACAAACTGAACATCGTGGCCTTTAATTTCGTAATCAATTTCGTGTGAATTCATAGGGTTTAATTATTTGGTTAGCGTACTTCATTAATTGCATTTTGAAGTATCGATTTATTATTTACTTTGTAATTTTCAGGGTGTTTTTTCCAATCAATATATACATTAATCACAGGATTTCCTGCGATAGCGCTTAAATCAGCTTCGCTTAAAAATCCGGCTCCAATGTAATAACTCTGATTCCATTTCTCCATCCATTTTTCGCTGATGTTTTCTGTGATCGGAATAACAATATTTTGCTCATTGCTTAGTTCTAATGTAATGCTACTTTCTGCCAGTGAGGGGCCAAAATATCGGTTTGCATCTCCAACAGGCACGTTAATTTCGAACGACATTAAAAACCGGCCTTTTTGATTTCTGATGGTGCTGTTGCATCGTATTTTTCCTTTCTCTTCGCCAAAGAACCGTGCCATCCGAGGACTCACTTCGTAAAATAACTCAAAGCGCTCTGAAGTGACATCTTTTGTTGTGTCAATGGTAATGGCTGTTGGCAACGCTTTTGCCTGGGCTTCCTGTTTGAGTGTTTCTTCGGTACCGGCTTCGTAATATTCCCAGGTGCCGTTTTTGTGTAAGATTACAGTGTTACCCGTTTCGGTCGTAGCTTTTATTTGTGCCTTCAATTGTACACTACCCAGTATAATAAAGACTGTTATTAAGAGGTTCTTCATATGAGTTAAAATTAGAGCATACAAGATAGGAAAAAGCTAATAGCCTATAACCAATAGCTGGTAGCTTTTTTAGGATTTTAGCTAATAGCTATGTATACCCCTAAATCCCCTGAAGGGGACTTTGGCTTGCGGATAGTCTGCGTTTGCATTCAGATGTTATTTCCTGAATGACATAATCAAGATTGGTTTCAATTTGTTGATTGGTAAACCTGATAATTCTAATGTTCCAATGGCTTAATTCAGCTTCTCTGCCAATGTCGTATTCTATTTGTTGTTGTTTTAAGTGTATTAAACCATCAACTTCAATAACTAGTTTTATGGGATGGCAATAGAAATCAGCAATAAATATATCGATTGGATGTTGAGCTCTAAATCGTAAACCAAGTATTTGCTTACCTTTTAATTTGTCCCATAATATGAGTTCTGATTTAGTCATATTTTTGCGTAAAGCTTTTGCTTTTTCGAATATATGCGGTTTAGCATTGTAAAACATATTAACCTGATCACTCACGCTCATTGTCCTTGATATTAAAGCCCCTTTAGGGGTTTGGGGTGAATAATGGTATTGCTATAATCTTGTTCCTCTTTCCACTTCAAACCCATTATAGGTAACAAACTGCCATACCTCAATAATGCTGTTAGCAGCTATCTCATAGGGTTTGTAGTTACGATTGGTGGATACCAATAATAGTGTCTGATCTTTTTCAATTTGGTTATACACCAGTTTAAAAACAATGCCATCCTCGCGGGTAACAATAATGCAAGGAGTGCCGTCTTTAATGGTTTTCCAGTTTTGGATGTAGGCACCTGTCACCCATGAGCCTTCAGGTATAGGTAGCATTGAGTCACCTTTGATCTGGAAGGTTCGGTAGGTTTTGTCCTGCGGCAGAAAGGGTAACGAAAACTTAGGTAGTGACGAAATAAATTCGATATCACCATAATCTGATGTGTATCCGGCCTGCGCCTTTACCGGAACCATCTCAATATTCTCTTTACCTTCCTTATCCACCGATACGGTTAGTAAACGAAGCTTTTGGCCGGTTACGTCAATATCAAAACCATCTTCTATCTGCGAAAGCTGAAATTCGGATAAAGCCTGAAGGTTGTAACGGATCAAGGCATCGATGGATACTTTAAAATAATCGGCAAATTTTACCAGTGTCTTAAACGGAGGTTGAACACTTTTTTCGTATCCTGCTAAAGTGGTTCGTGTAAGTTCTAAATTGCTGGCCAGATCGCTTTGCGAGAGCTTCTTTCGTTGGCGTAAAAAACGGATGTTTTCTGCAAAATACATATTTTCTAGCTTTTGGCTGATGGCTGTTAGCCGACAGCTTTTTTTTGTTCTTGATATTCAATTTCTTCTGCCTTCTGGCTAAAAACTAACTACCTGTTTATTTCATAAAGATATAAAAAATGATTAAATTATAGTCAGGATAATGACGAAAATATCGACATAAATGTTGAAATCAATTTTACATCTGGATTTAGACACTTTTTTTGTGTCGTGCGAGCGCCTGATGGATAGTAAATTAAACAACCGTCCGGTGCTGATAGGAGGAACCTCCGACAGGGGAGTGGTGGCTGCATGCAGCTACGAGGCGAGGCAGTACGGCATTCATTCGGCTATGCCCATGCGTATGGCCCGGCAATTGTGTCCGCATGCCACTGTTATCAGAGGGAATAGTGTTGTGTATAGCGAATTTTCAGATGCAGTTACAGAGATTGTAAAAGAGCGTTCGCCCATGTTTGAAAAATCGTCCATTGATGAATTTTATGTGGATGTGAGTGGAATGGATCGTTACGTAAAACAGACTTATCAATGGGCACAGGAGTTACGCGAGGAGATTATCAGGGAGACGCATCTGCCCATTTCGTTTGGTTTGTCAACCAGCAAAACGGTTTCGAAGGTAGGAACGGGCGAGGCTAAGCCTAACAACTTTATGCGTATTGAAAATGGTTATGAAAAGCCTTTTCTGGCTCCTTTATCGGTGAAGAAAATACCCATGGTAGGCGATCAGACTTATCGTTTGTTGCGAAGCATGGGAGTGGAGCGGGTACGAACGGTTCAGCAAATGCCTGTTGAGCTGATGGAACGGGTGCTGGGAAAAAATGGCGCTGTCATCTGGAAAAAGGCACAAGGCATAGATAATTCGCCTGTGGTGCCTTATTACGAGCGTAAATCGCTTTCGATGGAGCGTACTTTCGATAGTGATACCACCGATGTGTATAAACTGCGGGCCATTGTTATAGGAATGGCTGAGAATCTGGCTTTTCAGCTGCGGCATGACAATAAAATTACGGCTTGTGTAACGGTAAAGGTGCGTTACAGCGATTTTCAAACACACAGCAAGCAAAAACGCATTCCGTATACCTCGCTTGATCATACCCTTATTGAGGTGGTGAAAGATCTGTTTGATAAGGTATATGATCGTAGGGTGCTGGTGCGGCTGGTGGGAGTGCGTTTTAGTCACCTGATTGGAGGTAGTTATCAGATCCGGTTGTTTGAAGATTCGTTTAAACTCATTAAGCTCTATCAGGCTATGGATAAGGTGCGCGATCGTTACGGCCAACAAGCGGTGGTGCGTGCTATGGGAATGGGGTCTAAAACCCTTGCCCGACCCAATCCTTTTAATGGACAAACAGCAGTTGCGAATGGTTAGTTATAAAGCTATTGACTGATAGCTAATGGCTTGTATGTTTAATTGTTGAGTTGTTGACTCGATAGCTATCGAGTCGTTTAATTGTAATAAAATCAACTTAACAACTCGACAGTTCTGCAATTCAACAACTCAACAGCTTTTTTTAATAGTCTAAAAGTCTAACGGTCTAATCTCTAAAAAGGTGCTCACAAACTGTCATACATACTATAGTTTTAAATACGGAACCATCTCTACCGAAGATTTGCTGAAAGAAGCCTCACAAAAAGGATACAGTACTCTTGCTGTGACGGATATCAACAGTACCTCGGCCTGTATCGATTTTGTACGTCGTTCGGCTGAGTTTGGTATTAAACCGGTTGTAGGTATCGATTTTAGAAATGGAGTTGAGCCGATGTATGTAGGTATTGCCCGTAACAATGAGGGATATCGCGAGTTGTGCGAGCATCTTACTGCGTATCGGCATTTGGGAGATGATTTTGATGCTAAGGCTCCGGAGTTTGTGCATGCTTATGTGATTTATCCGTTCACAAACAAAAAACGCGAATTACGTTATAATGAGTTTATAGGAGTGCGTCCCGATCAGCTGAAGAATCTGCCTTTCTCGGTTTGGAAAGATCAGAAGAGTAAGCTGGTGATTCAGCACACGGTAACGTTTCGCGATAAGCACGATTACAATGTGCATCGTTTGCTACGTGCCATCGACCTGAATATGCTGCTGAGTAAATTGCCCGAAGAGGAACAGGGTACGATGAATGAGAAGCTGCTGTCGAAAGATGATCTGATTGGCCTATTTGGACGATATCCTGCCATACTACACAATACGCAGAAGCTGATGGAATCGTGTAGTATTGATTTTGAGCTGGGAGTGAATAAGAATAAGCGTTTTTTTCTGGGATCAGACGAAAAGGATTTTCAGTTGTTGAAGGATGAATGCGAAGAAGGACTGAAATATCGTTTCCCTGATCGGCCCAAAGAAGTAGTAGAGCGAATGAATAAGGAACTGAAGACCATTCGTGATCTGGGTTTTTGTGCTTACTTTCTGGTGACCAACGATATTGTGAAATATGCTCGTAGCAGAGGGTACTATTATGTGGGGCGGGGCAGTGGGGCCAATAGTCTGGTGGCTTATTTGTTGCGTATCACCAACGTTGATCCCATTGGTCTGAATCTTTATTTCGAGCGTTTTATCAATCCTTACCGGACTTCACCTCCCGATTTTGATATCGACTTTTCGTGGACCGATCGGGATGATGTGACCCGTTATATTTTTGAGCGATATGGCTACGATCGTGTTGCATTGCTGGGAACCTATATCACATTCAATCATAAATCGGCTTTCAGAGAGATTGGGAAGGTTTTTGGCTTGCCCGAAGAGGAAATTGTAGCGCTGCAAAAAGATCCGTCACCACAAAATTATGGGCAATATGGAAAATGGGTGATTCAGTATAGTAAGTACATCGACGGATTTCCCAGTCATTGCAGTATTCACTCCAGTGGCATCATTATTTCCGAAAAACCTATCTCGTATTATTCGGCCACCGAGATGCTGCCCAAAGGCTTTCCGTCAACACAGTTTGACATGTATGTAGCCGAGGATGTGGGGCTGCATAAGTTTGATATTCTCAGTCAGCGTGGGTTGAGTAAGATAAAGGACGCATTGGATATCATCAAAGAGAACAGAGGTGTTGATATTGATATTCACGATATCAAAAAGTTTAAAGAAGACGAACGCATTAAGGAACATCTGAAAGTGGGGAAGGCCATTGGGTGTTTTTATGTAGAGTCGCCAGCTATGCGTATGCTATTAACCAAGCTAAAAGCAGATGATTACCTCCGGTTGGTGGCAGCCAGTTCTATTATTCGTCCGGGAGTAGCCAAAAGCGGAATGATGCGTGAGTATATACTTCGTTTTCAGGATGAGAAACGACGAGAAAAAGCGAAACAGGATCTTCCGCAGTTGTACGAGATACTGGAAGAGACATACGGGGTGATGGTTTATCAGGAGGATGTTATTAAGGTGGCGCATTATTTTGCTGGTCTCACCCTTGATGAAGCTGATATTCTGCGCCGGGGAATGTCGTGGAAGTTCAGGCAGCGCAACGAATTCTGGAAGGTGCGTGATAAGTTTTACAGTAACTGTCGTAAAAAAGGCTATGCCGAACAAACGGTGAAAGACATCTGGATGCAGATTGAGAGTTTTGCCAACTATGCTTTTGCCAAGGGGCATTCGGCCAGTTATGCTATTGAGAGTTATCAGGCGCTTTATTTAAAGGCTCATTATCCGCTCGAATATATGGTGGCCACACTCAATAATGGAGGAGGATTTTATCGCCAGGAGTTGTATTTGCACGAAGCCCGTATTAATGGGGCTGAGGTGGAGGCACCCTGTGTCAATCGGAGTAACTGGCAGAACAGTATCACAGGTAAGCGTTTGTATCTGGGTTTTATGATGTTGTATAATCTTGAAAGAGGTGCTGTGCGTAAACTGCTGGAAGAGCGTGAGCGTAAAGGAGAATTTAAAGATTTGTCTGATTTTGTTGTGAGGGTAGGTATTTCGCTGGAGCAGTTATTGATTCTGATACGAGTGGGAGCTTTTCGTTTTACGGGAAAAGGAAAGAAGGAACTACTTTGGGATGCACATCATTTGTTGGGATATACAAAAAAAGTGAAGGCTGAAGCTACTTTGTTTGCGCCAGCTGAGGTAAAAGCCTTCGAGTTGCCCGAACTATGGAGCCACGATTTGGAGAATGCCTTTGATGAGTTGGAATTATTGGGATTTCCGTTAGTCAGTCCGTTTAAGTTGTTGGCAGAAAAGTTGCCTAGTACTCTTCGGGCTCGCGACTTACCTTTATTGGTTGGTAAATATGTGTCGATAGTAGGTTACCTGGTAACACGTAAGCCTACTCGCACAGCCAATGGTGCAGCAATGTTTTTTGGTACCTGGCTGGATACGCAGGGACGATGGATTGATACGGTTCATTTTGTGGAGGCAGCAGCCCGGTATCCGTTTCGTGGACCAGGGTGTTATCATATTTTTGGTAATGTGGTGGAAGAGTATGGTTTTGTTAGTATTGAAGTGACTAAGATGTATCGATTGCGCAATCGTAATTTAGATGAGTAATAAGCTATTGACTGACCGCCAGAGCACAGTGGATTGTCTGAAAGAAACTAAAACCTTACAGTCGCCCCTCCGGGGCTCTGATTCCCCTCTTGCCTATCACAGCACTTACGTACTCTGTTGTTACAGTCAGGGCTCCGCCCTTCATTCTATGATTTGGGCAATCCCGTTCGGAACGTTTGTTTAACGCGATGTAATATTTTATATCTAATAGATTAAATCCTGTACATTATCATAAAGTTTCAGTAAATTGACTAAAGAAGCTTTTAACCAAATACTTCAGTCATGGCTCAGGCATTATCTAAAGTGTATATTCATTTGGTATTCACAACAAAACATAGACAGCATTTTATTGAAGAGTCTTATCGACTGGAATTGCAAGCTTTGTTAGTTAGTATCTTGTCTAAGTTAGGTGCTTATACTTATGAAATCTATGCTAATCCAGATCATGTTCATATTCTATGTTCGTTACCCCGCACCATTACCATTGCTGTTTTGGTTCAAAAGATCAAGGCTGCTTCATCAGGTTGGATCAAAACAAAAGGTGCAGTTGATTTTAGTTGGCAGGATGGTTATTCGTGCTTTTCAGTGAGCTCATCCCGAAAAGATGCGGTAGAACAATATATCAGGAATCAGCCGTTACACCATCAGAGTGTTTCTTGCAGAGATGAACTGCTGAAGTTTTATGAAAAATATGAGATTGAGTTCAAACCTGAATATATGGACTAATATCACAGTCGCCCCTCCGGGGCTCTGATTCCCCTCTTGCCTATCACAGCACTTACGTACTGTGTTGTTACAGTCAGGGCTCCGCCCTTCATTTTATGATTTGGGCAATCCCGTTCGGAACGTTTGTGTTAGTTAGTATTTAAATGATTAACATTTGTTTTTAAGGTAGTCCCGTTAGGGACGTCTGTATTAGCATAGTATGTAAATGCTATGTGTAAAATAAGCGCAGGTTGAGTCCTGAAAGGACGACTGTAAGTGAGTATCAACATCATCCTACCTAAACGATTGGCATAAAAAAGGCTGAATAATTATCCAGCCTCATAATATTTTTATTTTATAGAAGAAAGGTTTAATCTTTATCCTGCTCCTTAAACTTAAACAGCTTATACATCTTTTCGAAAATCTCCGTATTCTCATAAACTCCTGTAAATTCTTCTGCACCAGGACCAATCGCAAAAACAGGCACCATTATAGCTGTATGATCTCCTGTTGTAAATCCGGCTTTGACATAGCCTTTATTCATATCTCCTTCATTTACTGACATGCCGCCAGTTTCATGATCGGCTGTCACAATAATCAAGGTTCGCTTATCTTCAAGAGCAAATTTTATTGCTTCACCTACTGCCTTGTCCAAATCCAATACTTCCCCGGTTGAATAAGAAGCATCATTTTGATGCCCTCCCCAATCAATCTGACTTCCTTCAACCATCATAAAGAATCCTTTACTATCGGCATTTGATAATACTTCAATAGCTTTTGAGGTTGCTTGTGGTAACATGTCTCCCCTGTCACGATAACCCGCATTGTGTCCAATAGCAGTTAACACAGCCAGCTTCCCTTTGGTAAAAGGTTCAATCTCCTTCATGTTATAGGCAATTCTGTATCCCTTGTCATTTAATTCAGAAACCAGGTTACGACCATCAACACGCTTTGTAAAGAAATCAGCTCCACCACCAATAAACAAATCAATATCAGTATTCATAAAATCCGCAGCAATTTCTTCATACATAATTCTATTTGGCTGATGAGCAATAAACGAAGCTGGCGTAGCATGTGTTATTGCTGATGTTGATACCAAACCTGTTGCCTTACCGTTTCTTTCAGCATATTCAAGAATACTGGTAATTCGGTTTCCTTCTGAATCCAACCCAATAGTACCGTTGGTTGTTTTTTTACCGGTTGACAATGCAGTTCCTCCAGCTGCCGAATCCGTTATGTAGTTATCACTACTCTGTGTTTTACTAAAACCGGTAAAAGGCATGTTTTGAATATTTAACTCACCTCCGTTAGCTGTAATGCCAGCAAAAACCTGAGCGGTTCCCATGCCATCACCAATAAATATGATGATATTCTTCGGGCGCTTTTTAAATTTTACTTCTTTTGCATCAAACGAAACTACTTCATGTTGTTTTTCAGCAGTGTATTCGAACTTTTCATGCTTAACTTCTTTGTATTCTTCCTGGGCTGATATTCCTATTGTTACGAGAAATAAGGCCAATATAAGGCTAGTCTTTTTCATTACGTTGTAGTTTGTTCCTTCAACATTCAAAGTAAAAGGATTTTATGTATAAAAAAAACAAGCATAAAGACTGTTTGTTTATTAAACATATTTCTAGAAAATAAAAATACACTTATCTTCCTGAATATTAAACCGTACCATGTATTAAGCTATTGGATTTTAAAAGGATTTTTATTAAATTCCTTAAAAATCTACAGCTATGCATCTACCCAAGTCTTATTACAACCACATTTCGTTTGCAGGTACTATTATTGCTGCAATTTCGTTATTTCTGATTATTGTAAGTTTCTTGTTCTCACTTCTGTTTAATGCCGGAAGTTCATACCTGGGATTGTTTTCCTATATTTTACTTCCTGCCATCATGGTATTTGGATTAATCTTGATTCCGATAGGCATGTTTATTAATTCGAGAAGAGCCCGTAAATCAAGTGAAACACTTGAGATGAAATGGATGGTTATCGACTTTAACGATCCCCGTTATCGAAATGCGGCTTCTATTTTTATTATTGGTACAGTTGTGTTGATTCTCCTATCTGCAGTTGGAAGTTATGAAGCATATCATTATACCGAATCGGTAGAGTTCTGTGGTAAAGTTTGTCACAAGGTGATGCAACCCGAATACGTTACATATATGAATTCATCTCATGCAAAAGTGGCTTGTGTCGAATGTCACGTTGGTCAGGGTGCTGACTGGTATGTAAAATCTAAATTATCGGGATTATATCAGGTCTATGCAGTTCTGACCAATAGTTATCCTACGCCCATTCCTACGCCTATTTCCAGCTTACGACCAGCTAAAGAAACCTGCGAGGAATGTCACTGGCCACAAAAATTCTATACCCCTCGTTTGAATATGGAAAAACATTACCTTTCAGATAGTTTGAATACAGAATGGATTATCCAGCTACAAATGAAAACCAATAGTCCGCACAGTTCAAGCAATCTGGCTGAAGGGATTCACTGGCATATCAACCCTGATGTTAAAATTGAATATATTGCAGCTGATGAAGCACGAGAAAGTATACCATGGGTTCGGTATATAAATCTTAAAACCGGAGACACTACCTTATACGAAGATAGCTGGAGCCCAATGGATCAGGAAGACATCAAAACAGCAGTAACCCGTACGATGGATTGCATGGATTGTCACAACCGTCCGTCACATAACTATCAGCTCCCATCAGAATTTGTTGATCTGGCCATTTCATCGGGTGAAGTACCAAAACTACCGAAAATTAAATATATTGCGATGGAGATTTTGAAAGATCCGTATCCCACAACCGATACTGCTCTGATGGTAATTAATGAAACCATACGACAGTTTTACGCTGATAATTATCCTGATTCGGATCCTCAATTGATTGATAAAGCTGTTACAGGTATCACCAACGGTTACCTCAATAATATTTTCCCTGAAATGGGAGCCAACTGGGATGTTTACCCCGATCATATTGGTCACCTTGAATTTAACGGATGTTTCAGATGTCACAACGATACTCACGAAAGCATCAGTGGCAAAAGAATTACCAAAGACTGTAATGCTTGTCATACTATTTTAGCTCAAGGTACGAATGATAATCTGGAGACTGCCACTATAAACGAATCACTGGATTTTTATCATCCTGTTGACATTGGAACCGACTGGAAGGATTATTTGTGCATCGATTGTCACAGATATTTGTATCCTTAACAGGTTATCCTTTCTCATCATAAGTAAACTATTATATTTGAGGTAAAATTGATGAGAATGGATAAAACAAAGATACTTTTTGTATGCCTTGGTAACATTTGCCGCAGCCCAAGTGCTGAAGCCGTTATGAAGGCATTGGTTGAAAAAAAAGGATTAGCTTCTAAATATGAGATTGATTCTGCCGGAACAGCAGGCTATCATTCGGGCGAACCGGCTGACAGACGTATGCAACGCCATGCGATCAATCGTGATTACAATTTAACCAGCATAAGCCGTAAGGTAAATGCAAAGGTTGATTTCGATCATTTTGATTACATTATTGGTATGGATGATCAGAATGTAGAAGATCTTGAATACATGGCTTCTAACGATGAGCAAAGATCCAGAATTAGTAAAATGACGGATTATTGTAAATCTTTTAATCATACATCGGTACCTGATCCTTATTACGGTGGCGCCGATGGATTTGAACTGGTACTGGATCTTTTGGAGGATGCTTGTGAGGGTTTAATAGAACATATCGAGAATGAATGATATCATTCGAAGGATAGAAGATATATTAGATACAACCATTATTCATCATCAGTTGGTGGGTGGTGGTTGTATTGCTAAAACACAGGTTATAAAAACAGAAGGGGGTGATCAATTCTTTCTGAAGTCGGGCTTTTCTAATACCATGTTTCGCAACGAGGCAAATGGGCTCAGGGAACTATCCAAAGCCAATTGCATAAGAATACCCAAAGTGATTGCTGTTGATGAAGATTTTCTTTTACTGGAAAACATCGAAACAGGAATAAGAAGTGGAAATTTCTTTACTGAATTTGGGCAGGCATTTGCTCATTTGCACCAATACACATCATCCGGTTTCGGTTTTTATGAAGATAACTACATTGGTGCAACACCTCAAGTGAATCTCTCATCATTAACAGAGTCTAATAACTGGCCTGAGTTTTATTTTAATAAAAGATTAAAATTCCAGTTTCTTCTGGCCGAAAAAAATGGTTTCAGCGATGCCGGATTCAGGCGTTTATTTAGTGGAATAGAAAGGCAGATTTATCAGATTTTAGACGGAAGCGAAGAACCACCAACACTATTACATGGTGATTTATGGGGTGGAAACTATATAGTGGATAATCAAAACAAGGCCGTACTCATCGATCCGGCTGTTTATTATGGCCATCGCGAAGCCGACCTTGCTATGACTAAATTATTTGGTGGTTTTGGACCACAGTTTTATCAGAGCTATCAACAAACCTTTCCTTTAAAAGAAGGATATGAATACAGGCAGAATATTTATTTGCTGTACCATGTGCTCAACCATCTAAACTTGTTTGGAAGTTCATACAAATCACAATCCGAACAATTGATGAGATATTATCAGTAACACTATATGAATCCCCTGGAACGAGCCAGGCAATACAATAAATTCACAATATCATGATCCGACATTGTCATGGCATTGATCTTTAAATCGAAGAAATCTATATCAGGACGACCATTTTCGAAATAATCTCTGAAGTTTGCTCTTCGTTTATCCTGTTCTACGCATTCTTTCTTAGCATCACTCAAACTAATATTCTCTTCTTTTGCCACTAGCTCAGCTCTCCATTCCAGTGGTGCTTCCAGCTTAACATGAAACGATTGCTTGATATTTTTAGTGATGGCTTCTGCTGCACGACCAACAATTACCACATTGCCTTCCTCTGCTTCATCGTGCAGGAATTTTGCAATGGTATTCTTAATTTTTGCGTCTCCCGGATAATAAGAACTACTGAAGAACAGTGCCAGGTTTTCAAAAAAGTTTTTCTGACGGTAATCGCTCAAATCCTGAAGAAGTGCAGGTGTCAGTTTAAGCTCGTTGGCCGATCGTTCCAGAATCTCTTTACTGATCATACGCCACTCTTTATTAATTCCTTCCGCACTTAATTCTTTTGTGATCTTTTCAGCAAGTAATTGACCGATCTTCTGACCATGACAACCATATTCGCGCGAAATGGTAATTACTGGTCCTGCCAAACCATGTTTGGTTTCAGGTGCTTTGCGTTGCCCCGAACGCTCTTGCATGTATTTTAGAAACAAATTATCCATAGCGCTGATTTTTGAGGTTTAAACTGTACATAAGTTAGTAAAAACCAACAAAGCAGACAAGAAAAATCAACATGTATTTTTAAGAAACTTAAATTAAAGACAAAATCGTCTGTAATTCAATTGAAATTTACGATTTATCAGAAATGATTGAGGATCAAAAAAGAAGAGAAAGGCTATAAATAAAAAAAAGGACAGATCGAAAAATCTGTCCTTACCCTTAAATCAGTTCGTTAACTAAATCCAAATCTATGAATAAAAATCTACAGTGCAAAGATGCATTATATTATAGTAAAGAAACCTCAAACAAGGTTAATTCGTGTTAAATATTTCAGCTTGAGACAAAAAAAGGACAGATTGAGCAATCTGTCCTACCTTATCAGTTCGTTAACCAAATCCAAAATCTATGAAAAAAAATCTACAATACAAATATCATAATTAATATAGTGAACAAAATGCAAACAAAGTTAATTCATGTTAAGAGTTAGCAGGTGAGAAGTTTTGAGTAAAGAAAAAGGACAGATCGGAAAATCTGTCCTTACCCTTAAATCAGCTAACTAAATCCAATTTTTATGAAAATCCCTACTGCAAATATGCAAATTTTATTTACATACTATCAAATTATCACAGTTAATAATTGTTAAATGATAAATTAAGGTATTTTGTAGCCTTATACTTACAATTTGTAAGTTAATCAATTAGGCTAACTCTGATTGTTGTAAATAAAACTTGCAAAATTCTTTTAATCCACATTTGCCACACTTGGGTTTACGTGCAATACAAACATATCGCCCATGCAGAATAAGCCAGTGATGTGCGATGGGTAACAAATCCTCAGGAAAATATTTCACTAATTGCTTCTCAGTATCAAGGGGTGTTTTCGAATTAGTTGTTAAGCCAATGCGAGCTGCAACGCGAAAAACATGCGTATCAACAGCCATGGCCGGTTTTTCATAAACAACTGAAGCTATTACATTGGCGGTTTTACGTCCAACACCCGGAAGCTTTTGCAATTCATTAATATCATCAGGTACTATGCCATTAAAATCATTAACAAGCATTTGAGCCATGCCAACCAGATGCTTACTCTTATTATTCGGATAACTGCACGAACGAATCAATTCAAAAATTTCTTCAGCGGTTGATACAGCCATATCTTCGGCATTTGGATAGCGCTCGAAGATTGCAGGTGTTAATTGATTAACTCTTTTATCGGTGCATTGTGCCGAAAGAATAACAGCCACCAGCAACTCATAAGGATTTGAATAATGCAGCTCGGTTTCGGCAACCGGCATGTTTTTTTGAAAATATTCGATGGTTCGTTGAAAACGTTCTTTTTTTAGCATCCCATAATCAGATTATAAAAACAACAACAAGCTAACAGCCATTACCGCCATTCCGGCAAACAATCCATAAATTGACAAGTGATGTTCGCCGTATTCGCGTGCAGAAGGTAATAATTCGTCTAAGGAGATGAATACCATTATTCCGGCTACACCGGCGAAAATAATACCAAAAGTTAATGGCCCCATAAATGGCATTAAAACAAGATAACCTATTAACGCACCAATCGGTTCAGATAATCCGGATAAGAAACTTAATCGAAAAGCTTTTCTTCTGCTACCTGTTGCATAATAGATGGGCACCGAAACAGCAATACCTTCGGGGATATTATGAATAGCAATAGCAACCGCAATGGCAATACCTATATTAGGATCCTGCAAGGCTGCCGTAAAAGTAGCCAATCCCTCGGGAAAGTTATGTATACCAATTGCCAAAGCCGTAAACATACCCATTCGCATCAGTTTCTTATCTTTAGTAGGAGGTTTTCCACTCATATCTTCCACTGAATGCAATTCGTGCGGGTTCTCAGCCGAAGGAATAAATTTATCAATGAGTGCTATGAATAATACCCCTCCGAAAAAGGCAATTACCGTATACCATGTACCCAATGTCTCGCCATATGCTTCAATCAATACATCTTTGGCTTTAAAAAAGATTTCAACAAAAGACACATAAATCATTACTCCTGCCGAAAAACCAAGAGAAATGGCCAAAAAACGGGTGTTTGTTCGTTTTGCAAAAAATGCCATTGCACTTCCAATACCGGTACTTAATCCGGCAAAAAGGGTTAATGCAAAGGCAAATAGAATTGAATTAAACTCCATAAATGTGTTTCGGTTAATAATAGTTTATGCAAAGGAATTGCTTTTTTACAACACAACAAAAAGCTATTATAAGATTCTGGTTAATAATATTTAAAATAAATATCAGACAATAAAGTGTTTTTTATATATTAGCATTCATAATAACCTACAATTTAATTTATGAAGGAATTAGTACCTTATGTGAACCTGGAAACGGTTAAAGACAGCAACGGAAAAATTGAGAAATTTGTAGTGCGTACGGTATCGTACCTGCCTAAAGACAGCAAAGTAACCACCAGTGGCGAAGGCCCTATAGCTGATAATATTTTATATCGCCTTTTAACCATCTCTTATGATGGTACCTCAACAGACTTTGATTATTTTGGTGCCGACTTTACCATTAATCGTGAAGATGTGGGGTTGTTGGAAAGAGGAGTAAATGTTAAAGTAAAATCGGTGGACAGTAATTTAAAATCTACTTCTTATGGAGATCCAGAAGGAGAAGGAGGGTTAGTCGTAGAATATGATGACCCTATAGTACCTTAATAACACATTGTATTTAATTAAGTGAAATGAAGACACCCCTTAAATATCTTTTAATATTGTTATGGGGGTGTTTTGTTTTATTTGCTGCCGCTCAAAATAAGATTACCAACAATAAAAAGTACTTCTCAAAGGAGAATATTATTGAATCTATTTCGAAAAGTAAAGAACCAATTGAATCTATTAATGAATGGATAATTCAAGCAAAAGATAATCAATTCGATTCAATCATACCTTACCTGCAGTATCAGAAAGGTCTTATATATTTTAAGAACAAAATGTATTCTGAATCTGATTCAATTTTCACATTTGCAGCTAATAATTTATCCGATTCTATCTTTTTGAATGAAAAAGGTCAATGTTATTTTTATAAGGGGCTAATTGCAAAGCAGACTAATTCAAGTGAGAAGGTATATTCATTCTTTAATCAGGCGGCAGTTATTTATGAAAGCAGTAACTATCTAAAAGGAGTGGTATACTCTTTAATGCAGATCGGAATTTACTTTTCTAAACAAGGTAACTACGATCTTGCTGAAATGAATTTAAATAATGCCGTCACAAAAGCTAGAACTGAATCCGATCAATCATTAATTAATATATCAACATTAAATCTGGGGCATTGTTTGCTATCGCAAAAAAAATATGATAAAGCTTTAGAAATATACAAATTAGTTGATACTATTGACTCAAAACAACTTTCTCAAGCTAGCTATTACAAACTGATAAACAACTTAGCATTAATACATATTAATAAGAAAAACTATAGTGAGGCTGAAAAATTCTTGGTTAAGAGTATTGCAGCAAAAGAACATTTAAATGACACAGTAAGTATTTTCAACTCTAAATTAAATTTACTTAATGTATATACAGAAACAAACCAACTAAACAAAGCTAATGTGTTATTTGAATCTCTAAAACCATATCAAAAAAATCTTAAAGGAAGACAGTTATTAGATTTTCTTTTTAATGCAACATATATATCATTAAAAACTAAAAGTATAAATGATGCTGTTGACTATTTTAATTTATTCGTTAATTTAAAAGATTCTCTCTCAAATATTGCCTTTTCCGACAAACTAATTGAAATGCAAAAAAGCTTTGAGATACAGGAGCGGGATAACAACATTGCTTTATTACAAAAAGAGGATGAATTAAAAGAGGCACGTTTAGATAATCAATTTCTTATTATTATAACAATAGCCGGGGTACTATTATTGGCCCTCACCCTGGGGTATTTTATCAATCGTCAGCGTATTAAATTAAAAAAATCGAAAAACGATTTATTAAATCAACAAAAAGAGATTGAAACAATTAATGGGGAATTAAAACTATCGAACCAGGCCAAAGACCGTATTTTGTCAATCATTGGTCATGACCTGCGTGGCCCCATCGGAGGTTTAAAAGAGCTGATAGAATTGTATATGGAGATGCCGGGCTACGAAGAAGAAGACTTTAGAAACTTACTAAAAGCAGCACGCGAAGCTTCTACCGGCTCATATCACTTGCTCGAGAATCTGCTTACCTGGGCCAACTCGCAACGTGGTGAAATTGATTTTCAACCGGTAACGGCTCCGTTATTACCACTCATCAAACACAGTATTGATTTATTAGACAGTTCGATCAATACCCGAAATGTAAGCTTCCGTTACGAGATACCATCTACTATAAAACTAACTGCTGATTTAAATATGTTGCGTACGATTATTCGTAACTTGGTATCCAATGCCGTTAAATACTCACCACCCGAGAGTTGCATTACCATTTCGGCCAGGCAAGACAATGCCGAAACATTTATTTGCATTGCCGATGAAGGCTATGGAATGAGTGCCGAACAATCGGCTGTTCTTTTTGAAAAGAAAGAGACATTTTATATCGAAGCCGGTTATAATGCAAAAGGTACAGGTTTGGGTTTAATACTTTGTAAGGAATTTGTTGAGCAGCACAACGGTCATATCTGGGCCGATTCTCAACCTAATATTGGCACTAAAGTTTGCTTTACTATTCCGGTTAACTTATCAGCAAAGGTTGTTAAAACAGAATCGTTAGTTGAAGCTGTTAAAACCAATTAATCTTATCATTCAATTATTGATAAAATGTATTTATGGTTAACAATTTTGTTATCTTAGAACCCTTATTTTATATTTTTAAACCTCTTAAAACATTACAATGAGTACACTACATACTCATAAAATGTTAAGAATGAATTATAAAAAAACAAGAATCACTCTTGTTTATATAATTAGTTTACTTATCGCATTAATGATAAGTGAAAAATCTTTTGCTCAAAATGAACTAACAGATGTTTATGACCCATTAAAAGATTTCGCTTCTAACAAAACGGCTATCTACGATGAGTTAAAAAAACAGGATTTAAACGTTGAGCAATTATTGGAGCAAATAAAAAAGCTTAACACTGTTAGCCAGCCACATTACCAGCTACAGCTATGCAAAATATTAATTCAGAGCAGAAAATACGATTCAGTGCCTCAATTATTGGATAATTGTATACAAAGATTCGAGCAAAGTAAAAATACCGAAGCTATTGGAGACTGTTATTTCTACAAAGGCAAGATAGGTGGATTTAGTAGCAATGCTGAAGAAGTCATTACAAATTATGAAAAATCATATCTGTGTTATATTGATGTCGGCAATATGAGTAATGCTTTTTTGTGTCAGATGTCAATGGGTAACTATTTCTCTCAAAATGGAAATGATATTTATGCCGCTAAATATTACAATAATGCAAATAAAATTGTAGAGAGCCATGATATAAAAACATCATACAAAGAGAGCCTGATGTTGAATATGGGGAATCACTATTTTAAGACCAATGATTATGATAGTGCATTGTTATTTTACAACAAAGTAGAAGCATCGAGACAAATTGAAGGAAACATTGATAAATTGTCGAGAATAAAAAATAATATTGGCGTAGCATATTTGCAACTTGGCGATTTAAACATGGCTGAGAAAAAATTATCAGAGGCGCTAAAAATAAGAGAAGCCGGTAATGACTCGCTTCTGATTGCATCAACACTTGTGAATCTGTTCAAACTTACACTGGATAAGAAAGATGTTGACAAAGCAATCGGGATAGAAAAACGCTTAAGCAACATTATTGAGAACATAGAAAATATCCAAACAGACAAATTGGTTGCCTTTAGCTACAATAAATTAAAGCTGTACCATCTTACTAAGCAATCAGAACTGGCTGACAAGGAACTGATAAAATACGCTCACCTGAATGATTCTTTAACCCAGGCTGCCTTTGCTGATAAACTGGTTGAATTACACAAAAGCTTTGAGATACAAGAAAAAGACAAAGACATTGCATTGTTGCAGAAAGAAGAAGCACTAAACAAAGCTACTTTAAAATTGCAATGGCTAATGATATCATTTATTACAGCACTTGTGTTTGCCTTATTAATATTGGGTTTCTTTATTAATCGACAGCGCTTACGTCTTAAGAAATCAGAAGAGAATCTGCAAAAACAACAGCTGGAAATTGAGCAGATAAATAACGAACTGAAAATCTCCAATCAGGCTAAAGATCGTATTTTATCAATCATTGGTCATGACCTGCGTGGCCCTATTGGTGGTTTAAAAGAGTTGATTGAATTGTATTTGGAATTACCTGACTTTGATGAAAAAGACATACGTAATTTATTAAAGGCAGCTCGTGAAGCATCAACAGGTTCGTACCTGTTATTAGAAAATCTGTTGACCTGGGCAAACTCACAACGTGGTCAAATAGAATTTAAACCATCAGATATTCCTTTTCTTCCATTGGTAAAACAAAGTGTTCAACTGTTGAATGCAAAGCATGTATCATTCCGCTATGAGATTCCTCCGGCACTAATGATTAATGCTGATTCAAACATGTTAAGAACTATTATACGAAATCTGGTTTCAAATGCTATAAAATACTCTCCTGCAAATGGTCGTATAACCATATCAGCCAATCAAGATGAAGTTGAAACCAGTATTTTTGTTGCAGATGAGGGCATTGGTATGTCGGCCGAGCAGACATCTGCCTTATTTGAGAAAAAAGAAACCTTTTTTATTGAAGCAGGATCGAAAGCTAAGGGAACTGGTCTTGGATTAATACTTTGTAAGGAGTTTGTTGAAAGACACAATGGCCGAATCTGGGTTGATTCCATGCATTCCGAAGGTACAAAAGTTGGGTTTACAATTCCCAATGATTTTACAGCGACTAAATCTGTCCCGGAGATAAGTAAACATTCCAAAGTATTAAGTTAATTTTAAAAACAAGTTAATTACTTCGGATTAGAGCCTCGACAAACAATAAAATTTAACATCTACCTCCTTGAAATTAATTTAAAAATCGATAAATTTATCGTGAACTAGAGCACCCTTTATTCAGCTAGCGTATTGTTGAACCTAAATGTTTGAGCCATGAATACAATTTCAGCTTCTTCTATTCAAAACATTGTACGTCTGCTCGACAACGGCTATATGGTTTACCTTCACAAACCTACTGGTAAGGTTACGGCCATTCCCGAATTTGACGGCTTTGCTGATTTTGAAGACAGTACAAACTGGGAAGTCGACAATATCGACAGAAATCCGGAGGAATACATTCATGTTCAGGGAATGAACTCGCGAGAGATGTATAACTTAATGATGGATTTTGCCCAGGAGCAGGATGAATTGCAGGTTACAAAGAAACTGGTGGATGCATTGCGTAAATCTGATGGTATTGGTCATTTTAACGATGCTATTAAACAAATGCCTGATGTGAGATTTGAATGGCTCGAATTCCGTGATGAACGATTACAGCGTTTTATCAAAAATAAACTGATGCGCAAGAAGCAGTTTAATTAATCTATTTCGAAACATATCATCAGCATAGCATTTACAAACTGTGCCAATACAGTCGTCCTTTCAGGACTCAACCTACACTCATTTTACACATAGCACTTACGTACTATGCTGGCAAAGACGTCCCTTCGGAACTACTCGTTCTTAAAATCATAGAACATAGCATTTGCATACTATACTAATACAGATGTCCCTACGGGACTGCCATAACTTCCTAATCACAAAATGAAAGGCGGAGCCCTGACTGTAACAACACAGTACGTGAGTGCTGTGAGAACCAAGAAGGTAAGTTGAGCCCCGGAGGGGTGACTGTAGTATTAAAGGTGATAAGATTGAAAAATATGGGTGTGATAAAAAAAGGTTAATGATCTCAATTAACCACTAACCATTTATAATTTATCAGTGACAATTAAGCATTAATCTCAATTCCCACCGGACAATGATCAGATCCCATAATTTCAGGAAGAATAAAAGCATCCTTAATTTCAGGCAAAAATGATTCAGAGGCCAGGAAATAATCGATTCTCCAGCCAATATTCTTACCTCGTGCTCCAGCTCTGTAACTCCACCACGAATATTTATCAGGCTCATTAGGATGCAAATATCGGAAGGTATCAATTAAACCTCCTTGTGTAAAACGATCCATGCCATCAATTTCCTCCTGCATAAAACCAGCAGATTTATTATAATTAGCCTTTGGACGAGCCAAATCAATTTCTTTGTGAGCTACATTAAAATCACCACAACTTAATACAGGTTTCTTTTCTTCCAGCTTCTTTAGGTAATCGAAAAAAGCCTTGTCCCAGTCTTGTCTGTAATCCAGACGCTTTAACTCACTACCAGAATTTGGCACATATACATTAACCAGGTAAAACTTATCGTATTCCACTGTGAGAACGCGACCTTCGTTATCGTGCTCTTCAATACCAATACCCTTTGTTACACTAATGGGTTCTTGTTTCGATATGACGGCAGTACCCGAATATCCTTTCTTTTCAGCTGAATTAGAATAAATATGGTATCCAAACATCGATTTTAACACCTCGGCTACCTGATCATCCTGTGCCTTCGTCTCTTGTAAACAAAGTATATCGGGACCCATTTGATCAAATGACTCAAAAAAATCTTTTTTAGCAACGGCACGTAATCCGTTGACATTCCATGATATTAACTTCACTATTATTTCGTTTTATTTATTTCAAACTAATTGATATAAATACAGATTTTATATCCTCAATGTTCAATTAACCCCGTAAACTCAAATCCTTGAGATAACCTTTATTTAATAATAGAACGTCTTTACCGTCAAGTTTCAGAATTTCTTCTTTCTCCAGTGTCTTCAAAATTTTAACAGCACTCTCGGTAGTGATACCTGCAAAATCAGCGATATGCTTTCTTGTCATCAAAGTAAAGATTTCCGGGTAATGCTTTTTAAATCCATCAATGTAAAGCAATGATTCTGCCATGCGTCCCATCATTTGTTTATATAAAACAGATCGAAGCGTATCAAATAAACTAATGTTTTGCTCTGTATAACGACTTATTAAACCATGTCCGAATATTCCGTTTTTACCTATGATTTCATTAATAGCCTGTTTTTCTACCAGTAAAACATGGCAATCGCTGATTGCAACCGACGAATAGTTGAATGTATTTTTAGAGAAAACAGATGATAAGCCTACAAATTCTCCCGGTTGAATAATTCGAAGATTAAAACTTTTATTTACATCTCCTTCTACATACTGAATGGCTAGTCCTCGTGCAACAAATAATACATATGAAGCAAAGGTTCCTTGTTTTGTAAGGTTATCACCCTTTCGAAACTGTACCTGTGTTCTGCTTGTTCTTATAATTTCTACTTCATTATCATCTAAAGCCTGAAAACAAGGGGCCTGTATATCGCAAATGTAGTCGGTGTCTTTTTCAGTAATCGTTTTCATCATACACAAAAATAGAATCTATTTTATGAAATGAACCGATGAACAACTGAAAAGTTGTGCAAGGTCAATTTAAATACGGATCAAGGTCAATGCATTTTTTCAGGTTCTTTTTTGGATAGGATATAGTTTTGTCACAAGAAAATTTGAATATAAAAACATAAAATAAAGTCTATATGGAAAAGATTGTAATTATTGGAGGAGTTGCTGCCGGAGCTACGGCCGCCGCAAAGGCAAGAAGATTATCACCTGATGCTCAAATCACCATGTTGGAAGCAGGTCCGGATGTTTCTTTTGCCAATTGCGGCTTACCTTATTATATAGCAGGTGATATTGAAAATCGCTCAAGCTTAATTTTACAAAGTCCCGATAGTTTTAAAGAACAATACGATGTTGATGTATATATTCATACGCTTGTAACATCAATAGATAAAGACGGTCATATTGTAAATACAATGGATACTCGTGATGGATCTAAGAAACAATATGAATATACAAAACTGATCCTTGCTCAGGGGGGGCGTCCTATTCAACCTGATTTGCCGGGAGCAGATTATGACCATGTATTCAGCTTATGGACGCTGGAAGATATGGACAAGATTGATAATCATTTGAAACATGAAGATCCCAAAACTGCTGTTGTTGTAGGTGGTGGATTTATTGGTTTGGAAATGGTTGAGGCCTTGGTTAAGCGTGGATTGAAAGTGCATGTTGTTGAGAAGATGCCTCATGTTATGTCGCTGATGGATGCCGAAACTGCCGGATTTATCACACGCGAATTGCATTCTTATGGAGTAGGAGTTCATACTGAAACAGGAGTTGTTAAGATCAATGCTAACTCGGTAGAATTGGATAACGGCAAGAAGCTGGATGCTGATATGGTTCTGTTGTCAATTGGAGTACGTCCAACATTACAACTGGCTATTGATGCAGGATTAGCAATTGGTGAAGCTGGTGGGCTATTGGTTAATGAGTACCTGCAAACATCAGATAAAGATATTTATGCTGCCGGTGATATGGTGGAGATCGAACATCGTGTAAGCGGTAAGAAGGTTCGAATTCCGTTGGCCGGACCAGCAAACCGTCAGGGACGTATTGCTGCAGAAAATGCACTTGGAGGAAAACATGCTTATCAGGGTGCAATCGGAACATCGGTTGTGAGAGTTTTTGAAGCTGTTGCCGGAATCACAGGAATGTCATTGAAACAAGCTAAGGCTGCTGGCATTGATGCTGATGCAGTAGTAGTTCATAAAGAGCATCATACTTCCTATTATCCTGGTGCTGAAACTGTTTCGGTTATGGTTATTTACGATCGCCAGACTGGTGTTGTTATCGGTGGACAAACAGCAGGTTACAAAGGAGCTGATAAGCGTTTGGATGTATTGGCAACAGCTGCAGCAGCAAAAATAAAAGTTAGCGAAATAGCTGATATGGACTTTGCATATTCACCTCCGATTGGAACAGCCAATGATGCCATGAATATGGCAGCCTATACAGCTGAGAATAAAATGTCGGGATTCAGTCCAAGCTTATTGGTTTCGGAATTGGATGAGTTTATTGAAGGTAAACGTTTGATTGTTTTAGATGTACGTGATGTATTCGCATTCCAGAAGAGTAATTTAAAAGGAGCACACCACCTTCCATTGGAGATGTTATCTCAAAATATACATGCTATTCCAAAAGAAGTGCCAATCGTGGTTTATGATGAAACCGGTAAAAAAGGTCATCAAGCCTTACGTACTTTAAAAAATGCTGGATTCGAAGAAGTTTACAATATTTCGGGAGGTCATACTTCTTTGCAACGTCATGCAGTAGCTGTAGGTTTTAAAAACTTCCATGTTGAATTATTACCTATTGAGAAGAAGAATATTCATCAAAAAGAAGAATCAACCGAAGTTGAAAGTAACAAGAATGTAAGTCAGGATGAATTAGCTCGTTTGGTAGTGGATGTTCGTACACCGGGTGAGTTCAGGTCTGGAGCATTCCCTGATGCAGTAAATATTCCTTTGGATGATATCATGTCGGGTAAAGGTGATTTAGGAGATAATACAGACAGAGAAATCATTGTTTATTGTGCTTCTGGTGCGCGATCGGCTTATGCGCAACAGGTGTTGAAGCAGCGAGGATATACCAATGTGAAAAACGGTGGAGGTATAGCTGCAATGATGTCACGCATGTAAAATTGATTTAATCTGCTTTAGTAAATCTGGCCACTGGTTCTTTACAAGACTGGTGGCCATTTTTTTATCCTTTTTATATTATGCTTGCAAAGCTGCATCAATAATTATACATTCGAAAGCAAGCTTATTAGCCTATGTTATTGACCGAATCTATAAAAGCCAACTTTCCTGTTTTTGCTGAAGATGATTTACTCAGCGAAATGGAAAAATACTGTGTTGTCAAAAATCTTGAAGTTGGAAAAAGCCTGATTGACATAGGAGAGGAGGTTGTTTCTGTTCCATTAATTATGAAGGGAACAGTTAAAGTAGTCAGGGAAGATGCTGACGGTAATGAGCTGCTTTTGTATTATTTGAATCAGGGTGATACCTGTGCTTCTCTTCTTACTTGTTGTATGAATAAAACACTTAGTGAAGTAAAGGTAACAGTATTGGAGGATGTCAGTGTTTTAATGGTACCCATTCGTATTATGGATGAATGGATGAGAAAGTATACTACCTGGCGTAATTTTGTTATGTTGTCGTATCGCGAAAGGATGGAACAATTGCTGGTAACAATTGACAGCATTGCCTTTAAAAAGATGGATGAACGACTATTATTGTATCTGCAACAACGGTCTTCTGAGTTAAATACCAATATTCTTTGTGGAACACATCAGGAAATTGCTGATGATTTGCATACTTCACGTGAGGTGATATCGCGATTATTGAAACAACTGGAAAGAATGGGGCGAATCAATCTGTCAAGAAATAAAATTGAAATTATTTCTCTTGTGTGATCAGAAGCACAAATTAAGTGTTTTTACCTTCTTACTTTTATAAAGCCAATGAAACTTACAACGATCAGTAAGTAGTAGAATATGCCTGAGTTTTAACTCGGTCTTTTTCAGTAGACATAACGCGGATTAGGTAACTGATCCGCGTTAATCTTTTTCATCGATAAGTTCCATACTCAATGATCCGCCTAAATCTGATTCTTTCTTTTCACAGAGCCATATGCTTCGGGCAAATTTTGCTTTCCCACTTTTCTTAACTGTACAATAATCCGAAACGATTAGTCCTGCATTGGTAATAATTTCCCTAATATCAGTAATGGATACAATAATAATTCGATCGGCTATTTTAGTTGTTGACTCAATAATATGCTGAGTTGTATCATCACCAGGATTGCTAAAAATATTGTATGGTAAGTCAATAATGGCGGCATCATAGAGGTTAGCAATGTCTTTTATATCGGAGCGGTAAACATTAGCAGTGTAGTTAAAATGCGAAAGGTTAGTGCGGGCCTGTCTGCAAACCTTCCAGTTAATATCACATCCTTCAATAGTATTTCCTGCAAAACAGGCTTCTAGCATTATTGTGCCAACTCCACAACAAGCATCCAGTATCTTTCTTTTAGTATTGGTTTGGGCAGCAATGTTTACAAGAGCTTTGGCAATGTTGATATTAATAGAATTACTGTAAGAAAATGGTTTTTGTTTGTGTTTTTGCCATTCAAGGTTATTCTTTATTAAAGTGCCAAAATACCAAACACCCTTGTAATAACATAAAGCATAGGTTATTGCAGGTTTATAATACTCTGGGGTGCCATCGATAGAATAGCCAATATCTTTTAATTTCTCAAGCCTTTTGGAATACTCAGTTGTATCACCATCCAAAACTATGTATTCAACTTTAAAGTTATCGACGCAAATTTTCTCGTTTTTAATTTTTTCAATGAGAGTTGAATAATCTTCTGCTTGTAAAAGTATATCCATTCTTTTTTGAATAAATGCGCTGATGGATGGTTCAATTTTTTTATCTGATAAAAGGAGTTTATTCTTTTCTTTTTGATTAAAAATATATTTCGATTCGAGTTTGCATAAGTCACTTTCAGTATTGTCGTATATAAAAAAGTATAGATAGTTTTTAATCATTTTCTGTATTTAATATCCTCTAATCAGAATTGATTTGCAATAATACAAATATTTGTTGATGAGCTGGATGTTCTATTTATGGATCTTGCAGAGAAAACCAATCATGGAAAATGGCTTTGACAGAAATAGTGCATCTCTGAAACTTTATAAAATCATATATTATGGATCGATCCATAGCACAAAAAAAGCCCGCAAGAAAAAATGCGGGCTAAGTATAATGCTATTTTTAAATCTTATGTTCCAATCACTGAAGGTCCTTGTTCAAATACAATATCAACAGGAATGCCTGCTTGTTCAATTCTATCAAGATCTTTTTGTAATTGAGGACGGATGGTGCCCATTTCGGCCAAAGTTTGCAGGGATTTTTGATAATCACCATCTCCCTGAATGGTTAAAATATCTGCTGAAAGACTGTTCATAGCTTCTGTCATTTTTTCGAAATCAACAGTGTAAAATCCTGTTACTTCATTATAGCTGAATGCTCCTTTTTCTTTGAAATAGTTGAAACGCATCATGTTGGCTTTCCCATGAGCACTGGCAGCTCCAAAACGCACTGAACGGAAGATACCAGCCATAAAAGTGACGTAATTATCCATTAAATCTGTTTCAGGTAACTCACCCATTTTTACCAGTTCGCTTACCATAAACAATCCAAGAATATCAGCTTTAGCTTCCTCCATAGATGAATAAGTTTCTTTTAGTGCTTCGCGTACACCACCTTTACCATTGATCGTTTCTTTAATTCCCAATCCATGAGCAACTTCATGGAACATTGTATTCTCAAAAAATGCATTGAATTTAACATGTTCCTGCTGAGATGGATCAATTACTACTTTACTGATTGGAATCAAAATCTTTTCAAACTTAGCCTGCATCGAGTTCTTCAATTGAAGCTTGCGGCTTCCTTTAGTAACATGTACCTCCGGATCGTTAGGAAGGTTAATGGCAATGGTTTTACTTCCTGCATTACAATCACCGGCGTAAAATAATGCATCGTAAGCTCCCAAGTCGCTGTCACTACCCGGACTTTCCTGTTTGTATGCTTCATCAACTGGAAGTGATTTTTGTAAATCGGGAAGAAGAGCTGCAAAACGGGTTAATTTATCCGACCATTCTTTGTCTTTAATCAGGATATAAGCTTCAAAAGCAGCTTTGTATCCATACAACGCATCTTCGTAGTTCTCGATTGGACCCACCACAAAATCAATTGTGTTGGTTTTCATGTCCATCCATGCCATGTCACTGGCCTGATACTCATTGGTAAGAAGCGCTTCTGATCGTAACTCAAGGTATTTCTTTAAGCCTTCATCTTCAGCTAAATCAGCGGCTTTCAGTAATAATTCAGACACTTTGGTTAGTTCTTCTTTATAGGCTTCGCTATAAGGAATAACTTCCAGGTTACCTTTGTCATTGCGTTTTATGACAGTATACAAATCATCTTTCTTATCAGCTTCCAAAGCTTCAAACTCTTCTTTGGTCATATCTTTGGGATAGAAACAGGCACCAGCTGGTTTTGTGCCAATATCAGCTACAAAAGGTTTATTATCATCCAGTCTTTCCCACGGACCGTAATTTATCTTCAAAAATTTCTTTAAGGTTTCATCCTGAGTGTTGCTTAATAACTCATTTTTATCGCCCCAGGCTTGTTTCCAGAATAAATCATCCATAATTTGAGCAGCCTCAAATAATAAGGGAAGCATTTGCTTTTCTTTTTCAGTAAGCTGGTTTAAATCAGTTGTTAATTGAAAAGGGATAAAATTATCAACCTTTCTTTGTAATTCCGGATCAGATGAAACGTACATTTTTGATGGTTTTTGATTATATGCACTTAGCATCAATAATGCCAATAATGGTAATAAAAGTTTATTCATGATTGAATACTTTTTTAGGTGTTGTGTTATTCTTCAGTCTCTTTTAAAAGAATATATTTTCTATTCGAAATTACATAAACACGAAATGGTATACAAACATGTATACCATTTTACTTTGTTGTTGCTACCTTAAAAACTGTAGGTTTGAATTATTGATTGGTAGATGCTTTACTTTGCAATAACTCTTCTAATCGTTCAATCTGATTTTGCTTATTCACTTCTCTCAGGTTACGTGCTGTTTCGGTGAAGTATTGATGTTTTGTGATGAAGTCAAGTTGCAGCTGATTCCATTCATCAATAGTACCTATCATATCCCTTTCTTTTAATTCCCTGTACAACGTGTTAGAAACAGGAATAAAATCGCTTCTTCCAAGGTAATCGAGGTCTGAATCACAGATAACCTGTTCCATCAGATTTTTGGGTTCTGGCGGAAATTTGGTTGACATTATCAGGTTACATACTTTATCAATCAAATCTTCGGGGTAGTTGTAACTGCCTAGTATCTCGCGGGCAATATAGGTGCCGTGTAATTCATGTTCTTTGTAATCGCGGGTATGTCCCGAATCATGAAAAAGTCCGGCTAATTTTAAAATTAGTATTTCTTCTTCACTTAGGTTTTCGGCCCACCCAATTAGCTCAACTTCAGTAATTACGTCGATTGTATGTTTTATATTATGGTAGTACAGGTTTGTTGGTAGTTTCTGTTCCATCAGATCAAGTACCTCTTCCTGCAAATCCATAAACTGAATTAATCCATATTTTGTATTATACTTTCGGTTCGGAATAATACCTTTTCCATTCACTGAAAGTTCAGGCAATATTCCGCCAACTAAGAACATATCCAACAGTCCCTTGTACTTTGCTGGTATTTGTCCGCTTTTATTTAGTGTAAAGAATTCTTTTACCAGCTCATAAGTCATATTCGAAATATTGATACAGCCTGTTGGACAAGCCATTCCAACTCTGGAAGTGAAGTTTACATTTTCTCCGGTGAGATTATAAGGTAGTTTCTTTCTTCCTGTTGGTTCTCCTAAAACAGGACCTGTATGTATTCCGATGCTTATATTCCAGAATGGGCGATGAACACCTTCAACGCGACAATCAAGAATAACTTTTCGCATTTCAAGTGCCGTATTAATAACATCTATGGGGTTTGTATGGTTTTCTTCCAAAACACCACCTGCGTAAAGGAATGTGTCGCCAATGGTTTTAACCTTTAGCACTCCATATTTGTGGGCAATCTCATCAAACTTAAGGTATACTTCGTCAAGAGCATCAACTAATTCCTGTGCACGAGGATGACCGTTTAGTTTTTTAAATCCCTTAACTGTTGCATAAAGAATTGATACCATTTTGAAACGCTTCACTTTGCGGCGTCGTGTACTCTTCAATTCCTGCTCAATATCTTTTTGTGAATATTTAGCTAAAAGATTATGATATTTTTCGTTTTGATGTTGCAGATCCTCATACCATCCCATCCAGCCTTTCAACTGTTCATTCAGTTCCTTATTTCGGTTGGCAAGTTTTGTTATTCTTTCTATGTAACTATCAATGCTTTCCATATTATTAATGAGGATTTTGTGGGGGAGTTTAAAAATATCTTTCCGGTGCTACATTAATTAATTTACGATGTTTTTATAAAAAATTCATGCTTTGGTTTAATGGTTACGTTGATAAATTGAAAATGTTATTCTAATTTAGATTTAATCTGAGAATGCCATTAAAAATTTGATCAATGAAAAAATTTCTACCACTAATAATTATATCGGTTTTTGTAATAAGTAATGGGGTTCGTGCACAAGAACTAAACAGAATTTGGTCTTCCGAAGCCATATTAGACGTACCTGAATCAGTCTTGTATTCACCTGTTCATCAATGTCTTTTTGTATCCAATGTTTCTGGTAAACCTTCAGAAAAGGATGGTCAGGGAATGGTTTCGGTTTTGGATGTTGATGGAAATATTAAGGAGCTTAACTGGGTTAGTGGGTTAAGCGCTCCCAAGGGCATGGCGGCTGATTCAACGTATTTATATGTTTCTGATATTAACGAATTGGTGATTATTGATATTCGTTTAAAACAGATACATGATCGAATTAAAAAAGAGGATGCAAAATTTTTAAATGATGTTGCTATCAATAGTCATGGTGATGTTTTTGTATCTGATATGACAGCTAATAGAATATTAAAACTCAAAGACGGAATATTGAAAGTTTGGTTGGAAGGTCCAATGCTAAATAGTGTTAACGGGTTATTTTGCGAAGGTGATGATATAATTGTTGGTACAGCAAGTCAAATTCTTAAGGTTAGCATGGTCGATCAGTCATTTGAAGTTTTGTTTGATGAGACAACTGCTGTTGATGGTATTGAGTCTGATGGGAATGGTGGATATTACTTTTCATCATGGAAAGGATTATTATATCATGCTATACCGGGTGAAGTGCCTGTTTTATTAATGGATACATCGGAAGATGAGATTAATTGTGCTGATATTGGCTACGATCCAACTACAAAAATCATCTTTATTCCCACTTTTTTCGATAACAGGGTAGTTGCTTATCGTTGGGGAAAGTTATAACGTTTTACCTAAAAGTTTTAATACTCTATCTGTCCTTTGATTAATAGGTTCGAAAGCATCTACCCAATGAATGATTGCTCCTTTTCGTTCCATTCCCCTGTACCATGTCATTTGGCGCTTGGCAAATTGATGTATGGCAACATTTAATTTATCAAACATCTCCTGAAAGGTTAATTCACCAATAATGTGGAGTGTAAGGTATTTATATTCGAGGCCATAATATATCAGGTCCTGCGGATCAATTCCATTGTCAATTAACTGACGCACTTCATCAAGCATACCTTCATCAAGTCTTTTCTTTAAGCGATCAGTAATCTTTTTTCTTCTGGCATTTCTGTCAATATTAACACCGATAATAAGAGGATTAACTTCCGGAAGATCCAGTTCAATTTCAGGATGGTCCTGATAATAGGTTTCAATTTCAATTGCCCTGATGGCTCTTGCTACTGCCTCTAAATCTGTTTGATTATGTAACGATTTAAACGACTGCAGTATTTCTGTTAATTCTTCAATTGTTTTTCCTTTGAGTTGTATTCGTAAGGCATCATTGTTAGGCACATTAATCAGCTTATATTTATTAAGAACTGATTCGATATACATGCCTGTACCACCGCACATAATAGGGAAGTGGTTGTTCTGCTGTACTTTTTCAAATGCTTTGAAAAAATCAGCCTGGTATTCAAAAACATTGTATTTGTAGCCAGCATCAACAATATCAATTAAGTGATAAGGGATGGATACGCCATCAATGGTATAATCTTCAAGGTCTTTACCGGTTCCCAAATCCATACCTTTATATACCTGGCGGGAATCGGCGCTGATGATTTCTCCATCAAGTGTTTTTGCAAGATGTGTGGCAAAAGTGGTCTTGCCGGATGCAGTTGGACCTAAAATTACTAAAAGATTGTATGGTGTATTGTTTGCAGACATATGAATGTTTTAACATCGTAAAACTACGTTATTTTTAAGGTAAATAAAACCCGGTGATTCTTCAAAAAGACTGAAATATGTATTTGCGCATTAGTCTTAGTTCCTTTTAGTATTCAAATGCTATTTCAAAATTTTGTTACTTTTGTCATTGAAGTCAACCAGTAGACTAAAAAAGAAATCAATCACAATTGAGGTCATATGTACAAGAATCTTTTTAATAGAGTTAAGGATCTGCTTTTTAAGCCAGCAAAAGCTTGGGAAGGTATTGTGGCCGAACAAAATTCGATTAATGATGTGTTGATGACATTTAGTTTGCCATTAATTGGAGCTTACAGTTTGTCCATATTTTTGGGATATTTATTGGGGCATCAGGAATTGGATTTTACAATAGCCACAAAGTTAGCTGCATTTACTTTTTCGGCTTGCTTTTTGGGTTTGTATCTTGCTTATTTTATTTTAATCAAAGTAATGCCTATTACTGTTTTAAAAGAAGACAAAGGGTTGGCATTTAAGATAATAGCCTATTCCTCATTGCCCATTTATCTTTTAGGAATTATAACGGCATTAATTCCGCAAACAATTTTCTTTTTCTTTTTGGTAATATATGCAGGGTATATTATTTGGGAAGGATTAAAGATATTGAATGTTGAGTCGGAGAATAGAGGGTGGCAAACTGCGGTTTTAACTATAATGGTTCTGGTTTTGCCTTATGTGTTGCACAAGCTGTTAATATACCTTAGTAGGTTTGCTTTATGAGTCAATCATCAAATAGAATAAATATACGCAATAAGCGATCAACATTCGATTATGAATTAATTGAACGGTTTTCTGCTGGTATTCAACTTGCTGGTACCGAAATTAAGTCTATTCGTTTAGGAAAAGCCAGTCTGGTGGATTCTTATTGTTATTTCGTTAAAGGAGAACTTTGGTTGAAGGGAATGAGAGTATCGGAATACTTTTATGGGACCTATAATAACCATCAGCCGGAACGTGAAAGAAAGTTACTTCTTAAGAAAAAAGAGTTACAGAAATTAGAGCGTAAAACAAAAGAGTCAGGTTTAACAATTATACCTATTCGTCTTTTTTTGAATGATCGTGGTTTTGCAAAAATCGAGATAGCCCTTGCTAAAGGAAAAAAACAACACGATAAGCGTGAAACGCTGAAACAGAAAGATGCAAGTCGTGAAATGGATCGTGTTCGGAAAAAATACTAGAATTTTTTAATTGCTACGCAACCTTTCATTTTCATATTCATCAGAGATATTAAACCCAATGATGTATATGCGTAAGGATTTTTGCCTTTGTTTATGGTTGTGTTGTTCGTCTGAAAAGTTTAATTTCAATACTCTGTTTCTTTTAACAAATTTTGAAAGTTAATCTTGTTTGTGAGCGAACTGAATAAAATAATTGAGGATTGCCAAAATAATAAGCGAAGGGCTCAGCAACAATTGTACAATATGTTTGCCCCTAAGATGCTGGGTGTTTGTATGCGTTATTGTAAGAGCAGGAGTGAGGCAGAAGATTGCTTGCAAGAGGGATTTATAAAAGTCTTTTCAAAAATACATCTGTTTGGTTTTAAAGGTTCTTTTGAAGGATGGATTCGAAGGATTATTGTAAATACAGTAATCGAATTCTATCGTAAGAAACAACCTGAGATTTTGGTGGACGAATTTCCAATAATTACGGAATATGAAGAGGAAGTTTTTGTTCCTGTTGTCAGTCAGCAAGAATTGTTGGCTATGATTCAGGAATTACCTCCAAAATACCGATTGGTTTTTAATATGTATGCTATTGAAGGGTTTTCTCATCAGGAAATAGCAGAGGAGATGAATATTTCAATCGGAACATCAAAATCAAACCTGTCAAGGGCAAGACAATGGTTGAAGCAAAAAATTGAAGAAAAGGTCAAAGGAAAAAAACAAGGGGTATGCTAGATCTCGGGAATAAAATAGATGAAACCTTCCGAAATGGATTAGGTGGTATGGAGATTGACCCGTCACCTAATGTATGGTCAGGAATAGAGTCAGGGCTTAATTCGGGAGGAAAGAAAAAAGGATTGTTTTTTATATGGAGTGTAGTTGCTGCAGCTTCTATCTTGGCAGCTGTTATGACAACAATCTTTTTGTTTCAGGATAAAAATCCAAACGATTTATCCTCTTCAATGGCTGAATTGCCAAATACCATAATTGAAGAAAATAATTTTGACAATAAAATTAATCCCCAAATTAACAATTACGAGTTGGGTAATACCAATGGAAAATCTGAAGTAAAACAAGATGACAATAAATTAATATTGGCTCTAAAAGGAGATCCTAATAATAAGACTAGCAACACTGTTTTTTCTAGTTCTACTGATGTCATTCTAAATAGAGAAGAGCATTTCAATTATCTTAACAGAAAAGGTATTGAGGGACTTGATAACTATTCAGAAATAAATTCCAGGCAATTAAAATCAGATAAAAAGAACGAATATTTTCCATTGTATGCCTATAATGAAGAGGTAAAGTCAAAAAATGATTATCAACTCTTGGTTGGAGGCGCCATTTCTTCCGCATATAATTATCGGCAAACATCTGGTGCTCCTGTGAGATCGTACGACTCCTACACCGAAAGTGGTGTTAATTCAATGGGTGGAGGTATAAATGTTCGAATCGAAACCAGGAAAAGATGGAGTATTGAAACGGGTGTTGTTTATGCGCAATTAGGGCAAGAAATTAACAGTGCAGTCAATTATCAGTCTGATTTCATGTACAGCGATGCAATGATTAATGCCAGCATGGACATGCCAAAGACCTATAATAACTCGATGGGAAAAATTAAGTTCAATACTAATAATAGTTCTTCCGCTCCTCAATTGAATTACGAAGTGATGGGTTCGATTTATGATATGGCGTTGCTGTCTGAAGGTGATGGAATCAGACAGACATTAGAATATATTGAGATACCATTAATGGCTCGGTATAAATTGATTGAAGGATTTTCCATTTTATCTATTGCTGGTGGTTTAAGTTCGAATATTTTAGTAGGTAATACTGCTTATCTTCTAGATGGTAACAATCGTTTGGAAGTTGGTGAGATGGAGGGTATTAAGCCTGTTTCGTGGAGTAGTTCAGTAGGTTTAGGTTTTGAAGTACCTGTCACTAAAATAGTACGTATAAGTATCGAGCCTCGTTTTAAATATTACATTGAATCAATTAATAATAATTCGGATTATAATTTTCAGCCTTATGCTTTTTCGGTGTTTGGTGGAATTTCCTTTTTGCTAAAATAATTACGAAAAGCTATTAACCATTTTATAAAATTCTCCCTTAGAAGAAATAAGATCTTCGTAAGAGCCATTCTCACAAATCTCACCATCTTTTAATACTACAATTATATCCGCCAAATGAATGGTCGAAAGTCTGTGACTTACAATGATTGCTGTTCTGTTTCGGGTAATTTCTTTAAAATGTGAGATTAGATTCGCCTCGGTAAAAGCATCTAATGAACTGGTTGGTTCGTCAAGAATAATAATCTGAGCATCGTTATAAAAGGATCGGGCAAGAGCAGTTCGTTGCCATTCGCCTCTGCTAAGCATCTCACTATCTTTAAAAAGTGTTCCCAACGGTGTTTCATACCCTTTTTTCAGGTTGTCGAAAATGTTATGAATGCCAGCATTTTGGGCAGCTTTTTTTATTTGATCTATCTCATATGGGCGACGCACATTCCCGTATCTGATATTATCTTTCGCTGAAACATTGTAAAGCATAAAATCCTGAAAAATGATGCTCATGTTTTCTGCCAGATCACTTGGATGAATGTCATTGAGATTGCAATTATCCAGTACTATTTTACCACTTGTTGGCTTATATAAACCGGCAAGAAGTTTTACTAATGTTGTTTTACCAGATCCATTAGCCCCAACCAAAGCTATCGTTTTTCCAACAGGGATGGTAAGATTAAGATTTTTAAAGACCCATCTCTCAGTATTTGGGTATTTAAAACCAATTCCATTGAATTGGATGTTGTTTTTTAAAGGGGTTGGGAAATTTCCAATTACATTTTTTTCAGAAGGAAGCTCGATTCGTTGAAAATCAAAAAAGTTTTTAAGAAATAAATTGTCTTCAAGTAAGGATGATATGCGGGTAAGGAATTCCTGTAAAACTGCATAACTTCGTTGTAAAGCTAAAAAATACATAGCCATTGCTCCATTCGTAATCTTTCCTTCAATTGCTTCAACAATAATAAACGAGAATACGACCAGTAGAATAAGTGTTGCAAATACCTGCACCAAAGTTTCACGGAGTGTTTTGCTTTTTGATATGGACCACTGTTTACTTCTTAAGTTATCTCTTACTTCGTTGTACTTATTACTAAATGTTTTACTTAGGTTGAAAATGCGAACTTCTTTTGCAAAATCTTTACCAACCAATAAGCGATTGAAATAATGTAATCGTCTTTCGTCTTCTGTTTGCTCTTGTTTTAAATCATATCCTTTCTTGGAAAAGTATAACCGAAAAATTATAATCGGAAAGCCGGCAATCATTAAGATTGGTATAATTAACCAGTTAAAGGTGGTTAAAACTGTGAGCATTACAATTAAGGTAATTGTATTCTGAAGTAATCCAAGCAGACTGTAAAATACTTTGCTTGGTCTGAAATTGGCTTCATTAACAGCTCTGAAGAATAAATCCTGATAGGTACTGTCCTCAAAAAAACCGTATGGTAATCGAACCGTCTTAAAATGAATGAGGTTTTGTATGTAATCATTTAGGAAATGAGAATGTCTTTCTCGCACCAGGTTATTTACAGATCCACTGATGGCATTAAGAAGGAAAAAAGCTCCTACTAAAGTTAACGTCGGATATAGATTGGATATTGCAAAATTATTGTTGGAGCTGGAAAAGCTCACAATATCAATTAATTGTTTTACGACTAATAAAAGTAAAAGAGGTATAAGACCTCTTATTATTGTGAAAACAGAATTTATAAAAGTCCATTTGGGTGAACTTAAATAAACCAATTCAACTGCCTTAAAGATGTGTTTTAATGAATGTGATTTTTTAGCGCTCATTAATTATGTTGGATATAACACTAAAGTAATATTAATAATCCAGCAATTTAAAAACCAAATAGAGAAAATATTCTAATAGGTTATTTTAGAGTGTTGGAAATTTAAATGGAGTGATGTGTCAATTTTAAATATAATATTGCCGTATATCTTATTATCACTCTTGGAAATTTTCCAAGACGTGGCATCAATTGTTTTGCAAATCTGAAAATCCAATGATTAACAGATCGATAGCTGTTTTTTCTTGTTCTTCCAATTACTTTTCCTAAAATACCTTGTTCTGATAAAATTGGGTCAGTAGAAAAAAGACTATCTCCTTTGCATATAACTTTTGTGTTGGAAATAGAAATAATTCTATGAGCGATAAGTGTTTCTTTTCCTTTAAAAACGATAATGTCACCTTTGGCGTAAGTTCTTTCTGGAGATATTTTTAATTTATCTCCAGGCAATAGCAAAGGAAACATACTGATCCCATGAGCTTGAATCTCTGTTGTTTTACCTTCTTTTAAAAGATCAACGATAATATTTATGAAATCATTTTTATCCAAATTTATTCAGAATTAAATCTATAATCTCAGTGTCGGGTTTGAAACCAACTTCATATACACCAATACTCTCAACAGTCTTAGTAATATAATCCAATCTTTCTTTAATCTGCAATTCGTTGAAATGATATTGTATACAATTACTCAAAACAGAAAGGATTCCACTGGTTGTACTTAGGGGTTTAATGTAGTTATGGGGTGATTGCTTAATGATGAAAAGTTTATTAAGCTGTACACTCTTATTAACATCTTTGTAATATGGCATAGGAGTATTGTATAAATAATAATCCTGACCATGCGGATTAACAATAATTCTGTCATCATTAATGATAGTAGCTCCTTTTTTTTGCCATAGTTTTGCCATGGTTGTTTTACCTGTACCCGAAACAGCAGAGAACAAAAATCCAGCTCCATTATAGTTTACAGCCGAAGCATGCATAATAAAGCCTTTACTACTGTGAACAATGTATTGTAAAATCAGGATTCCAATAGGGTGAAAGAATGGATCAATTTCAATGGTTTCTTTGGGTTTGGTTATCAGCTGCAGATTAATCGCTTTTTCTTTTTCGTTAATTGTTGCTAATCCTGAATGTATGTCAATGTCTTTTTCAAATTCAAAGTGAATAAACTTGCTGGAATCATTTTTTAGTAGCTTCCACTTGTAAGGAATTTCTTCTTCAAAGGATTGAGCCCCTTTAAATACTGTTTGAAGGTTAGTAAGGTCGATTTCTTCTATACAGTCAATGTTAAATATCCAATCATGCTTTTCAGAACTTTCTATGAAAAGCTGACTTCCACATAACGTTTTAGGCAATAAAAAAGGACATAAGAAATTAACTTTTATTCTTATATCCCCAATATTGTAAATGGTGCTATATACCATTGATCAATTACAAGTTATCATAATCTGGTGTTGTACCTCCAAAAGGAGTATCTGAATTAAGAGTGGTTGGATATTCAGGTGATGGACCTGGTGCCTTGGAGAATGGATCAGGAGGTCCAGGATCGCCCGGAGTTGACATCATAATAAGAGAGATCTCTTGATCAATCTGATAAGTTTCGATGGTAGGCGGTATATATGCTCTTTTAATCTTCATTTATATAATCACTTAATCAAGTGGTTTTATGATTTTGGCTTTAATAGCTTCAGATATAAATACTTTTATATCATCTTTAGCAACCTGGTTATATACTTCAAATTCTTTACAGACCAAATGTAATATTTCAGTTTCTGTTTTAGGTTCAAGTAATTGATCATAAATAAATAAGCCAACTTCATTTAAGGAGAAAACTTTATTCATTTGAGCAACTTCTGATGCCACAGGAACTATAACCAATTCATCTCCAATCTTTTTTTCTACGTATCCGGTTACTTTTCTAAAACGCTGTTCCACTGTAAATAAATTAGTTGCAAAAATATAAAAAAACCACTATTAGCCTTGGCTTAATGTTAAAAGTTTGTTTTATTTTGACTAAATCGCTTTTTTACTGCTTCAATAAACACTTAAATTTGCGAATAGTTTAAAATTCTAATCGCGCAAAAGGGGCCGTTTCCTGACCAACAAATTCTTTTCGCAAATATTTATAATAACCATTAATAGCAATCATTGCTGCATTGTCGGTCGTGTACGCAAACTTTGGTATATAGGTTACCCAATTATATTTATGTGCCGATTCATTTATTCTGTTTCGCAATCCTGAGTTGGCTGAAACGCCTCCAGCCAAAGCTATCTGCTTAATACCAGTGTCTTTCGAAGCTTTAATTAATTTGTTCATTAATGTATCGATAATGGTCTTTTGGAGGGAGGCACAAATATCATTTTTGTTTTCCTCAATAAAATCCGGATTGACCTTAATCTGATCTCTTAAGAAATAAAGAAATGAAGTTTTTAATCCACTAAAGCTGTAATCGTAATTATCTATTCTAGGCTTACTAAAAGAATAAGCATTTTCATTACCCTGTGAAGCAAGTTTATCAATCAGGGGGCCTCCCGGATAAGGTAAACCCATTACTTTAGCACATTTATCAAACGCTTCACCTGCAGCATCGTCAATGGTCTGTCCAATAATCTCCATCTCCAAATGACTTTTAACCAAAACAATTTGACTATTACCTCCTGATACAAGCAGACATAAAAAAGGAAACTCAGGTTGATCAGTATCTTCCGGATGTTCTTTTATAAAATGAGCCAGAACATGTGCGTGCAAATGGTTCACTTCAATTAAAGGTAAGTTATTTGCCAAAGCGAATCCTTTAGCGAAAGAAGTACCAACCAACAATGATCCCATTAGACCAGGCCCACGGGTAAATGCAACTGCATTAATTTCGTCTTTATTTATTTTGGCATCCTTGATTGCTTTGTCTACAACTGGTATAATATTTTGCTGATGAGCACGCGAAGCTAATTCAGGTACAACTCCTCCAAAAGCTTTGTGCACATCCTGATTTGCAACACAGTTTGATAGGATCACTTCATCTTTAAACACTGCTGCTGAAGTATCATCGCAAGATGATTCAATGGCTAAAATAATCACACTCATAATTTCTTCTTATAGAATTAGCTTCCTAGTCGTTTAAATTCCTTCTTTTTCTTAATTTTGGTGGGGTTTTAAACGGGTCAAAAATATAAAAAAAAATATCAAAATAGGACTGTATGTATTAGCGGTGCCATTGGGCTTACTGTTAATAGCATATATGCTTGTACTCATTCCTGCAGTTCAAACACGCATAGTTTCTTATTTGACCAATCAATTATCAGAAGAATTTAATACCGAAATTTCGGTAGGCAAAGTTTATATCAAGCCTTTTTCAAGTGTTATTCTTAAAAATGTATTGGTAAAAGATCAACAGAATGATACTTTAATGTTTGTTGAATCTCTCACGTCTCATATCGATTCTGTTTATTTCAGAGACAAAAGAATTTACTTATCGAGCCTTTCAATAAAAAAGCCTCATATTAATATTTATCAGCAAGATTCACTTTTTAACTATCAGTTTCTGTTTCGGAAGAAAATTCAAACTGATACAATTGCTAATTTATGGAGGTTTGGAGTTAAGTCGGTTAATTTGACGAAAGGGGATGTTGTTTATAAAAAAACAAAGAAAGATCCAATTCTGATCAAAGGTGTTGATGTTGTATTAAGTGAGATTCATAAGGACAGTGTTTTTTCATTACGTCTGGATGAACTGCGTTTGACTGAAAAGGGAGGGTTTATTGTTCAAGGAGCTTCTGGTTTAATTAGTGCCGGAAAAGAAAATCTGACGCTAAGTCAGATGCAGTTGAAAACATATAATTCCAGAATCGATTTGGATAGTTTATTTATTCATTATAATAATTCGAAACAAGGACCTGAAAAACTGGAACAATTCTATATTGGATTAAAACCTTCTTATATATCGCATCGTGACCTTGGCTTATTTGTTGATTTAAAGCAATTGGGTAATCTTCCGTTTAATATTTCGGGAGAAGCTTATGGCTCCATAAAAAATATCAAAGGGCGAAATGTTCGTTTCGATTTTGGTGCTGAGTCATCCATTTCAACCAGTTTTGATATTAATGGGTTGCCAAATATTAATGAAACATTCCTTTATCTAAATATAAAAGACCTATATACTACTCCAGCTGATCTTCGTTATATCATGGCATATGATAAAGTGATGGCCTATCAATTACCAAAGTCATTGGATAATTTAGGTAACATTCATTATAAAGGAAGTTTAACTGGATTTCTAAGTGATATAGTTGCTTTTGGTGAGTTTTCAACCGATTTAGGATCCATCACAACTGATATAGGTTTGAAAGTAAACGACAAGCAAGGTCTTGTCTTTGCGGGTAATCTTGCCACATCTGATTTTAATGTGGGAGGAATTTTGGGAGCTTCAGAACGGATGGATCATTTATTTATGGAAGTCTCTATTCAGGGAAACAGAAAGTCATCCGAGTCGTTTTATGCTTTTATGGATGGGGTAGTTGATTCGTTAGAAATAAATCGATATAATTACAAGAATATTACCCTTAACGGACTGTTTGCCAATAATAGATTTGACGGTTCATTCGGAGTTGATGACCCCAACGGAAAATTGGCTTTTAACGGTAAAATTGATTTATCGGAAGAAGAACCAAACTTTGATTTTAAAGCCATTATAGAAGGTGCTAAACTGGATAAACTAAATCTGCTTCCAAAGATCGTGGACAATGAATTGTCGATGGTATTAACATCAAATTTCACGGGTAAAGATATTAATGATGTTATCGGTTATATTACAGTTAATAATGCTGAATTTATTTCACCGGAGCACAATGTAAGGATGGACTCTTTGTTGTTGATTTCAGTGAGGGAAGGAGATGAAAAACATATTGTTTTGCAGTCGGATTTGATGGAAGGTGATTTAATAGGAACATACAACTTTACCTATTTTAGACAAATCTTTATAAAACACATACAACAGTATTTGCCGGCATTAGAGAATTTATTACCTCAAAAAGAAGTGAGACTGCGCGAGAATGATTTTACTTTTTCATGTCGCTTGAAGAAAATGAGTGAATTGATGAATTTACTTCAGCCGGATCTAGTGGTTTCTGATGATGGCATTGTGTTGGGTAAATTTAATAGTAAGGAAAATGTTCTGGATCTTACTGTAGAACTGGGAGAGTTTGAATATAAGGAATTAATTTTGGTCAATCCGGAATTACAAATAGCTTCAAATGATAAGAATGACCTCTCGATTATTACAAGGTGTAAAGAGGTTCTGTTGAATGAGTCGTCCCTGTTGCAAAATTTCAGTCTGCACAATTTGCTTTATAATGATTCTGTTCAGGTTAATGCCTATTGGAACAACTGGAGCGAGGTGAACAATAGTGGATCAATCCATGCTGCGGCCAATATAAAGAGTAATACTTCAGGACTTTATGCTTCTATCAATGTAGAACCTTCATATGTGATGGTAAAAGATAGTATTTGGGAGATTCAGGCAACCCGTATCAACTATCATCCCATGGGATTATCGATGAGGAATTTCAGAATTCATCATAATAATCAGGAATTGGGTATTAATGGATTCTTGCATAAAACAGCAGAAGATGGATTGGAAGTACATATGCAGAATATCAGACTTGGAGATATTGTTTCTGCTCAAAATGTTGAGGGTTTAAGTCTTGATGGATTATTGAATGGTAACGTTCATGTTGCAGATTTTTATCGGACACCTATAGTTACAAGTGAATTAAAAGTTGCAGATTTTGTATTTAATGATGATCAGATTGGGGATTTTTATCTAAACACCGACTACATGCCGGCAGAAAAAAGACTGGCAATAAATTCAAAAATACAGAAAGGTGAAAGTCAGCCATTACTGGGTGGCGGATATGTGGATATGAATACTCTGGCGGTTGATCTCAATTATAAACTTGACAGTTTGGAAATTGGGTTTCTTAATCTTTATTTAAAGAAGATTATGCAGAACCTTTCCGGAACGGCATCAGGGGGCCTGGCTGTTCAGGGCAAGATTACCGAACCTGAGTTAGTGGGTAAAGTAAATATCAATAAAGCTTTTTTTGATGTCGACTTGTTGCAAACAACTTATTCCGTTTCTGATTCGATAATATTCAAACCACATCAGATTGATTTTAGATCGATGACAGTACGCGACAGGTATGGTAAAGAAGGATCATTTAATGGTGTGATCAATCATACCGGATTTCATAATATGACATACAATCTGGCACTACTCACCAATAATATGTTGGTTCTAGATACCAGGTTTAAAGATAATCCCATCTATTATGGAACTGTGTTTGCCGATGGAAACATGTCAATAACAGGGAGAACAGATGATTTAATAATAGATATTAGTGGGCAGACCAAGAGCAATACTCTTTTCTATATTCCTTTAACCAGTGATGAGGTGATTGAAGAATCAAATTTTATTCGATTTGCAAAACCTAAACTCGACCAGAATGAAGCCATTGATGAAGTGCCGGAAGAAGATTATTTGACCGATTTTTCAGGAATGACGGTAACAATGGATTTGGATATTACACCAGATGCACAAACACAGGTGATTTTTGATTCTAAAATTGGCGATATTCTAAAAGGAAGTGGAAATGGAAATCTACAGATAAGGATGGATAAAGAAGGTGGCGTTAACTTCTTTGGTGATTTTAGTTTTGTTGAAGGAGATTATTTATTCACGTTACAGAATGTTCTGAATAAACGATTTATCATTAATCAGGGAAGTAAAATACGTTGGGATGGTGATCCGTATGATGCAAAGATTGATTTGAATGCAACTTATAAACTGAAGGCCTCACTATATGATTTGGTTAGATCTACCATTACTGATGAACAAATGCTACAGGATTATAGCCGACGTATTCCTGTTCATTGTAACTTGTTGTTGAATGATCGTTTGATGAAACCCAATATTAAGTTTCAGATTGAGACCCCTTCTGCTCAAAAAAATAACCAGGATGTAATTGATGCTTATATTAATACAGAAGAAGAATTAAACAGACAGGTTTTATCGCTTCTGGTATTGAATAGATTCTTTACCGATGATAATTTATCAAATACAGTCTCAGATGGAAACCGATCAACGGGTAACAATGCTGCCTTGGTTACTACTTCAGAGATGTTGTCTAATCAGTTAAGCCACTGGTTGTCACAGATTAGTAGTGATTTTGATATTGGTGTTAGTTATCGACCAGGAGAAGAGGGTATTTCCAACGATGAGATTGAAGTAGCTTTGTCGACACAGGTTTTTAATAACAGGGTTACCATTAATGGTAATGTTGGATACGGACAAGATAATACACGTACCAGTAATCTTATTGGTGACTTTGATGTGGATGTTAAGTTAAATCAATCAGGAACACTAAGAGGTAAAGCTTATACAGTTACCAATAACGATATTATCTATACCGAATCACCCACGCGTCAGGGGGTTGGTATTTCATTTAAAGAGGAGTTTGATTCGGTTAGAGAACTGATGAGAAAATATTGGAGAAAATTTACCGGAGAAGGTAAAAAGGAAGATGACGAGTAGAATAATAGTTAAATCTTTACGTTTACACTATTGAATGATAGGTGCAGTTTGCATTTTTATTATTTTAGCTGATCAGAAATCTAGAAATATAACAATGAATTTATTACTATTTATACAGTCAACGGCTGAGAACATTGCTGATGTAAATCTCGAAGAGGGAGCAGAACAAAGCATGAACTACATTGAGATGGCCATGAAAGGTGGTTGGATTATGATTCCACTGCTTTTATTATCGGTTGTTTCGGTATATATCTTTTTTGAGCGTTATATGGCTATTAAAAAGGCCTCAAAAGAGGATGATGGCTTTATGAATAAAATCAAGGATTATATCCATGATGGTAAAATCGATTCTGCCATTGCTTTGTGCCAGTCGCACGATTTTCCTATTTCCCGAATGATCGAAAAAGGAATAACACGTATTGGTCGTCCATTAAATGATGTGAATACAGCCATCGAGAATGTGGGTAACCTGGAGATTAGTAGATTGGAAAAGAGTTTGCCAACATTGGCAACAGTTGCAGGTGGTGCTCCTATGATTGGTTTCCTTGGTACCGTAATTGGTATGATCCGTGCCTTTTATGATATGGCTAATGCAGGTAATAATATTGATGTGAGTCTACTCTCATCAGGTATCTATACTGCAATGGTAACTACTGTGACAGGTTTGGTAATTGGTATCATTGCGTATTTCGCCTATAATATTCTGGTGGCTAAAGTTGAAAAGGTTGTCTTTAAGATGGAAGCGCGTACTATGGAGTTTATGGATCTGTTGAATGAACCAGCTCACTAAAAATGGCTTTAAAGCGAAGAACAAAAATAAGTGCCAGTTTCAGTATGTCGTCCATGACCGACATTGTGTTTTTATTGCTGATCTTTTTTATGATCACATCAACAATGGTGCATCCTAATGCTATCAAACTGTTGATACCAAAGAAAAGCACAAAAAAGGTTGTTGTGGATACCTATTTGAATGTGAGAGTAACAGCATCAGGTCGATTTGTAGTTGATGGAAAATGGATGGGGAGTGATCAGGTGGAAGGCAGTCTGACCCGATTATTTGCTCGAAACGATAATTCAATTATTCGTTTGCAAACAGATGCTAATGCTTCAACAGGCGATGCTGCCCGGGTATTGGATATTGCTGAATCGAATGGTGTAAAAGTAATCTTGGATATCAGGTAATGGGACTGAAAAAAAGAAGTAAGGTTGAATCAGGTTTCAGTATGTCGTCGATGACTGACATCGTGTTTCTGTTGTTGATATTCTTTATGATCACATCAACTCTGGTGACTCCTGTCGCAAATAAAAACCTGTCTTTACCAAAGAGTGATCATCAGGTATCAGCCAAGCCCAATACTACTATTTCGGTAACAGCTGATCAGGAGTATTTTGTGCAGGGTGAAAAGGTTTCTTTCTGGCAGATAGAAAAGAAATTACAGGAAATATTAGCTGATAGTCCTGAAATGTATGTTGCTTTACATGTTGACGAGACGGTACCTTTTTCGGTAGTTGGTAAGATACGGGATATTGCTATCCGCAATAAATATAAGTTGATTTTGGCCACACAAGCCAAGTAAGTATGGATGAGAAAAACAAACGATACGGTGTAATTGGTACAACAGTATTTCATTCTTTACTGTTGTTGTTCCTGATTTTCTTCGGGCTGTCTTCATTGCCCAAAGGAGAAGAAGGGATACTGGTGAGTTTTGGAGATACAGTATTGGGTCAAGGGCCTGAGGAGCCAAAAGAATCTGAGGCTGTAAAACAGGAGAAGGTAACACCACCGCCTGTTAAAACACCGGAACCCACCCAACCCGATCCGATAAAAGAAGATATCAAAACACAGGATTATGATGATGCTCCGGTTGTAAAATCGGAAGCCCAAAAGCAAAAAGAGAAAGAAGAAAAGGACCGTTTGGATAAAGAGCGTAAAGAACGCGAAGAGCAGGAAAAGATTCGTCAGGCTGAATTGGAGCGTCAACGACAAGAAGAGGCTGAGCGAAAGCGTATTGAGGAAGAAGAGCGCAAACGTCAGGAAGAACTTGATCGCAAAGCAGCTGAAGCCCGTGATAAAGTGAAAGGAGCATTTGGTAAAGGAACAGGTGATAATACTTCGGAAGGTAATACCGGTGGTACAGGTAATCAGGGGCAGACAACAGGTGGAAATACTACTAACCGAACCGGCTCAGGAAAAGGTAATTCCGGTAATGGATTTGATTTAACAGGTAGGAGTTTGGTTGGAGGATTACCAAAGCCCACGTACAATATTCAGGAAGAAGGAATTGTTGTTGTTGAAATAACGGTAGATCGCAATGGTAATGTGATAACTGCAGTACCTATTCTGAGAGGTTCAACAACCCAAAATAATTACTTGCAGAGTAAGGCTATCGAAGCTGCAAAAAAGGCAAAGTTTAATGCCGATAAGGAAGCTGCTGCCTATCAAAAAGGAACCATTACCTATCATTTTGTTTTGGATTAAGCTATCCTTTGTTTCCAAACGAAGGGTTCATGTCAAATCAATTCTGATTGATATACAATAAACTGAATTATGGAATTCATAAATATAAACTACTCGATAGGAATCGAGTAGTAGGGATTGACTAAAATTAGTTGGTTAGTTTTTTAGAATTACACTTATAATATCTAAATGCGAAGCGTTCTAACTTCTATTATCTATATCCGATAGAAATAGATGGGGAAGTTAGGAAATGTTGTGATACTTAAAAAAGCAATCCAAACACGCCCAATACTTTCATTGCAGCCAGCATAACAGCTATCAGTAAAATATATCGTATGGGTTTTACCCCAATTTGTTTGGCGTATTTCGATGCAATAAATGCCCCTGTTGCGTTTCCTGCTGAAAGTATGAATCCATATAAGTAATTAATCTGCCCGGCCCAGATAAATACAATTAATGCTATTGCTGTGTAGCATAAGACTATTAAAACTTTTACAGCATTGGCCTGAATCAGGTTGTAACCAACTCCCAAAACCAATCCGGCAAGGAGTAAGAAGCCAACGCCGGCCTGTATAAATCCACCATAGAAACCAATTAAAAAGAAAATGACCAGTTGCCAGTAAGTAGGTTTTCCTTCAATCTGTCCGGCTTGTTCTTTTATCCATTTGTCTGGTTTAAACAGAATAACAAAAAACATAACAAACAATAAAGCACCGATAAAGTAATTCAAAGCCTGTTCGCTAATGTTGATGGAAAACAAAGCTCCGGCAAGTGATCCAACCAAGGCCGGTAAAACTAAATAAAGGTTACTCTTATAATCCAGTATCTTTTGTTTTCGAAAATTACGGACGGCAACAATATTCTGAATAAATATGGCCACCCGGTTGGTGGCATTAGCCTGGTGGGGACTTAATCCCAGAAACATCAACATGGGCAGGGTTATCAACGATCCGCTTCCGGCAAGCGTATTGATAAAACCGGCAAATAACCCGGCAAGGATTAGAAGAAGAATATTAATGCCTGAAATGTCCATAGGGTAAAAGTAATAAAAAGCTAGTAGCTGTCAGATGATGGCTATTAGCTTTCAAAACCGATAACTCACATTCAGTAATATTTCTCTGGGTCTTAAATAATAAGTATTACGAACCAACGAAATGTCGCTGTTCCAATAGCTTATTAACTGTTGGGTATCAAAGATATTGCGGCATTGTATTTTGTAGCTGAATTTTCCTTTTTCAGGTTTATAGGCATAGCTAATGTCGCCAAACCAGCTGTGGAAAGTTTGTTGGTTGTTTTCGTTAAAGTTGTATTCTCCTCTAATGTTTATCCATTGTTTCTTAGTTAGGTAAAAGAAGAAATCAAGAACCTGTTCGTAGTTGTGAAATTTACTGTTAGCCTGAGTTGTACGCTGGCGGGTTCGGGTGTAATTAAAATTGTATTTTATCTGTAATGCTTTCCAATAGCCCCAGTTAATATTTAATCCGGCAATGTTGGTTTGCAATTCTCTGTCGCTCAGTGATTGGTTCAATACATATTGCGATTGTTGAAAAGTATTGGTAGAGTTGATACCAATGGTTGAACGCCAATTGGAAATGTAATAGGTTACTTCTCCATTGAAGGTATGATCCGATCTTTCATTATCGTAAGGGAGAATCTCGCTTTGCAATACACCGTTGCCCATGCTTATCTGTCGGGTAATAATATCACTGTGATTTAAACTATATCGGTAATCGATAGAAGCAAACCATCCCGATAAGGGATTTTTGTATTCGCTTCGAAAGCTACCCGTATATCGGTATTTATGCGGTAATTGATTTAAACCACGGTTTAAACTTCGGTAATTATTGATGATAAAACCTTGGGTAAGTCCGTTTATATCTCCAATGCTTTTACTGAAGGATAACGATGTGATCAGTTTAAAAAAATTATAGAACTCGTAGTTAAGGTATGCCCTTGGGGCAAAAATAGCTTGTTGTATGTATTGACTGGCCTGATGCCAGGCATCATCAATATTGTTGTTGATATACGATAATGGCAGGTTAAACCGAAGCTTCAGACTGGGTGTTTCGTAACTGATTTTTTCATCAACGCCAGCTTCGCTTTCGGTCCAGTCGAGTTGGTTGCGCAAGCTGTCGGCAGTTATTTCAAAGTCATTGTTGTCAATAGTGGTATTTAGTTTGTTCAGACTGAAGTTGACAAATGTTTTGGTAGAAAAGGCCCATCGCTTATGGGTGAGCGTAAATGCAGCTGATGCTTTGGTGTGTAAATCCTGCTTTAAGTAATGTTGTGTGGCCAGGTTGTATGCCTCGCCATTGTTGATGTAATCATCAAATACTCCGGGTTCGTATTGTATTTGTTGAGGACTATGGTTGTAATCAACAAAAGCTTTAAAGCTGATAAAATGCTTACCCACCATACGATGCCAATCAAGCTCATCGGCTGCGGAAAAGTGGGGGAGTTTGGCATTCTGAAGTTGCTGTGTTTCGTTAATGGATGTTTCGGCTTTATCCCAATAGTTCTCGAGGCGGAACTTATTGTTTATATATTTTTTGCTGGCATTATTGGTAAAGATCAGATCTGTGATCAGACTGTTTTTCTTGAAGGTGTTTTGAGTATGTTCGCGCAAACGGGTGGTGTCATTCTCAAGGTAATACTCGGTTTCGATCAATGCTTCTTCTTCAATTCGATCGTTGTAATAGCTAACGTTAGTTTTTAGTTCTTCTTCATCACTTAATTTAGTTAGATAATTAAAGCTAATCAGGGCGGCATTATTCATCAGGTAACGCTCGCGGTTGGAGATGCCCGGTGGTGCAACCGAAGAAATATCCAGCAGATTGGGTTTGGTATTGGTGTAATTATCAATTTCGTTATATGAAATGGTAAACGGATGATGCTGTGTTGATAAATCGTTGCCAATATTGTTGGCCTGTAGTGTTGCTATCATCTGGTGTTTGGGCGAAAATAGCATAGGCGTAATGTTGGCATTGTACCTGGGATATGGGATGCCTATGGCCCCTTCGGCACGAAAGGTGGTAGTAAATTTCTTTTTAAGTTTCAGATTTACCGAAGTACCATCGTTAAATTGTTTGTCGCGAAGCATTTTTATAGGCTGATGGTTGTGCAGAACTACCACGGCACCCACTGCTTTGTTCGATAGGTTTTTATTGGCAATGCCATATCGTCCTTCCAGTAAATCCATCCCCTCGATGTAATATTTATCAATGGGTTTGCCCATATAGTATATTTTACCTGTAGCATCTACCGTAAAACCGGGCATGCGGTTAATAACATCACCAATCGACTCATCGCTTTGTTTTTCAAATGAACCCACCATATAAGTGGTGGTATCTTGTTTGCTTACAATAGGTGTGCCGCGTACATTAACCTCTTTGATTGCTTTAACCTCAGTTGGTAGCATTATGTGTAGTTCCTGTGTTTTATTGGCAATCAAAAGTGTTGTGTCGCTATAGTTTAACGAGCGCAACGAAAGAGCTACAGTATCTGTATGGGCAGTGTAGCTCATATTAAAGTATCCCTTATCATCGGTAAAAGCATAGGTGATAATATTATTACCTGCAGCGGGGTTTAGTAACATTACACTTACTGCAGCCGCAGGTTGATTATCTTCACCGCTAATAAATCCGCTTAGTTGGGATTGTGCATTAATTATCAGTGAAAAAAGTAGAATGGAAGAAAATAAATAGGTACGCAAGCACTTTCTCATAAATTACAAGCGTTCGATATAATTATTTAAAGTCATTATTTTTGCTTCAATTTCACCTGTATTAACATCTCCAAACGTTTGTGAATTATTTATTAATTGAACTAATTCCATAGCTCTTGTTTTTTTTGCCCTATAGTATGCGCGCATATCGGTAGTTTTGTACCTTTCTTTGTTGAAGTATATTGGCATACAATAATTGATTTTATTAAAGGATGTCAACTCAAATATATGTTGACCTTCTTTATCTTCTATTTTAACAATTAAACCAGGTAGGCCTAAAAATTTGTATGGGCCGTTGTTAAAAGGTAGTTCCATAGTATACCATGCTTTGTAATAACGTCCCGAAAAGTTACATGTGGCTTTATGACACTTATAATTGCATATTATTGTATCATTACTTTCAACCAGGTTCCAATCTATTTGTATGTTTTGAATAACTTTGAGGTTAACTTTTGATGTTATATTACTTTCAAAAAATGTAATGGTATCATTGTTGTTTTCTTTAAGTATCTTAAACTTTGTAAAGTGTCCACCACCTGGTAATTGTTGAATAAGTGACCATGCTATTTGTGTAGCTTCTTGTTGGTTTGTGTGGTTTTTGTAAACTTTAATAATAGAATCACGTTGATATGCGTATGCATGTTCGAATTTACTATAGGTGCTGCCAATATATAAATTCATTTCTTCGGATTTAAGGCGGTCATTACTTAATGAATCTTCCTGAAAGGTATATAAATAGCTTGCTATATAATTAACTTTGTCAATCTCGACATCATCTTGAGCTATTGCAACTCCATATCTAACAAGAATCAAAAGCAAAATTTTAATTCTCAATTTAGCGATTTTTATTTGCATTATTTTTATTTATAAGTCAACAGGTAGCTCATAGTCTACCTGTTGAGTGCTATTTTTTTAATTACAGAAAGCTTCCTTTAATTCTTTGGCCATCTCTAATTTCTCATCGAGACTAACATCTTCAGACATAATAAGATTAGTTCCTCGACCGTCTCCACAATCTATTCTAATGTACGAAAGGTTACCGGCTAAAGCTAAGGTGGTTATTGCAAAATATCCTGATAATAGAACAAGTTTCTTCAAATGTTTTTTCATTACACAAATTTTAAATGGTTAATAAATCAATTAATTTTGTGCAGGTTTAATCCTGCGCCCCTGCTGCACCGGTTCGCAAAAATAGGTTGGCAGGGGTTGCTTTTAAATGGCCATTTGTAAAGCAGAAATAAAGGTATATGTTCACTAGTGTAGAAAAATAGACTCCCCCCCCTTTTTTTTTTTTTTGTTAAATATTGTTAATTGCTATTTCTCAATAAAACTATTCGGGCTTCTTGTTTTAGTTTCGATTTGTGCTAATTGCTCAGGTGTTGGCTGTGGTGCTATTCACGGTTTGACTTTAAGTAACGCCGTGAGTTGAATCTGAAACTTAAGTGAAACGGATGCGATCTATATATGCAAGATGAATAGTAAGATCGCATCCCTTTATTATTCTATAATCTCAACAGGTTGATTAACCTTTAAACGTTTACCATTTGTATAGATATAACTGTTTTTAGTTTCGCAGTATTCTATTTTAACCCCGGCGCCTCTTATTTCGTCGAGCATATTAAACAGGGTGGAACGAGATACACCAATTTGTTTTGCCAATTGAGTGGCGGTTCCGGTATTTTGGTTTTCTATTAGTGTAGCTAGTTGTTGGTAGGGGATGGTTTTTAAATTTATCTTCATCATAGGTTGTTAGGTTATTAATTATTGTTTTTCAAGCAAATTATTTCTACTCGCAATTTTGGCTTGAACACTTCCCCTTTTCTCCGGAGTTAAATTGACGAACTGATTATTCCCGTATTTATTGATGCTTTCTAAAGTCTCGTTATGTTTTAAGGCCAGGTACTGTTTTGCATCTATTTTTATAAATTTTTTATCCCAGATATACATAGACTTGTCGTAGTTTATTTTTTCAAATGAAGTAAGAGTAAAGCAATGCTCTTTTTCTATGTCTTCTATTCTTACAATCATACCGGGTAGCCCTTTGAATTTGTATGGTCCATCGCTAATGGGAATTGATAATGTATACCAGGCCCGGTAATGTCGACCCCTAAATGTTGTTTGTGCTTCTTTGCAGATGTAATAGGTTATAAAAGTATCGGGTTGATTGACCAGTTGCCAGTTAAACGTTATTTCTTCGGGCAAATGATAATATTTACCAGACATCACTTCATATAAATCGCTTTGACGACTGTTTTTTGTTTTGACAATACGGTATTGTGTATGATAACTATAACTATTCTTAACTATTTGTTTTCCTATTTTAAGTCCGCTCTCCGGATTGTTAATATCGGGACAGTAAAAAAACAAGGAATCCATTTTAAATATGCTATTATGGACAAACTGAGAACTGCTTTTGCCAATCAACAGGCACATTTCTTTTTGTTTACGACTTTCAATATTTGTTGAGTCTTCCTGATATTCGTAGCGATAAGTAGCTATGTATTCAGCTTTATCGGTAATTATAACTCCATTTTGGGTTTGAGCAATTGAGGTGGAATAATAGGGCAAAGTCGTTATAAAAACAAATAGAAAGGTTCTGAGAAGTTTTTTCATGTGATTAGGTTTTCAGGATGCGATCTTTTGTCTTTTTTGTAACTAAGATCGCATCCTCAATAGTTTTATTCTTCTTCAATAGTTTGCTTGCCTGCACGTAAATCTACTATCACGCGAGCTGCTTTATAAGTATTGTAAAGCTTAGGATTGGAGGTTTTAAATTGTTCTATTAACTTGTCTGTTTTCAGACGCAATAAATCGTTGTTTTCGGTAATCAAACGAGCCAGTTCGCGAGTGGCCTGCGAGCGGGTTACAATGGCAGATCGGGGAGAGGCGATCAGGGCTGCAAAGTCATCAATTTCTTTTTTTAGCTGAGCAATGTTTTCGGGTGTTTTACCATAGTCGGTTAATGCACCATCCAGCTTGGCTGCTTCGTTATAAATGGCGAGGCAAGTCGTTTTTACATCTTCATCCGACATATTGCCAAGTTGAGAGGATGATATAGCACACTTAATCTGTAAGTCGGGTATATTGTTTACCTGGGCGTATACGAACATGCAACCGGCCATTTGTACTGTTTCTTCAATCATTTCTTCCTCTTCTTTTATTTTTTGCTTACTGGCTCCTGTAGTTTTGCCTTGCTGTATCAATAATACTTCTTCCATTTCAGACAAGCTTTCGCCAAAGGACTGGATAAAGCTGGTTAATACGGGAATGGAGCTGAACTCTGTTGAATAGGTGCCAAACACTTTGTTAACGGCTCTGAACATTGAGATTTTGTTTCGCTGTTTGTAATTCATAATAAAGGGGGTTTATAGGTATTGTAAGCCTCACCATTGAGAACTCAATGGTTAATTGCAAGAAAGAGGTAATCGTAACATTATTTCATAATAAAATTTGATATTATATTGTAATCGTGTAGAAATGTTATGTGAATGAGAATATTGAGTTGATTAAATTAATGGTGATAGTAAATAACATTAATAGAATAGTATAACACTTTTGTGTTTGTTTAAAGTAATACCTAGGTAGTGTTTAGTGTATTACTATAACATTATTACAAAATGTTTAAATGGATGTTCTGTTGAATATATTTGTTTACAATTGGCTTGTATTGCAGAACCTGAATCAGGAAAAAGAGGAGTCTCAAAAGGCATCTTATTACCTGAAACCGTTGTATAGATGCCCGAAAGGCATTGTTATACCTCCTGTAATTACAGGGCCAACAGGAATAAGTTGAGGCTTACCTTCAAAAGGCTGATCGCTGCCTGAAGTGGCTATAATGACACAAGGTATAGGTAGTGCTGTACTTTCAACAGATACAAATATTATGCAGATGATTAGGGGCTTGCTTTTAATCGTTAGCCTGTTACCTGAAGCAGGCTGATGATTAGCGCACACCTGCTATGTAATTCCTTTAACTGACACGGGGAGTTGATAAGAGCAGGATCGCATCTTAATTTGTATGTTTATTAATATGCGATCCTACTGAATAAAATTGTCACTTTCTTTTTGAAGGCAGAACTATAAAACAAAAAGAACGGTTCTCTATTGCCTTTATGGCTTTAAAGAACCGTTCCTTAATATTGTTTTATCAACAGCTATAAGCGAAGCAATCTGACTTCTAATAGCTATCAGCTTAAAATTACCATGCAAACATTGGCTTATCAGCCATCAAAGCATTTACTTTTTTGCAAACAGAAGCAATTACTTCTTCGTTGTCGATATTAGAGATAACCTCGTCGATAAAATCAACAATGGTAACCATATCAGCTTCTTTTAATCCACGAGTGGTTATAGCAGAAGTTCCTACACGGATACCTGAAGTTGTAAAAGGTGAACGACTGTCGAAAGGCACCATGTTTTTGTTGATGGTGATATCGGCTTTAACCAATGTATTCTCAACCTGCTTACCTGTAATATCAGGGAACTTCGTTCTCAGGTCGATTAACATTAAGTGGTTGTCAGTTCCGCCCGAAATAATTTTATATCCTTTTTTAATAAACTCTGCGGCCATGGCTTGTGCATTCTTCTGAACCTGCTCAATGTAAACACCGTAGTCATCAGATAAAGCTTCGCCAAAAGCAACGGCTTTAGCGGCAATCACGTGCTCTAGTGGTCCACCTTGCTGACCAGGGAAAACCGCAAAATCCAAAACAGCACTCATCATTTTGGTTTCACCTTTTGGTGTTTTAATGCCAAATGGGTTTTCGTAATCTTTACCCATCAGAATCATACCGCCGCGTGGTCCGCGAAGTGTTTTATGTGTAGTGGTTGTAACAATGTGGCAATGTTCAACCGGGTTGTTTAATTTACCTTTAGCGATTAGTCCGGCAGGGTGAGCCATATCGCAAAGCAATAAAGCACCAATCTCATCAGCCAAACGTCGCATGCGGGCGTAATCCCATTCGCGCGAGTAAGCCGAAGCACCGGCAATAATCATCTTTGGTTTTTGTTCGCGGGCCAATGTTTCCATCTCATCGTAATCAACCATTCCGGTTTCTTCTTTTACATGGTATGAGATCGCGTGGTAGGTAACACCCGAAAAGTTAACAGGTGAACCATGTGTAAGGTGACCGCCATGAGCCAGATCCAATCCCATAAAAGTATCGCCTGGTTGTAAACAGGCAAAAAATACTGCAGCATTAGCTTGTGCCCCCGAGTGTGGTTGAACGTTGGCATATTCTGCTCCAAATAGTTCGCATGCTCTGTCAATAGCCAATTGCTCTGTTTGATCAACCACCTGACAACCTCCGTAGTAACGTTTGCCCGGGTATCCTTCGGCGTATTTGTTGGTTAAACACGAACCTTGTGCTTCCATTACCTGCTCACTCACAAAGTTTTCGGAAGCAATTAATTCAATACCGTTTTTTTGACGATCGTATTCTTTTTTGATCAGGTCAAAGATGACTGTATCTCTTTTCATTTGTTTGTAATTAGTTTTAACCCTATCCAAATTTTAGTTAATGTTTAACCAATAGCTGGAGTTATGGTCGATATGTTTTACTGCTTATTTTTCACGAGTTCACAAATTTACGGAACTAATTGATATAAAAAAGTAATGCAGTTTATAAGTTTTTATGAATTTTAGAAATGAGAAAATGCACTGTTGATAAAATTCACATTTTTACTAGCTTTGACGATCAAACTTAATTTTATGGATGCAAATAGTGTTACTTTGTTTTTAGCGCAGAACAGCGATCGTTTTCCGGTGGAGTCATTACCAATGATTAAAAAGAAACTTGAAGAATTGGATGAACAACGCTTTTTTCTGGTTAGTACACAGGAATATAGAAATCCTGTTGTGGTGTTAATTATCTCTTTGTTTTTTGGTTCGTTGGGAATTGATCGTTTCTTAATTGGTCAGACAGGTTTAGGTGTAGCTAAATTGCTTACTTGTGGTGGATTGGTATTTTGGACAATTGTTGATTGGTTTATTATAATGGGTACTACGCGCGAAAGTAATCTGGAGAAATTCTTAAGGGTTGCTTAAGCTTTTTAATAATAAACGATTTGTAAATGTAATTGTGGTTGGGGTGATTATACTTGGGTATAGTTACCTCCTTCTTACTTCTTTTCCGGACGCCGAAAACAGTATTTGTCTTTTTAAAAAGGCAACCGGTATTCCTTGTCCGGGTTGTGGCATGGGTCGTAGTACCTGGTCTCTAGTACATGGACAATTAAAAGAATCACTTTTTTATCATCCTTTGGGTATTGTTTTTAACCTCTTGATGATTATCGCCCTTATTCAGGCAGTTGTTGATATAATCAGGAATGATGATAAACTACTCCGTTTCTTTAAACAAAAGTGGCCACTTTGGAGTGTTTTAGTATTGTTTGTTGTAATTCTACTGGTTTGGGGTCGCAATATTTGGCTGGGAATGTAGGATTTATGGATGTTAGATGTTAGAAATTAGGTTTTAGAATTTATGAATGTTAAGATGTTGATTCTGTTTATTTATTATACATTCTATTATTCAGATCGTCTAAAAATCTAACCACCTATAAAACTTTTAACTTTTGCCTTTCGAGGTTTTACCTTTAAAAACTTTACTCATCCGAGAAGTGAATCAACACACGACGGTATACTGAGAAAATCTTTGATTTGGAAACAAAGCCAAGATACTTACCATTTTCGCAAACGGGAAGATTCCACGCTCCTGTTTCTTCGAATTTCTTCATAACATTATCCATATTTTCGTCATGCTCAATCACTGCAGGAGGCAGATCCATGAGTTCTTCAACAGTGGTTTCATTGTATAAGTCGTGATTAAAGATGATGCTACGAATATCTGATAAAGTAATATAACCTTTCAATTTATCGGCATGATCAACCACAGGAAAAATATTTCGTTTCGACTTGGAAACCACTTTTGTTAAATCTCCCAAAGTCATCTCAGGATAAACGGTTTTAAACTCTGTTTCCAATACTTTGTCAAGACGCATCATTGTAAGTACAGCCTTGTCTTTATGGTGTGTGATCAGTTCACCTTTTTGTGCCAGTCGTTTGGTATAAATTGAGTGTGGCTCAAAGTACATAATGGTAAGGTAGGCAATGGTTGAAGTAATCATCAAAGGAATAAACAATCCATAACCATTGGTAATTTCAGCAATCAGGAAGATAGCGGTTAAAGGAGCATGCATCACACCAGCCATCAAACCTGCCATACCTACCAGTGTAAAATGCGAAGCAGGCAGATTTACAAAACCAAGCGTATTGGCCAAACGGGCAAAGAAATAACCTGTAACACCACCCATAAACAAAGTTGGGGCGAAAATACCACCAATACCACCACTACCTGTTGTTACAGCAGTTGCAAATACTTTAAAGATGATAAGCAGAGCTAGAAAACCCAGTAAAGCCCATATATTGTCATGCAGGGGATAAAATAGACTTTCGTTAAGAACCTCGGCACTGTTACCATTTAATAATTCAGTTATGGTATGGTAACCTTCACCATAGAGAGGTGGAAACAAAAAGATGAGTAAGCTTAATACTGCACCTCCCGTAATCCATTTTGTAAATGGATTTTTAATAACTCCCAGGTGCTTTTCAACTAACATCACTCCTCTTGTAAAATAGAGCGAAATGAATCCGGCAGCAATTCCTAATCCAACATAATAAGGTATGTTATTCAGAAGAAAAGGAGCTTCCAAAGCAAAGGTGAATTCAACTCCTTTACCCAGAAAAAAATAGGCGACAGTTGCTGATGTTACCGCTGAGATCAATAGTGGTACAATGGATGCCATGGTCAGGTCGAGCATCAAAACCTCCAGTGTAAAAACCAGTCCTGCAATAGGAGCTTTAAAGATACCAGCAATAGCACCTGCCGATCCGCAACCGACCAAAAGTACGATGGTTTTGGTATTCATCCTGAATAATCTTCCCAGAGTAGAACCGATAGAAGCTCCGGTTAATACGATGGGTGCCTCAGCTCCAACCGATCCACCGAAACCAATGGTAAATGAACTGGTTAGAATTGATGAATAATTATTGTGAGTTTTGATATGACCGCCTCGTTTAGAAATGGCATACAGAATTTTACTGACACCATGCCCTAAACTGTCTTTAATCACATATTTTACAATGATAAGAGTAATGAAGATACCAATAATCGGATAGGCCAGATAGAGGTAATTCATATGCTCAACCTTGAAATTGTTCGTCAGCAATGTTTGAATGAAGTGAATGGCATTCTTCAATATGACAGCAGCCAATCCACTGAAAATTCCAACCAACAAACTCAAAATAAGAATAAAATGTTTCTGATTGATATTCTTAACTCTCCAAACCAAAAATTGCCCTAATAATTGATTGACCTTCTTCATAATGGCCGCAAAAGTAATATAATAATAATGAATTGATTTTAAAACTATGGGAATTTTCAGTTAATCCTGGATATTGATTCTGTTATGCGGATTTAAAAATGATTTCTGATTTAATAAAAAAGTTAGTCCATTTTAGGCTCTATCTCAGCCCAGTTTTCTTTACGGGCTATTCTGCTAACCTGCATTTCACTAACACAAAATAGTTTTGCAATCAGGTTTTGTTTAACGCCTTTTTCAAGCATTCCTTTGATTACAGCAACATCATCGATACTTAATTTAGAGCTGGTTACAACCTTGCCAGCTTTTTTACGAGCTTCCTGAAGAACTTTGTGCATTCGTTTGTAGCTTTCTTCTTTGGTTACCCATTTTAGATTAGTATGATAGTTGTTTTGTTTGTTCCAGTCAAGGTGAATAACAACATCCTGATCGGGATGTGTTTTGTCAACAAAATATTCGGCCGTTAATTTGTGTACCAGATATGACTTTTTCTTACCTTCAACTCTAAGGCTTACATTGTAGAATCCTTTGATATTACCAAGCTTTACAATTCGTCCGTTTTCCTTATCGTAACAATAACTTTTTATTCGTCCGTAATTACTGATTTCGTATTTTTTATCTGTAAACGTAAGCTGTTTCCATTGTTCATCTTCAATTTTTCGGAGCTTACGAGTATTTAATTTCGGTTTCATAATTAAAATTTAGGTCAGTGTTAGGTTAAATGATGTACCTAAGAAAATGTTTGACTATTAATAAATTCAGGAAAGAAAGAGTTACTGTTCCCGCTAACTGATCTTAAGTAATAGCAAAAGTATGAAAAAGCAAATATGAAATCAATATCACACTGTATACTAATTCTGTTAAAAAACGTTAAGTATTAATTAGCAGAGCATTATCTTTACAATGTCAAATATTATAACGGCATTTTCTTCATTTTAATATCTTTGCCCAAAAAAAAGATGTCGCTTGGAATAGATCATGCAGATTTGGAAAAATTTATATTGGTTGGCGATCGTATTCTGATTAAACCAAAGAGTCCGGAGAAAAAGACCAAGACAGGCTTATATCTGCCTCCGGGAGTTCAGGAAAAGGAAAGAATTCACAGCGGATATATTGTAAAGGTTGGACCAGGATTTCCGATTCCTGTGGTTGCAGAATCGGAAGAGCCATGGATGAAAAAAGATGATAAAATAAAGTATCTGCCCTTACAGCCAAAAGAAGGTGATTTGGCTATTTATCTTCAGAGTGGAGGATACGAAATTGAATATAAAAACGAAAAGTATGTGATTGTATCACAATCTTCTGTATTGATGTTGATAAGAGACGAAGGATTATTTGAGTAATGGATTTGAATAGAATGGAAAAAGGAGTTAAGACTGGAAAAGAAAATTACTGGAAATCAATAAATGAACCAATTTGGGCCCTGGCTCCCATGGAAGATGTTACAGATACTGTTTTTCGTGAGGTGGTTTTGCGCTTAAGCAGGCCAGGACATGTTCATCTTTTATTTAGTGAGTTTTTATCAACTGATGGTTTTTGTCATCCTGTGGGTAAAGAAAAGGTTTTACATCGTTTCTTTATCAATCCTGAAGAAAGAGAATTAGCCCGAGAGATGAATGTGAAACTGGTTGCTCAGATTTGGGGAACTGATCCTGAAAAGTTTTACCAAACAGCTAAATATATAGCAGAAGAAACCGATTTTGATGGTATTGATATCAACATGGGCTGTCCTATGAAAAATATCATCAAAAAAGGAGCCTGTTCAGCACTTATTAATACACCTGATCTGGCCCGTGAGATTATTGCGGCAACTAAAGAGGCATCAGATCTGCCATTGAGTGTTAAAACCCGTATCGGATTTAAGTCAGTTGTAACTGAATCGTGGATAAGCACTTTGTTACAATCAGAAATAGATGCTTTGATTGTGCACGGTCGAATTCAAAAAATGATGTCTGAGGGTGAAGCAGACTGGACTCAGATAGCTAAAGCAGTGGAATTACGGAATAAAATGAATCCGAATATTAAATTACTTGGTAACGGAGATGTATTATCTATTGATGAGTCGAATGAGAAAGTGAGAGAGTTTGGTGTTGATGGTGTAATGATCGGTCGTGGAATCTTTCATAATCCATGGCTTTACAATCAGGGACATGAGCCAGACATGGAAGAACGCCTGGAAGCCTTGCTATTGCATGCCCGTTTATATTCTAAAACCTGGACGGGTGAAAAAAACTGGTCTATTCTAAAACGCTTCTTTAAGATTTATACCAATAGCTTTAAGGGAGCTGCTCATTTGCGCGCCGAACTAATGGAAACTCATGGCATAGATGAGGTTGAAACCATTGTAAAAGCATTTAAAGAAGATGTTAAAAGACGGGAACACGAAGCGGAATAGTTTTTACATTCTGTCACTCCTTCTAATATCCATCCAGGGTTTTAACCGGCTGAAATTATAAGCATCAATCTATTAGTCTAACAGTCTAATCGTCTAGAAGTCTAATGGTCTAATAGTCTCCTGAAAACATCTTTAATTGATTCCGGTAGGCTGTAAATGCATTTGCCCGTGAGATGAAACCAAGGTATTTGCCATGGTCAATAACAGCAATGTTAAAACGACTTGATTTTCGGAACATCTCAACCAGATCTTCCATTGAATCGTCGGGGCTGATGAAATATTCAGGCATATACATCAGGTCTTTAACCATTGTTGTTTTGTACAACTCAGGTTTGAAAATGATTTTTCTGATGTCATCCATCTTTATCATACCGTGCATTCTGCCATTTGAATCAACCACAGGAAACAGGTTGCGGTGAGCATCGGATACGACATTAACCAAATCACCTAAGGTAGCTTTGGGATCAATGGTGGCAAAGTCTGTTTCAATAAGGTTTTTAACCTCCATCATTGTTAATACGGCCTGATCCTTATCATGCGTTAGTAATTCCTTCCGCATGGCTAAAAGGTGTGTGTAAACCGAATGTCTTTCAAACGTTTTGGCAGTAGCAAACGAGGCGGTTGCAGTAATCATAAGAGGCAGAAACATTTCGTAACCACCGGTTAAATCGGCAATCAAAAATAATCCTGTTAAAGGAGCCTGAAGTACTCCTGCGATCAATCCGGCCATACCAATCAGGGCAAAGTTTTGAACGGGTAATTGATGAAAACCAAGTTTATTAACAATGTTGGCGAAAAGCAGTCCGGTATTGGCACCCATAAACAAGGTAGGAGCAAAAATGCCACCAACACCACCGCTTCCAAAAGTCAGGGAAGTGGCAACGACTTTAAAGGCAATAATAACTGTCAGTAGAATAAACGCTGCCCAAATGCTACCCGACCAATTCTGAAAAATGGTATTCTCGAAAATAAAGTTTGTATTTCCACTCAAGGCACTGTTAATAACATCGTAACCTTCGCCGTATAAAGCCGGGAAGAAGAAAAGTAAAATCCCCAGTAATGCACCTCCTACAGGCAGGCGGATTCTGTGCTTCTCCAGTTTCTCGAACCATTTTTCCATAAAGATATAGATTCGAGTAAAATAGGATGAAACAAATCCGGCAACAATGCCAAGAAAAACATAGTAAACCAGGTCAATCATCTCATAGGTGTGAAACAGTTCGAACGGATACACTACTTCCTGACCCATAAAAATATAAGAAACAATTACGGCCGAAATAGATGCCAGAAGAATGGGGACAATGGCTGCCAGTGTCAGATCAAGCATGATTACTTCCAAAGAAAAAACAATAGCAGCTATAGGAGCTTTAAAAATGGCCGACATAGCTGCGGCACAGGCGCAGCCGAGTAGTAGTTTGATCTGTCTGTAATTCAATCGAAATAATTGTCCTACATTGCTACCTATGGCAGCACCCGTTGAAACCGTAGGCCCCTCTAAACCAACGCTTCCCCCAAAGCCTACTGTCAGTGCACTGGTAACAATGGAAGAGAACATATTATGACGGTTCATCTTTCCTTCGTTCTTTGAAATGGCATAGAGTACATTGGGAATACCATGTCGAACAGGCCTTCGAATTACATACTTAATAAATAAAACGGTTAAAAATATACCAACTGTGGGTGAAATCAGATAGATATATCCATGTTCCTGCCCAAGGTAAGTATGAACGAAATGACTGATCAGATGAACTGATTTTTTGATGGCTACAGCAGCAAAACCTGCTGCTATTCCTACAAGAATACTCAGAATCATCATAAACTGGCGATTGCTGACATGTCGTAGCCGCCAAATAAGAAATTGTTTGAACAGTGATTTGCGATTCATAAGACTTGGGTTAACCTTAGAAAGGTAATCAAATTTAATATTCCTGACTAATAAACTTTTTTAAATGATCAATGTTTAATCAATTGATTGAAATTTTAAACAAATAAGATTAACATTATACTAAAACAGACAAAATATGAACTTAAATAGACTTATGAAATTCTTTGTTTTTATACCTCTATTGTTCTTTGGTAATAATATTCTGGCACAAACAGGTGTACTGAAAGGGGAGGTGCGGGATGCCTATACCAATAAACCGGTTCCTTTTGCCAGTGTGGTCATTTTTAATACTACTACAGGTACAATGACAGATACCCTGGGGCGATTTGAATTCCGTAACCTCGAACCCGGATTCCTACGTCTGCAACTTTCATCGATAGGATATAAAAATGTGGTGACAGAAGAATATAATATCTCTCAGGTACGGAATACCAGTGTGCAAATAAAAATGGAATCGACAGCTGAGTCTTTGGAGGAGGTGAAAATTACAGCCTCACCTTATGCTGTGAGACCGGATGCTCCGGTGTCGTTAAGAAGAATAGGAATTGATCAAATTGAGAAAAGTGCAGGGGCAAATCGTGATATATCCAAGGTAATTCAGTCATTTCCAGGAGTTGGATCTGCCAGTACCTTTCGGAATGATTTATTTGTAAGGGGTGGTGGACCATCGGAGAATCGCTTTTTTATTGATGGTATTGAGATTCCAAATATTAATCACTTTGCAACACAGGGAGCGACAGGAGGGCCTGTTGGTATTTTAAATGTTGACTTTATCAGAGAGGTTGATTTTTACTCCAGTGTATTCCCTGCCGGAAAAGGAAATGCCTTAAGCTCGGTTTTTGAATTTAAACAGATTGATGTTGATGTGGATAAGCCAACTTTTAAAGGAACGCTTGGTGCTTCGGAAATATCACTTACAACATTAGCACCATTAAGTGATAAAACCGGATTAATTGCATCAGTCAGACGATCGTACCTGCAGTTTTTATTTGCTGCTCTTGATTTACCTTTCCTTCCCACTTTTACCGATTTTCAGTTTAAGACAGAAACACGGATTGATGACCGGAATGAGATTTCATTTCTGGGTATAGGAGCCATTGATGTTTTTGAATTTAATAATGATGCAACACCAACTGAGGAAAACCAATATATAATCGGATATCTGCCCGTAAATAATCAATGGAATTACACGATTGGTACTTCTTATAAACATTATTTTGGAAATAGTTACCTGTCGATGTATCTCAGCAGGAATCATTTGAATAATGAAGCCATAAAATACGATGATAATGTAGAATCGCCCGAAAACCTGAATCTGAATTATATTTCAGATGAGATTGAGAATAAGTTCAGAACAGAATATACGGCACGTCCGAATCAGTGGACTATTAACTTGGGTGCAGGAGCGGAATATATCAATTACTACAACCGCACTTATAATAAGGTTTTTATTGGAGGTCAATCATCGGAAATAAATTATAAATCGGAATTGAATTTTGTCAAGTATGCTTTGTTTGGATCTGTTTCGCATCCTTTTTTCGATAACCGACTAACCTTATCCGGAGGAGTCAGAATGGATGCCAACAGCTATTCCGATCAAATGAATAATATGCTTAATCAGTTCAGTCCAAGGGCTTCATTGTCGTTTATGATTATGCCTGAATTTTATTTCAATGCCAATGTGGGGCGTTATTATCAAAACCCTTCCTATACAACTATGGGTTACCGAAACAGTGAAGGAGTATTAGTTAATAAGCAAAATGGGTTAAGTTATATTTCGTCTGATCATTTTGTGGCCGGATTTGAATTACGCCCCAATGATCATAGCCGAATGACGCTGGAAGGATTTTATAAATTGTACGGTAAGTATCCGTTCTCTGTTCAGGATTCTATTTCGATGGCCAGCAAGGGAGGAGATTTTGGAGTAGTTGGAGACGAAGAAGTTACATCAACTTCAAAAGGACGAGCCTATGGTTTTGAGGCTTTGTATCGCACAAAAACAAACAAAGGGTTAAATATGATTGCAGCCTATACTTTTGTACGCAGTGAGTTTACCGATTACAAAGACGATTATGTGGCATCGGCATGGGATAGTCGACATTTATTTACCATTACAGTAAATAAGACCCTGCAACGTAACTGGAGTGTAGGTATGAAGTGGCGCTATGTAGGAGGATTGCCATATACACCATACGATGGAGACAGATCATCGTTAAAAGTAGCATGGGATGCTCAATACAAGCAGTATCTTGATTATTCGCAATACAATACCAGGCGATTGGAAGATTTTCATCAGCTGGATTTACGGGTTGATAAAACCTACAATCTTAAGAAGATGACTTTGGGTTTTTACATCGATATACAGAATGTGTATAATAATCAAGCTGCACAGGCACCCGAATTGATACAGCAACTGGATGAAAATGGTGAATCAATTATTGTTAACCCTAATGCAGCTTTGAATGAGCAACGTTATGCGATGAAAGAACTAAATGGTACTTCAGGAACTGTTTTACCAACAGTCGGATTGTTGATTGAATTCTAAGGAACAGTAACCCCAATGGGCTACTGTTCTAAAAATCCTAGTATACGAAGCATATCTTCAACTCGCTGTTCGTCTTTGAATAAGTAATCGCGAAGCAAACCGTTCTCGTCTCGTTCAATCACTACATGTTTTGGTGCAGGAATCAAACAGTGCTTTAATCCGCCATAGCCACTAATTGAATCCTGATAAGCTCCGGTGTGGAAAAAACCAAGGTATAATTGTTCTTCGTTGGCGTTGGCAATTTTAGGCATAAATACCTGCTGGTTTAAATCTTCTGTATTATAATAATCAGAGTGATCACATGTGATTCCTCCGATATTTACTTTTGAATATGATTTATCCCAATGATTTATTGGTAAAAGAATAAACTTTTCAAAGATACTCCAACTGTCGGGTATGGTGGTCATCAAACTGTTATCGATGATGTACCAAAGCTCGGCATCGTTTTGTTGCTTAACCTCCAGAACCTTGAAGATGATAGCTCCAGACTCCCCAACGGTATATCTTCCGAATTCGGTGAAGATATCCGGATCATCAATACCTTCTGCAGTACAGGTATCTTTGATGTTACGTACAATTTCATTGATGATGTAGTTGTAATCGTACTCAAAACCCAAGTTGTTTCTAATAGGTAAACCACCACCAATGTTGAAAGCACTTAACGATTCACATTGTTTTTTCAACTCAACATACAGGTTTAATCCTTTTTGGAATAATCCCCAGTAATAAAGAGTATCCTTAATACCGCTGTCCACAAAGTAATGAAGCATGCGTAGCTTCACTTTTGGGTTGTCGGCAATTTTTTCTTTGTAAAAGTTCATCACGTCGGCCGGACGAATACCCATTCGTGAAGTATAATATGCTGACTGAGGTTCTTCGTCAATCGCCATACGAATACCTACCTGAATGGTACCTTCAATTAAAGGCATCAAGCGATCTAATTCGTGAAGGCTGTCTAAAACAACAATCAGGTTTTTAAAACCGGCATTGTGTAACTGAGCAATCTTTTGCAGATAACCATCTGTTTTATGTCCGTTCTGAACCAGCTTAATATTTTTGCTTATCAGTCCTTCATCGTGTAATTTAAGAATAATATCAAGGTCATAGCTGGATGATGTTTCAAGACTTACACCATATTTCAGTACTTCTTTAATGATAAAACTGAAGTGACTACTTTTTGTACAATAGCAATAATTGTATTTTCCTTTGTAACCATTGGCTTTAATGGATTTACTAAAAAGGTTTTTAACTCGCTTGACCTGTTCACCTATTCGAGGTAGATAAGAAATTTTTAAAGGTGTGCCATACTTATCAATTATGTGTTTTAATGATACATTATTGAAGTATAAATTTCCATTTTCAATGTCAAAACCCGGTTGAGGGAAATAATAAGTTTGGTCAATAAGTTCGAAATACGATTGCTTCATTTCTGCACGTGTAAAATTATTGCTACTACATTAAAAGATGATTAAATGCTAAACTTAAAAAAGTTCGGCAAAAATATAAATAGTTACCAATTATTTTTATCCTTTAGAGATAAATTAATTCAATGAAGTTAATTTAAATAATTTGATCTAGGGTATTGAAATCCAGTCAATCTCAATTGAGTTGAGAAGAAAAATAAAAAGCAGAGACATATTTTGCCTCTGCTTTAAATATTTTTAAGAAAAAGGTCCTAGTTTTTTAACTGTTCATCCAGGAATCTGAAAAACTCACGTTGCCATAAAATTCCATTCTGACAAGAAAGTACCCAATGGTTTTCTTCAGGGAAATAAAGGAACCTGGCCGGTATATTCATCATTCGGGCAGTGTTGAATGCGGCCATACCTTGTGTGTAAGGTATGCGGAAGTCCTTGGCCCCATGAATAACAAGAATTGGAGTATCCCAGTTTTGAACAAACTTATGAGGAGAGTTTTTATAACTCTTCATAGCTGCCTTATTATCTTTATCCCAATAGCTGCCTTTGTTGTCCCAGTTTACAAAAAACATTTCCTCAGTGATGCTGTACATCTGCTCAAGATTAAAAATACCGCAATGAGAAATAAATGCACTGAATCGCTTATTATGATGACCGGCTAGCCAGTAAATAGAGAAACCACCATAGCTGGCGCCAACAGCTCCCAGATTATCTTTATCAACGAAAGGTTCCTTTGCAACGGCATCAATGGCTGAAAGATAATCTTTCATGTTCTGACCACCGTAATCACCACTGATTTGTTCGTTCCATTCCTGACCAAAACCTGGCAAACCTCTTCTGTTAGGAGCAACAATTATATAATCGTTGGCCGCCATCATTTGAAAGTTCCAGCGTAAGCTCCAGAACTGACTAACCATGCTTTGTGGACCTCCCTGGCAATATAAAAGAGTAGGATATTTTTTATTAGGATCGAAGTTAGGTGGGTATATCACCCAGGTGAGCATATCCTTATTGTCGGTAGTTTTAATCCATCTTTTTTCAACATTTCCCATTTTTAACTGAGAAAGTAGTGGTTCATTAACCTTCGATATATTTATTCCTTCACCTGTTGTGGGGTCAACTGAAATAATTTCGGTTGGATACTGCATTGAGGTTCGGGTGGCAATCAGTTTGTCACCGGCAATATCCACTGAGTTATAGTTGTGAATGCCATCTGTTACTTTTGCATAGGAGGCATCATCCAGGTTAAAAGCATAAATCTCATTCGATCCTTTATCCTCTGAAGTAAACCAAAGTTTTTTTCCATCTTCGCTCCAGGTAAGACCATGAACATTAAAGTCAATCTCTTTGCTGTAATCGGTTTTTGTTCCTGTTGTCAGATCCAGAATAAACAAGCGGTTTTTATCGGCTTCGTAACCATCGCGTTCCATGCTTTCCCAGGCCATAAAATTTCCATCAGGTGAGAAAGTTGGAGCAATATCGTAACCCATCATACCCTCGGTAAGGTTTTTAGTGGTTTTGTCGGCTATCGAATACAAATAAATATCGCTATTGGTTGAGAATGCAGAAGCTTTACCTTCTAGTTTTTTTGAAGTATAGGCAATGTTTTTACCATCAGGTGTAAAGGTAATCTGCTCCATTCCACCAAAAGGTTTGAGTGGTGAGTGATATTTTTCACCTTCCATAATATCAGTTGCAGAACCAACTGTTGAGCCATTGGCATAATCGATATAAAACACATGACTGTATGTGAAATCGTGCCAGCTGTCCCAATGGCGATACATTAAGTCATCTTCAATACGGGCATCTGCCAAAGGTAAATCGGGATAAAGATCGTGAATGTTTTCATCTAGTTTTACACTCTGTGTAAAAACCAGTTTATCCATTGTTGGCGAATATTTATACCCCTCAATTCCACTTTTGATATGAGTTACCTGAGTGGGTTTTGAACCGTCAGGATTCATTTCCCAAAGCTGAACATCGCCTGATTCAGACGACAGATAAGCAATCTTCTGTCCGTCGGGGCGCCAGCTAACCTCAAATTCATTTGCATAGGTAGAAGTTATTTGTTTGAATTCGCCACCTTCGGCAGGTAGCGTATAAATATCTGTATAGGTTCTGTTTTCTTCAATCTTGGTGTATGAAACTGTAAAGACCACTGTTTCTCCATCTGGTGATACAGATACGTTTCCAATACGTCCGAATGACCAAAGAACCTCGGGTGTCATTATTTCACTTTCTACTTTTAAGTCGCGGTTGTTAAAGGTTGGTTTTTCGGCTGTTTGCGGATTACTACACGATATCAATAATCCAAGAAGGCCCAAAAAATAGATATACTTCTTCATGTAATTATAAGTTTTTGATGAATTTTGTTATTAAGTTAATATGATGATAAGGTATTGACTTGCGTTGTTTTCTGACCAATAAATGCGGTTTTAAAAGTAACATCTTTCTGAATATTAAGTTGTGAGAATTATCATGGAAATGATTTCTTAAGAATAGAAACATGTTTTTTCTTGCTTATTTTGAATCATCCTATATTAAGTGTTTAGTGTTTTGTTGTCTGGTTATCATCGTCTTAAATTACTATATTGGGATTCAATTAATCCGAATCCCATGAATAAATCAGACAACAGCAGAAGAAATTTTTTAAAGCTGACAGCAGCCGGTTTAGCCGGAGCAGCTTTAATAAAGAGTGAAACGGCACAGGCAGCCAGTTTTAAAAAAGCCGACGTTATTTACCGTACATTAGGACGAACAGGAGTTAAGCTTCCCATTGTTAGTATGGGCGCCATGCGAGGTGATACCAAAGCTTTAATTGAGGCAGGAATAAAAAGAGGAATCGTACATTTTGACACTGCTCACGTTTATCAAAAGGGGAAAAACGAAGAAATGCTGGGAGAAATATTCCAGAATTATGATCGAAACCAGTTTTTTATAGCGACCAAGGTTGTGCCTGATGATATGGATAGAAAAACAGGTGAGATAGGATCTGGTTTTACTGTCGAAAAGTTTATGGAGTACCTCGATACTAGTTTAAAACGCTTGCAAATGGATCAGGTTGATTTACTTTATGCTCATGCTGTATCTTCCGGTAAAGCAGTGTTGCATCCTGAATTGATTAAGGCATTGAAACTGGCCAAAGAGCAGGGTAAGTGCAAGTTTTTGGGCGTATCAACTCATAAAAACGAACCTGAAGTTATAAAAGCTGCTGTAGAAGCCGGTATTTATGATGTGGTTCTCACTGCCTATAATTTTAAACAGGATCATCGCGACGAATTAACGCAGACCATTGCTGATGCAGCTGCTAAAGGAATAGGCTTTGTTGCTATGAAAACAATGGCAGGTGGTTTTCTGGATGAAGAGCATACCAAGCCGGTTAATACCAAAGCTGCCTTGAAATGGGCTTTACAAAATGAAAATATATGTACAGCTATACCTGGCTTTACAGCCTTTGAACATTTAGACGAGAGTTTTTCGGTAATGGAAAAGCTTAAGATGTCAAAGCAGGAAGAGAAAGATCTGGAATTTGCCCGCGAATATGCAGGGTTGTATTGTAATCAGTGTAGTGTGTGCGCCGGACAATGTAAAAAAGGATTACCCATACCTGAAATTATGCGCTCGTATATGTACACTTATGGTTATCGCGATATGAATCAGGCTAAGACCTTACTTGCTGATATGGGCGTAAAAAACGATCCATGCTCTGATTGTGATAGCTGTACAGTTTCCTGTGTTAAGAATTTTGCCGTTGCTGATAAAATTAAAAAAGTTAGTCGTTTGGTTGATGTTCCGGATGAATTTATCAGCTAATATCGTAAGCGTTAATTTTAAAATAGTTGAATGAAGAAAATTTTATTAAGTGTGATGGCATTTGTTTGCGTCACATTGGTGGGTGCTCAGACTTATCCTGCTCAATTTGAAAATATTGAAGGTTTTACTTTGCAAGGAGAAAAGCAGTTTTTCGACCGTGATAATCTGTATAATTATATCAACGGAGCCTCTGATTTTTATCTGGGTTATGATTTTCAGGATTTATGGGTTGCCGATTATACAAATGATCAGGAACAGTCGTTAACATTGGAGCTCTATCGACATGGTGATAATATGTATGCCTTTGGTATTTACTCTGAAGAAAGACCACAAGCGGCAAACTTATTGGAGATTGGAGCTGAGGGTTTTTACGAAAGTGGAGCTGTTTTTTTTCTGGCGGGTAGTTATTATGTGAAGGTTTACAACGGGCATCCAGCATTGGATGAGGATTCATTAGTTGACTTTGCCAAACAGGTGGCTGGTAAAGTATGCGAAAAATGCCTGCTTCCCGAACAGTTAAGTTATTTCCCTGCTGAAAACAAAATACCTTCGAGCGAGCGATATATGGCCGAGAATTTTATGGGAGTAACCGGGTTTAATGGTGCGTTTACGGCTAAATACAAGATAGGTGACGAAGAGTGCAGATTATTTGTTTATAAGGGAGATGATGAGAGATGTCGTGAGATCATGAGTAAATATTTTACTCGTTTAAAGTTTAAAAAGAAGTTGAAAGAAATAACCTATGTGTTTGATGATCCTTATCTGGATAAGGTTAAGCTCACCTATAAAAAAGGATTTATCTATGGAATGCTGGATTGCAAAGAACCAGAGAAAGTAAAGGGGTTATATGATGGTTTTGTAAGCCAAAATAAATAATGGTTTTAGCTATAGTTAAGAAACAACAGAATAATTAAAATTTAATAATCTATAAAAAAGAGGCATCGTTTCCGGTGCCTCTTGGTGTGTTATTGTCGTCTTTTAGTTCTTCTTTTCGACGATGGTTTTGGTGTAGCCACTTCAAGGCTTACTTTTTTACCTTTTAATTTAGTTTTACCAAGCTTTTCAATTACTTCCTGCTCATAGTCTTTATCAACTTCAATGAAAGAGAAGTTACGAAGTAATTCAATCTTACCTACTTTTACGGTTGTACCTTTAAATTTGCTGTTTATCAGGCCAATGATATCACCTGAAGAAACTTTGTCAGTTTTTCCCAGATTGATAAATAAACGGCTGAAAGGAACATCGCCTCTTCTTCCTCCACCATTACGTCCTTTTGAACGATCTTCTTTATAGATATTCAGATCAGGAGCATCTTTATAATACTCCATAAAACGGTTGAATTCTGCTGCTACAAACTGAGTAATCAACTGTTCGCGCTCCATGGTTGCCAGCTTTTCGTATACGGCAGGCATTAAAGCTTTAACAGGTGAATCATCTTCCAATACTGTATTATCAACCCGGTCGAGGAAGTGGAATAATTGTTTTTCGCAAATCTCGTCTGCCTTTGGAACCCATTTGCGTTCGAAAGTTTTCTTGGCAATTTTTTCTATAGCTTTGATACGATGAGCTTCGCGGGCATGGATGATAGATACGGATATACCTTTTTTACCTGCACGTCCTGTACGACCGCTTCGGTGAATGTATACCTCAATATCATCCGGCAAGTTATAGTTAATAACGTGTGTTAGGTCGTTTACGTCAATTCCCCTGGCAGCCACATCGGTAGCAACTAAAAGTTGAAGGTGATTTTTACGGAAACGGTGCATTACCAAATCACGTTGTGCCTGTGAAAGGTCACCATGAATAGCATCTGCATTGTAGCCATCAGCCATTAAGCTGTCAGCAATGTCTTTGGTTTCCTGACGGGTACGACAGAATACAATTCCGTAAACATCAGGTGTAACGTCAACAATGCGCTTCAGTGCTTTGTAACGATCGCTTGCATGAACCATGTAATAATGGTGTTCTACATTGGATGAACCTGAGTTTTTAGTACCAACGCTGATTTCAACCGGATCCTGCATGTACTGTTTCGACATACGTGCAATATCAGGTGGCATGGTAGCTGAGAAAAGTAAGGTTTGTCTCCACTCTGGAGTTTGTGCCATGATGCTTTCCAAATCATCTTTGAAGCCCATGTTTAACATCTCGTCTGCTTCATCAAGTATCAACCAACGAACATCACCCAATTCAATTGCGTTACGATTGATAAGGTCGTTCATACGGCCTGGAGTACCCACTACAATATGTGTTCCTCTTTTCAAAGCTCTGATCTGAGTTCTGATTTCAGTTCCTCCATACACGGGAGTGATGTACAAATCCTTATAATATTTTGCGTAGTTGTTCAGGTCTTTTGTGATTTGCAGACACAATTCGCGTGTAGGACATAAAATCAAAGCCTGAACTTTTTTATCTTCGGTAATAATCTGTGGTATCACCGGTAATCCAAATGCTCCTGTTTTTCCGGTTCCGGTTTGTGCCAGAGCAATCAGGTCGTTACCGTAGTTTAGAATTTCAGGAATGGTCTTCGTTTGAATAGGGGTTGGTGTTTCGTATCCAAGCTCACCAATAGCTTTCAGAACTTCTTCCGGAAGTCCGCTTTCTTTAAATGTTTGCATAAATAATTCTTTATCCACCCCTTCTCACGATCATGCAGCGATACCAAGAATTAATTATGCTACGACAGTGCTACTGATTGTGACCTGAGTGGTCCTCGTTAAATCGAGCGCAAAGATAGACCTCTTTTTTTAAAAATGTGGTATCCAAACGGAACTTATTGATTTTTTGGCATTAATTAACTTTTTACCTGCTAAAGTGAAAGCATCAGAGAGATAATAATATTCCGTCCGGGTGCAGCAATACCTGATGAATAGGTTTTGTAACGTTTATTAGTAATGTTTTCTATACCAGCTGTAGCTAATAGGTTAGGGGTGATGTGGTATTGCGAAACCAGATTTATGGTTGTCCAACCCGGGGCATATGGATTACCATTTGTGTCGAGGGCATACATGTATGCTTTGTCAATCTCGCTTTCGGGCATATTGTTATATGATACCTCACCATTGTATTGAATATTGAAGTCAAGCTTTAGTTTTTCTGTTTCGTAACTCAGGTGTGTAACTCCAAACCATGGTGCAGCATGACGTAAAGGAGACGTTGTTCCATCGTCGAGTTCTTCCTGTCCTTTCTGATAATTAAATCTGCTGGAAGCACTGATACCTGATCTCCACTTATATTCCATGCCAGCCTGAATTCCATAAACTTTTGCATGAGCAGCATTTTGTATTGCCTGCACCTTACTTAATTCACTATCATACAAAATACTGTCCTGACCGTTCAGTTGATAATCTCTGCGAACCATGGCATTGGTTAACCAGGTGTAATAAGCTGCCATGTCGATTTTTAGTTTTTCAATTACAACAATGGCTGCACCTACTTCTCCGTTGATGGCATATTCAGGTTTTAGATCAGGATTGGGAACTACGACTGATCCGGGTTCTGAATCAAATACTTTACCAATGTCGTCAATATTGGGAGCACGAAATCCCGTCGACAAAGAAGAGCTTAGCTGAATATTTTCATTAGGATTGTGAATAATGCCAAGACTACCGGTTAATGCTCCAGTGTTAAGAGTTGTGTTGTCAAAGCGGAAATCGAAAAACTCATCACTAAATTCGGCATTTAAGTGAATGTAGTTGTAGCGAACACCTCCTTGCAGACTTGTTTTTTTTGTTACTTTATGTAAGTAGTTTCCGTAAGCTGCCGTAGATAACCAAACAGAGCCATCGGGGTAACGTGATGAAGCAGGTGCTGTTATGTTAGTAAAGATGTCTTCCTGAAGTCCTTCTGAGTTGATAGAATTACCGATAGCTTCAAAACCGTAGAATAGACGATTGCCATTCTGATTGTTTTTTTCAAAGTCAACATTCAGATTAATGGCATTAACTTTTTCGGTTCTGTGAGTGATGGATGAACTATTTAAGCTACGGTTGTGTCTGCTTTCTTTAAAATGTTGGTGAGATGCAATAATGTGCATGTGGTCATAGATCTTGGTTGGAGATGAGTGTTGGATGCTAAGGTTATTCATCATCCAAACCTGCGGTCCATAATACCATTCGGCATAGCGCAATGTATTGTTTTTGTATTGTATAAGTCGATCGTAACGATCAACATTTGAAGATTCAGAGTAATTAAAGCTGTAATTCAGTTGCCAGTTATTATTGGGTGTATATTTAAACTTTTGCATCAGGTTCACCTGGTTGTAGGCAGTAGGAGTTTGTAGCTCCGGGTTTGTGTTTTTAATAATCTGGTCAACACCATTTTTTGTAATCACATATTCAGGTCGTAGGTATTCATCGGGTCCATTTGACCCCATCTTTAAATCACTAAAATCAGAATAGGTGAAACTTGTAAATGAAGCCCACTTTTCAAATCCCAGGTTTAAATCAAAATGTCCTGTCGCCTCATTGTTAGCTGATGAATAACGAGTGTTAGCTCTTAATTTAATAAGTGTTTTGTCGCCATGGCCAATTATTGGATCGAAGGTTAAAAATCCCATTACACCACCAATGGCATCACTTCCATAAATTACTGAACCAGGACCAAAAATTACTTCTGCCCGGTTTGTGGAAAACGGATCGAGCGAAATAATGTTTTGCAGATTACCACTTCTGAAGATAGCATTATTCATTCTTACTCCATCAACGGTTATTAATACACGGTTTGTTGCAAAACCTCTTATCATAGGGCTGCCTCCTCCAAGCTGACTCTTCTGAATATATACATCTCCGGTATTGGCGATTAAATCAGCTGCTGTTTGAGGGTTTAAAAAAGTAATGTCTTTGGGTTTCAGGATGGTTACTTTAGAAGGGGTTTCTCTTCTTCCTTGTTTCCACTTTGTTGCAGAAACGATTATTTCATCCAAAGAGAGTTCGCTTGGCTCCAGCAATAATACCCAGTTTAGTTTTTTTAATTGTTGGTAACTAAGAATCTTTGATTCATAACCAATTAGTCTGAAAAAAATACTATCTACATCGGCAAATTCTTCCAAAGATGCTTTCCCATTGGTATTAGTTACGGTACTAATGGTTGGTGTTGAAGTAAAAATAGTTACCAGTTCAAGTGGTTGCAGATTCTGAGCATCGCGCACAGAGATAGTCTGAGCATTACTTATAAATATGGTGCAAACAAATGCAATTAATAAAGATATTCGGATCATAAGATTGAGCCGGGTTGAATATTAGGTTACATCTTTGATATATGAATCAAAGATAGAGTTTATTCATTAACTTCACCGACAAAGTTTAAATTGATTTCTAATATCTCTGGTCTGTTTCCTGTTCTGATAGGAGGTCCCCAGGTGCCAAAGCCTGTGCTGACAATAAAATGAGAATTGCCTTTTTGCTTATAACCCCTGCTTACTTCAAATATTTTTTTCGTGATGTATCCAAAAGGCCAAAGCTGACCATGATGAGTGTGCCCTGATATTTGCAAATCAACACCTGCATTTGTTGCGTCATCCAAATTATAAGGTTGGTGATCGAGTAAAATGATAGGTTTTGAATGGTCAAGATTTCCAAGCAATTCCTCAAGGTTTTTACGCTGGTTATTGGTTCTGTTTTTATCTCTGTCTTCTCTGGCGGCAATAATAAACGAATCATTTATGGTGATGCTGGAGTCACGTAAAACAGTAATGCCATGATCGATCAAATATTCTACAGCTCTTTCAACGCCACCAATATACTCGTGATTACCTGTCGAAGCATAAACTCCCATGGGAGCTTTCAATTCCAAAAGGTTTTTGCCTAAGTTTTGTTTGATAACGGGTTGTACATCTTCATCTACCACGTCTCCTGCCAGAAGTATGATATCGGGATGAAGGCTATTGATAGTTTCAACCAGTTTGCTTGTTTTTCTTGGACCAATAATGGTTCCGAGATGTATATCTGAGGCTGCAACAATTTTCAAAGATTGCATTGATCCTGCATTCTTGTGAATATTAATTGTTTGTTGGTTGATTTTTGGATGCCAGGCATTTAAAAAGCCAATGAGTATGGTTAAAAGAACTCCTGAAAAAATTATGATGCCGGTTATTGTCTTTAACTGATCATAAGCTGCACTTCCTTTCGAAGGGAGGAAGTGGAATATCCAGTTCAATAATCTGATTAGATCAACAGTTATGAGGCTAAGTGTAAAATATAGCATGCCTGCAAACCAGAAGGCTCCAATCCAATGAAGGGTGGTTGCTGGGGGAGCATACCATATTTTTTCCAGAAACCGTCCTGCTGGATAAGCTAAAAAAAGTACAATCATTAAAATTCTGAATGTAGATTTTAAGGTGGTAGTATTCTCCAACCATTGCATTCCTCTTTGGTAAATGTAAAAGTTGACAAAAAAATGAATGCTTAATACAATGCTTAAGAAAATGATTATACTTGCCGTTTTCATAAATTGGGTCTTTAATGGCTGTAAAGATAATAAAGCTATTAAATACAAATGTCTTTGTTTATAACCTTACAGGGTAATAAAATGTTTATGGCTAAAATGATAAATAAACCATCGAAATGGCTACTTATTCTAGGTGGAATTTTTATTCTTCTGGGTATTCTTCTTAGGATGCAGGCGGAATTGTTTGATTGGTCAATTGTTTTTTTTGCTGCCGGAGGTAGTTTGAAGGTTATCTACCTGGTGATAGGTGTCAGTAGAAAAATATTAAAAATAGGCTGGGAGATAATATTGCTATTTATTGGAGTATCATTGGTAATGATGGGGGTATTTTTTAAAAACTATTCTGCATTTGATCATTTATATCGTTGGTTTATTTTGTTTGGGGTCATTTGTAAAGTCTCATTTTTAGTCATTTTCGTTAGGCGACAAAAATTGCGTAAATGAATACCCTATGTTAGTAGTTTTGGGTTGTATAAATATATCATATAAATAAAACATACTAAAATAAAATGAAATATAATATATTGATATATAAATGTTATAATAGATTTATATTAAATTAATAGGATTATATATATTAAAAAAGTAGGCTCATTTTTCTATATCTCATATCTTTGTTGTGTTGATAAATGAATTGATCATTAAATAAAGAACAAAAGATGAAGAATTTAGTGTGTCCGGTATCCCCTGATCGAGTGTTGGAAGCTCAACCACGAATTTCTGCCTTGTTAGTAGTGGTATTGTTGGGATTGTATTTGTTTACGCAATTATGGTTGATTCCTGTTTTTTTGTTTGTCGATTTTCTATTAAGGGGGTATGTGAATGGAAAATTCAGTGTTGTTGCCTATGTTTCAAAGACTTTAGCAATTAAATATTATGCTGATGGGTTAAAAATAGATAAGGCTCCGAAAATGTTTGCCGCTCGTTTGGGTATGGTTTTTAGTGCTCTTATAATTGTTTTGAGCTTATTTAATTTGACCAGCTGGGCTTTGGGTTTTGCCTTTGCATTAATGATATTTGCTTCCGTTGAGTGTTTTTTAAATTTTTGTGTGGGTTGTTATGTATATACATTATTTATAATACCCATGTTAAAAAGTTATTGATGGTATGTGTTTGGTTGTAAATTTGGCACGACTTTTAGTTGTTGTAAATCTGCATTTTAACCTTTTATTGAATTCTGTTTATCGATCACATTTGTAATTTAGTCTATAATATTTAATCATTCGTCAAAAGAATGCTCACTTTCAGATGCTTAACCGTAATTATTAACACTTTTAAAAAGTGATAATTAAAATTGTGTGTTATGAAATATCTGATTACAACTGTGTTTGCCTTATTGATGGCTTCATTAATGTATTCGCAGGATTTTTCTTATGTGAAAGAAATTGAACTTAATGATAACAATCAGCTTAAATCAGCTGAAGAGGATGTATTGGAGTGTTGTTATTATCTGGTAGCTGCCCGATATAATAAAAACGATGAACAGCGCATTGTTGCTACCGACTTTGTTTCGAAATGGGTAGATGCTAAATTTGACAAGGAAGTACTGTTGAATGAAAAGATTAATACAATAACCGAAGAGCGTCAGGAGCTGAATGAGATGTTTCTGGTTTATTATGCTTTACGATATATCGAAAATGAAGGTGGGATAGGCAAGGAAGAATTAGTTCAGAAAGCATTAACAGGTGTTGTTGACTTTTGCGAAAATCCTGTGAATAAAATAAAGATTACTAAGGAGATGAAGAATCTTAAAGAGGTGATTGAAGCAGGAACTTTATCGGCTTATCTGCAGAAATAGTGAGAATTGAGATAAATAAAAACGGGTATTCGATTTAGAATACCCGTTTCTTGTATGTGTTGGAATTACTTCGCTTTAATGGCTTCCATAATTTTTTGTTCCAGTTCTTCCGCTAATTCAGGATTGTCTTTAATTACTTCCTTAACAGCTTCTCTACCCTGGCCGAGTTTTGTTTCGCCATAGCTGAACCATGATCCGCTTTTCTTAACAATTTCAAGTTCAACACCTAAATCCAGGATCTCACCAATTCTGGAGATTCCCTCGCCATAACGAATTTCAAATTCGGCTTTTTTGAATGGAGGAGCTACTTTGTTTTTAACAACTTTAACACGGGTTAAACTACCTACAACGTTTTCGCCGTCTTTAATTTGGGTAACACGACGAATGTCCAAGCGAACAGAGGCATAGAATTTTAATGCGTTACCACCTGTTGTTGTTTCCGGATTTCCGAACATTACTCCAATTTTTTCACGCAACTGGTTGATGAAAATACAGGTTGTGTTGGTTTTATTGATAGTTGAAGTTAATTTACGTAGTGCCTGAGACATCAAACGGGCTTGTAATCCCATTCTAGAATCACCCATATCGCCTTCTATTTCTGCTTTTGGAGTTAGAGCGGCAACAGAGTCAATAACGATAATGTCGATAGCTGATGATCGGATAAGCTGATCAGCAATTTCTAAAGCTTGCTCGCCATTATCGGGTTGGGATATTAAAAGGTTTTCCAGGTTAACCCCTAGTTTTTCGGCATAAAAACGATCAAAGGCATGTTCTGCATCAATAAATGCTGCAATGCCTCCTTGTTTTTGGGCTTCCGCAATGGCATGAATAGCAAGAGTTGTTTTACCAGATGACTCAGGACCATAGATTTCAATAATTCTTCCGCGAGGTAAACCGCCAACACCTAAAGCAAGGTTAAGTGCTATGGAACCGGATGGTATAACCGGAACATCTTCAATGGATGCATCATCCATCTTCATAATGGTTCCTTTACCATAGGTTTTATCAATTTTATCCATGGTAAGCTGAAGGGCTTTCAGTTTTTCCTGGTTTACTTTATTTTCTTTTTTCTCTTTTTCTGCCATTTTATTTTGTTTTATGCTGTTTCTTCAATTTGTCAGGGTAGTAGAGTTATAAATTTAACTCGCTTAATATCTGATTTGTATGATCTTTTGTTTTTACTTTCTCAAAGATCTTTGTTATAGTTCCCTCTTCGTCAATAATAAACGTTTTTCTTAAAACACCCATGTAAGTTTTGCCATACAACTTCTTTTCTCCCCAGGCATTGTACATTTCAAGAATCTCTTTTTCAGTGTCTGCAATTAGGTTGAATCTAAGATTGTGTTTGGCAATAAATTTCTGGTGCGACGAAATACTGTCGGGACTAACACCTATTACTTCAAAGCCTTTACTGGTAAGTTCGTCATAGTTCTCGCTAAGATTACACGATTCAGCTGTGCAGCCGGGTGTATTGTCTTTTGGGTAGAAATATAAAATGACTTTTTTGCCTTTGAAGTCCTCCAGGGTGATTGTTTTGTTGTCCTGATTGATTCCTTTGAAAACAGGGGCTTTGTCGCCTTCTTTTAGTACTGACATAGCTAATGAAATTAATTGGTTACAAATATATTTAATATACAACGAATATGCTCAGGCTTGGTTCAAAAGTTATTAACATGCAATAGTTCAATGCTGTAAGTATTTTGTTAATCGTAATATTATTGTGCTTATTTGTATGTTATTCAATGCTGGTACATTGCATTTAATATTATTGATTAACCTTAGTTATTCTGATAAGCAGGCTGCAAAATCGATAGGTTTGTTTAATTTTGAAGCTGCCAACACAAGAAAAATATGATTTTAACACGTATGAAAATTCAATACATTGTTTTGATAATGATTGCATTTGTTTCACTAAAGATAAATGCACAGGAATCTTATTCTTCAAAACAAGCTTATGATATTTTTAAGGACGGAGATTATAAAGAGGCTCAAAAAGCATATGCTTATTTATTGACTAAGTACGATCGGGAGCCTAAATACAATTATTACTATGGAATATGTCTGTTGCAGAATAATGAGAATATCTCAGAAGCTGTAAAGCGATTGAAATTTGCAGCATTAAAAGGGATTAGTAGAGATGCCTATTATTATTTGGGAAGAGCTTATCAGTTGAATTATAATTTTGAAGAAGCTATTTCGCAATTTAATCGCTTTTTAAAATATGCTGCAGCTTCAGATATCCGTAATGAGAAAGCTGAGATGTATGTGCGGCAATGTAAGGTGAGTGTGGATTTAGCGGCCAAAGTATATCATCTTGATGTATTATCAAGAGATACAGTGCAGAAGAAAACCTTCATTAATTACTATCATCCGGTGAAAGATGTGGGACGGATTATGCGGAATAGTGATTTCTTTGAATCCGGTGTTGACCCTGAGGGAGTGCTTTATCTGACGGAGCGGGGAGATCAGGTTTATTTTGCCTTGCTAAACGAAGCTGGCAACAGGGATCTTTATAAAATGGAAAAGCTTCTGGATGGATGGAGTGATAGTAAACTTTTGAATGAATTGAATTCAGAAGCTGATGATATGTATCCGTATTTACTTATTGATGGACAAACCCTGTTTTTCTCTTCAAATCGAGAAGGAGGAATGGGAGGATTTGATATCTATAAATCAACATATGATTCCGGAACAAAAACGTTTTCTACTCCTGTTAATGTGGGCATACCATTTAACTCACCTAAAGATGATTTCTTATTTGTAACGGATGAATTTAATGATAAGGGATGGTTTGCTTCTAATCGTGAAACAAGCGATAGTACCTTGATTGTATACACCATAAAATGGAATAGTAAGGTGGTTAAAAATCTGGTTACAGATATGAATGTGGTCAAGGAGGTAGCTGCTTTACCTCTTTCTGATCAGAGTTTCAATACCACCGGTAAAACGGATAAGAATGGATCTGTTGATCAACAAAAGAAAAGCTTTGAATTTCGTTTTATGATTGCTGACACATTGGTTTACACTAAAAAAGAGCATTTTAATAGTCAGGAGGCATTGGAATATTTTCGTCAGAGTCAGCAGTTGATTCATCAGAAAGATAGTTTGTCAAACTTAATGAAAGGTCAGCGTATTAGGTATGCAAGAACTAATTCTGATACCGAACGTGATATGTTGGTGAAAGATATTCTTTTGCTTGAAAAACAGGTTTATGGTTTAGATGGCAATATTGAACAAACGCAAAATAATGCAAGATATACCGAACTGACCAGAATTAAAGAATTGATTCGACAAGGAAGGTATATTGCACCTGATCAGGTAAAAACTGAAAAGAAGTCGGAAACAAAGTTGAAGGAGATTCTTATACCTTCGGAATATACCTATTATACCAACGAAGAATTTCAACGGAAATTGAATGAGTTAGATGAGATGTATCAACAGGTTTTTGATCCATCAGAGGTAGCTCAGTTGAAAAAAGCAGACTCTTTATTCGTTTGGGGAAATATTCTTAGTCTGGAGTCATCTAAACTGCTGGAGGAGGCTGATAATCAGCAGTCGGTAAAGGTTCCGGTTGTATCTAATCCATTTAAAAAGCAGGATGAAGAAGAGGAAGAGAATGTTGTTTCGCCAGCTCAGGAAATGATCAATAAATCAAAGGAATTGAAGGAGATTTCTCTGGAATTGTACCATCAGTCACTCGATCAGAAATATAAGATTTATGGTCAAAAGTTAAGTGATGTGGTAAAGTCAAATTCAACCGCAGATTTTTCTTATATAGAACAACCGCAGATCGATGCTTCAACCTACTTTAAAAATGCTAAAGAGATGTTAAACCCTGTATTGGGGTATGACGTGGAAACCTACGAAAAAGCAGGTGCGATGAAGCGATCAGGAGTACAGGAGCAAGAGAAAGCATTGTTTACTTATCTTGAGAAGAAGGAAGGTGGTGAAGTTGCTGAAGAGTTGGTGGAAAAAGAAGAGGTTGTGGGAAATGTACAAAAGACATATCAGGAGTTACAAGGGATGGATGAGGAGGTTAAGAAACCTCAGGAAATTGTTCAGGCAGCTTTTAAGAAAGAATATGAATATCGCATTCAGATTGGCGTATTTCGAAACGAACCAAATGCTGAGGCATTAAGCCAATTACCGGAGATTACAAAAACTGAAATTCCATCAAAAGATCTTACAAAATATTTTACAGGCAGATATCCAAGTTATATAAAAGCTTCAGAAGAATTAGATAAAGTGCGGGCAGCCGGATTTAGTGGGGCATTTGTTGTTGTGTTTAAGGATGGCAAACAAATTAATCTTACAGATGAATTAAAAAAATAGAAATTGGTTTTTTACAAAAAAACTGTTTATTTTAAAGAAACATTTGGCCTATGGTTGCATTTAGTAAAAGAAGCAAGCTTCCTGAGAAGGATGGAAGTAATAGTGAAAAGCGAATTCTTACACTTCATAATGATGATGTTAATACATTTGATCATGTTATCGATGTGTTATGTGAGGTTTGTGAGCACGATGCTATTCAGGCAGAACAATGTGCCCTCATTACTCACTACAAAGGATCGTGCGATGTTATGGTTGGGGCAGTTGACAAACTTTTAACGATACAAGAGCAAATGGTTCAGGAAAAACTTTTAGTTACCATTGATTAAATCACTATGTCATTAACTGTTATTATCTTAATAATCCTTTTAGGATTATTTCTTTTAGTTCTAGAGTTTTTTGTTTTTCCCGGAGTAACGGTTGCTGGAATAGGAGGGTTCTTATTTGCAGCAGGTGGTATTTATTTGGTATATGACAAATATGGAACATCATCGGGTAATATTGCCCTGGTTGGTACCTTGATTGTGGGTATAGTTATTTTGGTAATGGCTTTTCGGTCAAATACATGGAATCGTCTCATGCTTCAGTCAAATATTGATGGTAAAGTAGAAACAGTGAAGCAGGATGTTATAAAAGAGGGTGACGAGGGTGTTACAGTAACCCGTTTAAATCCAATTGGAAAAGTAAGTGTTAATTCCGAACTGGTTGAAGGTCGTTGCCCTGGTCATTTTGTTGATGAAAACACGTCAGTTATAGTTCAAAAAGTATATAAAACATACGTAATTGTAAAACCTAAAAAATTAAACTTATGATGGAAGGTTTCGCTCCAATATTATTGATAGCGGCGGTCGTAGTCGTTGTCTTTTTATTTCTTTATTATGTTCCTATTTTACTTTGGTTTTCAGCTTTAGTTTCAGGAGTTCGTATCTCGCTTATTCAGCTTGTTTTGATGCGAATTCGTAAGGTGCCTCCAGGGGTTATTGTTCGAGCTCTGATTGAGGCTTCAAAAGCAGGATTAAAAGAAATAAAACGTGATGAACTGGAAGCTCACTTTCTGGCTGGTGGTCATATCGAGAACGTTGTTCATGCCTTGGTTTCGGCCAATAAAGCCAATATAGACCTGAACTTTCAAATGGCTACGGCTATTGACCTGGCAGGTCGTGATGTATTTGAAGCGGTTCAAATGTCAGTAAATCCAAAGGTAATTGATACACCTCCAGTAGCTGCTGTTGCAAAAGATGGTATTCAGTTGATTGCTAAAGCCAGGGTTACGGTTCGTGCCAGTATCAAACAATTAGTTGGTGGTGCTGGTGAAGAAACAGTGCTTGCTCGTGTTGGTGAAGGTATTGTATCCTCTATTGGTTCTTCTATTTCTCATAAAGCTGTGTTGGAGAATCCTGATTCTATTTCTAAAGTGGTTTTGGAAAAAGGATTGGATGCCGGTACTGCATTTGAGATTCTTTCTATTGATATAGCAGATATTGATATAGGTAAAAACATTGGTGCTGGTTTACAAATAGATCAGGCAGAAGCTGATAAAAATATTGCGCAGGCAAAAGCAGAGGAGCGTAGAGCTATGGCTGTTGCTCTTGAGCAGGAAATGAAAGCTAAAGCACAAGAAGCCAGAGCTAAGGTGATTGAGGCTGAAGCTGACGTTCCGAAGGCCTTAGCTGAAGCTTTCAGAAGTGGAAATTTGGGCGTGATGGATTATTTGAAATATAAGAATATTGAGGCTGATACGGCCATGCGCGATTCAATTGCGAAGCCCGGACAGAAACCTCCTAAAAAAGATAATTAATTTTTTGAAGCTCCTTCGGGAGCTTTTTTTTTGACTTTTAATTAGTTAATTCCGGACAATAATATTGAAGAATAAAAAGTGCGGAAATTTTTGAAAAAGTTTTTGGAGATATGATTCTATTTACTACTTTTGCAAACGCAATTGCAAATGGGGCGTACGATAGAGGAGTTTTGATGTAATTGCTACTCTCAAAAGGTGAGAGGTAAAAATGGAGAGTTGGGTGAGTGGCTGAAACCACCAGTTTGCTAAACTGACGTACGGGAAACTGTACCGGGGGTTCGAATCCCCCACTCTCCGCTCAATATTGTTTTCGGGGTGTAGCGCAGTCCGGTTAGCGCACCTGGTTTGGGACCAGGGGGTCCCAGGTTCGAATCCTGGTACCCCGACTACTTTAAGAACTTTGTAATGATAAAGTTCTTTGTTTTTTTAGAATGTTGTTTCGGGGTGTAGCGCAGTCCGGTTAGCGCACCTGGTTTGGGACCAGGGGGTCCCAGGTTCGAATCCTGGTACCCCGACAAGTAAAGTATAAGCTCATATGTCAAATGACGTATGAGCTTTTTTATTTTTATTGATTCTTGTTGGTAGTCAAAAATCGTTACATTTATAAATGATACAATCTTCTTTTATAAATAGCTAATATGCATCTTCAGAATCAAATAGATAGGATTCGTGAACAGATTATAAATATCACCTTATCATCGACAGCGATATTTATGATAATAGCTTTTGTTCCCGGACTGTTACGTCTACTGGATACAGGTTGGCAACCTGTTTATCTTGTTCATATTATTGATGCGGCTGTTATTATTCTCTTATATTTATTCAGAGGTTTTATTCCATTGAAGTATAAAACACATGCACTTTTCCTAATTTATTTGTCCATTGCCATTATGGGAATGATTAACTTCAAATTAGTTAATGCAGGTTATTATATATTGGTTGTAGTGTCGTTGGCTACATTGCTTTATGGTAAAAGAATAAGTTTTATTTATTCGGTTATATTCATAGTTTTATACGCTTTAATATTTATTGGTCACCACCATGATTTTATTAATATAAATATCAATCTTGATGAATATCAGAATTATACATCAACATGGTTAGCTGTTGGATCTTCATATATTTTTGTTCTGGTAGTCGTTATAATATCAACGCATGTATTTTATAGTTTGTTTGTAAAATCTATCCGTGAGTTAAATAAAAAATCTGATGAGCTGTCTCAATCGTTGGAGGCTTTACAATTATCAGAAAAGAAATACAAGGATATCTTTGAAAACAGTAAAGATGGTTTTCTATTCTTTGATGATAGACTGTCCATTACAGCTTGTAATCAAAGCTTTTTAAAGTTAGTTGGGTATGAGTTGGATGAATTATTAGCGAAAAATTATACTTACTTACTTGACAATAAAAATTATAACTGGGAAGGATTTATAGAAGGTACTTCTAAAAATGATATCAAGGAAATTGCTCTTGTTCATAAGAATAAGACCTTAATACCTGTGATAGCCAGTGCATATCGAAGCAATGTGCCTGATGGTGGTTTTTGGGTGATTATCAGGGATATCAGAGAGCGGAAGAAATTGGAGCGTGAGATCTTTCAAACTATGATTCAGTCTGAGGAGAAAGAACGAGAACGATATGCAAAGGAGCTCCATGATGGACTGGGGCCATTAATATCAACAAGTTTGATATATGTGAATGCCATCCAGGAGGAAGGTGATATGACTAAAATTAAGGAATACAGTGAAAGAACCTACTCTATCTTGGAAGATGCAACTAATACAATAAAAGAAATATCAAATAATCTGAGTTCACTGATTTTAACCGAATATGGTACTGTAAGTGCCATACGTTCGTTTATTGAAAAATTGCAGCAGGTTTCAGATATTAAATTTGTTCTCAAATCAAACCTTAAAGGTACGTTTGAAGAACTCATTCAATTTACAATTTATCGCATATTAGTAGAATTAATCCATAATTCAGTTAAATACTCACAGGCAAAATGTATTTCAATTCTTTTCGATTATGAAGATGGATATTTAAAGGTCAGGTTTTCTGATGACGGAGATGGTTTTGATTATGCTCAGGCGCTAATCAATAAAAAGGGCTTTGGATTATTAAATTTACAAAACAGGATTAAACAACTGGGTGGGAGTTCCAGTTATTATACTGCACCTGGTGAAGGGGTTAAAGTTGAATTGTCGATCAAAACGAATTATCAATGATTAATATAGTCATCATAGAAGATTTGCCAATTGTAATGGAAGGTCTCAAGCTGCAACTAAACAGGGTTGAGAATTTTAATGTAATTGGGGAGTTTAGTAATGGTAAAGAGTTTATCGATCAAATGGATTCCATTGAGCCTGATATTATACTTACCGATATTGATATGCCTGTGATGAATGGTATCGAAATGACACTGATGGCATTGTCAAATAATCCGGAATTGAAGATTATTGCATTGACCATGTTTTCTGATCGTAAATTCTATTATAAAATGGTTACAGCGGGTGCCAGAGGATTTGTGTTGAAGCAATCATCAGCCGGCGTTTTAAAAACTGCCATAGAAGAAGTATATAAAGGGGGTAGTTATTTTTCGCAAGAGATACTGCGAACAGTGATTGTTGAAATGCAGGGTATTGAAGAAGAGATAATAAAAGAAAAGAAAGAACTACTTAAACTTACCGACAGGGAAACGCAAATAATTCAATTGATTTGTCAGGGATTGAGTAATAAAGAAATTGCTGACCGTTTATTTGTAAGTCTGCGAACTGTTGAAACAACCAAATCGCGTTTGATGCAGAAAACAAAACAACGAAATAATGCAGGCCTGATCATTTGGGCTATCAAAAACAAGATTGTATCCATCTGACATTATACTACCTCGTTATAAAATGTGGTTTACCACATTTAAATTGAAGTGTTTTACACATTCATTTTTGAAGTAAACACAACCAACCTCCTTTTTCCATCGCCGTAAATATCAGTGTTACAAATGAACAGATGGAGAACGAAAAGATTCGAATTGTTATTGCCGAAGATAATGCTCAGTTTTTAGAAGCATTGTTGTTGATGCTTGGTAAGAATAATCAATACCAGGTTATTGATACCTGCTATAATGGAATCGAATTAGTGCAGGCTTGTAGAGCCAAAAAACCGGATTTGATTATTACTGATCTTAATATGCCCGATATGAATGGCGTTGATGCAATTAAGCAAGTAAGAATAATCTATCCCAAAATTCCGGTTATTGCTCTAACAATGCATTTCGAAAGTGTCGTGATCCAACCCATTATTGACATGGGGTTTAATGGGTATATCTATAAACCTCATGTATCAAAAAGACTGTTTACTGTGATAGAGCGTGTTTTGTCTAAAAAGATTATAACTAATACAGGAGAATATGAATAATTTAGTTTTGGAATTATTAAAAACATCCGCTACAATTCCGGTAGCCATTTTGATCCTAAGATTGATTTTTAAGAAGTCGATCATGTTTCAATTCAGTATGATAACTGTGTCTTTTACATTATTTGTTGTGATGGCAAAGTCAGTTGAATTTTATTACGAGGGTGTATGGCAGTTTATTGTAACGCCATTAAATGTAATTATAGGAGCAGGTGTATTTATTTATATTAATAAAATCCTCAGGACTCCCTTAGAAAAATCAATTCAACAGGTAAACGAATTGTCAAATGGAAACCTTAATCTTGAAGTAGAGAAATCGCACTCATCAAACGAACTGGGTCTATTAAATAATTCACTTTATAATTTAATCGAGAAATTGAAAGGAATTATTGGCGATGTGATCGTTAATTCAGAGCAATTAGCTACAGCAAGTAATCAAATGAGTGGCTCATCAGAGCAATTGTCTCAAGGAGCAACAGAACAGGCTAGCTCTCTTGAAGAAGTATCTTCAACCATGGAGGAAATAATCTCCAATATTGCTCAGAATACAGAGAATGCCAAGCAAACTGCTCAAACATCGGTAGATGCATATAATAGTATGAAACTAGTTTCTGAAAAATCACAAAAAGCTGTTGATGCCAACAAGATTATTTCAGAAAAAATTACGATTATCAACGATATTTCCTTTCAAACAAACATTCTCGCCTTAAATGCTGCAGTGGAAGCTGCCAGAGCCGGTGAAAATGGTAAAGGTTTTGCTGTCGTTGCTTCAGAAGTAAGAAAGCTGGCGGAAAATAGTAAAAAAGCGGCAGAAGAAATTGTTGGATTGGCTCAGGTTAGTTTACAACTCTCTGAAGATACGGGTAAAGTAATGATGGATACTATTTCAAAAATTGAAAATACATCGCTTTTAATTCAGGAGATTTCTGCAGCCAGTATGGAGCAGAATAATGGAGCTCAACAGGTTAATAATGCGATACAGCAATTAAACAGCGTTACTCAGCAAAACGCATCTTCAAGTGAGGAGCTGGCATCAAGTGCAGAAGAACTTGCCGGACAAGCGGGTCAGTTAAGAGATATCGTATCCTTTTTTAGCACTGAATCAGGTGATCACAAATTAACAAGTATTATACGGATGAAACCTAAAACAAAAGTGTTTACAGGCAAAGAACCAAAGGTTAACTCTGAAATTGCAATTGCTGAAGAAGAATTGTTTTCCTATGAAAAGTTTTAACGCAGATAGATCTATATATTCTCAATTAGACAGACAGTAATTAAATGGTCACCCCTTGACAGTGTTTAATTACGGCCATCCAACGGGATGGCTTTTTTTTATAAGCGTATTTGTAAATGATGCAATAGGACTAGTAAAGATCATAGATTATTCAAGGATGATACTTTTTTGTCATATTTAGCAACCTCTATGTTCTAATTGTAGATTATTGTTGTATTGAAAGAATTCAAAGGGTCTGGTTTTCCTAATTATTTTGGAACTTAATGAGTCCCGTTTAAATGTATTTGGATATCTTTCTTATACCTAAATGTAGGTTATTACATTTTTGTTATTCAATAATTTATTAATAACTATTACAATTCGTTTTGATGAAAAAAGAATTTATAATTTTTCTGTTATTGCTGTGTTCAATTAAACTGTGGGCTGTTGAAGATCCGGTTGAATATGTGAATCCATTAATGGGTACGCAGTCTAATGTATGGCTTTCAAATGGTAATTTATACCCTGCTATTGCCCGTCCATGGGGAATGAACTTCTGGACCCCTCAAATGGGAAAAATGGGAGATGGATGGACTTATACTTATGGAGGTGTTTATCCCGGAGGAAGATTTGAGCAAAAAATAAGAGGTTTTAAACAAACCCATCAACCCAGTCCATGGATTAATGATTATGGACAATTCTCTATAATGCCTGTAGTAGGCGAAAAAGTATTTATTGAAAAAGACCGTGCCAGCTGGTTTTCGCATAAAGCAGAAAAGGTAAAAGCTTATCAATACAGTGTTTATCTTGCCGATTACGATGTTTCTGTGGACCTAGCTCCAACTGACAGAGCATGTATATTTGAAATGACATATCCTGAAACAGATGAGGCATATGTGGTGATTGATGCTTTTGACAGAGGTTCATTTGTGAAGGTAGAGCCAGAGAAAAACAGAATTATTGGTTATTCAACCCGCAATAGTGGTGGTGTTCCAGAGAATTTTAAAAATTATTTCGTTATTCAGTTTGATCAGAAGTTTACTTCAGCTGATTTATTCTCTGATGATAAGTTGTTGGAGGGTGTTGAAGAGCAGCAAGGTGATCATGTGGGTGCAGTGATTGGTTTTAAAACCAAACGTGGAGAAAAAATTGTAGCCAGGGTTGCTTCTTCCTTTATTAGTTATAAGCAGGCTTTGATTAATCTTAAAGAAGTTGGTGATAGAGATCTTACTGCTATTGCACAAGAGGGGAAAGAGCTTTGGAATAAATCTCTTAACAGGATTGAAGTGGAAGGTGGAAGTATTGATCAATACAGAACATTCTATACTTGCTTATACCGCTCATTGCTATTCCCTCGTAAGTTTTATGAGTTAGATGAAAAAGGTAATGTAGTTCATTATAGCCCTTACAATGGCAAGGTCTTGCCGGGGTATATGTATACTGATTCAGGATTTTGGGATACCTTCCGTTGTTTATTTCCTTTTTTGAATTTAATGTATCCATCGGTAAATATGGAGATTCAGGAAGGATTAATCAATACGTATAAAGAAAGTGGATTCTTCCCAGAATGGGCCAGTCCGGGTCACAGAGGTTGTATGGTTGGTAATAACTCAGCTTCCATACTGGCTGATGCATTTTTGCAAGGTTTAAAAGTGGAAGATACAGAGGCTTTATGGGATGGATTAGTAAATGGTGCAAATAATGTACATCCTCATGTTTCTTCAACAGGTAGATTGGGCCATGAGTATTATAACAAACTGGGTTATGTTCCTTGTGATGTTGATATCCGTGAGAGTGCTGCACGAACATTGGAATATGCTTACGATGACTGGTGTATTTACCAGGTTGGAAAAGCCTTGGGTAAACCAAAGAAAGAAATTGAGGTGTATGCTGAAAGATCTTTAAATTATAAGAACCTGTTTCGTAAGGATTTTAATTTAATGTGTGGTCGTAAAGAAAACGGAGAGATGAGCGATCCATTCAATCCTTTCAAATGGGGAGGCGATTTTACAGAGGGTAACTCATTGCACTACACCTGGTCTGTGTTTCACGATCCTCAGGGATTAATTAACCTGATGGGAGGCGACCAAACCTTCAATCAAATGCTGGATACTGTTTTTGCTTTGCCTCCGATTTTTGATGATAGTTACTATGGCGGAACCATTCATGAAATAAGGGAAATGCAGATTATGAATATGGGTAATTATGCGCATGGAAATCAGCCTATTCAGCACATGATTTATATGTATAACTACTCAGGTCAGCCTTGGAAGACACAGATGCATGTAAGAGATGCAATGGATAAGCTGTATAAACCAACACCAGACGGATATTGTGGCGATGAGGATAATGGTCAGACTTCGGCTTGGTATGTTTTCTCTGCTATGGGTTTCTATCCTGTTTGTCCGGGTAGCGATCAATATGCTTTGGGTACTCCATTATTTAAAAAGGCTACTTTGCATCTTGAGAATGGAAATGATGTTGTTATCAATGCCCCGGATAATAATGAGGAAACTGCATATATCAGGGATCTTAAGATTGATGGGAAAGAGTATACAAAGAACTATTTTTCAATTAGTGCAATTAAAGAAGGTGTTGTAATTGATATTGAAATGAGTGATGTTCCAAATAAAAGCAGAGGAGTAAAAGATAAAGACAGACCTTATTCCTTCTCAAAATAATATTATTATCATAAAAGAAAAGGTGTCGCAGTTTGTGACACCTTTTTTGTTTGAACTCTAATTGAACAAATAATCTTCTTTATTTACTATCTGATAAATTGAAGTTTCTATGATAATTCGTTGATATTAAAATTTCTATGATTTAAGCTTTTGTTGATATAGGGGTGAAAAGAGTTTTAAATAGGCAGTATAGTATTCATTCTTGTCAATTATAGCAACCCTGTAATGTATGTGAGTTTATAATATTGTATTACATATATACTGTTAAACGAATAGTGTTTGATGGATTGTATTACACCAAACTGATTATAACAGCAAGAATGATGTGTTCAGATTACAAGCAGAATAATATATACCATTATTTATGGATTTTCTATTTCAATCATGAAACCATATGATATGAATTGAAAAGGTTTAGGCTGGTAATATTTGCAATGCAGTCACTTTAAAAGTATTTGATAAGGATCAATTCAATAAATCTATTTCTAACTAAATCAATAATCTATGGAAGTAAACTCGTGTTAAAGAATCCAATCCGTTTAAATTAAAAAAGGGGCAGAAAGCGGCAACTTTCAAACCCCCATTGTTTTACAATTAATCGTTACAAAATTATGAAATTTAATCCAAAAACAGGATTGTGGAAGGAATATGCCTTTAAAACCACAGTCCTTTTAATGGTTATCCTTTTATTTAGTGGATACTCATTTGCTTCTGAAAAAGGAGATTCAGAATCCTCAGAAGATTTAACCAGCATGCAACAAGCTCAAAAACAGGTAAAAGGTAAGATTGTTGATGCAAGCGGGAAAGCTATTCCCGGCGTTTCGGTTGTAATAAAAGGAACAACCGATGGAACAATAACCGATGTTACCGGAAATTTCTCCATCAGTGTAGCTCAAGGCCAAACATTACTATTCTCTTTTATTGGAATGCAATCAGTAGAAGTTGTTGTTGATTCTAAGGACTTCTATGATATAACAATGGAAGAAGATGTTGTTGGAATCAATGAAGTTGTTGTGGTCGGATATGGTACGATGCGAAAATCAGATGTGACCGGATCTATTTCTACGACAAAAGGAGCTGATATTTTAAAAACCCAATCGTTTAATGCATTAGATGGGTTAAAAGGTAAAGCTGCAGGTGTAAACATTTTCTCAAATACAGGTCAGCCAGGTGGTGAAAATCGTGTAATCATTCGTGGTATTGCAACCATTAATGCTTCGGCAAATCCTTTGTATGTGGTGGATGGAGTTGTGATGCAGAATTTCCAATACCTCAACCCTAATGATATTGAATCAATTGAAATTTTGAAAGATGCTTCATCGGCTGCAATCTACGGTGCACGAGGTGCCAACGGTGTAATTTTAGTTACAACCAAACGCGGAAAAACAGATGCAGGAGGTTCTTCTATTTCTTATAACGGTTCATTATCAGTTGGAACAATGGCTCGCTATATGGATGTGATGGATTCCAATGAGTGGATGGCTACATTTAAACAAGGTCTGGAAAATGCAAACGCATGGCAAGGTCGTAATTTCACCACAGATTTATCTGAGTTATTTACAGATCCTCGCTTATTCAATTCTGATGGCTCACCAATTTACAATACCAACTGGCAGAAAGAAGCTTCAAGAACCGCTATTTCTCACAATCATCAATTAAACATTCAGCGTGGTGGCGAAAATTCATCAGTAGGAGCATTCTTAAACTATACTGATCAACAAGGTATTCTGCTTAACTCATACTTTAAAAGGTTGAATGCCAAGATGACTTATGATGATAAACCAACTAAATGGTTATCTACTGGTGTTAACTTATTGGTAAATCATACCTGGGGAAACAGAACATCTGATAACCCTTACGGGCAAGGTGCTCTTCGTACAATGATTGAACAATTGCCATTTTTACCAGTAATGTTGGATGGCGTTTATACACAGACTAATATTATTCAAACAACAGCCATTCTTAGAGATAAGGATGATCCTAACAGCGGTACACAAAACTTTAGTCCAGAAGGTGTTGGTAACCCGGTTGAGTTACTTAAAAGATTAGAGGCTAATCAGTGGAGAACTCAAATTTTTGGTAACGCAGCTTTAACCTTTCATCTGGCAAAAGATTTGGATATTAAAACGCAATTTGGTGTTGATTATAACAATAATCGCAGTGCTAGTTATACTCCTGTTACTCCTCGTCCAATGATTAATCAGAGCTCAGAGGGAAGAGTTGGAGCAGGTAACTCAAATATTTTTTACTGGCAGGAAGAAACGTACCTGAACTATAATAAATTATTTGGTGCAAGCTCACTAAATTTAATGGCTGGTATGTCATGGCAGGCATATAATTATACTTATTTCGGAGCTTCTGAAACTGGATATGACGATGATTACTTTGGTTATTATAACCTGGGTAATGGAACCAATCGTCCTTCGGTAGGTAATGACTGGGACAGATGGGCAATGAATTCTTATTTCCTTCGTGCAGCTTATTCTTATGATAATAAGTATATGGCCACGATTACTGGACGTTATGATGGTTCTTCAAAATTCGGACAGAATAATAAATATGCATTCTTCCCATCTTTAGGTTTGGGTTGGTTAGTTTCAAACGAAGGATTTTTGAAAGATAATTCAACAATCAGTAAGTTGAAATTACATTCTTCAATTGGTGTAACTGGTAACTCTGAAATTGGTACATTCCGCTCTCTTGCTGGTGTTGGACAATCGCAAACAATTGTTGGTGATCAGTTACGAATTGTTTCTTATTTGAGTAATATGCCTAATGCAAACCTTAAATGGGAAAAAACCACTCAATGGGATATGGGTGTTGATCTGGGAGTGCTTAATAATAGACTTAATTTAGAACTTTCGTATTATTATAAGTATACTACTGACCTTTTACTTAACCGTCCTTTGCCACTTTCAACAGGGTTCTCTTCTGTAATGGATAACATTGGTTCGGTATCGAACCGAGGATTGGATATTTTAGTTACTGCACATCCTGTGCGCAATGCCAATTTCCAGTGGACTTCAACTGTTAATTTGGGTTATAATAAAAACCGTGTTGAAAAGTTGGATGAAGGAGCTTCTATTGATCCAATTTCAGGAAAAAGACAAATTACAACAGATGGTTTTGTTGGTTATGACATCTTAATCCGCGAAGGTGAAGAACTTTCTTCTTTCTTTGGATATAAACGTGCCGGTATTTATGATGGTAACCCAGGCAATTGGGATGCAGAAACAATGAATATACCTAATACTGTTGGTGAGAAAGTAACCTATAAAGAACGTCAGATTATCGGTCATGGATTACCTCGCTGGATGGGTTCATTTATTAATACCTTTAATTATAAAGGTTTTGACCTGACTGTAGATTTGCAATTTACCTGGGGAGTACAGGTTATGCAGGAATTTTTCCACTCAACAGAGGGACGTTTCTTAACCAGTGGACTTGACCGACTTCATCAGGAAGCATGGCATCCAACTTTAAATCCTAACGGTGAAGCACAGGCAATTCGCTTGTCTAACTTTGGAATGGGTAACAATGCAAATGCCGATGATACCTGGGTTGCAGATGGTTCATACCTTCGAGGTAACCTAATTCAATTAGGTTATAACTTCACACCAGCATCAGCTAAGAAAATTGGTCTTTCTGCATTACGTGTTTATGCGAATGTGAACAACGCCTTTCTGGTTACATCATCAGACTATTTAGGTTTTGATCCGGATAACTCATCACGTTTGGGTGATAACAAATGGGGTGCAAACCGTCAGTTCTTTACTTATCCAAGACCAAGAACTTTCACATTTGGTGTTAACGTAACGTTTTAATTCATTGTAAATTATTATTCGTATGAAATTAAATATAAAATATATAGGTCTCTTTTGCTTGTTAACAGGCTCATTATTGATGAGTTCATGTGACGATTTTTTGGAAGAGAAACCATTGGACTTAAAAGTGTCCAGTCAGTTTTGGAAAACCGAAGCCGATGCACAATCGGCTGTTAACGGACTTTATTTTGGAGGTGTACCATATCTTCACAACATCGATGTTGATGGAGGCTGGACTCCCAAAGCAACTATGTGGGGTGGTGTAATGTCTGGATTATATGTTGATAAGCGTAAAGACAGAACGTTTACCAATGCTTCTGAGAATGCAACATTTAATATTGAATCATTCAATTCTACTGCTCGTAAGTTGTGGAGTGAATATTATATTGGCATTTCCAGAGCTAATTTTGTAATTGCCAATGTGCCGGCAATGTCAGGTGTGTTAGATGAGGCAACTATAACTAATTATGTTGCTCAGGGAAAATTCTTTAGGGCATTGGCTTATTTCTCTTTAGTAAAAGATTTTGGTGATGTTCCTTATATTTCAGAACCATATACTTCAACTGATGGTATATATATTGAGCGTACGTCGGCTGCACAAATTTACGCGAATATCGAGCAAGATTTACTTGATATTGTAGAGGGCAGTGCTTTGCCTGATAAAGCCTTTTACGATAATGGTTGCTATGTAACCAAACCTATGGCACAAGCCTTATTGGCTCAGGTATATCTGCAATGGGCAGGTGCGCCTGTAAATGGAGGTAATGCTATTTATGCGAAAGCTGCTGATATGGCTAAAAAAGTTATTTCTGGCGGAAAACATGCTTTAATCCACCCAGATGGAACTACCAATGATCTTAACTCAGCATTTAACATTATCAAAACAACGAAGTCGTCGAATGAGATAATTTATGCAAAGGAGTACAATCAAACCAGCTATAATATTGGTAACTCTTATGCTGTTAGATCTATTGGAACAGATGCTTTTCAATGGACAGATGCGAATGGTAATACTATTTTCCGTCCAGGTGGTGATGTTTTATACAATGCTTATTTACCTTGCGATATGTTGCTTAATAGTTATGCTGCAAGTGATATTCGTGGCATGGAGAAACAATTTTTCTTCCGTGAATATACTGATGCTACAGGTGTTTCACATACATTAAACAATGTTGGTAACTGGGCGTGGTTTGATGAACAAAGCTTAACAAGCGGTTCCAATGGTGATTATAATATGCCGATGATTCGTTATGCTGAGGTATTGCTTATTGCAGCAGAAGGTCTTGCACGTCAGGGTGCCGGATCAGAAGTTGAAGCAAGAGGCTATTTGAACCAGGTTCGTAATCGTGCTGGTTTAGGCGATGAAACAGCTACTGGAGATGCATTGATTAAATCGATATTAACCGAACGTTTGCATGAGTTCCCATTAGAATTTAAAATCTGGGATGATATTCGTAGAACACGCCTTTATCCACAGGCTGATGGTCTTCAATCTGGTACTTTAGAGTGGGTATCATTATCTACTGCAACAATTCAGAATAAGCCTGATGGTGATAACACAAAAGTTGGTGTTATTCCTGATTATGCTTTACTATGGCCTATCCCATTGAGCGAGATGCAAGCTAACCCTGCATTGAAAGATCAAAATACCGGATGGAACTAAACTATAGTTATTGAATGAATTAATATAAAAGAAGCTGTCTTTGAATGGACAGCTTCTTCTAAAAGAGCTAAAGAGTTGTCGAATCTGAATCATTAATATTTTATTGAGCTGTTCGATATTTTAACTCTAATTACTTTAAACAGATACATTAACTTAAAGTAAGTGTTTCTTATCCTTTAGTTGTATCTGATATAGATAAATCAACATGATGTGGTACAAATTCGGTTAAGCCGATATTTGTACAATGAAAGAGTAAGCCATATTCCCCCTTGATGGCTTACTCTTATTTTTCAAAACAGGAATAGAGAAAACTGTGTACTGTTATTAATGCCTGAATAGGAACTAAATTGGTTTAAATGAATTTAAAATTTAAGTGGTTTATTATTGCTGTTTTTTGTCCGTTGATGCTGCTGGCTCAACCAAAGGAAAGGATTAAAGACTACGACATTTCAAAGGAAAAGGTACTGTATACCATCGGTTATAGCCATTTGGATACAGAATGGAACTGGGATTACCCTACAACAATCAATACCTGTATTAGAAATACAATGACGGAGAACTTTTATCTTTTTGAAAAGTATCCTGATTATGTGTTCAATTTTACCGGATCACGTCGTTACAGAATGATGAAGGAGTATTATCCTGAATTATATGAAAGAGTCAAATACTATATTTCTAAAGGTAGATGGTATGTGTCTGGTTCATCAGTGGATGAAGGTGAGGTGAATGTATCTTCCTCGGAATCATTGATAAGGCAGGTTCTGTATGGTAATCAGTATTTTAAAGATGAGTTTGGTGTAGTAAGTGCTGATTATATGTTACCAGACTGCTTTGGCTTTTTAGCTAATCTACCCTCAATCTGGAATCATTGCGGTCTATTGGGTTTTTCAACTCAAAAACTGACCTGGCATTCAGCAGTTGGCGTTCCTTTTAATGTTGGTGTTTGGAACGGGCCTGATGATAAAGGAATTATTGCAGCTTTAAATGCAACAAGTTATACTGCTGATATTAAACCTCAGTTTAACAATCAGGAGTACTGGGTTAACAGGTTAAATAAGGTAGAGAATGATTATGGAATATTATTCGATTACCGTTACTATGGTGTAGGAGATGAAGGTGGTGCTCCCCGCGAAAACGATGTTAGAAACCTGGAAGATGTGCTGGCTGATAACACCAGTGATATAAAGGTTATTGCTACTTCATCAGATCAGATGTACAAAGATGTAACCCCTGAATTAAGAGCTAAGTTGCCTGTGTATAAAGGTGATTTAATGTTGATTGAGCATAGTGCAGGTTCACTTACTTCGCAAGCATATATGAAGAAGATGAACCGTAAAAATGAATTGCTTGCCAAAGGGGCAGAACAAGTTGCCAGTTATGCAGATATGCTTGGTGCAATTGATTATCCTTATGAAAAGATAAACAATTCATGGGATTTGGTTCTAGGTAGTCAGTTTCATGATATTCTGCCAGGTACATCAATTCCAAAAGCATACGAGTATGCCTGGAATGATGAATTTATCGCTGCAAATGGATTTACTAATGTTCTAAAAAGTTCTGTTGGAGCTGTTAGTGAATTGTTGGATACCAGAGGTAAAGGTCGTTCGGTTGTGGTTTACAATCCGGTTTCTCACCAACGTCAGGGTGTTGTTTCAGTAAAACTACAGTATAGTAAAATGCCGGCAGATATAATTGTTTTCTCACCGGATGGAACTCAGGTTCCTTCTCAAATTGTAAAGGCTGGAGACAAAGAGGCAGAATTACTTTTTGTTGCTAATGTTCCTTCAATGGGAATGGCTGTGTATGATATCAGGGAGTCTGATAAACAACAATCTGTTTCTTCATCATTGAGTATTTCTGATACTTCGCTTGAAAATGAATTTTATAAAGTTACTCTGGCTGCCAATGGTGACATTCTAAGTGTTTTTGATAAGAAGGTTGGAAAGGAATTACTTAAAGAACCTGCCCGTCTTGAATTTTTGTATGAAGAGCCGGACCAATGGCCAGCATGGAATATGGACTGGAACGATAGAAAGAATCCTCCTATTGGTTTTATGGCTGAGGCTCCGGAAATCAAAATTGTTGAAAATGGACCTGTGCGTGTGTCAATTGAGGTGAGTCGCGAAGGTAGAAATTCAACCATTAAACAATATATCCGCCTGTCTGCCGGAGAAGCCGGAAAAGTTGTTGAAGTTTTTAACAGAGTTAACTGGCATTCAAGTGGCGTTAGTTTAAAAGCCGCATTCCCATTAACTGTTTCTAATGAAAATGCAACGTATAACATTGGTGTAGGAACAATTAAAAGAGGAAATAATACCAGTAATAAATTTGAGGTTCCTTCAAAGCAATGGTTTGACCTTACTAATGAAAAAGGTGACTATGGAGTTACTATTCTGGAAGATTGTAAATACGGTTCAGATAAACCCTCTGATAATACATTGCGATTAACTCTTTTATTTACTCCAAAGACACACTCGTGGTATCCACTGCAGAACTCTCAGGACTGGGGTATGCACGAATTTAAGTATGGAATTTATGGTCACGAAGGTAGCTGGGAAAAAGCGGGTTCTGACTGGCAGGGTAAATACTTTAACGAGCCTTTATTAGCTTTTGAGGTGGATGCCCACAAAGGGACTGTTGGTAAAGATTTTTCTTTAATCTCTGCCAATAAAGACGAAATAGGAGTGATGGCTCTTAAGAAACAAGAAGGAGGAGATTATTATATTGTTCGGGTAAATGAGCTTTGCGGAAGTGATTTGAAAAAGGGACAATTGACTTTCCCATGGAAACTTGTTGATGCTTTTGAAGTCGATGGTCAAGAAAATAAGATAGGAGAAGCAGATTTTTCTTCCAATCAGCTGACTTTTGATTTGTCTCATAATACCATTCGAAGTTTTGCCGTAAAACTTGCAACACCACAGCAACTGTCGCATATTGATCAGGTTTCTGTTTCAATACCTTACAATACTGATGTAATGAGTTTTGATACCAACAGACATGATGGAAATCTTGCGTGGAGAAGAAGTTATCCTGCTGAATTGGTTCCTGATAAAATTGTGAGTGAAGGAATTGAATTTCAAATGGGAAGTAAGTCTGATCTTGAGATGAATGCAATGACTTGTAACAACCAAGAGATTCTCTTACCCAAAGGTAAGTATAATAAAATCTATGTGCTTGCTTGTGCAGTTAATGATCAAACTGGCAGTTTTAAAGTGGATGGAACCGCTCATACACTTGATATTCAGGGATGGACCGGATATGTTGGTCAGTATTATAACCGTGTTTTTGCAAAAGATAATGTGACTGTAACTAATCTTGAAGATGCTTATTATAAAGATAGTAACATAGCATGGTTTGCTTCTCACAGACATAAGGCTTATCCTTCAGAAAATGAGGCTTACCAGTATAGCTATATGTACAAATATGAACTGGATATACCAGTTGGAGCTAAAAAACTAGTGTTGCCGGATAATGATCGAATTAAGATTATGGCAATAACAGTAGCCAATCAGCAATCAGATGTCGAATGTTTACAGGCATTGACTGATGATTTCAAATATGAATGATTCCCTGTTAGATTAATACCAATTCGAGTAACAATTGGGAAGAGATATGAATCTCTTCCCAATTATTGTATATAGGGATCTCATTTTTTGTACGGCTGAATTGATGTATAGTGTATTCTTTAAAGAAGGATCATACAATTGACAAACAAATTGCATCAGATTCACTTTTGCATTGTGGCTAGAAAAAGACAATGTCTTAGCGTATATAATAAAACAAAATAAATAATTAGATAGTTTGTATACAGAACTAAAAATTACATAAAATAAAAATTATATATAATAGAATGGAATGATAATAGAGTCTTTATTATCTAAAACTGTAATAAATAAAATAAATAATATTAAATAATAGGCTGAAGGAAATAAAAAGGTAAAATCTCTCAGTTTTACTAGTATTAAAAAGTGTCCTTCAGCCTAAAGTTATTTTATAGTAATTACAGCCCGAACCGGAAAGTGATCGGAAGGAGTGCAGGCAATATATTCTTTCATTTTTATTTCCTGAGGTGAATTAGGTGTTGTTACCATTTTATAACCAGGAATTTCACTTCTATAAGTGTCAGTTAAAATACCATACTGATTAACAGATATGTCAGAGCTTACAAAGATGTGGTCAATTCGACTGTCTGTTTTTAAGTTAGGGTTGAAATTGTTAAATGTACCATTAAGTGCTAATCTGGTTTTACTTATTTCGTAAGCATCATTTAGTATGGAAGAATTTGCTAAAATAGCATAGTTAGCACTTGATTGATCAACATTAAAATCACCGGTAAGAATAACAGACTCTTTGCCACACATTTCTTCAATTTTTTTAAGTACCAGCTTGGCGCTTTCCTTTCGGGCTTCCACTCCAATATGATCCATATGAAGATTGAAACACCAAAAATCTTGGTTGCTATCTGTAATGATGAATTGTGCCCATGTGCATATTCTGGGAAGTGCAGCGTCCCATCCTCTGTTAGGTTTATCTGTTACTTCTGACAACCAAAAATGTCCAGAATTTATAAGTGTTAGCTTGCTTCTCTTGTAAAAGATTGGGGCGTATTCTCCAGCTGTTTTACCGTCATCTCTACCTACACCAACAAATGAATACTCAGGCAGTCTGTCAAGCATATCGTTTAGTTGAGTATGCAGTACTTCCTGTGCGCCAAATACATCAAAATCATTGTAATGAATCATGTCACAAATAACAGGCGCTCTTTGGAACCATCCATTCCCATTTATTGAATCGGATTGGTTTTTGTAACGGATGTTAAATGTGGCCACTGTTAATGAACTCTCTTTGCTACATTGACATTGAATGAACAGAAGTACAATAACTATGGAGGTAAAGATTTTCAATGTTTTCATTTTGATGATTTAAGGGAACCGGACTACTTTAAAAGCAGTCCGGTAGGTCTAAAAAAATCCAGATTAGAATAATATAAAAAACAAAGGGTTAAGATTGGTAAATTTTAATTTCTTAGTTCTTATTTAAAAAGTTTTGATATTCATTCCATAAAACTTCAATGCCAGAGTCAGGTCCGAAAACTTGTTTCATAGCCATGTCAAAACTCCAAATAGGTAAGTCTCTCACAGTTAAATGAAACTTTTTAATTGCATCCGGATCCTTCGTGGTTAACCATTGAAGAAAAAAACCGGTGGTTTGATAACCGTCTAACCAATGTCCACCTGGTTTTCTAAGTTTATTAATATCAAAAAAGCCTGCTTCGGCACGGACAGCATCAGCAAGTCCTTCGATACAGGCCCAAAATGTTTTGTTGGTTGAGTAACTGCCTATTCCACTGGGTTCAAATTGATAAGCATGTGTTAGTTCATGAAAAAGAACCCCTCTGGTTTCATAGTTTAGTTTAAATAACGATTCATTAGCTGATTTCTCAATGTGTTGAGTGCTAAATACAATTGATACTACTGGTGGTTGACCACTTTTTGCTGATATTCCATTATAGTCACTTAATTGATAGGCTATTTTTTGGATATCGTTCATTGTATCTTTATCGGTATAAAAGAGTATTTCTGCTACTTTTTGAGCATGGTAACGAATGAAGTTATCGGGATTTTGAACCAATTCTTCGTATTGTTGACTACCCAGTGTGTTTTGAGCTTTGTTCTCAAATTGAATTGCAGGATAAGCGAAATCTTTCCATAACTCCACTGTGTTGCCCGAAAAAAGCTCTATATCACCAATCTTCAGCGTATCTCTGTTTTGAGTTTCTGCGATTATTAGGTATTGATCAAATCTTTTGGGATTTTGTATAGTATAGGATCTTTCCTGATATCGGGCGCAAAAATATTGGTGTGCTCTTTCATCTATTACTGTCCAATCGATGCCATTATTGCTGCCTTTAAGAGTCCATTTATATGGATCGTGCTTTGGGTCACTACCTGATGAATAGATATGGTAACTTAAAGGTTTTTTCTGCAAAGGAGATAGTATGATAAGTTCGTTGCTCCCTGTTTTACCAATAGCCGCTGTTTCCGGATTTTGGTCATAAAGAGCAGGTAAATTAATCATCTCTTCCTTGCACGCATAGGTTAATTGAGCTAGTATCAGGAAAAATAAGACTCTTAGTGCCATAGGTTTTAAATAGTTTCTTTCTTACAAATAGAATTCTTTTGCAAGTATAAAATGGATAGCAAAATATTGTTTTGCTGTGTGTGTCAAATTAGTGTCAATACTTGTCTATGGCAGAAAATAACAATGTTTTGGCAAGCCGTGAGCTTGTTAATCAAGAAAAAGATAGGTTGATTAGTGAAAATATGGTTTAATTGTATCCCGGAGAATTTTATTCCAATTCGCTCATTTGTTCTTTTTGTCTATATTCTTTTGGTGTCATGTTAAACTTTTTATTGAACTCGCGATAGAAATATGACTTGTTTGAAAAACCTGTTTTGTAAATGACTTCCTGAACAGATAGCTTTGTGGTCAGTAATAATTTTGCTGCATGCTTTAATCTGAAGTCTTTTATAAAATCACTTGGAGAAAGAGTTGAAACATTTTTAAAATAACGATAGAAACTTCTAACATTCATATTTAATTTATCGGCAATAAATCCGGGTTTCAAGTCTTCACTTTCAATGTTCTCATTAATAATTGTAATCACCTTCTTTAAAATGGCTTGATCCTCAGAGTGTATCAGTTTTCCATCCGTTACTTCATAAGTGCTTTTCGAAGATTTATAATACTCTCTGAGTTCCATTTTATTCTTGAGTAATCGATTAACGATTGAAACCAAAAGTTGAGGTGAGAAAGGTTTAGTGAGGTAGGCATCTGCACCAATGTCATATCCTTCAGATTGTTCGTTGTTGGTAATCTTCGCAGATACAATAATTACAGGTATGTGTTTGGTGTAATTGCCACTCTTAATTTCTTTTACAAAGTCAAGGCCCGAAATTCCGGGCATTACAATGTCTGTTATAATTAAATCAGGTGTTTTTTCCTTGATTATTTGTAAAGCCTGAATAGCACTGCTGGCCTCAAGAATATTATATTCTTCTGATAAATTCCGGCTTATTAACCAGGTAATGTCTTTGTTGTCATCAACCAATAGAATGGTCTGTTGTGTGTTATTGCTTGTTAATAAGAGGTTTTTGTTTAATTGATCCGTTTCTGATTGTATGTCAGTTTCAGTGTTTTGATCTGTTTGATTTGGTAATAAAATAGTGAATTCGGCATATTCTCCAACCTTACTTTTTACATCAATGGTACCTTTTAAAGAGGTAACGAGACTTTTGCAAATTGATAAGCCCAGTCCGTTGCGTGAGGCAGTCGAAATGTTAGTTTGTTGATTAGAGTCATTTAGAATCTTGAATCGGTTAAACAACTTAGGAATTTGCGATTCCTCAATTCCAATACCTGTATTGTAAACTCTTAATAGTAATTGTTCGTCTTTAACTGTAGCTTCCACCTCAATGGTTGCACCGTTTTCGGAATATTTAAATGCATTGGAAATTAGATTGTTTAGTATCTTCTTTAAAAAAGCAGAATCAGTATGCCAATATAGTGAATCGGGATAAATGACTTTGAATCTAATATTGTTGTCTTTGACCTGCTGTGTAAATAATTCGGATACATCTTTTATTAAATCACTAATACAAACCGATGTAATGTGGTGCATGTCAAAACCGGTATCTTCGATTCTTCTAAAGTCAAGTATCTCTTGTATTAAATCATTCAGATTGGTTACGTTACTTTTAAGTACTGATGTTAGTTTTCTAAGGCTTTGATTTTTATCGGAATGTGTATCAATTTGATCTGTTAAACCATTGATTAGAGTTAGTGGTGTACATAATTCATGCGTGATATTGGTGAAGAAGTTAAGTTTTGATTCCAGTAACTTCTCACGTTGTTCTTCTTCAATTTTTTGAGTCAGAGCTCTTTGCTTTTTGCTGGATCTTGCATTTAGGTACTTGAGAAATAAAATTATTATCAGTATGCCCAGAAGGGTGTAGCTCACCTTCATGTATTTAGTAAGATACCATGGGGGCAGTATTTTAATTAGAATAGAACTTTCGTTGAATTCGGAGTTAAATACATCATTATTGTATTTAATATGGAGCTTGTATTCTCCTGCAGGCAATCTTCCAAATTGAACTTCATTGTTTTTTTGCAGATTGATCCAGGCTGTATCAAAACCTTCCATCATAAATGAATATTCGTAGTTGTCAGCACTGTAATTGTCTACAGTGACGAATGAAACAGAAAATGCATTAACTGATGACGGTATTGTGATTTCATTCGATTCAGAATCAAAATGGTCTGTCCATCTCACTTTTTCACCCGAAAATTTAAGGTCGAAGAAAGTTAGGTTGGTGGAGGTGTTGATGTGGTTGAAATCGTGAGGATCAATCCAAACTAATCCGTTTATTCCGCCGAAAAATAGCTTTTTTGAATCCGGATCCTGAAAGTAAGCATCGTCAGAAAACTCTGTAACTTTCAGATCCTGCACATAATTATGGAAATAATCATTGCGTGGATTATATTTGGTTAACCCTTTGTTGGTACTTAACCAGATGCAACCATCTGTGTCTTCCAATATGCCATGAATCATATCGTTTACCAGTCCGTCCTTGCGATCAAACTGCTTGATAAGACGGGTTTGATTATTGGGAAGCAATTGCATTTTCGTTAAGCCGGAACTGGCTCCAATATAGAAGATCGAATCTTTACTTTGATAAACGGACAGAACATCACCAATTGCTGAATAATCTGCACTATTCATAGGAATAAAGCTGTATTCTGATGTGTTAATGTTGAATTTAATCAGGCCATAGCCTCCTCTACTTCCTATTAACAAAGTTGAATTGCCAATGTATTTAATGGCGTGAAATTCATTGCAAACTCTTCCATTTTTGTTGAAAGAGAAATTCTTAACAGAGTCTATAACGAGCTCATTATTCGCATTGTGATATTGTATTTTTTGCAGCCCAACACCTGCTGTGGCAGCCCATAATGTTTGATCGTCTGTTTCGCAAATGGAGTGAACCTTTTGTATTTCAAAGTTGGCATCGTTTTTTGGTGTAATTACTCTTTTTTTGTCGAATGAGTAATACGAAAGCCCTGGGCCTTCGGTTCCTATCCATAAAATATCTCTGTAAATACTTTTTGATATTGAAAATACCAGGTTACTGGAAAGTCCATTGCTTGTTGTATATGATTTCACCTGTTGGCTCAGAATCTGGTTATCGCTTGATTCGTTGTAATCGCTTATAAATACAACTCCTTCTCCTTTGGTTCCAATCCACATGTCATTGTTTTCAGTGTAAATGGTTCTGATTGGTTTTTGCAAATTAAAAGGAAGCTGATTGAGTGTAATATCTTGAAAGTTTTCAGGTTTGTCGTAATACATTTGAACTCCTTGTCCGTCGGTTCCAATCCATAAAATATTCTGACGTATATCACTCAAGAGAGAAAAAACGCCAATGTTCATATTAACCTCTTTTGCTTTATACTGATTATTTCTTTCCAATCTTAGTACACCATTACTAATAAAAGCTATGTAGATATCATTTTGAAAAGGAGTTATCTGAGAGATTTTACCGTATTTCTCAATTAAAGAACTGATATCAGAAATAAAAACAGTTTGATCAGTTTCAATTATTTTTTTGTAAATCCATCCATTGGAGTCTATCCAATAGAGAGTATTAGCTGCGATAGTAGCATAAGTAACAGGGTATTTATGTAACGTTTGAGTGGTGTTGCTTATTATTTTTTTTGTTTTGCTGTCTAATTCAATATGTATAATTTCTCCGTTGCTCAATAAAAGTTCAAACTGATTATTATTTGTGCTATAAATGGTTTTAACATCATCTTTAATAATGTTGTCAATTTCAATAGGTGTAAAATGTTTGGTATCTGGTGTGTAATATTGTATTTGATTGTCTTTTAAAATAACACATGTATTACCTTTGTTATCGCTACAGATGAGTTTTGCTTCAGGACATTCAGGATGAGATTCCGTTACTTCTTTGTTTGTGATGGAGAATTTATTTAATCCTAGAAAAGTTGATACCCAAAGATAGTCCTTCTCTGCTGGTGTAATTTTGTGGATTATATTACTGCAGAGTGATTTTTCAATTTGTAAATCAAATCGATATACGAATATGTTTTTGCTGTTGTAAAGATTTAATCCATCGTAAGTTCCGATCCAAAGGTATCCGTTATCATCCTGATGCAGACATAATATCGCCTTATTTGAAATATCTATATTTTCTGCTTTATATAGCTTTAGTTCTTCGGCATTGGTGTTTTTTGTAATTGCAATAAATCCGCAGATGAACAATAGAATTAAAGCTCTAATGTTGTATAAGGAATCGTTTATTTTATTAAAACTGATCATATTTACAGATATTCAGGTTGTTATAAAATAAAGCATTCAATTTCTTGATATACTTCAATTCAGTATGGAGGAGCACTTTAGATCAAACTAGAAATTAAGTTCCTCTTTTACACTTTCCATATCTTCTGATTCTTTCATTATCCCTTCACATAAACCCAATGAATTATCAGACATAAATTTTAATGCAAAGAATACGTCAAAAAATGAAAAATTCAAATTAAATCAAATAATATTTAAAAATTATGTTGTGTCTGTAAAAAAAAATATACATTTTTGGGACGGGTAAAAAAATCTTATAAAATCTATAGATAGAATAATATGTAAAACAATGTAATGATTGAATTATGTATTAAAAACTAGTAGATGAAAAAGTGGTTAAAAGGTTTTGGTATATGTTTGAATATTGCTCTTATCTCATGTCAAACAAATATCAAACCAGATGATTGTAGTCCATCAGAAGACTATAGTCAATATGTAAATCCATTGGTGGGAACTTTTGGGGAAGGAAATACCTATCCCGGAGCGCAAGTACCGTTTGGAATGGTTCAGATTAGTCCTGATACCGAAAAGTGGGAATGGGGAGCAGCTTCCGGATATGAATATTCAGATAGTACAATCTATGGCTTTTCGATGTTGCATTTACATGGCACCGGGATTCCGGACATGGGCGATATTCTGATTATGCCAACTGTAGGTGACTTAAAGTTACATTCAGGTAGTAAGGATAAAAAAAATAAAGGTTATTTATCTGGGTTTAGTCATGCTAATGAACAAGCCTCACCTGGATATTATTCTGTTCTTCTCGACGATTACAATATTAGAGCAGAGTTGACATCTACGAATCGGGCAGGAATGATGCGCTTTACTTATCCTGAAGTGGATACTGCACGCGTGTTGATCGATTTAAGTCATGTTCTTCGGTGGGATGTTGTTTGGTCTAATGTACGTGTTCTGGACGATCAGACTATTGTTGGTATGCATCAGGTAAAAGGCTGGGCAAAAGAAAGGTATGTTTATTTTGCTGCGCGTTTTTCAAAGCCATTTGATGATTGTCGCATATTCTCAGACAAAAAAGAAGTACGTTACGATTCATATAAAAACTATCGTTTTAGAAGTAGTAAGGAAGCCTCAGGAAAGGATATTCAGGTGGTAAGTGAATATTTTAATATGACTTCAGATGAGCATCTTCAGGTTAAAGTTGGTATCTCAGCCATTAGCACTGATAATGCAATTAATAATCTGGATGAAGAGATTTTCGATTGGGATTTTGATAAGGTCAGGTTGGCTGCAAGAGATTTATGGAATAAAGAATTATCAAAGTTCGATGTGAAAGGCTCAGATGTACAAAAAGAGACTTTTTATACTGGCGTGTATCATGCATTTATGGCACCGGTTCAGTATAGCGATTACAATAATGAGTATAGGGGATTAGATCAGAACATTCATCAACAAAAAGGATTTAATAACTATACTGTTTTTTCGTTGTGGGATACTTATAGAGCTACACATCCTTTGTTTTGTCTTGTTCAACCTGAACGAAATGCGGATATGATCAATTCGATGCTTTCTCATTACGATCAAAGTGTTGATAGTTTGTTGCCAATTTGGTCATTTTGGAATAACGAAACCTGGTGTATGATTGGTTATCATGCGGTGCCGGTTATCACCGATGCCTATTTTAATGGTATTCAGGGAGTAGATTGGGAAAAGGCATTGGAAGCCTGCGTGAAATCAGCAACCCATAAAGAATATGATGCAGTAACAGATTACGAGCAATTAGGATATGTCCCTTATGATCTGGAAAATGAGTCGGTATCAAAAACACTTGAGTACGCTTATGATGATTATTGTATTGCCCGTTTAGCTAAAGCTTTGGGTAAAGATAAAATCTATGAAAGATTCTCAAAACGTAGTTTAGGTTATAAGAATTTGTTTGATAAGCAAATTGGTTGGATGCGCCCGAAGGATAGTCAGGGAAATTGGATGGAACCTTTCGATCCGTTTTATTTTCAACACTTAGGAGCCTTTACTGAAGGTACGACATGGCAGTATTCATGGTACGTTCCGCATGATGTAAATGGGTTAATCAATTGTTTTGGCGGAGCTGATATTTTTGAAGCTAAACTAGATTCGTTATTCACGGTTAGTCATGGTGAAGAATATGACGGGACGGATGATATTCAAGGAAGAATTGGGCAATACTGGCATGGTAATGAACCCAGTCATCATATTACCTATTTCTACAATTATATTGGTAAACCCTGGAAAGGTCAGAAATTGATTCGTGAGATCATCAATACACAATATGGTAATAAACCCAACTCGTTATGTGGTAATGATGATTGTGGTCAGATGTCGGCCTGGTATATTTTTTCAGCCATGGGCTTTTATCCGGTGGCACCTTCATCGGGATATTATGTACTGGGAAGTCCTGAATTACCTGAAGTGACAATGAATCTATCTAATGGAAAGCAGTTCAAGGTCGTTTCAGAAAATTACGGTGAAGAGAATTACTACGTCAAAAAGGTATCCTTAAATGGAGAGGAGTTAAAAAGAAGCTGGATTTCTGTTGAAGAGGTATTGAGTGGGGGAGAATTAGTTTTTGAAATGTCATCAACGCCTGAAGAGGGTTTTGGAATTGGAGAAGAGGCTATACCTCCGTCACTTGTTTGGTAAAGTTGTTCTAAAATTGAATGATAAAGTTCCTCATTACATCATTTTTGCGGAACTTTTTAAATGAGCTAATTTATAGGGGATTGGATTTAATCTGATCCTTCTGATTATTGAATATATAATGGTGAAAATTAAATATGTCCTTTTTGTCGTATTGATAATTATGCTGGTGTCCTGTCAGGAGAAGGATTATACTAAATTGGTGAATCCTTTTATTGGAACAGGTGGCCATGGTCATACCTATCCTGGGGCAGTAGTTCCCTTTGGTATGGTTCAACTGAGTCCTGATACGCGAAATGACAATAGCTGGGACGGTTGTGCGGGTTATCATTACAGTGACAGTGCGATTGTTGGTTTTAGTCATACCCATCTTTCAGGAGTTGGAGTTCCTGAATATTGTGATATACTTTTTTTACCGCATACCGGAGAAATATCACTTGATGCAGGAACCAGAGAAAATCCGGGAGCCGGTTATCGCTCATATTATCAACACGGCTCTGAAGTGGCTGAACCTGGCTATTATAAGGTAATTCTTGATGATTATAAAGTTGATGTTGAGTTAACAGCAACCACACGTGTTGGATTACAGAGATATCGTTTCAATGGAGATTCTCAACCCAAAATATTACTGGATCTCATACATCGGGATGAAGTAATCAATTCGGCAATTAATATTAAGGATCAAAGTAGTATATCAGGTTATCGATTTTCAAAAGATTGGGCAGGCCGGCAAAAGGTATTCTTTTCAACTCAGTTTTCCGTTCCATTTAATAAGGTGCAATTCTATCAGAATGGGATAGAGGTTCAAAATATTACTGATGGAAAAGGTGGAGTACAGGCTGTTTTTTCTTTTCCAGAAGGTGTCCGGGATATTCAGGTTAAAACAGCGTTATCGTCTGTTAGTGAAGAAGGAGCTTTTAAGAATCTGAAGAAAGAGCTTGATCGTTGGGACTTTAATGCAGTTCGTAAACAGGCACATGAACTGTGGAATGAAAATTTGGGTAAGATTGATGTGGAAGCAAAAAATAAAGAAGATCTGACTAACTTTTATACCTCATGGTATCATTGTTTGGTTTCACCAAATGTTTATTCCGATGTTGATGGAAATTATAGGGGAATGGATGATCAGATACATCAGGCGGAAGGCTATACTCATTATACCATTTTTTCTTTATGGGATACTTTCAGAACATTACATCCATTATTAACCATTACTCACCCTGAGGAAACCAGAGATTTTATTTGTAGTCTCATAGATAAGGGAGAACAGTTTGAAACCTATCCGATGTGGGAACTGGCAGGTAATGATACACGCTGTATGATTGGTTATCATGCGGTTTCAATTATAACAGATGCATTCAAAAAAGGTATACGCGATTTTGATCATGAAAAGGCTTTGGATTTAATGTTGGCAACAGCCAACAAGGACTGGCGCGGCATGAAAGACTATCGTGAAAAAGGTTTTGTTACGGCTAATAAAAGTAGTCAGGCTGTTTCAAAAACGCTTGAATATGCCTACGATGACTGGTGTATTGCTGAATTCGCCAAATCAATTGGTAACGAAGAGGTTTATTATGAGTTTTTAAGACGTTCGCTTTTCTATAAAAACTGTTTTGATCCAACCAGTGGATTTATGAGAGGCCGAGAAAATAATGGAAATTGGGTGAGTGATTTTGATCGTACAACTGTAGGTTATCATTATACCGAAGGAAATGCATTTCAGTATAGTTTCTTTGTTCCTCACGATGTATATGGATTAATTCAGCTAAAAGGAGGAACAGATGCTTTTGAAAATTGGTTGGATAGTTTATTTGAAACAGAGATAGTGGAAGAATTGCACGAAAATTCAGATGTGTCAGGATTGATTGGTAATTATGCTCATGGGAATGAGCCAAGTCATCATATAGCCTGGATGTATGCATGGGTGGGCAATTATACCAAATTAACTGATCGAATAAGGCAGATAATAACAACTCAATATGCTCCGGTTCCGGGCGGTATTGCTGGTAATGAGGATTGTGGCCAGATGTCGGCCTGGTATGTGATGAGTTCGACAGGCATGTTTCCTGTTTGTCCGGGAAGAACGGATTATGTTTTGGGTTTGCCTTTGTTTAAGAGTGTTGATTTTCATCTGGATAATGGTAATCATTTTCGTATTGATACGGATGGTGCCACTCTTAAGGATAATGGAATATATCCTGTATCCTACTCCATTAATGGAAAAGAGGGAGTAGAGAGTATGATTACACATGCTACAATTCTTAATGGGGGTGTTGTTGAATTTAAGACAGGAGATAGAGCTGGTAATTTTGCTTTACCATCAAAAAATATTGAGCAAGAAATAACAGGAAATGTTTATGTTGAAAGTGGCGATCAGGTGTTTCTATCTCAAACTGAGGTTAAATTATACTGTTCAACGCCTAATGCTGAAATTTACTATACTTTGGATGGTTCAAATCCGGATCCAAACAGCTTAAAATATACCAAACCATTTAAGATAAATGAATCAACTGTTATAAAGACAAGAGCTTATGGTAAAGGATTGAATCCCGGCTATATCTCTAAGGTGGCATTTACTAAAAGTGATCGTCCTGAGAGTCAAAAATCAAAAAACTTAGAACGAGGATTAGCGTGCCAATATTATGAGGGGATTTATCGCTCTATCTATGATTTTGCTTTGGATAATCCAACTAAAAAGGAAGTAGTATCCAACTTTAACTTGTCGTGTATTGACAGAGATGAGTGGATAGCAATGAATTTCAATGGTTTCATTAAGATTGAAAAAGAAGGACTCTATCATTTCGAAGTGGTAATGAATGATGGTGGAGCATTGAAAATTGATAATACAGAATTGTTTGAAAGTGATGGGCGTAAGGAAAAGGCCATGAAACAACATGGTTCGGTGTGGTTAAGTAAAGGATTGCATACTGTTAATTTGGGATTTTACCAGTGTTCCAATGAAATTGAGTTGGATTTTAAATGGAAGGTTCCTGGTGAGAAATTGTCGTATGTTCCTGCCAGACAATTATTTCATTAATTTATTTTGAGGATATGAGATTAATCATTTTGAGTGTTGTTTTGTTGGGGTGTCTGATGGCTTGTTCCGATAATAAACAAATTAATAGTAAAAGAGCAACTGATACGCTGGATTCTATCTATGTTCATTATTCTGTGGAAGAAAGTATTCTTTTAAAAGAACATTATCCTTTTGATAAAGATTATTCAGCGACTTATTTGGCTGCGGAGGATCAAAATTCAGGATCAGAACGATATGCATATTTATGGCCTTTTTCAGGAACATTATCGGCGTTAAGTGCTATAATGGAACTCAGTGAAGAAAGTAAATACAATGAAATTCTGAATGATAAGGTTTTAAAAGGTTTAGAAAAATATTTCGATACGTCACGACTTCCGTATGGTTATTCTTCTTATATAAATGAAGCTTTACCAAGTGATCGATTTTATGATGATAATATTTGGTTGGGGATCGATTTTGTTGATTTATATCTTCTTACCGGTTCTTCGGAATATCTTTCGAAAGCTAAGTTAATCTGGAAATTTGTTGAGAGTGGTGAAGATGAAATCTTAGGAGGTGGTATCTATTGGTGTGAACAAAAAAAGGCATCTAAAAATACTTGTTCCAATGCTCCGGCTTCTGTCTTGGCTCTTAAATTATATCAGGCAACAGATAATCAATACTTTCTGATAAAAGGTAAAGATTTATATAGTTGGACTAAACAAAATCTTCAGGATGAAGAAGATGCTCTTTATTTTGATAATATCAGTACTGAAGGGCATGTTTCAAAGGCTAAATATGCATACAATAGTGGACAGATGCTTCAATCGGCAGCCATTCAATATAATCTTACCGGAGATTCCTTGTTTTTAACCGAAGCCCAAAGGATTGCATCAGCTTGTTTTGATCAGTTTTTTTATGAGTTTGTTACCAGCGATCAAGAGAAAATAAGGTTATTGAAGAACCGGGATATCTGGTTTTCGGCTGTAATGTTAAGAGGTTTTATTGAGTTGTATCATATCGATGGCAATCCAAAGTATATTAATGCCTTTAAGAAAAGTCTGGATATGGCGTGGGAAAAAGGAAGAGATGTCCACGGACTGTTTGGAGACGATTTGATTAAGGTATCCAAAGGAAAAAAATGGTTGTTAACTCAGGCAGCAATGGTTGAGATGTATGCCCGACTGGCAAAGATTTAATAAAATATTTTCATAGGTTTTCATGACTTTTGTTGTGATGAGTTATTATTAAGTGTTGTGTAGAAAGAGATCCTGTTTCGGGGTCTCTTTTTTTGTTTGAACTTTTCCTTTCATAGATTCTATCAGGAGTCAACTTATCTTCTTATAAAGTAATTCAAAACACGAAGCTAACTAAAGTATCCAGATATTACTGCGATAAATCGTATGGCTGGTTCAATTAATTATTGAATTTGATAATGCTGTTAATCTCTTCCATGATCCACTATAGTTGTATAGGTTTGGTATTGTTATTATTCAGCTTTCGGGTTAGGTATATTTTTATGACAGAGTTGTATCCATACGTGACATTTAAACTCATTCGGTTTGTATGTATAACACAGCAGGTTTATTAAGTTGTATGTTTGGATTATTCAAAATTGATGCATCAAATTTTGTAATCAACAATTCTTAAATCAGTCCATGTTAATGGTTTTATGACTTTAAAGTTCGAACCATTAATATGATAAATAAAACCGTGATAATTTAACTTACTCCAGAGCTACATCATTAATATGATTTAGCAATTGGCTATTAACCCTTAAAATATATCTATGAATAATACTTCGTAAAACTTTTGATGATTCGGATAATCAAAATAAATAGAGTTAAAATAATTTTCTCTTTCTCAATTATTATTTCTGTTTAAGATTAGCCATACAATGCCATAGTTCAAACCGGTTTATTATTGGAAGACTAAAGTTCAATTGAATCAGTTTTAATCCGGTAATTATCCATAATTAATACAGTTAATTATTAACGATAGATGTCATAAACACTCTATGGTATAGTAATGCATTGCCTTTTATATAAGTAGAATACTAATGAGATAATAATATTTTAACGCATTGTAATTGTTATGTAAAATATAAATCTATGAATTTTAATTATTACAACTTTTATCTCTATTGTTTTAGAGGTAAGCCAATTAAATCAAAAACATTAATAATGTTGTTTTTAAGCGTATGCTTCTCAATGGCATCTATTAATGATGTATTAGCATCCTCAGGTGAAGTTGAGAAAGATGTTATGCAACAGGATACCAAAACAATAATTGGTACAATTACCGATGATCAGGGAGAACCAATCCCAGGAGCATCAATTTCGATTAAGGGAACTACAATCGGAACCATCTCAGATATTGATGGTAACTTTTCATTACCAGGTGTTTCAAATGAAGACATTCTGGTTGTTTCATTCATTGGGATGGATACGCAGGAGATTCCTGTAAAAGGCCAAAGTCGTTTCGACATTGCACTAACATCTGATATGGTAGGTTTAGATGAAGTGGTGGTTGTTGGTTTTGGTGAACAAAAGAAAATTAGTGTGGTGGGTGCACAATCGACCATTAAGACTGCTGAACTTCAGCAGCCAACGGCAAATATAACTACCATGTTGGCAGGTCGAGTTTCTGGTTTAACTGGTGTTCAGCGTTCAGGATTACCAGGTCATGATAATGCTGATATTTGGATTAGGGGTATCAGTACTTTTGATCATGCCGGACCATTAATCTTAGTTGACGGGGTTGAGCGCTCGTTAAGTGAAATTGATCCGATTGATATTGAATCATTTTCTATTTTAAAAGATGCTGCAGCAACTGCTGTTTATGGTGTTCGTGGTGCGAATGGTGTAATATTGGTGGAAACGAAGAAAGGTAAAGTAGGTAAACCTAAAATTATGGTTGACTATTTTGAAGGATTAACCAGTTTTACCAAAATGCCTGATTTGGTTGATGGAGTTACATTTATGGGATTAGCCAATGAAGCAAGCATGACCCGTGGAGGTCAGCAAATTTATTCAGATGAATACATTGAGCGTACGGCAACTAATTATGATCCTTTATTATATCCAAATGTAAATTGGATGGATGAAGTATTTAATGATTTTGGACGAAACAGAAAAGGTACGGTAAATTTATCAGGAGGTTCACAATCAGCTCAATATTACGTGTCATTAGGTTACTATGATGAAACTGGATTGTTTGTAACAGATGGATTGGAAAGTTATGACTCCGATACCAGATACAGAAGGTACAATGTAACCAGTAATTTATCTGTAGAAATTACAAAATCAACAAAAGTTAATCTCGGAATCAGAGGTTCTCTTTCTGATGGAACTTACCCTTCTCAAGGTGTCTCAACCATTTTTGCTTCAGCTATGGAAGTGTCTCCGGTTGAATATCCAGTATTATACCCCGGAGGTTACGTACCAGGAAGAAGTGCTAATGGTGATCTTCGAAATCCATATGCTGATGTAGCCAAACGCGGTTATAAAGATGAAATTAGAAACCAGATTAATTCCAATCTTCGAATTACTCAGGACCTTTCGGTACTAACCAAAGGTTTAACATGGACTGGAATGTTCTCATTTGATGCAAATAACTCACACGATATCTCTCGCTCAAAAAGAGAAGATACATATTTTGTAAATCAAAATACTCCTTATACAAGGGACGGAGAATTATTACTGGTTAAAACATATAACGGAAATAATTATTTAGGATATGACCGTGCCAACGGTGGAGACAGAAGGTTCTACCTGGAAACAGCCTTTAACTACAACCGCGATTTTGAGAAACACTCTGTTGGTGGTATGTTTTTGTTTAACAGAACAGACAGAGTAGATGCTTTTGCAGGTGATTTTACTGGTTCAATTCCATATAGAAACCAAGGGGTTGCAGCAAGACTAACATATGGATATGACAACCGTTATTTTATTGAAGCGAATGCCGGATATAATGGTTCTGAAAACTTCTCACCAGATAATCGCTATGGTTTCTTCCCTTCAATGGCTGTTGGTTGGGTTGTCTCAAATGAAAACTTCTTTCAACCTTTAAAAGGTGTTGTTGACTATTTGAAATTCAGATATTCCGATGGTGAAGTGGGAGCTTCTTCAGGTGCAGGCCGTTTTGCATATTTAAGTAGAGTAGAAGATGGAGTAGATGGATTTGACTTTGGTGAATCCAGTGTTTCAAATCCTGGTGGTATCGCGGAAACATATTATGGTGTAAATGTTACCTGGGTAACATCGCGGAAGCAGGATTTAGGTGTTGAATTAAATGCTTTTAACAGCAGTGTAAGATTGATCTTCGACTTATTTAAAGAAAGTACAGAAGGTGCTTTTCGCCAGTTAAGTACAATACCTAATTACGTTGGATTAACTACAGATCCTTGGGGAAATATTGGAAAAACTGAAAATAAAGGTTTTGACGGCTCACTAGAGTATAACAAACAGTTCAATAACGATTTCAGTATGTCATTCCGCGGTACCTTCTCTTATAATAAGAGTAAAATTATTGAGGACGGCAGACCTGAGCAAGTATATCCATGGATGAATCATAGAGGTGATCCATTAAATTCAAGCTATGGTTTGGTTGCTGAGAGACTATATACACTGGCCGATGATGTTAATGGTGATGATATGATTACCTACGAAGAGGATGGCATTCCGACATCCGGATTTGGTCCTGTACAACCTGGGGATATCAAATATGCCGATTTGAATGGTGATAATGTTATTGATTCATACGATGTTAAGAGAATTGGTAATGGAGATGTTCCTCCTTTAACTTATGGATTTGGTATCACTGCCCGTTACAAGAACTTTGATTTGAGTATGTTCTTCCAGGGACAACAGGGAGCTACGATGTTAATGAGTGGTCAGAGTATTCAACCGTTCATTGGTGACGGAGGTAGAGGAAACTTATATTCTGTAGTAACTGATCGTTGGACGAATGAAAACGATGATCCAAATGCACTTTATCCTCGTTTGTCATATGGAGCTTCAAATGTTGGTCAGGTGAGTAATACACAGGCTAGTACATGGTGGCAGCGTGATGTTGATTTTGTTCGATTGAAAACGGCCGAAATTGGATATACTTTACCAAACAGTTTGACATCAAAATTAAGCATTGACAATGTGCGTATTTATATGAGAGGAACAAACCTATTGACTTTCTCAGATTTCGACTTATGGGATCCTGAACTGACTAACTCTAGAAATGGTAGTGCTTATCCAACTACCAAGGTTGTTTCTCTTGGTGTTAATGTTAGTTTCTAAACTACTAATTAGATGTGGTATGTTAATGTTTAATTTTAAACTTAAAATGTAATGAAGAAACTATTAATATTATTTATAGGAATTGTACTCTTTTCCTGTAACGACGATTATTTAGATCAGGTACCCGATGATCGATTAACTTTTGAAGAAACATTCTCAAAGTTAAACACCTTAGAAAAATATTTGGCGAATGTTTACTCTGTAATTCCTAATGAGTACGGACAACGTTATACAGTCCAAAATTCTGGCCCATGGTTATGTGCTTCAGACAATGCCGAGTATGTTTGGTCGTTTCATTTAGGAAACTCTTTCAATACCGGAAGTTGGGACCCTACTACCGGATATGTTAGTACTTTATGGTCTAACTTCTATCGAGGCATCAGAAAATCAACAACCTTTATCAATAATATTGACCTTTGCAAGGAAATAAGTCCGGCACTAAAGTCACAGTATATTGCGGAAGCAAGAGTCTTAAGAGCTTATTTTTATTATAACTTGATGCGTCTTTATGGCCCTGTTTTACTGATGGGAGACGAAACTATCGCACCTGATGATGAATTGTCAGCATTAGATCTTGAAAGACGTCCAATTGGAGAAGTTGTTGACTATATTACAGCAGAGTTGGATCTGGGAGCTGAAGGTTTGAAAGGTGTTAACTTTAAAGGTACAAATGCGGGGCGCATGAGTCGTCCTTTTGCATTGGCTATAAAAGAAAAAGTACTCTTGTTTGCTGCCAGTCCATTGTACAATGGTAACACTAATATGGAGGGTTTGAAAACTTCAGAAGGAGCAGATTTAGTTCCTCAATCATACGATGTTGCTTTATGGAAAGAGGCTGCTGATGTAGCGAAGAGCTTTATTGATGAATATGTTCCGGGAACATTTTCACTATATAAAGAAAACAATGCCAGTGGTGAATTTGACCCCTATCTTTCTTGCCGTAATGTAATGACCGTTCAGTGGAATGAAGAAATGATTTATGAACGTCCAAGAGGTACCAACTATTATTTCTATGATGTTACACCTTATCACAACGGAGAAAATGGTGAAGTAAAAGGAGCAGGTGGTTTAAGTGCTACTCAAAGTATGGTTGATGCTTATTTTACAAGTAATGGTCGTAGTATTGATGATCCTGCATCAGGATATAGAGAAAGCGGATTTTCTAATTTTCAGGCACCATACGATTTTGAGGAGCGTTCAACGTATAACCAATGGACTAACAGAGAACCTAGGTTTTATGTTGGTATTACCTATAACGGAAGTCTTTGGTTAAACCGCGATCATGGAAATATTATTACTAAAACATGGTATGGTGGTAATTCAGGACGTCAGGTTGGTGGTAACGATTATCCTCCTACAGGTTATGTAGTAAGAAAGAAGATGATTACCGGAAACAGAAATGCAACAGGTGTTGCGATTCCTGTAATTCGTTTGGCTGAAATCTATTTAGATTACGTTGAGGCGTTAAATGAATATGATTCGGGGAACCCTGATATTTTATTGTATTTGAATAAAATAAGAGAACGTGCTGGTATACCTGAATATGGAGAAGGAGACCTTGAGATTCCTTCAACACAGGAAGGTATGAGAATTGCAATTCGCAAAGAACGCAGAGTTGAGTTAGCCTTCGAATCTGTTCGTTATTTCGATGCCAGAAGATGGTTAACAGCTGAAGAAAAATTTGGTGGACCAATGTATGGAATGGATATCAATGCTACCTCGGAAGCTGATTTCTATAATAGAGTAGTATTTGAAAACAGGGTTTTTGATACTAAACACTATTTATGGCCGATTCCTCAAGATGAAATTGATGCGAATCCAAATATTCTTCAGAATCCAGGATGGTAAGTTGTAACAAGAGTCTTGCAGACAACCATGAAATAGTAGTAATGAATTGATGTATTATTTTGTTTGGTTGTCTGTTAAGAAATAGTTTGTTATTAAAAAAATAAAATTATGAAAAGATATTCTTTAAAACTGGTTTGGATATTCTTGATTGCAGGATTGATTTCATCCTGTGGTGATGAAGATTCATCTATTGTGACCGATAGGCCGGATTCGGTTATAGATACAGACCTTAATTATGATTATGCACCAGAAAGGTTTTTAACCCAGCAATGGAATGGTCAGGAACAACCTTTGTATCGCGAATATTTTGATTCGAATGTAGGAATCTATTATGATGAAAATGTTGATCGCGATATTACCTGGACGCGAAGTTTTACCAGCCAGGTATGGGGTTATGCAAGAGATAGATATGAATTAGGATCTAACCTTGTTTATGCTGTATTTCATAGTACTGAAGTTACACCATTTGTTGGTAATATTTATGATGAGTCAACGACCAATAAGTATTTGTTTGACATAACACTTCATGAAGGAGAAGCAAGTGATGCAGACAAGGATCTAATCATTGAAATGATTAGCGAAATAGTACAAAAATCTGCTTTTGGTGTTAATACTTCACCTGCTTCGGACCTTTGGCAAGCTCAATGGAAAGAAATATTTATGTACGATGTTTACAGCGTATTGAATATGGATGAAGATGCACAAAGAATTAAAGATACTTATCTTGATTTAGCTGTAACTTACCCTTCGGCAGATACTTATTGGTTTAAAAACTGGTTTTTATCTATTTACGAAACATATGAGGGAGGTATTACTCTTGGAAAATTCTTTGAAACTGTATCTATCAATTTTCCTTTGGATGATCTTGGAATTAGCTATGATCATCAGTTAAATATGGGAGAATTTGTACACTTCTTCTCTGCAGCCACAGGTGATGATATTCAGGCTTTGGCAGAAACCGCTTTTGGCTGGAATGATGAATGGAATACGGAGTTGCTTCAGGCAAGATCTGATTTTCCAAATGTGGACTATCCATTTGAACCAACATCTGAAATTGTTGACCTGACAGGTTTTGCTACAATTACAGTTAGTGATGAAAATCCTGGTGGTCCAACTGCTGGTGAAGGTTCTCAAAAATTAATTGATGATAATATAGGTACTAAGTTCCTGATATTTAATTATCATACTGGTTTCTGGGTGCAACAGAATTTTACTGATGGACAGGTTGTTAATCGTTATACCATTACATCTGCAAACGATGCTTCCGGAAGGGATCCAAAAACATGGACGTTGGAAGGTTCAAATGATGGTATTGGTTGGACACAATTAGATTCCCGTACTAATCAGGTGTTTGGTTCCAGATACCAAACAAATGAGTATATAATCGATAATGATGTAGCTTATAAATATTATCGTATGAATATTACTGAGAATAACGGTGATGGATTATTCCAATGTGCTGAATGGAGATTGAAGGTTTTGCGATTGATTCAGCAATAATTAAATTCTATGGTTTAAGTTGATAAATGGGACGTAAAAGGAGGTATTGGTTTTTTCCAATATCTCCTTTTCATTAAGTTAAACCACTGATTGACGAATGAGTAAATATCGTCCTGAATTTGAATTGTATTTAGGGTGTTCAGTTGAAGTAATTAAATATTTAAAGGAGTATTAATGCATATGAAAGTACTGGCAGCATTACTATTTTCAATAGTCATTTTTATTGGATGTAATCAGGATCGTAAATGGAATAATTTTCAATATCCTGAAATAAAATATATAGCGGAGGATTCGACATCTGAAGGGGCTCTGTTATTTAATGAGTTAGTTCCTAATACTGATTCATTGTTTAATGATTGTATTCTGAAGGTTTGTAAGAAACTATATAAAGAACAATCTGAGATACCGCAAAAGAAAATTTTTGAATTTCATTTAAGAAATACTCAGGGGGTAGCAGCAACTGGTGGAAACGATTCAATCATAGATATGTTTCTAAATACAAACTATATTGCTGGTTTCTATCAAAGTCATAATAAAGATAAAAAGGAAACACTTACTGAAATTATTGGGGTGTTAATTCATGAACTGACACATGCTTATCAACATTCTCCCATTGGAGCAGGCGGATATGTTGGAGGTTCAGAGCATTTTAGCTGTATTGAAGGAATGGCAGATGCAACACGACTAACCACTGGTTATATAGAGCAGAAATTTCGTAAACCAGGCGGCCATTGGAATGATGGTTATAAAACAACAGGATTTTTTATTGGTTGGATGATGGAACAAAATCCTGATTTTCTTTATCAATTCAACCAAAGTACTTTATCCATTATACCCTGGAGTTGGGAAAAAGCAACTCAGCAAATTATGAATAAGTCGGTTGCTGACTTATGGATTGCCTATCAGAAAGAGCTAAATCCTGAAGGTAAAAATCCGGTGGCCAAATTTGAAGTGAATACAAAAGATAATATTACCGATAGAAGAGTAGCCTTTAAAGATAATTCAGAAGGAGATCCTTTTGAGTGGGAATGGACCTTTGAAGGTGGAATTCCGCATGAAAGCAATCAAAGAAATCCTAAGGTAATTTATAAAGATCCTGGTACCTACTCAGTAACCTTAAAGGTTAGAAGTGCCTTTGGTAATGCCACCGTTGATAAAAAGCAATTTTTGGTTGTTGGTAAAAATCCATCCGGAGTATTATTCTCTGATTTGGATAAAGAAGTAATCTCTCAATATAAAGATTCTCCCGAAGGTGAAGGAGTAGCGAATGTATTTGATAATTCAAGTGATTCTAAATATCTTACTTACAATAATTCAGCCTGGATAGATTTCAGATTAAAATCCAATGAGAAATTTAAATTGAATAAATATTGCATCGTATCAGCAAATGATTCTCCTGAAAGAGATCCCAAAGAGATAGTAATCAAAGGATCAAATGATGGCAAGAAATGGGAAATAATTGATATGCAAAGAGAAGTCAATTTCAAAAAACGTTTTGAAACTGTTGATTTTGACATATCAGGTAAAAAGGCCTATTCTAAGTACAAAATTGAGATGAAGAATCATAATGGTCCTATTTTGCAGGTAGCTGATATTTTGCTATTTGGTGATTCTCAGATTTAATCAATTCAGAAATTTATTTCCTGTCTTTTAAGTAATGAAGATAGAATGATATAAAGTTCTACAATCATACAGAATATCAATACATAAATTTACTGAGTGTTGTAATCAGTAAAGTTGTAGAATAGTTAATTGGATTCGTAATTGCTGAGATAAAATTGAAAGAATATATGAAATGTAGATTTATTAAACTTCTGATGAGTGTATTGGTAGTTGGTGGTAACAGCATGTTGGCTCAGGAGGATCTGACACAATATGTTGATCCTTTTATCGGAACCGATGAAATGGGACATGTTTTCCCCGGAGCATGTGCACCTTTTGGTATGGTTCAGTTGAGTCCAGAAACCGACAGTGTTCAGTTTCTGGATAATGGTAAATACAATAAAAATGTATATCGTTATTGTGCCGGTTACCAGTATAAAGATGAAAATATAGTTGGCTTTAGTCATACCCATTTGAGCGGAACAGGACATTCCGATCTAGGCGATTTTCTGATTATGCCAACTGTTGGAGAGGTCCATTACAATCCGGGAACTTCAGATGATACATCAAAAGGCTATCGTTCAAAGTTCAGAAAAGAAACAGAGAAGGCAGAACCCGGTTATTATACCGTTGAACTGGATGATTATAAGATAAAAGCTGAGTTAACAGCTACACAGCGTGTGGGATTTCATAAGTATACATTCCCTCAAAGTGATGATGCACATATAATGCTTGATCTTACCCATGGAATTTATAATTATGATGGAAAAGTACTTTGGTCAACCATTCGGGTAGAGAACGATACACTTGTTACTGGTTACCGCATTACAAGAGGATGGGCCAGAACCAATTATTTGTATTTTGCCATGACTTTTTCAAAGCCTATAAAAGATTATGGTTGTAAAAACGATGAAAAAGTATTGTATAATGGTTTCTGGAGGAAGTTCGACCAAACGAAAAACTTCCCTGAAATGGCAGGAAAAGCTTTAATAGCCAATTTTAATTTTGATACCGAAGAAGGTGAAGAAATAAAAGTGAAGTTTGCCTTGTCAGCTGTAGGTACTTTGGGTGCAATTAAGAACCTGGAAGCAGAAGTTCCTCACTTCGATTTTGACAAAACCCGATTAGCAACCAAAGCAGCCTGGCAAAATGAGTTAAGCCGGATTAAAGTGGATGCAACAGAAGAAAAGAAAATTACTTTTTATACCTCAATGTACCATTCATTCATTAATCCGGTTGAGTACACAGATGTGGATGGACAATACCGTGGTTTGGATCATAATATACATCAGTCAGATGGTTTTGTTAATTATACTGTTTTCTCTTTGTGGGATACCTACCGTGCTCAGCATCCTTTGATGACGCTTATTCAACCGAGTCGATCAGCGGATATGATTAATTCTATGCTTGCTCACTATGATCAAAGTGTGCATAAGATTCTACCGATATGGAGCCACTTTGGAAATGAGAACTGGTGTATGATCGGTTATCATGCTGTACCTGTTATTGCCGATGCTTTGGTGAGTGGTCTGAAAGGAATTGATCAGGAGAAAGCTTTGGAGGCTTGTTTGTCAAGTGCCAATTACGATATGTATGATGGTATTGGAGAGTATAAACAGTATGGCTATGTACCGCATGACAGAAGTAGTGTGGGAGCATCAATGACACTGGAATATGCATACGATGACTGGACTATAGCCCAGTTGGCTAACAAAATGGGCAAAAAAGAAATTGAGAAAGAGTATAGGAATCGCTCTGAGAATTGGAAGAATCTGTTTGATGAGGATTTGGGGTATGTCAGGGCTAAAAATAAGAAGGGAGAATGGATTTCACCTTTCGATCCGCTTGATACTCACTCAGCTGGTTTTATAGAAGGTAATTCATGGAACTATTCTCTTTATGTGCCTCAGGATGTAAAAGGATTGATACAAAAGATGGGTGGAAATGAGAAATTCACTGATCACCTTGATTCTTTATTTACCATGTACATTCCGGATAAATATTTCGAACATACCGAAGATGTAACACGTGAAGGTATTATGGGGGGATATGTTCATGGAAATGAACCCAGCCATCATGTGGCTTATATGTATAACTGGGCTGGTAAACCATGGAAAACACAACAGAGGATTCATGAAATTATGAAATCGAAATATCTGAATAAACCAGATGGTTTATGTGGTAACGATGATTGTGGGCAGATGTCGGCATGGTACATCTTTTCTTCACTGGGCTTTTATCCGGTTGCTCCGGCCTCAGGACAATATGCGATTGGTGCACCTTCAGTGAAAGAAGCAATCATTAAACTCGAAAACGGAAAGGAATTTAAGATTGAAGCAGTAAACTATTCTAAAGATCGAATCTATATTGAATCAGTTACTTTGAATGGACAGAAGTGGGATAAAAATTACCTGAATGTAGAGGATGTTATGAATGGAGGAGAGTTAATCTTCAAAATGAGTAAAAGACCGAATACCAAATGGGCATCGGATGAAAGTTCCATTCCACTATCAACAACAAAATAGCAATTTCAACACTTTCATACTTCGCACTCCTTATGACAACTGTTATAGGGAGTGTTTTTTTAGATCTATCATGTAATGATATTCACTTTTGAGCATTATGATTTTGTTGGAGGATCGACATGGATTAATTGTTCAATAGTGACTAATTAGTATGCTATTTTGCCAATTATTTGTATTTGATTTTTCAACACTAGGTATTTACTCTCATTACAATTAGGTTTGATAACGTTGTATGATTGATCGATGATCTCAATTCTTTGAATTAATATTTGAATAAAAATCTAACTATGAAATTTAGTAAATCAAATCTCTTATCATTTGTTTCACTGTCTCTATTGGTCATGGTTTTGCATGGTTGTGAAGGTGATACCAAAGAACCAGAGGAAGAAGTAATCCTTGAAAATGTAGCAACAGTTTTTGAAAGCTGTAATTATGATGGGTTTACAGCCAGTTTGCCGGTTGGTACTTATGAATTAGCTCAGCTGCGAAAGAAGGGACTAAGAAATGATCAAATATCATCCGTAAAGGTAAATAGTGGCTACATTGTTACTTTTTTTGATGAGGATAATTTTTCAGGTGAATCAGTTGTCAAAATTGGTCAGACGAATTGTTTATCAAGTTCAGATTTAAATGATCGGGTAACATCGTTGATTATTGAGAAAAATGAAAATTTAGATCCTCCATCAGCTCCAAGTGAGGTAATTGTGTTAGCCAAATCCGACACCCGAATTGGAGTAAGCTGGACAGATAATTCTGATGATGAATTAATATTTAATGTGTTGGTTTATGATCAGGATGATGAATTAATATCAACTATTACTGCAGATGCCGATGTTACAAGTGTTGAGGTTAGCGAATTAACGATTAATACAACATATTCTGTTGAAGTCTCGGCTGAAAGTCTGGGAGGTGTTTCGCAAAAGACAGCTAAAGTTTCAGTAACCACCTTAAGTGTTGCTTCAGAGAATATTGATGATCTTATGAGTAAAGCAGGTGGTTTTACCGAATCAAATAATACTCCAATGGGAAGGCATTTCGAAAATCTGCATGTAACTACAGATGCTGATTTAGCATATTTGAATGATGCCAATAATCAACCTCCAAATCCGAATGGTTTAGAAAGTCTTTCATGGGAATATCAACCAGTAACTTTATACCCTTATGGCACTCCTGTACCTGCAGACCTTAATCAACATGCAATAGGTGATTGTAATGGAGTAACAGCTTTAGCAAGTATGTCGTATCTGGCATCTGATTTTGTTAAGTCTATCATTACGGATAATGGAGACAAGACGTATACTATCAAAATGTTTGATCCGCAAGGAAAAAGAATAACAGTTACAGTGGATAACAAGTTTTTGTGTAACTCTTCCGGAATTCAGGCGTGTACTGGTAAAAATGGTGTGGCTACATGGGGTACTATTCTTGAAAAAGCCATCATGAAGTACAATGTTATCTATCAGGCAAATCCTGATATCGGTGGAATTGGATCAGAACATGTTACTCCATTATTTACTGGTGAAGGCAGTAGTTTTTCTTTTGATAGAGGTAAACTAACTGCTAATGAGCTTGCTCGTGTAGTACGATGGGGACTAGCAAATGGTAAGTTTATCTCAGGAGGCTTTAGCCCTCAGAAAAATATTGGTAATGTGCATACTGTTACAGCTCATGGATATGCACTACTTATATCCCGCGATCCTTCAGCATTATTTGGTATGAGAAATCCCTGGGGTGTGAATCCATATACAACCGGTGGTTATGAATCAAGCAAAGATGGAGTTCTGGATATACCTTCAACGGGTGATGTACCGGCAACAATCGATTTACGTGTTATCGATCCGGGAATTGCCGGTACAAAAGGTAGAACAGATGCATACATTCCACCTAGTGCTGCTGTTCAAAATATTGGAGAAGTAAATTTGTGGGGTGATGCATTGTAGCTGACTGATAGATTATTGAAGCATAAATGTGTATGTTGAACGCCTGTATATGATTTGTATATATGGGCGTTTTTTCATTAAAACATTCATCATGCATTAACAAACCTTATTGGTACAAAAGAAAAAGCGGCTTGATATAATTACCAAACCGCTTAAAATTATAGCGTTATATTGATTATAAATCAAATCTGTCAGCATTCATAACTTTAACCCAGGCTTTAACGAAATCATTTACAAATTTCTCCTTATTATCATCCTGAGCATATACTTCAGCATAAGATCTTAATATTGAGTTGGATCCAAATACAAGGTCGATACGGGTGGCTGTCCATTTAGCCTTGCCATTATTTCTGTCGCAAATCTCATAAAGATCTTTGCTGATTGGTTTCCAGTAGTTGCCCATATCAGTCAGATTCACAAAAAAGTCGTTGCTTAATGCTCCGGTATTTTGTGTTAATACACCATGTGAAGTTCCGCCGTAGTTAGTTCCCATCATTCGCATACCACCAACCAGGACGGTCATTTCTGGAGCTGTAAGTCCCATCAATTGAGCCCGGTCAAGTAATAACTCTTCAGGACTAACTACATAGTCTTTTTTCATCCAGTTTCTGAAACCATCTGCCAATGGCTCAAGAGGAGCAAAAGATTCGGCATCTGTCATTTCATCAGTTGCATCGCCTCTTCCGGGAGCAAAAGGTACCTGAATGGCGATTCCAGCCTTTTTCGCTGCTTGTTCTACACCAACATTACCGGCGAGTACAATTACATCAGCAACACTAATACCAAATTCAGCGGCTATGGGTTCCAGAACGGCCAGTACTTTTGCCAATCGCTGAGGCTCATTGCCTTCCCAGTCTTTCTGAGGAGCCAGTCGAATACGCGCACCGTTGGCACCTCCTCTCATATCTGATCCTCTGAATGTTCTTGCACTATCCCATGCTGTAGAAACCATATCGGCAACACTTAAACCTGCAGCTTCAATCTTTGCTTTAACAGCTTCTACGTCGTAATCTTTTTTACCAGCAGGCACAGGATCTTGCCATATTAAATCTTCATCTGGTACATCAGGACCAACGTAACGAACTTTTGGTCCCATATCGCGGTGTGTAAGTTTAAACCAAGCTCTTGCAAAAGCATCAGAAAAGGCATCAAAGTCGTTCATGAATTTTTCAGATATCTTTCGATATTCAGGATCCATTTTCAATGCCATATCAGCATCTGTCATCATAGGATTATGACGAATGGAAAAATCTTCCACATCAACAGGCTTATCTTCATCTGCAATGTTTACAGGTTCCCATTGCCAGGCTCCTGCCGGGCTCTTGCGTAATTCCCAGTCGTGCTTGAAAAGCATTTTAAAGAAACCATTATCCCACTGGGTTGGGTGAGTTGTCCAGGCTCCTTCTAATCCGCTGGTTACGGTGTAGCGACCTTTACCTGATTTATGAGGGTTTGACCAACCTAAACCTTGTTCTTCCACATTGGCTGATTCCGGATCGGGTCCTAATAAGCTGGCATCACCATTACCATGTGTTTTTCCTACTGTATGACCGCCAGCTGTCAATGCTACTGTTTCTTCGTCATTCATTGCCATTCGGCGGAATGTTTCACGCATTTGCATGGCCGTTTTCAAAGGATCAGGTTTGCCGTTAACACCTTCGGGATTTACATAGATCAAACCCATCTGAACTGAAGCTAAAGGGTTTTCCATGGTTTCGGGTTTCTCAACGTTGTCGTAACGTTCGTCACTTGGTGCCAGCCATTCTTTCTCTGCTCCCCAATAGGTATCTTTTTCGGGATGCCAGATATCTTCTCGACCAAAAGCAAAACCAAAAGTTTTAAGACCCATACTTTCATAGGCCATATTACCTGCCAGAATAATTAAATCGGCCCAGCTTACTTTGTTGCCATATTTCTTTTTAAGAGGCCATAACAAACGACGAGCCTTATCCAAACTCACATTATCAGGCCATGAATTAAGCGGAGCAAAGCGTTGATTACCCGTTGCACCTCCACCACGTCCGTCGGCAATACGATAGGAACCGGCGGCATGCCAGGCCATCCGAATCATCAGGCCACCATAGTGACCCCAATCGGCAGGCCACCAATCCTGACTGTCAGTCATTAATTCTTTCAAATCCTTTTTTAAGGCTTCAACATCTAATTTTTTTAATTCTTCACGATAGTTGAAATCCTTACCCATTGGGTTTGTTTTTGTATCGTGCTGATGTAATATATCTAGATTAAGAGCATTGGGCCACCAATCCATAACTGAAGAACCAGCAGATGTGTTGCCTCCGTGCATTACCGGACATTTGCCACCGTGATTGTTTTTACTATCCATGTTATTGAGTATTAAATTATTGTTTTTGATTATAATGTAAATGTATGGCAAATGAAAGGCAATGTAAAATTGAAAATATCTATAGTGATATTGGTAATATCTATGAGTCAATTAATTCCAGTGATTGAGCTTAAATGTTGATGAAAATTTGTACAATAGATATAGAAAAATGATTACAGACCTCTTTAATACTATAAGAAGGGAGGAAGGCAAAATGAGAAAGACCTGATATATTCTTTACTTCCTATTCTTTGCCTTTAAATGGTGTTGGGCTTTAACCTTTTAAATTTAAGATAAGACCAACGCTTAATAAGGTTATTGACTGTTCTAGGTAATTTAGTTAGGCGATTTCAGAAGTAATACTTAAAAAGGAAAATATATGAGGTTAATCTTTACCGATTAGCCTCTTTGTTTTTCATAATAATATATTGATTC
>JAFMVE010000090.1 GCA_025499705.1 Carboxylicivirga caseinilyticus
CTTATCAATCCCCATAGTCAGCTATTTCTACCCGGTTGTCGGCAACACGCGCGCTCAGCCTTTGGTTTGCAACCAGGCAGAACGCTTAGTTGTTAGGCTTTGTTTTTTATTTATACCTATATCTTGTTGTGTTTTTGTCTCCAATTTTCTCAATTATTTTATTGTCTACAGCAAACCTCAAATCTCTGCTAGCAGTAGCTGAAGATATTTCTCTAAAATTTTTTAAATATTCCTTACGAGTAAAAAAGTCGTTCTTTATGATTGATTTAAAGACATCTAACCTGTCTGCGTTTGTTAAGCTCACATTTTGAATATTTAGTAAATCCTCTAGTGATTCAAGTATTATATTAAGCATGAACTCAATAAATACTGTTGATTCTCCACTGTTATCAGACTTTCCAAGCGATTCATAATATTGTTCTTGTTGTTCTTTAATTAAAGACTCTATTGGAAGATATTCAAATACGGGATAAGCATCCTTTAAAATCAACGTCTGCCATAACCTTCCCATTCTTCCATTTCCGTCTATGAAAGGATGAATAAATTCCATCTCATAATGAAATACACAACTTTTGATTAAAACTAAGTCATCGTCATTTTTTACATAGTCAAATAGGTCAAGCATTAAAGGCCTAAGCATAGCACTAGAAGGAGCAACATGAGAAACTTCGTCTCCTTTAACAATTCCAACCGATTTATTTCTGAGTTTACCTGCTGAGTCTATAAGACCATTCATTAGAATACCATGCGCTTCACAAAATGAATCAAAACTATATGGATTCAATTTGTCAATGTATTCATAAACTTCGATGGCATTTTTTACTTCTAGAATATCTTTTTTTGGACCAACTACACGTTTGTTCTCCACAATTGCAGTAATTTGCTCAATTGTCAAAGTATTTCCTTCAATTTCAAGAGATGAGTGGATTGTCTTAATCCTATTTTTCTTTCTTAATTCAGTTGGTGGCTTACTTAAATGAGCTGAGTTAACTTCTCCAATCTTTTCTGAGATCGTAGCAACTAATTTTAATATCTTGCCTGTTATACTATATGGTGGTTTCATAATGTGTTCTTTATGATAGTATCATTTGATAGTATCAAAGATAACTAATTTGAAACTTTCAGCAAGTTTTAACAGTTTGGGTTCAAATAAAGCCTAACGTTTGCTAGACAAAGGCGTCAGGACGAGCAAGCCTAGCCATGCTTTATTTCAGCGGGTTAGCTGGCGTAATTATTGACTCTCAAAATCTTCATTCGAGATTTCCAGATTATAAATATTGGTCCCTGTTTTTACAAATCCTAAATGTCCTATGTCATTTCTATAACTCCAATTCTCACTTTTTAAATAATCCGATAGCAATTTGGAAGAATCAGTCGCAGTAATACTTAATGTATCAAACATCAACAAGAAATTGTCCTTTTCATCATGCGGATTACTACCCCAAACTTCAATCTCATATAATTGTATTTCGGTTCTGGGTAATACAGTCATTGAACTTGTTGTGTCATTGAAACCAAGTCCTTTATAATACACTTTCAACTCTTTATCTGATTTATTGTCTAGGTTATATTCATAACCAATTGCTGGGTCACAAGAAGTCAGAATAGTAATAAATAAGATAAAAGAAAGTCCCAATAAACTAATTGATTTACTCATTTTCAATATGGAATTCTTTTTCATTGAAAGTTTTTTTAGGACGACTCACAATAATTGCTAACGTTTGCTGGATGAAGTCGTGGCGCGTTAGTCGTGGTGTCGTGTCACCCGATAGGGGGACTAAGGTGTCAGGACGAGCCGACCGAGCCATGCTTTATTTCCAGCGTGTTAAGCGCAGGTTTTTATTAGCTTCTTCATTTCTTCAAATGGCTTTGTCCAATATTTTGTATTTTCTTGAGTCAATTCAATTGATACTTTATTTATTATGCCATTTTCCTTAATGAAGTCCATGTTGTCAATATTTCCGTATTTGTCCTTACAGTGATATTTAAAAATATTAACGAAATCATTTAGTCGACCAAGTACTTTTCTGTTATTGTTTGTTTTATAAAATTTTAGTTCTTGTCCGAAATGAATTTTTTCAAGAAAATTGTTACCATAGATTAACTCATCTCTATCCAATTGCTGTTTAAGTTTGGACTGAAATATTTCATCAATATTTTTTAAGTCTCCTTTTTTAAATTTTTCAATGAAGATTGTATAATGAGTCAAAGCATGTACAAAAATCAAACATTTCTTTCTGTCAAGAGTGAAAATATGAGCATTCCAATCATTGGCTTTTAGATCCTTATTGTCCACAGGAAGGATATTGTCTACAGAGCCAATAAATTCACCTAAGTTTTTAGTACAATAGATTCTTTTCATGATGCAATTTATGGTAATGCTGCGGATTTGCAAACTGTCAAGTCCTAAAATATGGCTACAGGTAAAACATGATATTACGCTATATTTTTAAAGACCGTATTAGGAGTTTTATATCCTAAAGATAGATGTA
>JAFMVE010000091.1 GCA_025499705.1 Carboxylicivirga caseinilyticus
TGTTGCACTAAACCTAAAGGTAGCTAAAGTCCGTTGCCCTTGCTACCTTTATTTGTGTTAATAAAATATTGTATCATGAAAAAAAAGCTTTACCAGAATCGATGAAGCTCGTTCTTCATTACCTAAATTTAACGAATTATACATTAAACTGGAACGACATATTGCAATAACCGGCAAAAGCCTGAGTACCTTACAAAACTATGGTCGATGTCTGTCTACCATGGCATTACATTTTAACAGTTGTCCCACCGAACTCGAAGAGGATCAGGTGTTGGATTATTTACATTATTTAAAAAGCAAAAGTCGTACTCCATCCTCTTCTTATTTTAAGCATACGGTTTATGGTTTGCGATTAGCTTATAAATTATCAGGTGTTCCTTCCAAACAAATCTTCTTACCCAAATTAAAGCTTCCTAAGAAGTTACCTGTAGTCCTGAGTCAATCAGAAGTGAAACGTCTGATAAAAGCTGCTCCGTTACTAAAACATCAACTGATTATTGGACTATTATATGGTTGTGGTCTTCGACGTTTCGAATTGATCAACCTTCAAATTAGAGATGTTGATGTGGATCGACAAATGCTGTATATCCGTGAAGGGAAAGGTCGTAAAGACCGTTATGTACCTCTTGGCTGTTTACTGGTAAGAGGATTACAAAAATACCTTCAGGTAGAAAAGCCATATCTCTGGTTGTTCAACGGAAGAGGTCCTGACGGGAATCTGCAACAGTATTCTCCAACCGGAGTTCAATGGGCCATTCGTGAAGCAGCAAAAAAAGCCGGTATTCAAAAACGCGTAACCTCGCATGTTTTGCGACATACCTATGCCACTCATCTGCTAGAGATGGGCTTGGACATTATGACGCTGAAAGACCTGCTGGGCCATGTCGATATCAAAACCACTCTTGTTTACCTTCATGTGGCGCAACTGGATAAAGAGCGTGCCTTCTCTCCATTGGATCGACTCTACCATAAATCCAGATCATGAAGCCCCGGTATGAAGTGGCTGATGTTCTTCAATTAGAACACGACCACCTAGAGACACTTTGTTTCAACAGCTGGCAAGCTCGTGCCTTATATGCTTTATCTGTATGCCGAACCGCCCAGTTAGGTGGTCATATCGATCGTTGTGATCATCCCGATTGTCATGCTCTCCATTTAAGTTATAACAGCTGTCGTAATCGTCATTGCCCCAAATGTCAGGGACATAAACGAGAAGAATGGATACGCAAACGAGAATCGGACCTTTTGAATACTACTTACTTTCATTTGGTCTTTACTTTGCCTGATACACTGAATCGTTTGGCTCTGCATCAGCCTGCTTTACTTTATACACTACTATTTAAAGTAGTTTGGAGTGTAGTACAAAGCTTTGCTGCTGATCGTAAATGGCTGGGAGCCCAAACAGGTATGGTTACCATCCTGCATACCTGGGGACAAAACCTGAGTCTGCATCCTCATTTGCATTGTATTGTTCCGGGAGGAGGAATTTCCGCCCGACAAAAATGGAAATCGGTGCAAAGAACCAATAAGTTTCTGTTTCCGGTAAAAGCCTTAAGCAAAGTGTTCAGAGCTCGTATGATGCAGGCCCTGCGACAAAAAGTATCATTGAATCAGCAAGAGTCCAAACAACTGATGAGTCATCCATGGGTTGTGTATTGTAAACAGCCTTTCTTTGGCCCTTCGCAGGTAATTGAATATCTGGGACGTTACACTCATAAAACAGCTATTAGTAACCATCGGATCAAAAGTATAGATGAAAACACCATTACTTTTTCAGCTAAAGATTATCGACAAGGTGGTAAAAGATACTTACTAACGCTTACTCATTCTGAATTTATTCGTCGCTTTGCCTTGCATATCCTGCCTAAAGCTTTTGTTCGAATACGGCATTATGGAATATTATCTTCAGCTATCAAGCAAAAGGTGCGTGATGTAGTAGAACTACAAATCGGCAAAGCTCGGATTTCATTCAGGCCA
>JAFMVE010000092.1 GCA_025499705.1 Carboxylicivirga caseinilyticus
AACGTTTCGTGGATGAAGCGTATGGAGGTTAATAGAGCTGATCTTCTCAAATTTCACTGAGCCAAATCTTTTATTTGTTTTATCTTTTCATTTAGAAAGCCAAATCAAAGATTTGGCGGTGTTGGATTGCCTGACAGAACTTCATACAATCACTGTCTCCATATGCTTTATTCCATTTTGTTGTACACTGTGCTTTATTGCTCCTTTTTATTACGAATTTATAAAAATAATGCTCATTTGATTTTAGCATGAACTGCTTTGAGTTCATATTCATGATTAAATATTTACCTGTTTTTTGGTGAAAAAGATTAAAATTCATCATGTTTAGTGTCAAAATAAGGTCGTAATCAACATTTTTTTGCGTTAGGGCATAACTTTCCCATGGAAGTTTATGCAGCATTATTTTTGAGCTTATTATGTCTTTTCTTCGGATTAAATCTGGTCATAAATATTCTGTGTCCTTCTTTTGTTTTAAAGACAGTGTACATATAAGTTTTTACAGTTTTACAATTGCTGCATAATCTGGGGTTTTCTGGTAATTCGTAATTATCAGAATTATTATCGGTTATTGCAGTATATGTTTCGGCATATAAACTTTTTAAAATGGCTTTAGTCCTAGCTGCATAAGCACCATAGTAACGAACTAATCTAAAATAAGGAATGGGTACATGTTGTAACAAACGAGGAAAGAAATCATTGTAATGTAAAGTAAGTTCTTTAATAATAGGTTTACCTTGATAATCAAGCTTTTTATAATTCTTGTATTTAAAACTGATGAATTCGCCTTCTATGCTTGTTATTTTATACTCACTGATGCAGGCCCTTTTAGAGTATCTTCCTATATATCGGATGACTTCTGTTGGAGTTTTAATTGCAGGTTCAAATTGTATTCGCCAGAGTTTATAGTTTACTTGTTTAATGAATCGCATAAACTCAATACGACATTTAAACTTATGATCTAGAGCCCTATGGTCAAATAATTCAATAAGTTTGTCCTCAAATTTGCAACGGAACTTTGTTTGAATAAACTCATAGTTAATATATTCTCCATTAATTTGTTTTACTTGATAATTGGAGTCAATACCTCCCCAAGATAAAATCATATGAATATGAGTATGCCAATCCTTCTTTTCTCCAAATGTGTGCAAAACACTAATAATACCAGGTTTTAATCTGTATTTCTGATACATCCAATCTTTAATTGATTCAGCAGCTGTCTGAAACAGTATATTCAGTAATACGTTTTTATTTGCTTTTATCAAATTATTTAAGTGGTGAGGTAATGTAAACACTACATGTCGATGGGGTATATCGAGCATTTGATTTTTCATTTTATCTGCCCAATCTATCGTATCTTTCCAACTACAGCTAGGACAAAAACGATTTTTACAACTGTGATACACATAACTTATTTCTCCACAACTTTGACATACATAATGATCTACTCCTAATTTTTCAGTTCTGCATGCTCGAATGGCAGCTACCGCTTTGTATTGTTCTGGCAGAATAAAGTGTTTAGGATTTTCTTTATAATTATCCCAGTGCAGATCAAAAAGTTGGGAGAGTTTAAATTGTTGCTGCTTCATACTTAACTACCATGAAGCATTAAGTTACAACCTTATTTTAAATAATCTCCAAAAAAGAATTGAGTCATTTGACTTTGTCCCATTTCAGTAAGTAGTTCTTTGTCAATGGCCTTGCATCTAGGGCATATTACCTTCTTTTCCCATACAATAGAACTTTTTTCATCTAAGGTTGGTGTTCCTACATCTGCTGGAAAAACCAGCTTACACTCTCCACATTTAAGATTTACAATCATGTGTTATCATATTGGTTATCTGTGCTATGCGCAGCATTGTGTACAAC
>JAFMVE010000093.1 GCA_025499705.1 Carboxylicivirga caseinilyticus
TGCTCGTCCTGACACCTTAGTCTACCGTCTTAGTCCCCCTATCGGGTGACACGACACCACGACTAACGCGCCACGACTTCATCCAGCAAACGTTGGGCTTCATTAAAATACAGACGTAAAAAGGGTCAAATAATGAAAAAGATTTTAACTAGCCTTCAATTAATTAGAATCACATTTATTGGAATATTAATTGTCACTTCATGTAATGTAACTGTTAAATATGACAAGGAAAAATATTCGATCAATAAGAAATGTGATAAAATGATGCAGTTATTCAGTGAACGAAAAACCTCAGAATCAATTGAAGTTTTAAAAACTATTACGGAGGTCATTCCTTCAAATATTTGTGATAGCTTAAAAATTGAAGTTAAGAACCAATTTGATAATCTGACTCCGTCATATGGTAAAATTATAGGATGGGAATTCGCAAAGGAATATAGTTATGAGGACTATATTGTAAAACGCATCTATATTCTAAAATTTGAAAAATATTATTTGAAATTTGATTTTACAATATATAAAGGATCCAATGGATGGAAGGTTACTGAGTTCAATTATAGTAATGATCTTTTTGACCTAATTTATTAATAACGAAAGCCCAACACGCTGGCATAAAGCATGGCTCGGTCGGCTCGTCCTGACGCCTTTGTCTACTGTCCTGTCATCCCTATCGGGTGACACGACACCACGACTAACGCGCCACGACTTCATCCAGCAAACGTTAGTGGCAAGCAGGAATGGAGCATTGAATAATCAAAACAAATAAAAATGAAAGAAATATTATTAAAGGTCTTATTCGTTTTATCACTTCTCTCCACCTATTCTTGTGATTCGTTTTTGAATTATAGAGTTTATTCAAAAGAATTCACATATAACTATTTAAAGGAAGAATATCCTGATTTTTTAGAAATATATAAGTTTGATGATATTTATTTCCTATTTGATTACTATAATGATGGTTTATTTGAAATGAATTCAGATGATTATCCTAGAAATGAGATACATGTAATAGAAGCATCAACAAAAAAGCAAAAAATCCATATTACAGTGAATCAGAAAGCAATTGGAGGTCGAGTTGCGGCATTGGGACATATTCTTGCTAAAGATAGTATAGTATGTAATTTTGATAGCTTTAAAAATATATTGTTACATATGTATACCACAAAGGAAGAATATAATTGGGGTAGAATCTATGTAGGAAATGATTATGATTATAAAGATATCTTTAAAGGAAAAGTAGACCTCTATCTTATTTTTGATTCGGTGAATTTTACATATCCCATTCATTTTAAAGGTAATTCCTATCTGAGGACTGTATATGCAACTCCGCCTAAAGCTGGTAGTGGTGGATATATTTTAAAAAAAGGAGTATGTGATGTTGATATTAATCTTTTGTATGTTTCTGATAAATCAAAGGAGATTTTTACAGATATTACACAATCAAATCCAGATAAAAGAAAGTGGGGATGGTGGTCACTAATACTAATCATCCCAGGTATTGTTTTATTCATTTTATTATTGATACTTATACATGGGATTTTTGCCTTTATATTTATTGGAATTAAGTTTCTATTTTATAGAAAAACGGAAATTAGTTTCTTAAAGACTTTCCTTACTTATATGGATAATGCATGGGACATTACAGATATGATCAATATTTTCAGAAATTAATAAAGATTTGGAAAATTCCTTTTTAAGTTCTAGAACAATGTAATAATGAAATTTTGTAGATTAATGCCAGCCACTAATCGAGTAGCCAGCCCCACTAGCAAACGCTAGCAGGGAGAAGCTCTCACACCACCGCACGTACGGTTCTCGTATACGGCGGTTCTCTACATTAA
>JAFMVE010000094.1 GCA_025499705.1 Carboxylicivirga caseinilyticus
TTCAATTCAAATCGTCACGCTATTAAAAATCGCTACAAGTACGACTAACAAAGAATTTCAAAGATCGTTTTTTAATCTTAATCGCCCACTAGTGTAATATTAAATTAGTTCAAGGAATAGATGAACCGTTAGATAAAACTGTTGCACAGACAATTAAATCTATGCCGAATTGGGATCCAGGAATTGATAATGGGAAAGTGGTTCGGACTAAAATTGCAACTCCTATTTCGATTCGTTGGCTATATGGAAGAATTCGAATTGAAAATGAATAAATAACAGGCTACAACCCGCCGGAAATAAAGCATGGCTCGGTCAGCTCGTCCTGACGCCTTAGTCTACCGTCTTAGTCCCCCTAGCGGGTGACACGACATCACGACTAATGCGCCACGAATTCATGCTGAAACTGCTGTTTTAAAAAAAGGTTATGACATGCAATTTGAGTATATTTGTGTTTAAATAGTTAGATTAAATGAGAATAACTGAAAGAAAATATTTAGACACATATAAGAAGTTAATTGGAAATGAAATCTCTAATTTGATTAGTGCATTTGATTTTTCTGAAAATCGTGGTGGATTTGAATATTTAACTAAATCTTCTGCTGTATACTCTTCAAATATTGAGGGGAACAGTATTGATTTAAATTCTTACATGAATTATGAAATGAATAAAGATAAATTCAAAGTAGGAAAAGAAATCGAAGAAATAGAGGATCTTGTCGAAGCATACGAATTTGCACAAAACAACAAGCTGAACGAGAAAAACTTATTGAATTGTCATAAAATATTTTCAGACACTTTATTAATTAGGAGTAAAAGAGGTAAATATAGAATTGAGCAAGTTGGTGTTTTTGGAAAATCAGGATTAGCATATATGGCAGTAGAGCCTGAATTTGTAGAAAAAGAAATGAAATCACTTTTTCAAGGTATAAATGAGCTAATTGAATCAGACCTTGATGAAATTGAAGTATTCTATTTTGCCTCACTAATTCATTTAAGATTCGCACACATCCACCCATTTAGAGACGGAAATGGAAGAGCTGCAAGGCTTTTAGAAAAATGGTTTGTTTCAGAAAAATTAGGACGTCAATTTTGGAAAATGCCATCCGAGGAATATTATAAAAAGAACCAATCAAAATATTATGAGACTATTAGCCTAGGAGTTAATTTTTATGAGTTAAATTATGACAGATGTATTGGCTTCTTAGAAATGCTACCAAATTGCCTTAAATAAAGCACGAAATCCCAACAAGCCGAAAATAAAGCATGGCTTGGTTTGCTCGTCCTGACGCATTTATGGGCAAGTGCTAAGAAACAGAACTATAGATCAATAACCTAGTGAAAAAGAATTTCAAAATAATAAATCCTCTAGAGTCAATTGATTATATTCATTACACATTAGCATTTATAGTTGGTGAAAAAATAGGATACTTTAAGGAGAAAGAATTTATAGTAAGCGCATTATTTGGGATGTTGCAACTAATGAATATTGTAACTATTGTTTTATTTATATGGAGACCTTTACCAAGCACACTAAAGAGTTATGATATTCAAATTGAAAGTGTTGCATATATTTTGATTGTTCTTTTAAATATAATTCGATATAAAAATAAATACACAGAATTATCACACAAGTGGCATAATGACAAGAATATAGCATTGACATTAAAAAGATCAGCAGTGATTCTATACTTAATAATGACATATGTTTTACTTATATATTCAATAACTAATATCTAAATAGGCGATTTCAGAAGTAATACTTAAAAAGGAAAATATATGAGGTTAATCTTTACCGATTAGCCTCTTTGTTTTTCATAATAATATATTGATTC
>JAFMVE010000095.1 GCA_025499705.1 Carboxylicivirga caseinilyticus
AAGAGGGTGTCCAAAAACGGATGCCCTCTTTTTTTGTTCATAATCAGTATTTTATCTTCTTAATTATTTGTTTATATGCTTGATATTTAGTATTTTAAAGCATGAAACAAATCCATTTCAAGCCCTATAATCAAGGTCAAACTGAACTGTTCCCATCCCGCCTTGATGAGTTTATTCCGGAGAATGCACCCGTTCGCATCGTGAGTCAAGTAGTGGAAGAGCTTGATATAGACGATATCGTTAAGAGTTATAAAGCAGATGGGTGTAAAGGATATCATCCACGAATGATGCTAAAAGTGCTATTTTACAGCTACCTGAGTAATGTATTCTCTTGTCGCAAGATGGAACAAGCATTGACAGAAAGCATTGCCTATATGTGGCTAAGTGGCAAACAGTTTCCGAAACATTCTTGCATCAACGATTTTAGAAGTAAACGTTTGAAAAAGCACATCCATCAACTGTTTACCCAGGTGGTATTCATTCTGGTTGATTTGGGATATGTTAGTCTGGATGTTCAGTATATTGATGGGACAAAGATTGAAAGCAAAGCCAATCGCTACAGTTTTGTGTGGCGTAAGTCTGTGGAAAAGCACAAAACCAACTTAGAGAAGAAGATAGCTAACATTCTGGAGCAAATAGAACAAGGCATCGCTGAGGATAATCAAAGCCAGGATGAAGAACCTCGCCCTTTTGATTCGGACGAGCTCAAAAAGCGGATTGCGCAAATCAAGAAGTCAGAGAAAGCAAAGGAAAAACCAGTAAAGAAGCTGGTAAAAGAGTTGGAGCACAAGCATCTGCCTAAGCTTGAAGAATACGAACAAAAGCTCGAAGATATTGGTGACAATCGCAACTCCTGTTCTAAAACCGATAAGGAAGCTACCTTCATGCGCATGAAAGAAGATCATATGAAAAACGGGCAGTTAAAGCCTGCTTATAATGTGCAGATCAGTACCGAGAACCAGATTATTACCCATTATGACATTTTTCAGAACCCCACTGATACACGCACTTTTATTGCTTACCTTACAGGTTTTCAAAAACGCTATAATATGCAATCAAAAGAGGTTGTAGCCGATAGTGGTTATGGCAGTGAAGAGAATTATGAATATCTTGAAAAAGAGCAGATTGAACCCTATGTGAAGTTTAATTATTTTCATGCCGAACAAAAGAAAGCGTTTAAAACCAATCCTTACAAAGTTGAGAATCTGCATTATAATGAAACAGGCGATTACTTTGTCTGCCCAATGGGTCAACACATGCATTTTGTTGCTGAATACCCAAAAGCAAATGCTCATGGTTATCAGAGCACATTAAGAAAATACAGAGCAAAAAATTGTAGCAAATGCCACATCAGAAGTCGATGCTTTAAAGGTCAAGGAAACCGCAGTATTGAAGTAAACTTTAGGTTGAGAGCTTACAAACAAAAGGCCAGAGAAGCTCTTAATGGAGATAAGGGGTTAAACCACAGAAGTAAACGGCCAATTGAACCAGAAGCTGTTTTTGGGCAGATCAAATACAATAAAGGATTTAACCGCTTTAAGTTAGCAGGCATTGAAGGTGTTAAGCTGGAGTTTGCATTGATTGCCATTGCTTTGAATATTAGTAAAATGGCTAAAAAACAGGGGCAAAAAGCTAAAAAAGCCTTTGTTTTGTACAAAAATCGAATTAAATCCATCTCAAATAGCATTTGTGGCAAATACCATCTCACATATAAGCTCTCAGCTGGATGAAATAATTTAAGGAAGAACTCCATTTTTTTGAATAATAAAAAGAGGGTGCCTCAATTTTGGACACCCTC
>JAFMVE010000096.1 GCA_025499705.1 Carboxylicivirga caseinilyticus
GAAAAGGTAAAAAGTGAACCTGAAGTCAATGGTATAAATAATTTTGAAAGCATTAAAAATTTTTATACAACGAAGAGTTTGATCCTGGCTCAGGATGAACGCTAGCGACAGGCCTAACACATGCAAGTCGAGGGGTAACAGGGTCTTCGGACCGCTGACGACCGGCGCACGGGTGCGTAACGCGTATGCAACCTACCTTACACTGGGGGATAGCCCGTTGAAAAACGGATTAATACCCCATAATATAATTGAATCGCATGGTTTAATTATTAAAGCATTGTGGTGTAAGATGGGCATGCGTGACATTAGCTAGTTGGTGAGGTAACGGCTCACCAAGGCGACGATGTCTAGGGGTTCTGAGAGGAAGGTCCCCCACACTGGTACTGAGACACGGACCAGACTCCTACGGGAGGCAGCAGTGAGGAATATTGGTCAATGGGCGCAAGCCTGAACCAGCCATGTCGCGTGTAGGAAGACTGCCCTATGGGTTGTAAACTACTTTTATACGGGAAGAATGTGATCTACGTGTAGATTTTTGCCGGTACCGTATGAATAAGCATCGGCTAACTCCGTGCCAGCAGCCGCGGTAATACGGAGGATGCAAGCGTTATCCGGATTCATTGGGTTTAAAGGGTGCGTAGGCGGAATAGTAAGTCAGGGGTGAAAGTTTGCGGCTCAACCGTAAAATTGCCTTTGATACTGTTATTCTTGAGTACATACGAGGTAGGCGGAATGTGACATGTAGCGGTGAAATGCTTAGATATGTCACAGAACACCGATTGCGAAGGCAGCTTACTAGACTGTAACTGACGCTGATGCACGAAAGCGTGGGGATCGAACAGGATTAGATACCCTGGTAGTCCACGCCGTAAACGATGATAACTAGCTGTTTGTGATAGACAATAAGCGGCAAAGCGAAAGCATTAAGTTATCCACCTGGGGAGTACGTTGGCAACAATGAAACTCAAAGGAATTGACGGGGGCCCGCACAAGCGGAGGAACATGTGGTTTAATTCGATGATACGCGAGGAACCTTACCTGGACTTAAATGTAGGCTGCATAGATCAGAGATGGTCTTTTCTTCGGACTGCTTACAAGGTGCTGCATGGTTGTCGTCAGCTCGTGCCGTGAGGTGTCGGGTTAAGTCCCATAACGAGCGCAACCCACGTCTTTAGTTACCAGCACGTCAAGGTGGGCACTCTAGAGAGACTGCCGGTGTAAACCGCGAGGAAGGTGTGGATGACGTCAAATCAGCACGGCCCTTACGTCCAGGGCTACACACGTGTTACAATGGCCGGTACAGAGGGCAGCTACTATGTGAATAGATGCGAATCTCAAAAACCGGTCTCAGTTCGGATCGAAGTCTGCAACCCGACTTCGTGAAGCTGGATTCGCTAGTAATCGCGCATCAGCCATGGCGCGGTGAATACGTTCCCGGGCCTTGTACACACCGCCCGTCAAACCATGGAAGCCGGGGGTACCTGAAGTCTGTCACCGCAAGGAGCGGCCTAGGGTAAATCTGGTAACTAGGGTTAAGTCGTAACAAGGTAGCCGTACCGGAAGGTGTGGCTGGAACACCTCCTTTCTGGAGAAATTGTTTATGCCATTCAGGCACTTTTCACCTTTTTAGGTATTATTTAAAAAA
>JAFMVE010000097.1 GCA_025499705.1 Carboxylicivirga caseinilyticus
AGGCGATTTCAGAAGTAATACTTAAAAAGGAAAATATATGAGGTTAATCTTTACCGATTAGCCTCTTTGTTTTTCATAATAATATATTGATTCATAAAGCAATGAATTTTTGCTGCACTAAGACATACCAAGCCCATCAATTGAAGGTATTTTCGTAAAAGGTTTATGCTGCCTGGGATGCTTGATTCTGCATTCGTCTCCCAATTTCAAGAGCGTTGCCAACATGGATGCCCATGAATATCCAAAGTATTTCCGTAGCCTTTGTTCGCGCTTTAACTCTGTTCAAGTAATAATGCTGTTTATCCTTCCCAAAACTACCTTCGAGTCTGGTTGCCCGCTCTTTTTTAATTTGTGCTGCCATCTGCTTGCGATGGGGCTCGTGCTTACCAGGGCGTCCTTTTCTTACGAAATCAGTTCGGATATTATTTGAGGTAGCAAAGCGTCGGTTGGCATTAGTGGCATAAATCGCATCAGCGCCAGCTATCTTTACTTTTGTGTGAGTCAACGACTGAGCCAGATAAACTGATGACTTAAAATGAGTACCTTCATTAAATGCGTCAAAGCTAAGATGCTCGATAAAGCTGATGCCGTTAATTTGTATTTTATTGACCTTGGCACCGAACTCTACAGCTTTGATTTCCTTTCCTCTTACAATGGGTCGAATGTAACTTTTTGAGAGGCTGACGATTCGGTCTTCAGGAGATTTACCCGTTGCAAACCTATAGCTTTGCTGTTTCAATACTTTTTCAATGATAGCGTATTGAGTATAGTATCTTTCAGGCATTTGAACATCGAGCTGCTTGAGTATGACAACCAGTTCTTCCAATAGTTTTCTGAGTAAATTCAATAATCCTCTGGTAATGGCAGTGCGTTCCTTTTTAGGCTTTCGACGTTTGCGACTGTAGTTCCAGTAACGCTGTTTCCACTTATTATACTTGCATCGAGGCATAGCTTGTTTGCCATATGAACAGAGTAATTTCAACTGGTTATAGCACCAATCAGTAGCTTCCCATAGTAACTTCTGATCGGTTGGAAAACGCAAGCTGCTTTCGTAACAAGTAGCATCAGTCACAAGCTGATCTAACTCTTCCATATAAGGCAGCCAATGCCTGACTAAGCACTTTTGTACTTTGTCAATATCCAACTTGGCTGCCAGCTCACATCGAATCTGGCTAATGATTTTAAAATTATTGATTTGCTCTCCAATGCCTAACAATAAACGACAAAACAGCTGATAATGGATATTGGAATTTAACTGCTCCATTAAACGTTCATCTGAACAACCGGCATAGTTCTTTAAAAACATTAAAGCTAGTTTACCTTGGGGGCTAAATATACAGTCTGGTCCCATTTTACTTTCAGTGATTCCGAATGAATCAACTAGTTCGTCCCATGGGATGGCTTGGTAAATTTTACCTAATGAAGTGGCAAGAAACTGATTGTATACAACCTGGAAATTATCTTCAATAGAAAAAAGTGGAAGATGGGCTTGAAATTCTGGAATACTTTGTAATTTTATCACTACGAGAAAAAAAGCAAACCCCGGTTTATGGCAAAAGTGCCTGTTTTCGGGGTTTTGTTACACTTTTAAGATAGTGATAATTACTTAATTATCAAAGAAATAAATCAACTTCTGAATATCCC
>JAFMVE010000098.1 GCA_025499705.1 Carboxylicivirga caseinilyticus
ACGTTTGCTGGATGAAGTCGTGGCGCATTAGTCGTGGTGTCGTGTCACCCGATAGGGGGACTAAGACGGTAGACTAAGGTGTCAGGACGAGCAAACCTAGCCATGCTTTATTCCAGTGGGTTAGCTGCCGTTTTTTTTATTCTTTCAATACTCCAATTTAGTCCTTCCATAATTGAAGTCCTACTTAAAAACCAATCTCCTTTCTTTTCGAAATTTGGCTTTCTATCATTTATAATTTGATCAATTGTTTTCTTGTTAATTTCATAACCGCAAACTTTGTCGGTAGTGACATAGGTTGTTTTTATTAATCCTTTTTTTCCTCTAATGATTAAAAGTCCACCGATGTACTGGTCAGAAAGGTCAAATGGTATAAACATCTCCAAGTTATCAAGCTTATCAAATTTGTCTTGGACGTATTTGATATATTCAATTCCTAACTTGTCAGGCACTTTGTCAATGTTTTTAGGGTCAAATTCGAGGAAATCCGCAATGTAATACAAGTCACCTATTTGAATAAATGTCGGCATTGCATCAATTTTTAAAATGATGTCTTTTTGTCCGTCTCCAAGTTCGTCAATTAGTACTCGTATCATGTTTTTTTAAATGGCAGCTAACGTTGCGTGTATGGTGTCGTAAGGGATTGCGGGCTTCAAATCTATCAAGTTACCACCCAAAATTGATGCGGGTGATGCTGCTCGAAAACCAATAAAACCCTTATGCACTATACACTTTGTTGTATGCCGTAGTTTTTATGGTTTATTCTTTTCCTTTTTCATTCTTAAGCTGAAATGGAATATCTCCTAGTATAATTGAAGGTTTTATTCCTTTCTCTGTCAAAACAACTTTTGTATTATCTTTAAGTGATGATTCTGTTGCTTCTAGAACTTTTAAATCTTTTGCATTTCCAGTAAAATATTTGTCCGCAGCCTCATTTACCAATTTAATTGCCTGTGCTTTTCCCTCTGCAATCATGATTGCGGCTGCTTTTTCTCCTTCAGCTCTTTGTAATTCCGCAAGTTTTTCTTGCTCTGCTGCTTCAAATCGACCCATTGCTAAAGTTTTCATTGCTCGACGCTCTTGTTCTGCGGATTTCTCCTTATGCATTGCAACCTTAATATCATTTGGAGGGTCAATCAGTTTAATCTCAACTTTCGATACTTTCAATCCCCAGTTTTCAGTTAGTTTATCTAACGAATGTTTAAGATTTGCAGCGATTGTCTCTCGGGCTACTAAACTTTCATCAAGTGATATTTTGCCAAATTCTTGTCTTAAATTAGTCTGCGCCAATTGAACAACGGCTTTTTTCCAGTTGTCAATATTATAAAATGTCTTTTTAATATCCTCAACATCGAGTCCCGGATTTGCCCAAAGAATTCCATCAACTTCAATCTCTACATTATCTTTTGTAATTACATTTTGTGGTTCAATACCCATTGTATGTTCTCTAATATCTCTTATCCGTGTAACTTCCAAAATAGGTATTGGCTATTTCGGAGTGACCATGCCACCATTATCGGTCAAACTGTGCCACTTTGAGAGAAGTTGCAATGATAGTAATTTTTTACTCAGTTTTTAA
>JAFMVE010000099.1 GCA_025499705.1 Carboxylicivirga caseinilyticus
ATTGATTAATTTGGGTGCCTCGTTTATCTTAGCTTGATGTTTATACGCAAAAAACTAAATAAAAGTGGGAGCACCAGCATTCAGATTATCCAAAAGGTCCACCGAAGTAATAAAGTCATCAAAACAATCGGATCATCTACAGATTCGCTTGAAATAGAAAAGCTTTATCAACAAGCATTATATGAGTTGCCTCGCATTTATGGAGCAACTCTGTTTGATACCCCAGTTCAAACACCAATTTCTGAGCTGAGCAATGATTCGGTAAGAGTCTGTGGTCCAGAAGTGATTTTCGGCAAGATATACGATTACATTGGCTACGGAGAACTTGCTGAACCATTGTTGCAAGACCTGGTGATCTCACGCATAACACATCCCGGAAGCAAGCTTAATTTGGCAAGATATCTGACTGCTACCGGGAAGAATGGGATTTCGGTTTATAGCATCTATCGTTTTTTAGATAAGCTAAACAGCAGCCTTAAGGTTATTATTGAAGATATTTCCTTCGAATACACGAAGAAAGTGTTGGGAGGTCAGATTGGTGTTGTTTTTTACGATATGACAACCATCTACTTTGAGGCCAGCGAACCTGATGATTTCAGAATTACCGGATTCTCTAAGGAAGGCAAGCATCAGAACCCTCAAATAATGTTAGGTTTGCTGGTTGGCAAAGATGGCTATCCAATCGGCTATGAATTATTCGAGGGTAATACCTTTGAAGGACACACCCTAATACCTGTATTGGAGAAGTATACAGTGCGATTCCATATTGAAAAGCCAATCATCATTGCAGACTCAGGCCTGCTGTCAAAAACAAACATAGATCAACTACAAGAACATGGCTTTGGGTTCATTATTGGAGCACGCATTAAAAACGAAAACAATAGAGTTAAAGCTCAAATATTAGCATTGCACTTAACCGATGGTCAACAAGCTTGTGTTGATAAAGAAAACGGTCTTAAGCTGCATATAAGTTATTCAGGAAAGCGGGCGAAAAAGGACCAATTTAACCGAGAAAGAGGTTTGGCCAAATTAGAGAAAAGACTCAGCACAGGAAAGTTGACCAAGGCCAACATTAATAACCGCGGTTATAACAAATTCCTCAAGCTGGAAGGTCAAATTAACATTAGTTTAGACCATGAGAAATTAGAAGCTGATCAAAAATGGGATGGGCTAAAAGGTTATATAACCAACACAAACCTAACCACTCAGCAGGTAATTAGCAATTACAATAACCTTTGGAAGATTGAAAAAGCCTTCAGGATATCAAAGACAGACCTTCAAATAAGGCCTGTTTTCCATCGCCTTAAAAAGCGTATAGAAGCTCATATCTGTATTTCATTCATGGCCTACCTGTTATATAAGGAGCTGGAGCGAGCATTAACAATATCAAAATGTGGAATATCAATGAACGTTGCCATTGAAAACATCAACAAAATGTATGAAGTCAAAACAGAAGAAAATTGTACAGTCCGTTTAAGAAACAACAATATCCAGCAACAAATTTATGACCTTGTTAACTCCATGTTCTGAAAATGGGTGTCTTTCGCACAAAACAGGA
>JAFMVE010000009.1 GCA_025499705.1 Carboxylicivirga caseinilyticus
ATTTCTTAGCGTTTAGCATGTCGTTCGTTTTTAGTTTTCCGAAAAATAAAAACTGACATGGGGATATTTTAGGCGGAGTTTACCGGATGCTTACATTTTATCCATCGTTATGCGAATATAGATTAAACGGATAACAACAAGGCTTCATATTTCAATACTCGTGCTTCGTAAAAGCGCAACTGATTTTGTAACTCTTTAATTCTTGCGCAGATATCCTCAATTTGGTTCTGAAAGGCTGTTGTAAGAAGTTGCTTATTGGCAATTTCTAAGTCATGTTTTTGAATGGCATCCTTAATTCGATTTCGGTAATCATCAATCTCTACTCGTAACGTTGGATTAAACTTATTCGCCAAGTCAAGCTCAGATTTTAAACGATTATAAGCAAACTCGTTTCCCTTCTTCTTTTCTGTTAAATATGCGCTATTAAGATAATTGTTATAAAGAACTAAGTCCGATAAGCTCATAAGTTTCATCAATTTGGCTTTGTCACCACTTTCAATTGATAAAACTTCTTCTTCAATAACTAATATTTGCGCAGAAAGCTTACTTTTATCGACTTCCAACTGTTCTATTTGGGCATTAATAGCTTCCAGCTTAGTTTCGCACTCATTGCATTTTGAAATAAGATACTGTGTATCTAATACTCCTTCAATAATAACATCATTTTCTTGTTGTTGCGCAATATTATCTATTTGGTGTAAATCCATATTGCCGTTTTTGCGCTGTTTCTTCTTGTAATTATATGCAGCACGGCACTTATCGGAACAGCATACTGCATCGGAACGTTTAGGAGTGAATGATTCTCCACAATTAAGGCATGTTTTGTTATTCATGTTTAAATATTTAATCGGTTATTACTAAATCAAATTTTTCGATTAGAAGAGAAAGGTTGGGATTTTTAGCAGTTAACGCATTTAATCGTTTTTGCTCTTCTGATATTGGCTCTGTTTCTTCTTGCCACTTGTAACGAACAAGAAAATCAGCAAGGTCTAGCCCTTTTGTAATTTCTTCTTCACTGGCATGTTTTTGCAGTAAGTCAGATACTAAAAACTTTACGTTAATAGATTTCTCAATTTCAGCAGCTTTGATAGTCCAATCTTCAACTGCATTTAAGTCTGGGTAAAGAACAACGGTTTTACCTTTGAGCACTTTACACCTTTCTGCGCTAAAGTTTTGCATTCCACCGGTAGCTAACCATGTGAATTTAGGTAGGTAGGCACTTGCTATGATAGCGGTCTTTTCACTCTCAACAAGTGCAATGGGCTTGTTTTCTTTTAATAGATGCTCTCCAAACAGACACATCTTATAATTGAAGTCTTTAAGATTAAGCTCGGTATGAACCACCGAGAAATAGTTTTTGGGTTTTTTAGTGCGTTTGCCTGTTGTAGCATTATAAAGCATTATCTTACCAGACCTTGCTCTTCCATTAATGTCGGTTTGCCAAAATACAGTTGCACCATTCCATTTTTTAGATGTTCCAACAAAATATCTGCTGACTAATTCAAGGACTTTTTTGTTTCCAAAAATGCTATTAAGAAAAGTCACAAAGTTATTATCGTCATATCGCTGCAAAGACGCCTTAACTGTTTCTGAGGGAATGAATGATATTCTTTCTTCAATCTTTCTAGCTGGGGGGTTGTAGTTAATGTATTTAAGGTCAGAACTAGTTCTTTTGCTCTTGTATGTATGGAGTTGAATTACTTTTCCGCAATGTTGACACGTGCCTAATCCAGTTTTCCAGTCAAGCATCATGCACTTTTCCTTGCTTTTTTTACGATGTTCAGAGCATATAGGACAAGTGCTATACCGCCTACCTTCAGGAAGATTATATTGATTATATTTCTCTATTTCAAAGTTCATAACTGAGAGATGTGGTGTAACAACCTGTAACAAGTATAACACTGTTACATCTGTTACACTTGTTACAGATTGTGCCTTTTTAATACTCTTCCAACTTGCATTGCATTAGTGCCAAGTTGCTCAGCAATTTTTCGATTGCTTAATCCTGAGTTTTCCTTTTTTAGTTGAAGTATGTTTTGTTCCAGCTCTGCTCTTTCTGACTTATCAATCTGTTTAAGGTGCTCTATTTCAGAGCTAAAATCAACAAAATGGAACTCCAAAAAGTTAGTTTGCTTATTAATCTCACAGATTATAATGTTTTCTGCATCATATACTTGTTCAGAGTTACGCTGTTTAATTTGCTTGATATAGCGCAAACTTTTGTCTTTATGACTTAAACCGATGGCGAAACTGCTATCTGTAAAATTTGATAGCATTTTACTTCCTTGGATATCATTAACAGTAATTGGTTTCGATGAATCTCTTTTAGGTGTATGCGCTAACACTAAGATAGAGAGCGCGTATTTTTTCTTAAGAGCCTTTAAGTGTTTCATAAGTGGTAAGGCATCCTTGGCTTTTTCATTGTCATTGCCCAAAAAAGTAATATTGTCAATGATTAAAATACGTGCCCCCGTTTTTAATATGGCTTTCTCCAGTGATTCGTTTAAAAAGTTCTCAAACGATACATTATCCGGTAATTCCGCATCTGTATTTATTTCAACTCTCTGGAAGCGTTCGTTAAAACGATAGTGGTTTGTATAGTTATCCGAATACCTTACTTCAAACTGCTTGTCTGATAGTTCAAAATCAAAGTATAAGACCTTTTGTTGTAAAGCTTCCAGTTTAAAGCCTCTTATTGGTATGCCTTTTGAAATACTATTGGCAATTTGAACTGCTAAAATGCTTTTCCCTAAGTTAGTGTCGGCAAACAATATGCATAATTCACTTTCGTGCCAAAATTCAGAAAAAAGCATTTTAGGTATTGGTCTATTCTTAGCTTCGTCAATCCACTTATTGGCAGATTTTACAATGAATAGCCCCTGAACTGCTTCTGCATCCTCCACTAGCAGTGATTGTTTTAATGCATCTTGCTTTATAGCATCAAGGGATATTGAGTTTTTATCTTCCATCCGAAGCACCTCCCTTTCTGATGTTCAAATAGTCCAGTGCGCTGTCTGCCAACTCATCATTTGTCTTAACCCTGCCTGAGTGGATATATTCAAGAAGTGCTTCTCTTGAGAAATATAGGCGTTTACCTTTCTTCATATGTGGCAATTCGCCCCGGCTAACTTTTGAGTAAACAGTCGGTTTTTCTAAGTGTAGTACTTCGCAAGCTTCGTCAATATTTAGAAGCTTGTCTTGAGGTTCCCTCTTTTCAGTGCTTAGTAATGGAACTACTTGATTGGCAAGATGGTTAGCTACTTGGTTGGCAATAGCTTTAGCAATGTTGTCGATAAAAACATTGGTAGCTTGATTAACGGTTTCGTTTGTTTCTTTTTGTTGTAACGTGGAATTATCCATAAGTCTGTTTTTAAAATTTGAAACAAACTTATGGTTGGTTTGCACTGTGTATTGTGCTGTGTAAATACATGGATTTTTACATGCATTTAATGAAGCAGTTAAGTTTTTAGGATTTAATGTATCCTATTAAATCCTTGTCTTCTGTCAATCCAATTAGTTTTTCTTTATAATCAGAACCAAATGAATTATTAATTACTTTTTCACTTACACCATAAAACTCCTTAAATGCCCTATAGAAACCTTGTCCATTTTTAACTGGGTAGTTGTCTTCTGCGAATTGCTTTATGAGTTTATAATCAAACTGGTCATTCTCATTTAAAGGAAAAGCTATCTCAAAACCTGCATTGATTTTAAAAATGTGTAATAATGCGTACCATTTTGCAGGTACTTTTTTTTCCACAGGAGAATCGTCGTTTTGTTTAAAAAACGGAGCAATCTTATCAATAAATATTTCTTCTTTCTCAAACCATTCTAACAAATAATCGACGTATTCAGGTTTTTGATATCTGGTTCTGCTCACCTGCGCTCTTATCTCAGTTTTTCGGTTGTTAAGTATAATCTCCAACTTGTGCTTTTGAATGTCATCAATTTTACCATCGTCGTATAATGATAAGGTATTAATACTTCCAAGGATTGACATTGTTAGCTGTGACAAATACCTAAAAAAGGTTTTGGGAGAATAAAAATTGATATGAACCTCGTTCAAATCTTTGTAATATAATGCTTCGTTGTTTTTTATGATAGGAAGTTCGTTTTTATACTTTTCCTTTAAGTGTTTAAACATGTCTAGTTCGAAAGGAAAAATTTCAACCCATCCCTGATATATTTCGTTCAATTCGTTTATGATTTTATCAATCGCTATTATTTTTCTTTCCGTATCAGTCATTAAAATCCATCATTTTATTAGCTATATCTCTTTTCTGGTCATCGGCAAAACCAGCAAAATATGCTTTTGTCGTTTTAATATCAGTATGCCCAAGTGATTCTTGCGCAAGCTCCATTCCAGCTCCTTTCCTAATTAGGTTTGTTGCAAAGGAGTGTCTGGCAATTTTACTATTAATTTTAATATCTAATTCAAGACTTTGCGCATATTTTTTCATATGCTGACTAATAAAACGGTTGAAATTATTAACCGCTCTGTCCGTTTCCGCTTGACTAAAGCCTTGGGATAATATTGGAAATAAGTATGTTTCGTTGTTAATTTTCTTATTACCATACTTTTTAATGACCTCTTTTGTGAAAGGATTAAGGTAAATTATAATTGGTTTGTGTTCTACATCAGTGTCTTTGATTTTATTTCGGTAATAATAAAATGTATCATCGTCAATAAAATCCTTGTATTTAACATTCGCAATATCTTTAACATTCATACCATTACAAGCATAGGAGAAAAACCAGAACGCTTTAGCCTTTTCTTGCTCTTCTGTTTTTGGCTCTCCCTTCATTAATACTTTTAGTTCCTCTTCAGAAAGTGCTGTTTTGACTTTCTTCGAGGTTGGTATTTGATACTTTCCTTTCCCAAAAGGATAAATCTCCTGTTTTATAACTCCATCTGCAATCGCACTGTTGAAAATAGCTTTTAGATTTCGCAAATACATACCAATTGATGTTCGACTTCGCCCTAACGATTCCATATGGAATTGATAGTCTTTTAACCATTGTACTGTTATAGTTTTAAAGTACAATTCATCATTACTTGAAAATTGAATAAGTGATTTTAAACTGTATTCATAACTCGTTGCAGTAGTTAATTTATTGTTGTGCTTATAATTATCAATTGCTGCATTGTAGTATTCGTTAACAGTGCGTTTAACCTGAACCTTATTGGGCGCTATAAGTAGTTCAAAGTCCTCAAAAGTAAATTCATCTAAAGAATCCGCTTTTTCATATGTAGTTGTTTCCAGTCCCTTCAATAGTATTTTATAGTCCTTCCATTTTCCTCTCGGTTTTTCCACAGACCATATCAGGTCGAATTCATCCTCTGTGAATTCAAACTTAGTTGGATATAACTTTTGCCTCCGGGGATGAGCAGTAAATACTCTTAATTTAACCGGATATTTTCCATTCTTCTTAGCTCTACGAGTGTCCAGATAAATGGATATTTGGTAGTCTCTATTGATATTCGCCATGTCAAAATTTGCATATTATTTGCATACTAAACTACAAAAAAACAATAAATTTCACAAATTTACACAAAGTACCATAATTATATATTACTGTCTTTCTGTATTTTACAAATTTTTGCAAATCATCACAAATGTAAATTATTTGACTGGCAGTCAAAAGGTCATCGGTTCGATTCCGATATTCTCCACATTGAAAATCAAGGCGTTTGCAGGCTTCCACTGTGGGCGCTTTTTTTTGTATTTGCATAGAAGAATTATAACTTTTTAGTTTCCCTTCAGATTCGAATTCAATATATTTTGAACTAAAATATTCTTCAGATAATTTATTTACGATATAACGAACTACATATCCTCCATTGATAAGGCTTTGTATTCTATAGCATATCCTTTAAAAGATTTTTTTATATTCTGTGCTTTTTCTTGTAATTCTATTATACTTATATTTTCCTTGTTTCTTTTGACTTCTGCAAAAATCACCGTTTTTTCAAAATCATTTACTGCAACAATATCAATCTCATTCAAATCTCGCTTTTCCCAATAGGTACCAATTGTTGAGAATTTTTTTTGTTCTTTGAAATCTTCAATAAAGTATTTCTCGAGTAATCTGCCACTATACATTTTATAATCTCTTTCTACAATATCTCGAACATAATCAAAGTTCCCGATTTCTACCGCACTCTGATATTTGTATACAAAACGAAACCAGAAATTCAGAAAGTTGTCTTCTATAGTATATTTCATATTCCTACCTCCCGGTTTGGCTAATATGGGTTGAACTTTACGTATAATGTTGAAGTCCTTTTCCAATCTCTCAAGATACCCACCAACTGATGTTTCCAATATTGATTCTATCTCAGGTCTGGAAGTCTTTGACGATGCAATTAATGATAATATTGAAAAGTAGGTTGCATAGTCTTTTCCAAATTCTTCTATCAGTATGTTTCGTCCTTCATCAATAAATAATGAATTTTCTCGATAAATCTCACTCAATATTGCATCAAGAGTATATGCATTTTTGTTGACTAAGAGCTCAACATATTTCGCAACTCCACCTGTGACAGTGTAAAATGCCAATAAATCTTCCTTTTTATAATCAGGATTATTATCTGCCATTATTTTCTTTATAGTCGTTGGGGAAAAAGCCTTTATTAATATTCGATCTGTAGCTCTTGCAAATAATGGTTCTTTAGAATTTTCGAATATTTTATTCATTAATGAATATATTGAACCACATAAAATCAGGTTAATTCTACTTTCATTTTTATATGTGTCCCAAATATTTTGCATATCACTGTACACAGAAGGATTAACTGTGTAAAATTCCTGAAACTCATCAATGATCAATGTAAAATTCCGTTCCAATGATAACTCCATAAGATATTGAAACAATTCTTTAAAGTTGGATATAGAGCCGAATATTTTGATTCCAAGTCTCTGTATTACTTGCTCTACAAATTCTTCACATAATAACACTTCATTTTTACGAGCAACGAAAAAATAAATCGAGGAGTTATTCAATTCATTGGACTTCTTTATCAAGCTTGTTTTTCCGATCCTCCGTCTACCAACCAAAACAGTCATTTTTGCATGATCTTTTGATTGTTCTCTAATTGAATCAAGTAATGCCAATTCACTTTCCCGATTATAAAATTTCATAGTGATTACTTTAAATTAAATAACTTCAGACTCAACTCACAGTATGTATTATCTATCGCAATTCAATACTTTTTCGCAACAATCAATACTGTATTGTTCATTACTGTAATGCACATTGCAATAAATGCAAAAATACAATAAATTGCTTAATTCACTATCCAATGATATAAAAATCACCTCCTAAAAGAATTGCTTTTGGGTATTTAGTTATTAATGTTTTTAATTCTGTTTTGATAAATTTCAAATTTGAGTGTCACTATCTCTTATAGTTTAAACCTAAGCTCATCTATCAAAATCAAATTGTATGGCAGTCAAAAGGTCACAGGTTCGATTCCGCTATTCTCCACTGAAAATAAAGCGTTTGCAGATTTCACCGTGGGCGCTTTTCTTATTTCACTTTTTGATCGCAAGGTTATATTCTGATTCGCCTCTATTCCAACTAAGTTACACACAGAGGTACTTCCATAAATAATTATTCATTTTATATGGAATAAAATAAATTATATTTAAATTTATTTTTTAACCAATTATCTTACTATGAAATCCTTGCTAATTCCAATCATTATTTTATTCAGCCTAAATGTCTGGGCAGAAAACTATACTTTAACACTCAATGATGTTACATTTGACCAAGCAACTGGCACCATTGTACAATTCAATAATTATACTGAGAAAGACATTACAATCCCTTCCTTCTTTAATGTAGATGGCATTGATGTTGAAATTAAGATAATCGGTAATAATGCCTTTAGTTTTCAATTCCTATCGTCAGTTAAACTCCCAAATACCATAACAAGAATTGAATATATGGCATTCAATTACAACAACTTATCCAGCATAGATTTGCCCGATGGAATTACTACCATTGGAAATGAGGCATTTGCAAATAATTATATAAACACTCTTTCATTACCTTCATCCTTAACTGAGATTAGTTATGGTGCCTTTGAAAACAATCAACTTAGTTCAATTAATATTCCATCAAACCTTACAGAAATAAAGGCTTATACATTTTCTCAAAATCAAATTAGTTCTGTAGTAATTCCCGAAAATATTGTGAGTATTGAACGCTTTGCATTTTATTCGAATCAGATTAGTTTACTTACTATTCCAAATACAATCACATTTATAGGAGAAGCCGCTTTTAACAAAAACGCGATTACAACTATAAATGGAGAAAGTTCTGATGGCATAATATACCTAAGGAATGAAGACGGAACCGAAGACCTTTCTGCTATTATTTCATATGGTGGAACTTCAAAAGCCATTGATTTCATACCATCAAGTGTGGTATCGATCAATGAATTGGCTTTTACCGGAAATTCAATTACTTCATTGACTATTCCTGAAACCATTACTGAAATACAAGATAATGCCTTTGCCAGTAATGCCATTACTACATTATCGATTCCTAACAATGTTACATCTTTAGGAAGTTTTGCATTTGCATTTAATAGCTTAGTCTCAATTTCTCTTCCTGAATCTATTTCTGATATAGGCTTTGGATTAGTTAATGGTAATGCCATTACTGAAATTAACGGTATCCCTTCAAATGGAATTTTATTTGGCCGTAATTTTGACGGTACGGAAGATCCTACAATTGTGACATCATATGGAGGTGTATCCGATATAATCAACTTTATTCCTGAAACAGTTAAAACAATAGGCGAACATTCCTTTATTCTTAATAATCTTACATCTGTGACCATTCCTGAAGGAGTGACATGCATAAGAGATTTGGCTTTTCAAAACAATAAGATTACAACATTAAATCTACCTAATTCATTGCATTATATTGGATATCAGGCTTTCTTTTTGAATTCAATAAACTCAATTACAATTCCTGAGAATGTAATATGCATTAAGGAAGGTGCTTTTTTAATGAATTCATTAAGTAATTTTTATCTACCAACTCATTCCGAACTTTCTTCAAAAGGATGGATAGATGCAGCTGGAAATACATATTATTCAAACGAGAAGGTTACTAATTTGTCAACATCTTATAGAATTCACCGACATCTACCATATCGAATATAATTTGAATGGAGGTGCATTAACTTCAGAAAATCCATATTATTATGAGAAAAGCACTGGTATTTCGAGCTTTAATGCTCCAGTCTATAACAATTACGATTTTAGTGGATGGTATAAAAATGATGATTTAATTGAATCAATCACCCCAGGTTATGAGGGAGATCTCTTCTTATCAGCTAGATGGGATTTAGCCAATAATATTCAAAATGAAAGCAAAGTATTAGAAATCTTTCCTAATCCTACAGATGGATATCTTAACATTAAATATGGAAATAGGTTTTCAATAGAAGTAATCGATCTTACCGGAAGTATTCTTTATCATGAAAAGATTTCAAATGGATCAGTAAATCTCAGTAAAATCTGTAATCCTGGTATTTATATCTTAAAAGTTGAAGATATCGAGTCTAAAAAAATCATGACCAGAAAAATCGTAATAAAATAATGATTAGAAGTGTACTGCAAATAATATATTAAACAATCATTAATCTTCTTTGGGTAAAGGGATTGTAAAAATAAAGGCTGTCCCTTTACCTAAATTTGATTGAACTTCTATCGAACCATTATTTTTCTCAACCAATTCTTTACAAAGGAAAAGTCCAATACCCGTGCCGGGTTCTCCAGAAGTTCCCGTAGTACTTGCTAATGCTTCATGATCAAAAATAATTGGTAGCTTATCTTGGGAGATACCAACACCATCATCTTCTACAATAACCTTGATTTGATGAACTTCATTTATTGCTTTTACTTTAATGTTTCCGTTTAAATTTGTGAACTTAACTGCATTACTCACAAGATTCCTTACAACGGTTCTGAACATATCTTCATCTCCATAAGCTATTAGATCGTCAGAACACTCCAGTTGAAACAATATCTTTTTTTGGTAAATAGCTTCATGAAAATGCAGAGTCGACTCCTTTAATGTCCTAAGCACCATGAATTCCTTCCTCCGGAATTTCACTTCTTTTGTTTGACTCTTTGCCCAAAACAATAAATTTTGAAGCAGATCAAAAATACGACTTGTTGACAAATTAATATTATGAGCCAATTTAACCCTTTCGTCCTTATTACCACTGTCCTGTTCTTCCATCAATAAATCCGTCATTCCTAAAATAGTATTAAACGGACTTATTAAATCATGAGCAATAATTGAGAATAATCTATCTTTGGTCTGATTCAATTCCTTTAAACGCACATTTCCTTTTTCAAGCTCTTCCGATTTCTCTGTGATTATTTTAGACTGTTGTTCTAATTGCACTTGTCTATCTTCTAAAAGTTTATTTAGGTTATCCAGGTATTCGGCCTGTGTTCTGAGCTCTTCGTTGCTTTGCCTGAATTCTTTGGTTTTCCGGTTCACCTGCATTGCCAATAACTTGCGTTGCCTTCTTATTCTAAGTGAATGAATATTTAATGTTATCCATATCAGAAAGAAAACGAGACCAATTAAAAAAACTATAAACAACGGAGTTTTATACCAGGGAGGATTTACCTTAAACGAAATTTGTGCTTCCTTCTCATTCCAGACGCCATCATTATTGGCTGCCTTAACATGAAATTTGTATTTACCTGGTGATAGATTGGTAAAACTTACTGAAGTTTGTTTGGTTGGTTTCTGCCAGTCCTCATGCAGTCCCTCCAACATGTATTTATAGGTATTCTCGTCCGGATTATTATAAGACAAACCCAAATACTCAAATGTGATGATCTTATCCTGATAATCAACTTCAAAATATTTGGTATAACTAATATGCTCTTTTAAGATTGAAGATGAATCATTGGGATCGGTAATATGATTTAATACGTAAAGATTGGTAATAACCGGATCAGGAGGATACATATTTATACTTACCTCTAAGGGATTAAAATGAGTAATACCTTTTGTACCTCCAAAATATATTCTTCCTTCAGAATCTTTATACTGAGCCCTTGGAATGAGGCTGTTATTATTCAATGATTCAATATCATCAAATAATAACACATCATTGTTTTCTACATTAAGTCGTATAATACCATTGTAGGTACTTAACCATAAATTACCAGCGTTATCTTCCTGAATTCCACAGATTGTTGTTTTTAAGATGTCGTTATTAAATCTCTTAAATTCCTTTACTTCTTTTTGATACAGATTAAGTCCATTATCTGTACCAACCCAAATTCGCTTTTTAGTATCTTCAAATAACACGAATATGTTATTACTGCTTATGCTGTTTGAATCGTTGGAATTAAAATAAAAGTTTTCGAATCGACTACTCCCCTTTTTCATAAAACCCAATCCCCATACTGTAGCTGCCCATAAGTCACCATCAGAAGTACCAAGAACATCATTTACATAGGGATTTGAAATACCTGAATTAAGAGTATTGAAGTGATAAAATTTGTTTACCTTTTTATCTAATTTATCAATCCCTTTACTATATGTCACTATCCACAAATCACCATTTACATCCTCCGAAATTGCACGAATATCGTTACAAGCTATTGATGCAGTGTCGCCCGGACTATGAGTAAAGCTGTCGAAATAGTCTTTTTCTGAATTATATTTTTGCAGTCCTCCTTCGTATGTTCCGAGCCAAACAGAATTATCCGAATCAGTATATAAAGTAAAGACTGTTCCAGAGCCAGGTCCTCTAGCGTCTCCTTCTCGATGAAATTTTTGTTCCATCTTCCAATCCCAGTAATTAAATATTGTTATACCTGGCCTGCTGTTAGCTATCCATAAATTTCCTCTGGAATCTTTTGTAATAGCGTTAACACCCATATGTTCCAGATGCCAATGCTCTGCTTTATTATTTGATACATGCTGAAATCCACTTGGCGGTACTCTTAAGCCAAGTCCTTCACCGTTATGACCTACCCAGATATTATTCTGATTATCCTGATAAATTATGGCTGGAGAAGGTTTTATACTATGCTGATCATCACTATAATAATAATAACCATAAAAAGAATCCTTCTCATCATCATACATTTTTAAACCCGTATAATCAATGGTCCAGATCTGATTATTATTATCAACCATGATATCAACAATATGATCTGTATCAGGCAAACCTATCGGATGCAATTTAAAAATACGGTTTTCTATATCATAGGAAATCAGACCATTCCCCCTGCTTGCTATCCATAACATACCATCTTTAATGGCAATATCCTGAATATTAGCATACGGTAATTTAAACGAGGAGTCTCCAATTTCAAACTTCGTTAACTCTTTAGTGTTATGGTTGTAATAACTAAGTCCACCACCAGACATTGCACCAATCCAAATATTATTATTTGAATCAAATATGAAACGGCTTATTTGCCCATTCTCTATTTCAATAAATTTCTTAAAGATATTTTCGGTGGCATCATACTTAAAAATGGTTGAAAATACACTCACAAAAATTTCACCATCAGCATTTTCTGCAATACAATCAATATGCATGGTTTCACTAATTTCCTGAAGACCAGAAAAACCATAACTTATAAAATTGTCCTTCAACCTATTATATGCATGCAAACCATTTTGGGTTACAACCCAAAGAGTAGATTTACTGTCGACAAATAAATCAGTAATATAATAATGTTGTAATTGGGTTGAATCTTTAACATTATCATAGTAAGATTTAAAATTCTCACCATTAAAACGATTTAATCCATTTATGGTACCGACCCAAATATAACCTGTTGAATCTTTAATAATTGAGGTCACAAAGGTATTAGAAAGTCCTTCTCTTTGATTAAAATAGCGAAATTTTAAATCAACTGTTTGGGCAAATCCATTACTCAATACTATTAAAAAAGCTAATAGTAAGAAATTGAATCTTATATTTTGTTTACATGCTTTGATGATGTATAAATTTTCCCCTTACACAAACAATCATCTAATTTACAAAGATGTTTGCGTTTTATAAACAGTTAGGTTCAAATAAATACGCAGATATTCAAAACAAGTTTTAAAATATAAAGAAATATTGATCCTTCTTTTTCAATTATTTGCTAACATTTCAAATTTGAACTCAAGTTTCAGTGCTTAATCATATTATCTGGATGGGTCAAACTCCCACATCCAATTATTCATTCCTAACCCCACATATCCTTTCCCATCTATACTAAAAGCAATTGCATTGCGATTATCGATTAAATCGGATGTTTCAATTTCCGACCATGATTGAAACATTATATTATAAGAATAGAATGAATGCCAATATCCTATGGAAGCGTAAATTTGATCATTAATAACAAAACCTAAAGATCGGTTATTATCGCCTCCTTGAGGAAAATCTTTTATTTTAATCCACAGATCATTACCCGGATCATATCGATACATAAAAGAAATATCTGTAGCAAACCTTCTGCCTAAACCCACATAAGCATTAGAACTTGTTGATAAGGCAATACCATAAAACATCTGTTCAGGATAATTAGCGACTTTAGACCAATCATCTGTCATCTCATCATATCTCCAAACATCAGTAAAATACTCGAGCGTACCGCCACCATATCCTGTACCTATATAACCCGAATTATTAATTTTAAATGCAACAGCACTTGAACGCTCCTTACCAGCAAAATCCTGAAGTTTTGTCCATGTATTATTCTGAATATTATATTCCCACCAATCTTTATAATAAACATGATAAGGTGAAGGAGAACTACCTGTTCCAAAGAAAACATTATCTTCGATAACAAATCCAACCCCATTAAACCTGTTTCCTCCGGGAAAATCTTTTAACCTTTTCCATTCGTCTTGATTCGGATCGTATTCAAAAAACACACTACTATTATTTAATCCAATATATGCTTTCGATTCACCTGCAAAACAACTGGCATAACCATATGAAAAACCTGATGTTAATAATTCTTCTGGTGCATTTTTAAGTCTGAACCATTGATCATTAATTATCAGCTTCTCATCAAATGTGTATTGTTGCCCGGCTATTTGAACTGCCAAGGACAGATTTCGGGAAGGATAAATTATTTCATCCTGGGTGGGTAATTGAACTTGAATTTCATTATTACTTGCCTTAATAACTTCAACTTGTATTCCTCCGACATAAACATCGTTATTTTGAGCTAGCGGACTAAAATTCTCACCTGTTATAGACAGTGTAGTACCTGTTAATATGGCTTTTGGAGAAAATTCTGATAACACAACTGGCAGTAGTTTAAAACTTTCTGTTGCAAATGAAGAAACACTATTCATCTCAACCCTAACCTCTGAACTCTTTTTATTCAGATCATCAGGTACATTTACAATTATTTCTTCATCTGACACTTCTATTAATTCTGCTTCAAATTCATCAAAAAAGACTTTAAGAGTGCTTATATTCGAAAAGTTTTCTCCTGTTATGGTCACAAGCGTTTCAAAATTCCCAGTTTTTGGACTGTAATCAAATACTTCTGGTGTAACTAATTCAAATTGCTGGTCTGCTATGGCTCTATTTCCATTTATTGTGACCGATAATTCTGATTTTTGACTTGCTAACCACGGCGGAACTAGTGCAACAATAGTATCCTGACTTTCTTTAAGAACTCTTGCATAAGACGTATTAAACTTTACTTCATTTGTAGTTTGTACATAGCTAAAGTTCTGCCCTACAATCGTAATGGTATCTCCTAAATTACCTATTTTAGGTTCATAATAAGTTATAACAGGGGCTTTACTACCCATACTTTCGAATGATACCTCATTTCCATAGGTAATTAGACTAGTGTTTTTTAAATAGCTGCGAACATAATAAACCTCTCCTGCCTCTAATGTTGTCGTAACAAGCTGGTTAAAATTTTCACTTTCCAATGGCTTGTAAATAATATATTTATCAGATCGGTCAATAGTTGGGTTATTTACTTTACTCCAAACGAACCCATATTCTTTAATATCTGAGTTGTATCCATTAATAACCTTGGCAGAAAAAAAGGCTCCTTCTTTAGTTATATTAGTTACTTCTTCGGTATACAACAGTGGCAATAAATCAGTATGTTGCTCCTTATTGCAAGCAGCCACAATCAACACCATTATAATAATTGAAAAATAGCTTTTCATAACTGATAGATTTTATAAACAAGATTCTAAAGAAAAACATGTCGATAATTACCCAATGTAATTATTAAACCACCCATAAGCGAATTTAGGTAAGTACCTTCATTATCATAGCCAGTATAAATATTGAAATACTGCACATTATACGACAGCTTGAGACCAATTCTTTGCGATAAACGCAAATTTGCTTCCGGACTTATTTTCAAACTAAACCCAGTACTGGAATCTGTCATATTATAAACTGGTTCTAATGACTCTGTCTCACTAAATGGAATTATCTCATTGTCAACCAGCATCGATCTGCTTCCGGAATATAAATGCATTTGCGGAGAAATGGATAGCCCCAGGCGAAGTCTATTCATCAATCCACCTTCTTTGTGAGGTGAATGCACAAATAATTGTGGCCCAACTGATATAAGATTACCTCCATCGGTCAGTATTTGAGCAAATCCGGCTCTTGTTGATGGTTCTGAAAAATTATAAAAGCCTAAAGCAGCACCTCCTGATAACCATGAATAGATTTTATGCCCATATGAAAAATCAAAACTAAATCCAGTTTGATTTACCTCCGAAGGGAAAAACATATTAGTACTACCACTAATGCCGGACAAGGTTCCATAACCTGCTGTGATTCCTATTTGGTGTCGGGTTTCTAACAACTGAGCATTGCTATAATTTGCAAATGTTGTACTAATAAATAACAACATTAAAATTTTAATTCTATTCATCTGGAGTGAATTTATAAACAACATTATTAACTAAATAATAAACATCACCATTAACATCAGGAAAAAAACGAGTTGAGGTTGTACTTCTAGATATAATATTTGGCTCCAGCTTCTCGAATGAATCATCTCTAGGAGAAAGGCGTGCCAACTCTAAATAATATGTACGTACAAAACACTCATAAATTTCATCATTGTATACAAAAAAATGCTTGAATGCGTAGTAATAATTAAATCTATAGAGAGGAGATAAAATATAAGTAGTATTATTGAAATCACTTAGTAACACTTTAGAAAATCCATTATTAAACCCTGTATAGAAATATTCGCCAATACCAAATGTATAATAATCAAAATGAAATTCTCCCAGTTCTTGCCATGAGCCATTATATCTATATACTTTATTATTCTTAGTATTTACAATTAGTTCATTATTGATTTCAGCGGTTCGAATAACACTATCATTTTCAGCTTCAACCACTACATCATCCCAATGCATAAAGTCAAAATTAAACTCTAGCAAATGGTAATCATGACATATGTATATATTATCATTAATAATAGTTGGGAAAATACAGTTTTGTGCATACAATTCTCCCGGAATATGACTATCTGCAAGTCTTATGTTAGTTGTTATCTTTTCAACATGACCTGTATTCATGTCAATAACACGCATTGCTTTTTCATCATTTAATAGATAATATAATTTATAATCTTTGGCAAAGCAAAGCTCACCATGAGGCTCATAATCAAACTCTTCACAAGTAGTTTCATAACTAAAATAATCCTCCAATATGATATTATGATCCGTAGGATACAATTCATCTCCAAAGAGAAATTCAAGCCTATATTCCCCTTTTCCGATTAAATTTAATGTTGTATATTCATTTTTATCGACAGTAATCGATTCATTTGGTCTTTTAAACACCAAATTACTTTGAATATGTCTTAACTGATATGCTCTACTTATAAATGGCAAATTGACACCTTCAATAAATAACTTATCACCTCGCTTAATAATGTTGTTTGGAATAGATGAGACTACAGGATAAGGAACTTCAATAATCTTCTTATTAGAAAATCTGCTATTATTTTCTAACCATATCTCGTATTGCCCGGGAAGCATTTCCTCTGCAAGATAAATGAAGTATTTGGCACTACTTGAGGTCATTGCTATACTTCCTGTTACATTAGGTCTATCGATTCCTTTAAAATGAAGTAGACATCGACCTCCATATGTTCCGTCAGTACTAATTTCTAACTTCCCCCCATATGGAATTGTTGAATCAAACACTTTGGTGATTTTAGGCTTTCGATGAATCACAGACGAATTATAGATTGTCACAAGATTTTTATATAATTCACTATATACCTGACAATTAACATTAAACTCCTCATGTGCATAATCTTTATAATATATGTTTGGAATTAACCTTGCACTATCTTTCCATAATCCAACTTTATTACAAAGAGATTCTATAGAAGTTATCACATCAACTTTACTAAAATCAATATTCTTTGCATATAAGGTTATAGTGTCTGTAGCATAAATACTATCAACTGAGAGGCCTAAAATAGACTGTTCATTATAATGAAAAGTTGGACTAACTGAAACAACACTACCTGCCTGATTAAACTCCAAATCTACATCCTGCTCATCACCTAAAAAGGGAACTTGAAAATGTAACTTATCAATTTTTAAATATGGATTTTTTATTGGATTAATTCTTATCGGTTCCAAACTAATGTCTCCGAATAATAACCTACCATAATATTCTGAAAGATTTTGTCCTTCAATGATAATAGTATCTGGATATTGACCTCTATCAGTATTTATTCCGGTAATTAGAGGACTAAGTATTTTAAACTCCTTTTTATCTGATGAATTACCATATAAATTCACACAGACGACACTTTCATATACGTCCAGGTTAGGAGGAACTATTACCTTAATTGAATCGGAATTACCCCAAATAAGAGGTGCAACAATACTATTAAATAACACTTTATTATTCTTACCATTCCTATCAAAATTCTCACCTGTTATAAGAATTGTATCACCCCAGAAAGCGATAGACGGTTCTATTTTTGATATTACTGGTGGTTGAGATCCACTTGAAAAAAACTCAATCAGGTTGCCATAAATCAGGTATTTTTCAGTTTTGGCATAACTTCTTAAATAATAAGTAGTATCAGGAACCAGCACATAATCATAAAAAAAAGAAAAACTCTTATCATTTAATTCATTTACCTTTAGTACTTCATCATCAATTGTTGGTTCCTTTTTTAAACCCATCACAAATCCCTGCTCAACAACATCATGTTTACTATCGAGCAAGATTGACGCAGAAAAAGTAACACCATTCTTTGTTGATCCATCATATGAAACTTCATTCGTGGAAAGGACTAAAACATTTGATTTCTGATAGTCTTTTTGACACCTCAAAAACAAAAGAGCTATAAATATTATGTAAAGATTCCTATTCATCTTTATAAAACTATTCCTGTTGATAATTGAAATGTATTATTAATCTCATTAGGTCTGACTAAACTTTCCTGTTGACCTCCTATTTCCACTCTTCCTGATAGGTATGAAAAATTAACGAAAACCTTAATATTCTTTATCTTATACATTCCACCGATCTTGAGTATAAAACCTATCTTAGAATTATTGACGTCATTAATTTCTCCTTCGTAAATGACATTTTCTTGATCCGCATAGATTGTTTCTCTATAAAACCCAGCATCACCACCCAAACTCCAATCCTTATACAACCCAATACCTAGCGAAGGCCGAAATTTTCTTTTAGGATATGTATACTGTAATCCTCCTCCCGTTAAAAGCCTGGTATTTTTTATCGTTGCATAATTATTATACTCAAGACCAATACGTTGCTCATTATAATAACCATGAAACTCATCTTTATTAATCTGCACCTTTGTAAACAGAGTTAATCTCTCATTTAGTCGTGGTACGATAAATTGAATATCCAATCCTCCAACCAAAGAATGGCTTGCATCAAAATCAAATAATTCAATATAAGGATCCTGAACTTTATACGTTGTAATTGCATAACCGATATAAGGCATTAAAAGAACACTTAATATTGGTTGTTCTTTTTCATATATAATACAAGACTCATCATCACATTTATAATCATGATATTTCTTTGTAATGTTTATTAGTGACTTATGAGTAAGTACTGAGTTATTAATATCACTTTTCAATTCTGGACAATCTTTAAGAGCATATGTCAGCAATCCAATATATTTTTTGTTATTCCCAACTAATTGTACTCCATCCTTTTCGTAAGCGATATCATTACTTTCCAATTCAATCATGCCATACTCTTCTGAATCAATAAAATAAGCATAATAATCGGCTGATTTATAAAAATATAAGCTTCTAATTCCTTTAAGCAAAAATTCAACCAGCACCGTATCTTTAACATGCTCATTATTGATATACTTTGACACATAATATTTACCATCATTAAACCTGTAGCCAAAAATTTCTTTCGGATTAAATTGCTTAATTTCCTGTTGACCTTCCTGTTGAAAAGAACAGAATTTCATATTCCGAATGTCTCCTCTATAATCAACTAAGCCATAAATTGTGTCTAAATCATTAGTTATAACGTAACCCGGTCGTAAATCTGTTTGAGAATAGATTATGCTGCTAAAACAAAAAAGAATAATAGAAAAAGGTAATGATCGCATAAAGGTTAGATTAAAAAGTACTCTTAAAATTCATTTTGGCAACAGGTATTATTTGAATACCCCTACCATGCAAAGAACAAACAATTTGTATCTGTTTTGAATTACTCCTAATAATTTGAATTTTGGTGATTGGCGCTTTTAACTTCAAATCATAAGTGCCGAAGTCTGATCTTACCAAAAGCTTTTGATTAAGTCCAGCAACAGAGATTAGTTTACCATCTTCACTAATATCCATCGTTAGCAACCAATTACCTGATAAATTCTCTTCATCCAAAAGAGTAAAATCTTCTGATTTTGTTACTTTCCAATCAAATAGTTTCCCATCATCTCCTACAGCACACAATCTATTTTTAAAATTATTAAATGAAAGGTCCCTCACCCATTTCTTACTAACTTCCATTCTTCTCAACCATTCGAAGGCAGGTGATCTAAAAATATTAATTGTTCCATCTCCACTAGCGATTGCCAGTAAACCAAGACTCTTTGAAAAATCAATAGAAGTAACAGGTCCATCAAAGTGATAAGAAAGCTTTGTCGTTCCAATTTCATCTATATTCATTTCATATAAATTCCCATTGGAACATCCAATAAATAATTTATTCTTTTCTGCAATCAGGTTCAGACAAGTAACTTCTGAATCATCAATCTTAATTCTGTTAATTAGTTCCTTTGAGGCTTTTGAAAAAATATAAACTTCACCATTATTTGTACCAGCTACCAAATAATCACTGGCTGCATTTGTAATTATAGAGTTAATGGTTTCGTTTATACCACTCCCAAATGTTTCTTTCAAAATGTTATCAGATAAATCCCAAACCAGTATCTTACCATTGTCAGGATAGTATAATTGGTCCTGATCGATAACAATAAAATCTCTGATGTTTAAATCCGTAGAAGGTAATGTGGTAAATTTATTGTTTTGCGAATATATCTGCGCAAGAAACAGAGCAAATATAATGAGAGAAGATGTAAAAGATTTCATAAGACTTAGGTTCAGATTCGCTCAAATTTAACAAAAATATTAATTGTTACGATAATCTCTGTTCTCGAATAAATCTCAAAAGCAGGTATACTCTAATCAATATCGAATAATAACATTCAATTAATGTCAAATAACAAAAATTCCTTATTTTCGACATCGACCTTTATTAAGACAAAAATATTGGAGTGATTAACAATCTTTTAGTAATATTTTTAGTTGGTTCGTTAGGACTACTTTCTTTTATTCATCTTTCAGATCCATGGAAAATAAATAAAAAAGGTAACCTATGCTTTGGTATATTTCTTTTCTTTTGGGCTTCATTCTGGATTGATGAGATAATTGAAATAACTTCTAACGGCCAGTTACCAGAAAGCTGGAATTTACTTGTTAGAAGTATCCAAATTCTAATTACCCCATTATTATATTTTACAATCATCTTTTACTCCAATCCTTTTTACCGATTTAGAAAAAGAGACCTTATACACCTTGCCATACCGCTTATTTATGCATTTTGTTTATATGCTCTTTTTAATAATCCCACTAATTCTAGTTGGTTGACATTAATAGTTATTAGCATCATTTCCTTTCAGGCATTGTTTTACGTATCCATTTCATATCTGAAGATCAGGAAACACAAAAGATTACTTCATCAAATTACATCAAACAACCAAGGAAGAGACCTTATCTGGCTGGAATACATTATCCTACAAATTTTCATTACGAGCATTATTGTCGTTATTGCCAATATATTCTTCAAAACAGAAAGACCTGGCCTGCTTATAAATGGAATTAATGTAATGGCAGTTTATCTTATTGCATACTTTTCATTGCGCCAAAAAGAAATATTTCCCATTAAAAAAGGCCGCGAAAAAGAGTTGGATTACCTAAGCCATGATGATGATGAACAAGAGACCTCCAGGCGAAAATTGATTTCTGACACGGAATTAGAATCAATTAAAACCAAATTGATTTCTGTTATGAAAAATGAACAGCCTTATCTTGATAGTGAATTAAACCTTATGAAGCTGGCAGATTTGGTTGGTATAACACCGCATCAACTATCCTATACCATAAATAATGGTTTTGATCTAAACTTCTTTCAATTTGTGAATCAGTATCGAATAGAAAAAGCAAAAGAATTATTAAATGATGATTCAAATGACTACACGATTCTTGCTATTGCTTTCGAATCAGGCTTTAATTCCAAAACTTCTTTCAATACTACTTTCAAAAAACTTACCCATCAAACACCTTCGGAATTTAAAAAAAGCAACCACTAATATTTAATTGATTTACAAATCAGAAGTTCGACTTTATAAAGTCACGTTCGAACTTAAATAAAAAGGTTCGTATTCATAAATTGGAACATTCATACCCCTTCTGAAGTCTAGTTTTGTCAAAATAACTATAGCATTAGAATGTTTAAATTATGAAGAATATATTATTGTTATTTGCAGCTATTATATTATTAACGGAAGTAAGTATTGGACAGAACCTGAGCCAAACAATTAAAGGAAAAGTATTGGATGCAGACACTCACCAACCATTACCCGGAGTAAATGTTATTCTCTCCGATTCGAATCCTCCTATTGGCACAATAACAGATTCTGAAGGAAATTATGAACTTTCCAATATTCCAATAGGCCGCCAGAGCCTACAATTTAGTTTTATGGGATATGAACCTGCAAAATTCAGTGAACTGGAGATTGGTTCAGGAAGAGTTTTTGTATTGAATGTAAAAATGAAAGAGAGCTTTCAACAATTAAATGAAATAACTATTAAACCAGAATTTAGAAAAGATAAGGCTCAGAATAATATGGCGACTTTATCAGCCCGCTCATTTAGTGTTGAAGAGGCTATCCGTTATGCCGGAGGTTGGAATGATCCATCTCGATTAGCCGGTTCATTTGCGGGAGTAACCATGGCTGAAGGCGTAAATGATAACGCGATCGTAATACGGGGCAATGCTCCAAAAGGTATTTTGTGGCGATTGGAAGATGTAGAAATCCCTGCTCCTAACCACTTAAACGGGGTAAATAATGGCGGTGGAATCGAAACTGTTTTTAGTATTAATATGCTGGATAATTCAGATTTCTATACCGGAGCTTTCCCTGCAGAATTTAGTAATGCCATGTCGGGTGTTTTTGATATGAAATTCCGAAATGGAAGCAATGAAAAGTTCCATTCTACTTTTCAGGTGGGGTCGCAAGGTATTGATATTAGTGCTGAAGGTCCTTTTAAAAAGAATGGAGATGCAACCTTTCTTTTCAACTATCGCTACTCAACCATGGGATTGATTGGGGAATTTTTGGATGGAAACTTTGGATTACCGACCTATCAGGATTTAAGTTTTAAAGTTCATCTGCCAACACAGCATGCCGGTGAATTTTCGATTTGGGGCATTGGTGGCATAAGCAGTGTTTCATTCGATCCGGATGATGACATGAGTAGCTGGACCAACACATTTGATAACAATCAATATTCAACAGGTTCTGATATTGCGGCTTCAGGCTTTTCGCATTTGATCAATACTGGTTCTAAAACTTTTATTAAATCGTCTGTTGCTGTCAGCTATGATCAATTCAAAATGGAAAGTAACCAATGGCAACGCGATGGAAACATCGTACCTTTGGCCGACCATAACGAAGATAACATACGCCTTCTTTTGAGTAGCTACGTAAATCATAAGTTTGGCAATCGACATACCAATCGTACAGGAATTCGATACAACCAAACACACTATAGCATCCTTGTAAATGGAAATCCCGATCCAATGGATGGTTCAACCCTGATTCGCATTGCAGATCAATCTGGTAATATTGGACAAACTCAATTTTTTACTCAAAGTAAATGGCGCATCACTTCCACATTAGATTTCATTGGTGGTGCAACATTTTCGCATTTTGATATGAACAATGAATTAATACTAGAACCACGTATCAGTAGTATCTGGCGTTTTTTTCCACAACATTCCATCAGCCTGGCTTATGGAAAACATAGCCGTCCGGAACCATTACGCTTTTATGAAGCTCAGAGTTCAAGTGGTGAAGCTTTGAATCCTAATTTAAAAATGACCAAAGCCAATCATTTTGTTTTGGGATATGATTTTCGAATCAATTCAAATTTAAAACTAAAAATTGAAGGCTATTATCAGCAATTATATGATGTTCCTGTGATTGATGGGACCTCATATTCAATTTTAAACTACAAATGGGACGATTACTTCGAAGATGCTTTGGTAAACAACGGCTCAGGAACTAATACTGGGATTGATATAACACTCGAAAGATTTATGAAACAAGGTACTTATTATATGATGACAGCTTCATTTTTCGATTCGAAATATGTTGGAGGTGACAAGGTTGAACGTAATACCTCGTTCAACCGTAATTATGTAATTAATCTTCTGGGGGGTAAAGAATGGAAAGCAGGTGTAAATAACAGCTTTGGATTAAATACCAAAATAGCTTTAATGGGTGGAAATCGTTTTACTCCGGCCGACCAGGAAGCATCCAGACAAAACGAAATGGTAATATTAGACGAAAGTAAAGCCTTTGAATGGCAGGAAGATCCTAAATTATTTATCGACTTATCGTTGAATTACAAAATTAACAGAAAGGGAAAAGCTCATGTATTAATGATACAAGCTAAAAATCTTTTGGCTCAAAAAGAGATGTTTGGTTGGGCTTATGACTTTGAAAAACAAAAAGTAATTGAACATGGAATGGCAATGATTTATCCATATTTTACTTATCGAATTGAGTTTTAAATAAAAGAGGAACCTGACCAGTTCCTCTTTTACAAGTTTTATTACTTTACAACCAGTTTACACTTATAAATTTGATCATCATACTGTATATTAACCAGATATACACCAGACTTATTATACTCCATTGCATATGCCATTGATGAAACATTTTTGAAATTCTTTTCAACAATCAACTTACCTGACAAATCATATACTGTAACGACTACTTGCTCTGACAAATGAGGTAATATAATGTTAATCAAATTATCTGAACCAATAGGATTAGGATAAACCAAAACATTTGTATTAGCTACTGTTTTTACTAAACCGGTTGAGATAGTTGTCTCATAAACTCCCATATCAACAACATTATTTTTGATTCGTTCACTAAAGTCAAGATCCAATGAGTAATTTGCTATTGAACTATTAGAAGCGGCGTCAATACATGGAGAAGCATTTGTTTGGTGGAAATCCAATCCTGTTGCATCAACGAACAATGGATTGTCATTAATATTACCAGCGCCGGATATTGCATCTTCAAGACATGAGTATTCAACTTGATTAACATTGTAGGTATTATTTCCGGTGACATTGGCTGTATTGCCCCAAACAATGCTATTATAAACTTTCAGGTTACCAACAGAATGGCCAAACAATCCGCCACCTGTATCATTTGAGTGATTATTAACAACCGTACAATTAATCAATGTTGTAGATCCTTGATCTAAATCCTGATAGACTCCGGCTCCCCAGCGATTACTTACATTGTTATAAATCAAACAGTTTACCAAATGCAATGCACTGTAACGGTTATAAACACCACCGCCATCATAACTTGTTGCATGATTATCACGAACAATAACATTTACTAACGCAACGTCACCTGTCATGGAAACGATTCCACCACCTCCATAAGCCTTTTCCAGGATCACACCATCTATTACTACCTTATCATCTGAGGCTGCCTCAACTCTAATTAATCGTTCTGTGTTATCACTTAAATCGTCTGCCACTCCAATATCTCCACTAATTATAGTTGGGTTTAAATTGAAATTTCGTTCTGTAACTGATGTTTCCAAACCCGAGAAACCTCCATAAATACTTATGCTCTGTTGAATTAATAGCTGATCTGAAGTCGCTGTACCTTCTGTAACATAGTAGGTTCCTTCTGCAAGCCAGATTTCATCTCCTGCCTGTGCAGCTGAAATGGCAGATTGTAAATCGGTATAAACAACGCTTTGCCCACTCCAGGCGGGACTTCCCGAACCAGGTTTTACGTAGATAACACCAGCTTGTGGAATATATTCCATTGCCCCCATATCAACCGTTGCAATAACTCTTGCATGGCAGTTCAGATCTTTTGTTTCTGAAATCAAGTCATTAGAGGCTGCACCAATAGCAGGTGATGCGCCGGTCAGATTATAATTATTTGCTGATTCATCAACAAACAATGGATTATCATTAATATTACCGGTTCCGTTTATTGCGTCTTCAAGACAAGAGTATTCCACTTGACTTACATTGTATGTATTATCTCCGGTAACATTGGCCGTATTGCCCCAAACAATGCTATTATAAACTTTCAGGTTACCAACAGAATGCCCAAACAATCCACCGCCTGTATCATTCGAATGATTATTAACAACCGTACAGTTTATCAATGTTGTTGATCCTTGATCTAAATCCTGATATACGCCGGCTCCCCAACGATTACTTTCATTGCTATAAATCAAACAATTTACCAGTTTTAATGTACTGTATCGGTTATAAACACCACCGCCATCATAACTTGTTGCATGATTATCACGAACAATAACATTTACTAACGCAACATCTCCTGTCATGGAAACTATTCCACCACTTCCAAAGGCTTTTTCAAGAATCACACCATCAATTACTACCTTATCATCTGCAGCTGCCTCAACTCTGATTAATCGTTCTGTGTTATCACTTAAATCGCCTGCAACTCCAATATCTCCGCTAATTATAGTTGGATATAAATTCCAGTTTCTATCTGCCTTTAAAGTTTCCGAACCCGAAAAACCTCCATAAATACTTATGCTCTGCTGAATTAAAAGCTGATCTGAAGTCGCATTATCTTCTGTAACATAGTAGGTTCCTTCTGCAAGCCAGATTTCGTCTCCTGCCTGTGCTGCATTAATGGCACTTTGTATATTTGTATAAATCGTACTTTGTTCACTCCAAGCTGTACTTTCTGAGCCAGGCTTAACATAAATAACACCTGCCTTCACAGATAAAACAAAGCTTATTGCGCAAATAAAAGCAAATAGATTTCTTTTCATAAAAAATACTTCTTCTTAAATAATTATCAGTTTAAAAACCTGCAAAAATATAAATTATATTGAATAATTTTCATTGTCAAAAAAGTATCTATCTAATTAAACGAACTCTAATACAGCACTTGAGAATCATCTTCGAAACCACAACCTTTTTGATTAATAGCAACTCATGCAGATTTTGTGCTGCTTTATGCAGAATTTATAAAACATCTTGTCCTTATTTTATTGTTTTTTTGAAGGTTGATAATTAAGTGATTTCTGAATTCATTCTTTCAATAGAAATCGCTTATAACTGAATGCATAAAATGAAAAAGAAAATCACCTTCCTGCTTCTGGCCATCATTTCATTGGTATTTGGGTACCTTCTGGTAAATCCCTCAATAAATGATATTGAAGATGAAATTGGTAATGAAGAACGTCCCGATGAACCTGTTTTAGCCGGTGAAGAGTTGGCAAAATTTAAGGAATACCTTAGTGAAAGATTAAATAGTAGCAGACTAAAATCAACTGAAGCAAGTACGGTTAGTTCCTATGCTAATGGCAGACTAACAGGCGAATGGAAAACCAAATTATCACAAACTGGCTGGTATGGATATCGGGTAGACAATTCAGCTTACGATTCATTACGTAACGTTTTTTACGTGGTTAGTTATGCCGGTCACTTATACAAACTGGAATACGAGAATGAAGTAAAATGGACTTTACTAAATCATAAAATAGTAATGAATCCAACTAACAATTCTACTGCAAATCCGGTTTTTACCGGAACATTGCTGGATGATAATACTTATCGTTTGATTCGTAGCAACGATGATGCAGGAAGAATGGAATATTCTGACGATGAAGGCCTAACCTGGACAGCTGCAAGTGGTGCAAATCTTTCTCAAAGCTGGTCGAACCAGATTTTTGAGATTACCAATGATGGAGTTAAAAAAATAATGTTACATACTTATTACTCCAATTATCACCACATCTATTTTTCAAGCGATAACGGCGCCACTTATACTGAATCAAGCCTAAGCATTCCCATCTCAACTTATGATATGCGGATTGCAAAACCTTTTTATACCAACAATGCATATATGTGGCTATGGCGTAAAAGTGAAAAGACCATTGATATTTACAAATACAACCCATCTGTTGGCGACTTTGAGTTACAAACCTCATCTACCAGCACATTAGCAGGAACCAACCTTTCGAGTGCTGCAGCGACTTATTATAACGGACAGTATCATTTTTATTTGTCAACCATCAATTCTACTTACACTGTTTATTACTCATCTGATGAAGGAGCTAGCTGGGTTGAAAAAAATGCAGGGCGCGACAGACCCTTTGAGGTAATTTGTCCTGATAAACCCAATATGCTTATCAGTGGCTTTGAAGATATGAAGCTATCTACTGATTACGGTGCAACATGGAACGGATTTGGTTATAAACTAGGCTGGGACATGCAGCATATGCGGACCTTTGAAAAAGCAGGAGGAACCCCAATTACACTGGTTGGTCTTGATTTTGGGTGCTATATTTCTGAAACACCTGAAAACAAGGACTCTTATACATGGTGCAACAATGGCGCATGGTTTGCAATGCATTACGATGCAGCTTCTAGCCAGAATTTCAATTCGATTTACATGGCAAACCAGGATCGTGGAGCAACTGCCTACAAAGATTCAGGTATGATTGTCAGCACAAAAGATATTGACGGAACAGATGTATTACGCACTGGTTTTTCGAAGCGCGAAACATCAGCCTGGACCTGGTTTTATTACGGAAGAATAAAGCATCAGTATAATTTTGCAACAGGTAAAACCGGAGGTTCTGCTGTATTTGATGGATTAGGCAACTGGTGGGCGGCTCCAATCTTAGCATCACCCAACCCTAACGAAGATGCCATTTATGCAGCTTACGGAAGTAATCTTCAGAAATTCACCTATGATGAATCCACAGGAACCATTACTCAAACAGCTCATGCTTATAATTTCAATAGTAAATATAGTTCTGACATCGGTAGTTTTGGTTATTCAGAACTTGACCGCGACATGTGGTATGTTGCCTTAAACAATGGCATATTCTTATACTCAACAGATGGAGGTGAAAACTGGACAAGAGCCGGATATTATGGAAGTGCGCCTAAGTCGAACGACCAGTATTATAACTATCCAAAGAATCAGGCGGTAATTAAAGCCTCTGAGATTGATGCCAACACGGTTTATTATGCAGGTGTCGGTAATTATTTTCTAGTATCGACCAATCATGGTCAGACTTTTTCGTCGAGAACAATTGGTTTAAATGTATCGCGCATACGCGACTTTGCTTTATCGCCGGATGAACAGTTTATCTTTGCAGCATGTGGATATGGTGGTGCATGGGTTTATTCAGTGCAGGACAACCGTTGGTTTCAAATGACTGATGATCCTATTCCCAGTGTTGATTTTACTGATGTTGAATTTATCAAAAGAACCAACTGTGTTCGTTTTGCTACCTATGGTAGTGGTATCATCGAGTTTCACCTGGATAATGCATTCTATCCGGTTCAGGCTCCTGACGGATTAAGTGCTGAAAACAACAAACAAAACTTTGTTGAGCTTAATTGGAATGACAATTCAGACAATGAAGACGGATTCTACATTGAACGTGCCAGTGACAGTGAATTGTACTTTACCTGCATCGATACGATTGAATCTAATTCGATCAGTTACGTCGATACCACAATGCAATACGAAACCAACTATTACTACCGGGTGAAAGCCGTGAAAGATGAAACAGCTTCAGCTGAGTCTAACCTTGCCATGGTAAAAACACTTAAAAAGGGATATGTAAGCCCGGCTAATATCAACTTAATCGATTATAGCAGCGAGGAAACAAGCAGTGAATATTCTCCGGCTATTTATGCCTTTGACGGGAATGAAGATACTTACTGGCATACACAATACAGTGGAGCAGCACCCGGCTATCCACATTATCTCACAGTTGACTTAGGCGAAGAAATGAGTCTGGCTGGATTCAGGTATCTGCCTCGTCAGGATGGAATGACAATAGGTACCATTGCTAACTATGCCATATACATAAGCAACGATCCAGCTGATTTGGGTAATGCAGTTAACACAGGTAAGATGGCTGCCAGCACCAAACTGAAAGAAGTAATGTTTGATGAAAAAGTATCCGGGCGATATGTGAAATTTGAAGCCCTTTCGGAAATTAATGGATCAACCTATGCAAGTGCAGCAGAAGTAATTTTATTAACTCAGATGGTTCCACCAGATAACCCAACCAACCTAAAAGGAACAGTATATGTTGAAACATCTGTATTCCTTACATGGAGTGATGCATCATTAAATACCGAAGGATATATCATTGAGCAGTTGAAAGATGGTGAATTTGTTCCTTTTGACACGATTCAACCAACTATTAAAGTTTTCATGATTTCGGATTTGTCACCGGCAACCAGTTATACCTTCCGATTGAGAGGTTACAACGATGGAGGTATCTCAGAACCATCCAACGAGATATCAGTTACAACCGGCGGAACAACTGACATTTCAAATACTGAAGCAAGCATTAAAACTTATCCTAATCCATTTGATAACGAACTAAATATTGACTTACCTGAAATCAGCTCGGATGCTATCTTACGATTGTGTACTATTAATGGTAAGGTATTCGTTGAAAAAGAGATAGAACCCGGAACAAAAAAGATTTCAATAAATACCGGTAATCTCGATTCAGGTATATATCTGTTAATTATCAATTTCGATGAAAAACAAATAGTACAAAAAGTGATTAAAAAATAATAGCTGATTCACAATAATAAAAAACTCCCAGGGCCAAAATCAATGAGCTTTGGGAGTTTTTATTTTGAATAGCATATCCTTTAAAATAGAAATCCCTAATTTTGCAGAGTCTGAAACAGGATAAAATAATCTAAATGATATCAAATGGATTTACTGGTACTGATTTTATTAAGTAGGAAAATTCGCAAAATAATTAGGGAGAAAGAAGGTCTTAAACCCAACTTATATGTCATCACGTTGCTCCTGTTATGGTTCTCTATTGGACTGCTTTTTGTTTTTATTGGCATGAAGTTATTTGGAGAATTAACCTATGCACTTTTCTTCGGATTAATTGGTGAAGCCATAGGAGGCTACCTTGGATATAAACTGGCAATTAATGCTGAACCGGTTGTTGAGAATGATAACGATTCATTATTCTGATATTAACAAAAAAAGCAGCATCCCGAAAGGAGATGCTGCTAAATATTTGTTTAGTATATTTTAATTACAACCGGCATTTTTGACTCAGGTGCTGATTTCAGCTTTACTCGTAGACCATCCTGATCAAATGAATAGTTTTCAATTTCACTACCCAGAACCATCACATTCCTCATTGAATCACTGATCAATGCGCCTTCTGACGAAAGTGATCTTATAAGAAGATTCTCATCATCTGGAGCACTCATCACGATTGCATAAAGAGCAGATCCTTTTTGGGTAAACCTAATATCATTTGAAGCATAAGCTTGACCCTTGTTTTCATTAAAGCCCTGTGCATTTATTGGATTTGCACTTTCTGCTTTTGGACCTTCCCCATAAATTAACCATGGACGGGTATCAAAAATACACTCACTGTTTACCTCCATCCAATGTGCAATTTCTTCTAAAATTGCTTCCTCTTTATCATCAATAGAACCATCCCCTCTTATTGGAATATTTAATAACAGATTTCCATTTTTACTAACAATATCAACCAACATCTGAATAACCGTTTTGGCAGATTTATACCTGTTCTGATTGTAAACAGCACGATCATAATGCCAGCTTCCAATACATGTACACGATTGCCATGGTTTTTCCTGAATCTGATCAGGAGCGCCCCTTTCAACATCCCAAACCATGCATTCTTTCTGTTCATCCGTTAAAATCTTTCCAAACAACACGGCATCTAGTTGACCATTATTCTGAATGATGTTGGAATTATAATAATGAGCGGCTATTTCGAGGCCCACATTGCTGACCGGATAAAGTGGCAAAGCTGTATCATCAAAATAAATAAGATCAGGATGATACTGATTGATCATATCCACAGTTCGATTGTAGAAATCCATACAATACTCTTCAGAAGGAGGTGTTGCTCCATTTTGCCAATCCCATTGAGAATGAATTGAACCGGGATCACTACTATTCTCACTTAACGGATGGTTCTGCGCATATAATTCCTGAGGATCCAAACCATCCCACCATTTTCCTTTTCCATCTGCCATTGTCATTGTTCCATCATAAGGTACTCCCTTCAAATCTCCGTTTTTATCCGACAACTGAGATGTCTCAAACCAACGCCAGGCATGTGCTGAATGAATACTGACACCAAATGGCAAATCATTATTTTTAGCTGCCTTCGCCCAACCAGCTAAAATATCCTTATGCGGACCAACTGCAACAGAATTCCACCGGTGGTGCTTGCTATTCCATAAATCAAGATTGTCATGATGGTTACCCATGGCAAAGAAATATCGGGCACCAGCCTTTTTATATAGCGAAACTAATTTTTCAGGATCCCATTCTTCGGCTTTCCAGTCATTGATTACCTCCTTAAATCCAAATTCAGAAGGATGACCATAATGATTAACATGCCAATTATATTGACCACTGCCTTCTACATACATAAATCTACCATACCAATCACCTTGTTCAGGTTGACATTGTGGCCCCCAGTGGGCCCAAATTCCAAATTTGGCATTATTAAACCATTCTGGTATTTCGTATTGTTTTAACGATTCCCAACTAGGATCGAACTTACCTGTTTGCATTTTTTCTTTGCTGGAACATGAGAGCAATGCAAAAACAGTTATTAAAACAAGGATAGATTTTTTCATGGATTTATTTTATTAGCTGCTATGTTAATACTTACAAAAGAAAACCCTGCCCCACATGGGAACAGGGTTATAATTTAAATGAACTCAACTCTACTTGCTAATGGGCTTTATCAAGAAAGTAAATTCATAATCCTGATATGGAATGCGATATTGTTTAAGTGGAAGTGCTCTCCAACTGTTTACACAACCTAATCCCAATTGCATTTTGTCGATACAGATATTGACAGCTTCCGTTTTATCAACTTCCGGCATATGGCGTTGATCTTTATCCCATCCGTCATCCAAACCATCAATAGTATAATTCAATGCCGAGGCTGAGAATAAATTATCTGAAATAAACTCTAATCCAAAACCAGCTTTATTTACCTGTTTCCAGTAACGGATGTCACTCTTGGTTCCGGTTTCCTGTGGTCTTATGTAAGGATAAGTCTGCTCACAAACCGTTTGATTATACAATCCTACAAACTCTGAATACTTACGGTCAACATAATTCTCAACCGGGCCGCGACCATAATACTCAATCAAATCAAAGTCGGCAGGCATTTGCATTTTCAACCCAAAACGGAACATTTCAGAAACTTCTTCCTCAGAGTTTGCCTTTAATTTCTGTGTGACTTTAATTGCACCTTCGTTATTGATCACATATTCAAGAACCAACTCAGCTTTAACTCCAGGCATTTCGTATTTGGCTACTGCTTTTACCATTCCATCTTCCAAAGAGCTATCAAAAGATTTCAAATCCATTTTTGGATGATGCCATGCACGATATTTTTGTTGTAGCTGCGCTCCATAATCATTATCGGTTGGAGCACGCCAGAAGTTAGGCTTTAACTCGGCCCCATCTTCCAGTAAAGGAGTATTATTTACTTCATATCTGCTTAAAAAGCCTGAATGACGATTAATATCAATACGGAAATTCTCTCCTTTAATAATCAGATAATTGTAATCGTTATCCACTTTTTCAGGAAGGCTGACTTTTTGGTTACTTTCCTTTTTATTAGAGATAACCACTGCTTCACTTTCCCATTCTTTAACTGTCAACTGTTCTTTTGCCAGGGTATAACCTGCAGGCAGCAACTGCTCAGCTTTTTTAAGCTTATAAGAAACATTTACAAAAAGTTCTTTTGAATGTTGCAGGCACTCTGGTATTTCCAATCCTAAATCAATTCGTTCAGTTTTTTGAGGTGCTACATCCATCTGATTTACAAAACCAGTTGACACAACCTTACCTTCCGAAACTAAATCCCATTGCAAGTAAAAGTTCGATAAATCGCGGAAGAAATATTCATTGGTAACCTCAATCTTACCGGCTTTAATATCTGCATCCTTTGTCCAGATTGACTGATAAAAATAACCTACCTCATAAAAATGCGGATTGGGAACACGATCCGGACTAATCAAACCATTATTCAAAAAGTTATTATCACTTCCATCATAAGCATTAAAATCACCACCATAGGCATATATTTCCTGACCATCTTTATTTGTCCATCTAATGGACTGATTAACAAAATCCCAGATAAAACCACCCTGATATAATGGATATTTACGAATCAAATCCCAGTATTCTTTGAATCCACCCATTGAGTTACCCATGGCGTGTGCATATTCGCACTGGATAAGAGGCTTAGTCTGTTCTTTCTGACAATATTCCTCACTTCGCTTGTAGTCAAGATACATCGGACAGTAAGTATCGGTAAACTCATTGCCATGTCCTTGCTCGTATTGCACCGGACGAGAAGTATCATAAGCTTTAATCCATTTGTAGCAAGCCTCAAAATTAGGACCGAAACCGGCCTCGTTACCCAACGACCAAATAATTACCGCCGGATGATTGTAATTTCGTTGAACATTACGCTGATTTCTCTCCAGATGAGCTTTATCGTATAATGGATTTTTAGCTAAAGTCTGATCACCATAACCCATACCATGTGACTCAACATTGGCTTCGGCAACCATATAAATACCATACTCATCACATAAACTGTACCACAACTCATCATCTGGATAATGGCAGGTACGAACGGCATTCACATTGAACTTTTTCATCAACTGAATATCTTCAATCATGCGTTCTTTCGAAACTACATATCCTCCATCAGGATCCAGCTCATGACGATTCACCCCTTTTATCAATATTGGTTGACCATTTACAAGAAGCTGGGCGTTTTTCATCTCCACTTTTCTGAAGCCAACCTTTAATGGTATCACTTCCTTTACAACACTCCCTTTTTTAAGCGTTGCTGTTAAAGTATACAAATAAGGTAGCTCAGCCGACCACTTGTTAACATCCGCAACTTCTATTGAAGCTGTTTTGTTGCCTGATCCACTTATGCTTTTCTTAGTAACTACTTCTCCTTTTTTATCTGTTAAAACAAGATCTACTGAAGCACCACCAATAATATCCAGAGATACATCCAGCTTTCCATCAGTATAATTATTGATCAAATCAGGAGTCACTTGAATGTCTTTGATATAAGTTTTTTCACGTGCATACAAATAGCAGTCGCGCCCAACGCCAGAGAAACGCCAAAAATCCTGATCTTCAAGATAGCTTCCATCGCACCAACGAAATACCTGAAAAGCAATTAGATTTTTACCCGGCTTTAAATATTTTGTCAAATCAAACTCAGCAGCCAGTTTGCTATCTTCACTATATCCTACATATTTACCATTAACATACAGTGATATGTTGGAGGTTACCGAACCAAAATGAGCAATAATATTTTTGCCTGTCCATCCTTTCGGTAATTCAATTTCTTTGCGGTATGTACCCACATGATTATTTTCTTCTGGTACTGTTGGTGGATTATTCGCATACTGATTACGCCAAGGATAACCCGCATTTACATAAATTGGATCACCATAACCATTCAATTCCCAGTTACCAGGCACAGGCATTGTACCCCAGCTTTTATCATCATACGTGGTTTTAAAGAAGTCAACCGGACGTAACCAGGCATCTTTTACCCAATTAAATTTCCAAATGCCATTTAAGCTCATAAAATTGGCAGACATTTCCTTATCGCCTGCTTTGGCCACTTCATCTGACTCGTATGCAAAATATGAAGTGTGCATAGGTAGTCGGTTCACCTCATTAACTTTCGGATTTTGCCACAATTCTTTTTGAGCAAAAACAGAAAAGTTCATACAGGCTAATACAACCAGCATTAATTCTTTTTTCATCTTTTTAGTATTAAGGTTCATTCTTTTTCATAATTATTTAACCGCATCAACCCCTTCTGTGGTCATAACAATCCGCTTGATAGTGTCATCCTCATTATAATATAGCTTGTCGATACATACCGAACGGCTATAGCTACTACCATCCGTCTGAATTCCTCCATTGTGATAGATAAAATACCATTCACCTTTGAATTCCACTATGGATTGATGATTTGTATTACTGTTACCGGCTATTTCATTTAATATTCCTTTGTATTCATATGGACCTTCAATATTATCGGCCATAGCATAGGCTATTTTTTCAGGAAATCCGGTTGCATAACTTAAATAATACTTGCCATTGTATTTATGTACCCAAGGAGCTTCGGTAAATTCCAATCCTTCAAAATCAATTTTCTTAACGGGTCCATCCAGTTCAATCATATTATCCTTAAGTTTGGCGTAATAGCAAACTCCATTACCCCAGAATAACCAGGCCTGACCATCGTCATCGATAAACGCCGCAGGATCAATACAAGTCCAGGAGTGAGTAGACGCAAAACAATCAGAACGCTTTACCAACTGAGTTCCTAACACGTCTTTATAAGGTCCTTCAGGACGATCAGCAACAGCCACCCCAATCCCTGATGTATTTGTACTTATATACCAATAATATTTTCCGTCTTTTTCAACTGTATGAGCAGCATATGCCTGTCCTCTTTCATCCCATGAAAAGTCTTTTGCTCTTAACGGTGTAGGATATTCTGTCCAGTTCTTTAAATCGGTTGTGGAAAAAACACACCAATCTTTCAGGTTATAACCTTTTTGTCCACCTTGAAAGTCATGACCTGTAAACAGCCATAAGGTGTCGCCCAAAACTAATGCAGCAGGATCTGCAGTATATTTATGTGTGAAAATTGGATTCCCTTTTGTAGTAAAGTGATAGATACTATCTAACTCATTTTGCGCATTAACAGCCGATAGTGCACAAAATGCAAATGCCGATAAAAGTACTTTCTTCCAAATTGTCATTGTAAATTATTTAGTTAGTTATTTTCGATTATTACCCCACTTTTCGTTTAAACGGTCTAATTCCTTCTTTGTAATTCCAATTACAGAACCGTGCCGCGGGAAAAAGTTCTTTGTAAAAGACTCTGGCTCAGCAGTGAATTTATACAAATCCGTACTTCTCTGAAATTCATATTTCCCACTACTATATAAATCATACATTAATATATACTCATCTGAATTATTGAATTTAAAAACAGATGAACCTTCAACTACAATTGAACTATCAGCATAAGCATCCAGATAAGTAAAGTCTTCAGTCCATGGTCCCTTTAAAGATTTACTGGTAGCCTGCCTGATTCCATTCTTAAATTCAACCCCCTTTTCGTCTTTTGTATTACCTTTAAAAAACATATGGTAGATACCATCTTTAAATATAATGTCTCCATCAATGGCACCATATTTCGGACTAAACATTAAGCGTGGTTCGTTTTCAAATCCTGAAAAATCATCATTTGCATACGCACAATAAAAATCCAGATTCAGATCATCATTAAATCTTACGGTAAAGTAGATTAGATATTTTCCCTCTTCTGAATCGAAAATTGTTTGCGGTGCCCAAACCCATTTTACATTCCCGAATTTTTCAGGATAAGCTTCTGTTAAATCAATAAACGAATGATCCCAATCTATCAGATTTTTTGAATTTAGTAAGACTATCCCCGGATTATGATCCCAACCATTTTTAAAAGTAAACATATCTGTCGCTACCATAAAGAAGGATTTACCATCGTCGCCTCTTAAAATATGAGGATCTCTTATTCCTCCGGTCGAAGAAATTTCAGCAGAAGGGAGTATTGGTTTATTATCGTTAAGTGCCGTCCAGTTTATTGCATCATTACTGATTGCAAACCTCAATTGTTCTCTTTCATTTGGATCACCTGTTCCTTCGAAATATGCAAAGAGGTATGCTTCGTATCTGTTTTCATCATCTGCCATTGAACAACTTTTGGTTAATAGCACAATGAGAAGAAATAGTAGAAAAGTATGCGTTTTTATCATTACTATATTGAATTACATCCTTACAAAGATGACAAACTTATGAATGTTGGTTTTTAAATTTTTTAACTTTAAATACTACTTTTTTTAAAGTTACTACTAAAATACAGATGACATTCACTAAAATTAATCTGTCTATCTAAATTGACGAATTATCCATTTTTTAAAATTTCATTCTTATCATTACAGAATTCTATTTTGAAATTTCTTGTCTTAATTCATTATTTATTTTGCAATCATTAAAATCATCTATAGTTTTACAACACTTTGATTGAAAACTGAAATTAAGATGTTTCGCCTGAATATATTATTCAATTTTTAACATTTTAAGCATTCAAAGTATACATTTAATACACCTCAAAACTGTTTACAACCCTTTACTTTACAGCCAAAACAGAAGTGCTATCAAATAGCCTATCGGTTTATACACAAAACACATGTGTATAATTTTGTTAATTTTTAATTAAATAATACAAAGAAAGGATAAAATAGTATTAGTCCATTATTGGATGATCACGTACTTTTGTTTTTACTAAGTGTACTATAAACACTCAGATTTATAAAGAATGAAATTAACCTTGTTTAATATTTGATTTACAGTTCTTTAAAAGTTTGAATATAAAATGTACATCATACATATAGTATAATTTTTAATGTATAATCTTAAAATGAAGTAAAAAAAAGAAAATCTTAAAACTTCCTTAAATAACTTAAGTTTAAGTATATGAAAAAAAGAGTCTTATTTCTAATTATTGGCCTGTGTATGGGTATAGCATCATATGCACAGGTAAGTGTAACCGGTAAAGTAACGGATACACAAGGTGCTCCTATTCCGGGAGCAACAGTATCTGAGAAAGGTACCAGTAATGGAATAATTACTGACATTGATGGTAATTACTCCTTAACTGTATCAGGCAACGAATCTGTAATAGTGTTTTCTTTTATTGGAATGAAAACACAGGAAATTGTTATTGGTAGCCAAACTACTTTAAACATTGTTCTTCAGGAAGAATTAACTGACCTGGATGAAGTTGTTGTTATTGGTTATGGTGTTCAGAAGAAAAAGCTGACCACGGGGGCCAACCTTTCAGTCGATGGTGAAGATCTACAAAAAATGAACACTGTGTCTGCATTAGGAGCTATGCAAAGTCAGGCACCAGGTGTTAACATTACGCAAAGTTCTGGTATGCCGGGTGAAGGATTTAAAGTTAACATTCGTGGTTTAGGAACTACTGGTGATGCATCTCCTTTATATGTTATTGATGGAGTTGCCGGAGGTGACATTAATAGCTTAAACCCTGCTGACATCGAATCTATTGATGTTTTAAAAGATGCTGCTTCTGCTGCTATTTATGGAGCACGTGCAGCGAATGGTGTTATTCTTGTTTCTACTAAAAAAGGTAAAAAAGGTAAAGTAATGGTATCATATGATGGATATTATGGTGTCCAGAATGCTGTTAAACTGCCTAGTTTATTAAATGCAAGCGAATACATGACCATTATCGATGAAATTACCTTTAATGAAGAAGCTGCTGATTACCAGTGGGAAAATATGTCTGGTATTTATGAAAAAATCCAGAATGGTTGGGAAGGAACAAACTGGTTAAAGGAAATTTATAATGATAATGCTGCTACTCAGAACCATGCTATTAATATTAGTGGCGGTACTGATATGTCAACCTACTCTATGGGATTTTCATACACCAGTCAGGAAGGTATCTTCGGTTCACCTGTTGAACCTAACTTTGAAAGATACACTGTTCGACTTAACTCAGACCATGTATTATACAATAATGGTTCATTTGATGTATTTAAGGTAGGTCAAACACTTAACTACAACTACAATGAGAAAAAAGGTATCGGTATTGGTAATATCTATTGGAATGATATACACAATATGTTGGTAGCAAATCCATTAATGCCTGTTTACGGCAGCGATGGAGATTATTATAATACTGACGATGCCATTGCTGATAACATGACCAATGTATTTCAGGCATTTGGAAGTAACCCTGTGGCAGATATGATCTATAACAGAGGTAATAATCTTTCTAAAAATTATTCATTAAATACCAGCGCCTATTTGGAAATTCAACCTATCGCAGGTTTGACTTTCCGTAGCCGTTTTGGATATCAGATGAGCGCCAGCAGTTACCGTTCATATGTACCGGTATATGATCTATCTCAAACAAATTTTAAAACTGTTGACGCTGTTTCTCAAAGTATGAGTGCAGGCCATAGATGGACCCTTGACAATACTCTTTCATATATGAAGAGAATCAATGAGCATACCATTGATGCTGTAATTGGTCAATCTGTTGAAAAATGGGGAATGGGCGAAAGTCTAGGTTTAACTAATGTTAGCAATGCCTTTAGTGACTTTGAACATGCATGGATTGACAATACTGATGGAGATGATGCTGCATTAATGTCACTTTCAGGATCTCCATGGGGAGAAGGTGGTATAACATCTTTCTTTGGTCGTGTTAACTACAACTACAAAGAAACCTATATGTTATCTTTGGTGATGAGAGCTGATGGATCTGCTAACTTTGACAGAGGTAAACGCTGGGGATATTTCCCTTCAGTATCTGCCGGATGGGTAATGACCAATGAATCATTTATGAGTGGTACAGAATCGTGGCTGGATTTCTTAAAATTAAGAGCTAGCTGGGGACAAAATGGTAACTGTAACATTCCTAACTGGAACTATTTAGCAACCATTGCTTTTGACGAAACAACCAAATACTCTTTTGGTAATACAAAAACTTCTCAAAGTTCAGGAGCTTATGCTGATATTCTTCCTAATCCAGATGTTACCTGGGAAACATCTGAACAATTAGACCTTGGTTTGGATGCCCGTTTTATCAATTCTCGCTTAGGAGTCGCTTTCGATTGGTATATTAAATCAACAAAAGACTGGTTAGTAAGAGCTCCAATCCTTGCTTCATATGGAACAGGTGCTCCATATATTAACGGAGGTGATGTTGAAAACCGAGGAGTTGAATTGGCATTAAACTGGAATGATAATATTGGTGAATTCAGATATGGAGTTAACTTCAATATTGCTAAAAACAAAAATGAAGTAACTAAAATTGCCAACTCAGAACAAATTATTCATGGTGAATCAAATGTACTTAGTCAGGGAACAACTGAAATGTACAGAGCTCAGGTAGGCTATGCAATGGGTTATTTCTGGGGGTACAAAACAGCAGGTGTTTTCCAGAACCAGGAACAAATAAACAATGCAGGTCCAACCTTGCAAACAGATCCTCAACCAGGTGACTTGATCTTTGTTGACACAAATGAAGATGGTGTAATAGATGAAAATGATAAAACTGACATCGGTAACCCTCATCCAGACTTCCGTTTAGGTTTCAGTGTTAATTTTGCTTATAAAGGATTTGACTTTTCTGTAACAACAAACGGTGCCTTTGGTCACCAAATCGCTAAGTCATATCGCTCATTTGCTGATTCGTACGAGCAAAACTATACAACAGAAATTTTTGGAAGATGGCATGGTGAAGGTACATCTAATAAATTACCTCGTTTAACTGCTGGTAGTAACCAAAACTGGCAACAGATTTCAGACATTTATATTGAAGATGCAGATTATCTGAAGATTCAGAATATTTCTTTGGGTTACGACTTCAAGAAACTAATCCCTTCAATGCCAATGTCAAAAGCACGCCTATACTTTGCAGCTCAAAACTTATATACTTTCACAAAATACTCTGGAATGGATCCTGAAGTAGGATATGGTGTGGAAGATAGTTGGGCATCTGGTATTGATTTAGGATTCTATCCAAGTGCAAGAACTTATATGGTAGGTGTTAATATTAATTTTTAATGAATTAATGCAATGAAAAAACTAATATATTTATTTTCTCTCGCACTATTTTTCTCAAGTTGCGAAGATTTCCTGGATACTGAGAATCTTACAAAGAAGAACACGTCCAACTTCCCGGAAACGGTAACGGACGCAGAACAAATGCTTACAGCTATATACAATACATTGAGTACAGCTTCAGCGAATCCTCAGGATACTTATTTTTATGCAGCTAGTTTGGCCTCAGATGATCAGTTTGGTGGTGGTGGTGAAAACGACAAGTTAATGCAGGCGTTGGATCTATTGATGAATTATAACAATAGTATGTTGGAAAACTATTGGTCTGTGAGATACCAGGGTATCTTTAGAGCCAATACAGCTATTGAAACACTAGATAACTGTTCTGGTTGGGAGAGTGATGATCAACGTAATCAATTTATGGGAGAAGCATATTTCTTAAGAGCGTTCTTCTATTTTGAGATGGCATCTTATTTTGGCCAGGTACCATTGGTTGTAACCACTGAACCATTAAACCTTCCAAAAGCTGAACCTGCAGAATTATATGCTCAGATTGCTTCAGATTTAAAGAATGCAATTGAATTAATGCCAGATTACTCTTATACATCTGTAGAAAGTGGACATGCAACTAAATGGGCTGCAGAAGCTTTAATGGCAAGAGTATATTTATTCTATACTGGTTTTTATAATGAATCTGCACTTCCTCTTACTGATGGAAGCACTGTTTCAAAATCTGAGGTTGTAACCTGGTTGGAAGATTGTATTACAAACAGTGGACACACTTTAGTTGGTGACTACCGCGAGCTATGGGCATATACAAACTCATACACCGTTGAAGATTACGATCTTACATCAGAAGAAGGATTAACTTTTGCAGAAAACGATGCTAATATCAATCCAGAATCAATGTTTGCTATCAAATATTCAAACTTTGCTAGCTGGAGCACAACTATCGGTTATTCAAACCAATATATGTTACACTTTGGGTTACGTGGTGGCCAGGCTTATTCTAATACATTCCCATTCGGACAAGGTTGGGGTGCAGGTCCTGTGAACCCAACACTTTGGGAAGACTGGGAAGCAGCTGAACCAACTGATATGCGTCGTGAAGCTTCTATTATTGATCTTCCAAATGAATTACCAAACTATTCAAAAGGTGGATGGAATGACTTTGTACAGGAAACTGACTACTGGCAAAAGAAATATTGTCCGGTTACTGCATATAAATCAGATGGATCACTTGCTTCATCATACAGTGTTCTTATGTACGGTACAGAAGACAATATGCAATTAGATAATGTTAAAGATCTTGTACTAATTCGTTTGGCTGATGTTTACCTGATGCATTCTGAGTTAACAGAAACAAGCACTTATATGAACATGGTACGTGAAAGAGCAGGCCTGGATGATGTTAGTTATTCTTTGGAAAATCTTAGAAACGAAAGACGCTGGGAATTAGCATTTGAAGGAACACGTTGGAACGATATTCGTCGATGGGGTATTGCTGCTGATGTGTTACAAGCTCAAATAGGTGTTGATTGTTATTTTAAAGGTAACCCTGATGTAACCAAAGCTTTTGGAGGTGGATACGCTGCCCGATATGAAGCTACTGAAGGAGGTTTCTTCCCTATTCCTGAAAACCAGATTAGCCTATCTGACGGAGTGCTTGAACAAAATCCAGGTTGGGGAACCGGTGCAGGAGCTGAATACACAGGTTGGAATTAATGAACTAATATTAAAAGAATGACAATGAAAAAATCAATAATATATTCTCTGCTTTTAATAGCATTAGGTTTCATTGCTTGTGATCCTATAGAAGACAGAGAAGACATAGGAGGAGCCATTACAGCAGCTGATTTAGAGGTTACTGCAACTCCTTTAGTTATTAATGGAATAAATACCAATAAAATAGTTCTTGAGAACCACAGCCCGGTTTTGTCACATTGGAATTACGGAATTGGTACCTCAACAAAAAGCATTGATACTGTTTTGATGGTGGTTGAGGGTACTTCAACAATTTCTTTTACTGGATTAAATCCAAATGGTATAAAAATCACCAAAGAGATTGATGTTGATGTTCAGGATTTATATTTCGAAGTATCTCCTTCATGGGGATATTTATGTGGATCTGGTGAAAAAGAATGGGTTTGGGATGAAACTCATGCAGATGGAGTATTTGGTAACGGTGGTTACCTGGGTAACACAGCTCCCGGCTGGTGGAAAATTTATATCAATGATATAGAAGGCCAGGCAGAAGGAGAAGGTAGTGGTGCTTCAATGGTATTTTCTACTAATGGTGCTTCATTAACTAAAAACTATAACACTGGAGCAAGTGCTGCAGGTACTTTTAGCTTTGATATGAATGCGACCACTGCTGATGGTAATGGTGCTATCTGGGCTCAAGGAATGCTTTACACTAAAAATGTTACAGTGCTTTGTGGTAAATCCATTAATGAAGGTGACATAGATGTAAATGACTATGATATCTTAACATTAAACGATACAAACATGACACTTTCTTACCATGCTGCTGGAACAGGAGCATGGGGAGAAGCCTGGTTCTGGAATTTCAGGGCTGCAGATTAATTAAAACTCGGTTTTTAGATTAAGAGAGGGCATTAATTGCCCTCTCATTAATTAAATTTGCTACTTCAAATCACGAGGATATGAATAATTGGAGATGGATATTAATACTGTTTGTAGCAACCCTAACCTTTTGTAAACCAAATAACGAAAACTACCAGATTAATGGTAAGCTGCCTACTCAAGATTTTGATGGCGAATATGTATATTTGGTTCCTTTCGAAAATGCCACTCAAAATACAGTGGATTCTACATTAATTCATGAGGGGAAATTTGTCTTCAGAGGTTCTAGTGAACAACCAGAGGTCTGTATTTTAAGAACCCGCCCTCTTCTTCGTCTTCAACTGGAAGAAATACTAATCATTAAAGAACCTGGAATTCTTAATGTTACCCTGGCATCTACCAGTTATGCACAAGGAACAGTTTCAAATGACTCTTTACAGAAATGGAAAGAAGTCAAATCCAATATTGACAGCATGTTCAGGCAAGTATTGATACAATACAAATCAAGTTCTGATTCATTAGCAAAACAAAAAATTTCTTTAAAATTGGATTCTTTAAAAGAGTTAAGTTCCAACTTTAATCAAGCTTTTATCGAAACAAATAAAAATAACACTGCAGGTGAATTTGTACGCAAAATATTAGGCAATAACCTCTCAAAAGAGTAGATATTCATTAGAAAGCAAATCATATAGCTTTCAAGAAAAAGGGGAATACAGTGGCAACGTCATTATCAGAAAATATCCGTATTAATAAGTCAATCAGATTTACTTTACTTCTGATACCAGGATTGTTTGTTTTTCTTTTCTACTCACTCACCTTTAAATACCACCTGTTTTTTAAAGAACAAATTACTTTATTTATTTACTCTCCTGAGTATCTTCTTTCCTACTTTAATAAGCCCGGAGGACTTGCTTCTCTCGCTGGTGATTTTTTCACACAATTCTTTTATTTAAAAACTGCCGGCCCCTTATTAATCACATTGATATTTTATATCAATTGGGTATTATTCTACAAAGTAATTAACCCATACTTCAGCTCAGAAAAAAATTTAATCTGGTTTATCCTTATTCTGCCTTTGACAGAATCATTAATGCATTATCATATTGGATATACCATAACTCATTCTCTGTCTTTAATACTTACACTTCTCATCTTTATCATATCAAGAAGGATTCTTTCATCCAGGCAAAAACAATTTCTGTTTCCTTTATTTATTCTTTTTGGCTACCTGATTTCTGGAGGAACGATTGTCTTATATTTTATATTTCAGGTTTTTGAATTCTTAAGGCAAAAATCCATTCATTATATAGCTAACATACTGGCATTAATATTTGTAATCTTTATTCCTGTCATTCTAAGATCTTATTTTTTGGTGACTATTGAGGAGGCATACCTATATCCTTTTAATAAACTTATATATCTTTTACCATCAGCACTTTCTACTATCTACATCATCCTAAATTTAATATGGCCTGATAAAATACTAAGTCTTAGATCGTCAGTGATTATTTCGTCGATTATCTTAATCATAGTAATTTGGAAAGACCGTCCGGATTTCAACCGTGAAAAACTTTTATCTCTTTCTTGCGAAGGTTATTTTGGTAATTGGAATAAAGTATTGCATCTATCAGCAGAATACAAACTCGAAAATCAGCTTGCCAGTTACTTTACAAATATTGCTCTTGCAAAATACAATGCCTTACCAGCGCATTTACTTGAATACTACCAACCTTTTGCAGAAAGTCTTTTTTTACCTCTTGGCAGACAATCTGGTTGGCTCAATATTTTTTCGAGTAACGAAGCCTATTATCAAATAGGCGACATGAATCTGACACAACACTCTGCCCATCTGGGACTAATATTTTCACCCTATAACAGAAGCTCTCGTATGGTTAAGCGACTTGCAGAAACCAATATGATTATTGGTGAAAAAGAAGCCGCTTTGAGATACCTTGGTATGCTCGATAAAACACTTTTTCATCATCAATGGGCTCAGAAAAGAATCGGAATGATTCACAACCGGCAAATAATAAGCAAAGAGCTTCTTGACAAACAGTCTTTTTTGCCTCAGGCCGATACATTGCGCAAGGGCGAGGATAACCTTTCTGGTCTTAGACTATTGGCAAATTCCAATCCTGACAATCAATCTGCTATAGATTACCTTTTATGTTATCATCTATTAAACAAAGATTTACAGTCATTTAAAGAAGATTTTGAAAAATACTTCACCTTCAATCGTCAGTTACCCCGATTATATGGAGAGGCACTTTTAATCATCCTTTACCAGCAAAAGGCATCAACAGAAGAAATAAGTCAATATTTTTTACCTTCTTCGTTGATGAAAGAGTTTGTTGAATACACCGAGGCTTATAGCAAATCAAATGGTCAGTTAAGCAATTTATCAAACCAATACAGATACACATATTGGTTCTTTTATCATTTTGCCCAAAAAAGTAAGGAATGAAGCTATCCTATCTCATCATATTATCCTTTAGTCTGCTAATCGGTTGCCGTCAGCGTATTCAAACTGACAAGGTATTGCCAGTCTATCCACCTGTGTACCCTGATTACACTGAGGTAACCATCCCTAAGAACATAGCACCTTTAAACTTCATGATAAAAGATGACATAACAGCAATTCAGGCAGTTATTAAGGGTGATCAAAACCAAATGGTTTTAAATGGTACTAATACGATACGTTTTAATCTGAAAAAATGGAAACAGCTGCTGCTTGATGAAAAGAAACTTGCCGTAACTGTGAGTGTTCAAAAGAATAATGAATGGATTCAATATAAATCATTTAACTGGTACATTGCTGACGAAGAAATTGATCCATACCTCAGTTATAGATTGATTGAACCGGGATATGAAGTCTGGAACAAAATTCAATTGGCTGAACGATGTATTGAAAACTTCGATGAGAATATTTTTGCTGATAATAACCTTACTGAAGGATCCTGTATGAATTGTCATATATACAATAACCAGAATCCATCGCAATCCATGTTTCATATCAGAGGGAAACATGGTGGAACTGTTTTAAACAACAACGGTAACCTTCGTAAACTCAAAACTAAAACCGACAAAATGCTTTCTAATGCAGTGTATGGTGGTTTTCATCCTGGTGGGCGATATGCAGTTTTCTCAACCAATTACATAATTCCGGAATTTCATGCTCAAGGGAGCAAGAAACTGGAAGTTTATGATACAGCTTCTGATTTAGCAATTCTTGATTTTGAAACCAATCAATCCATCACAAATCCTCTCCTGACAGATTCGTTGAATTTTGATACGTTTCCTGTATTCTCTGCTGATGGGAATAAAATATACTATTGTGGAGCGAAAGCCATTGACGTACCGGATAGCATTCAAAAACTTAAATACAGTATTTGCAGCATTTCTTTTGATGGCGAAAAGGGTGAAGTTGGCACTTCTGTTGACACCTTATGGAATGCACGTATGACCAACCATTCAGCCTGCCACTTAAAACCATCTCCGGATGGGAAGCACCTGCTTTTTACCGAGGCTGATTACGGCACCTTTCCCATCTGGCATCGTGAAGCTGATTTAAGACTCATAAACCTTGAAACAGGTAAAATTGATTCGCTCAACCAGGTAAATGGAGACTATTCAGATAGTTATCACAGCTGGTCATCGAATAGTCGCTGGTTTGTTTTTGCCAGTAAGCGACAAAACGGAATTTATGGTCAACCATATTTTTGTTACATCGACAAAAATGGTGTAGCACACAAACCTTTTGTTTTGCCTCAAAAAAATCCCGATTTATATAACATTACCCTTAAATCTTATAATATTCCTGAATTATCCTTAGGACCTTTGCCATTTGATGCCATGGATATTGAAAGACTTTATTGGAAACAGGAAGCAGAACCATTCAGCGACAAAGAAATTTAATACTTTTAATCTGTATGAAAAAATTCTCACATCATATCATTTCACCCTTTGCTTTCGGAACAATTGTGTATCTGTTTTTTACACTATTGTATCCATATCATTTACATTATCAGGAACAATATCAATTATTTTTATTCACGGGTGATTACTTTCAATCATACCTCAACATACCTGGTGGGATGAGTGATTATATTGGCAACTTCCTTACTCAGTTTTATTTTTATCCTTCTGTCGGAGCCATATTTATTGCATTTCTGTTGGTTCTGATTCAACAACTCACTTGGAAAACAGTAAAAAACACAGAGAAAAGCTCAGTATACTTTCCTTTAACATTTATACCTTCCATACTTTATTGGGCTTTACTTTGTGATGAAAATTATCTGCCAGGTGGATTGATTTCCCTGGTTTTTCTAATGGTATTTATATCCATCAGAATAACTATAAAATCAGAGAACCTTAAAAGTATTTTTGCTGTGTTGTCAATTCCTGTACTCTATTGGATAGCTGGAGGAGCGGTTGTATTTTATGTGCTTTATTCAGTGCTTGCAATACTTTTTATTCGAAAGGAAAGAACAGCCAGAAATACCATTATTACTTTCATACAAGTCGGTTTAGCAATATCATTACCATTTATAGCTAAAGCCATTTTAATTCAACATCCAATAATTAAAATGTGGATAGGTGTTAACTTTTACAGTTTCCCCAATACATTCCCGTTTTATGCAGGTGGCGTCTTTTTGCTTAGTGTTCTGCTTCCATTCTTCATTAAATCATTAATGATAATAAGATTTCATTTTAAATGGGCGATAACAGTTCTGTACGTGGTTATTATTATTGCTGGTTTTGTTACCATTAAAACTTCATCCGTTTTTGATAAGGAAGAAGTAATGGCTTATGATTTTCATACTCGTATGCGTCAATGGGATAAGGTCATTGCAATGGCTGATAAAAAATCTCCATCCAGTCCTTTATCTGTTTCTTGTCTGAATCTTGCTTTGGCAAAAAAAGGCATGCTGGCCGAACATATGTTCGAGTACTACCAAAATGGAACAGGAGGTCTGTTGCCCGATTTCAAAAAAGATTTTACTATACCTATGGTAACAGGTGAAATCTATTACCAACTTGGTTTTATAAACACGGCTCAGCGATACACCTTCGAAGCGATGGAGGCATTGCCGCTTTATCAAAAGAGTGCACGTACGATGAAACGACTGGCTGAGACGAACCTTATCAACGGAAACCGCGCATTGACGCTGAAGTATCTGAAGATATTACAGAAAACTTTGTTTTACAGTAAATGGGCTACTGCTTTAAGTAAAGTAATTGATGATCAGGAAATCTTACTGCAACATCCTGAATATGGTTGGTTAATGACTCATAAAATTCAAAATGACTTTTTCTTTAGCGAAGGAGAAAAAGACATGATGTTAGGGCAACTATTTACGGCAAATAATAAGAACAGGACTGCCTATGAATATCTGATGGCTTATTGCCTTCTCAACAAAGACTTGAATCATTTTATGCAATACCTTTCACTGGCTCAAACCATTGGTTATAAACAAATGCCTATAAGCTTTCAGGAAGCCTTTATTTACAGTTGGAAAATGACATCACAGAAAGCCCCAAAGTCGATGCCTTCCTTTATCTCAAATGAAAAGATACAGAGTGCCAATGCATTTCTTTCTAAGATGAATCTTCCGAATGCCTCCGAAGTATTAAAGAAAGACTATGGAAAAACCTATTGGTATTATTTGCAGTTCAGAAATTAAAATACTGAAAAAATGAAAAATCTGTTCATCCTCATATCAGCAATGGTTTTATTGAATGCATGTAATGAAACCATCAAAGTAAAAGAAACATATTCATCAGCTCCTGATCTATATCCGGATTATAATGGGGTTACCATTCCATTTAATATAGCACCTTTAAATTTTAAGGTGAATGATGAATATTCAAAAATCGACGTAGTTCTTGAGAGTAAAAGTGAATCTTTGCATATTCAACAAAACGAATTTGCTGACATTCCTGTCGACTCATGGAAAGAACTCCTGAATTCTTCAAAAGGTGACAGCATCAGAATAACAGTATCAGTGCAAAAAAACAATGCCTGGTATGCCTATCAGCCCTTTTATATTCATGTTTGTGAAGATGCTGTTGATGATTATCTGGCATACCGTTTAATCGCTCCCGGTTATGAAGTTTACAGTAAAATGGGAATTTATCAGCGATCGCTGCAGGATTTTGAGCAAGATGCTATTTATGAAAACACACTGGTTCAGGGAAGTTGCGTAAACTGCCATTCTTTCAAACAAGGATCAGCCAAAGATATGAGTATGCATATCAGAGGCAAGCTGGGTGGAACTGTTTTACTTACAAATAATAAAATGGAAGTGCTGAAAACAAAAACCGACAGTACGCTGTCGAAGTTTGTATATCCATACTGGCATCCGTCAGGCAACTATATTGCCTATACATTAAATGATACGCACCAGGTTTTTCATTCATCAAATAACAAGCGAGTAGAAGTTTTTGATAATGCATCAGATGTGATTGTTTACGATATCAACAAAAATGAAATTATTAAATGCGAGGCACTAATGTCTGATTCTGTTTTTGAAACCTTCCCTTCATTTTCACCGGATGGTAAGACTCTCTACTTCTGTTCGGCTAAAATGGAAGTGATGCCCATGGAATATACCAAAGTTCATTACAATTTATGCAGCATTGGTTTTGATCCCGAAAGTGGTACCTTTTCAAATAAGGTAGACACCTTATTTAGGGCAGCAGACATTGGTAAGAGCGTAACATTCCCCCGACCATCACCTGATGGAAAATACCTAATGTTTACATTGGTTGATTATGGTAATTTTTCAATCTGGCATAAAGAAGCTGACCTTTATTTACTCAATACTGAAACCAATCAGGTAAGATCAATCAATGAGGTAAATAGCGACGATACAGAAAGCTATCACTCCTGGTCGACAAACAGTAAATGGTTTGTTTTCAGTAGCCGGCGATTAGACGGATTGTATACACGCCCCTTCATCGCTCACATTGATAACGAAGGTAAAGTTGGAAAACCATTTCTTCTGCCTCAGCAAAATATCAGTCATTACGACGATCTTTTATTTTCATATAATATACCGGAGTTTATAACAGAAAAGGTTAATATTGACATTCCGGAGCTGGAGAAGAAACTGGAAGGTGAGAAGAAACAAGTTGGGATTAGACAATAGGAAAGAAATAATAAATGTTTGGGAAAGTGATTCAAAGAGATTATAAAATAATAGTGCCAATTACTACGGGTGAATTAAAGAGCCAGTGGAAAAGTTGTATTGAACAACTTAAAGAATTTAAACCGGGCAGTATTTTTAAGATCAGTATTTTTGTGGGTGCTGAAAATTGGGAAGAAGCATTTACAAACTTTACACACGAAATTCGTTCATTATTTTCTGATAAATGTCCGGCATATACAATACTAACACAAGCCCCCGGAAATGATAAAGTCACACTGGAGGTTGGGGTCATCAATGATGAACGGGTAAAAATCACTTATAATAGCTTTCACAGCACCCCTTATTCCTTAATTGAATATAATGGCACCAAAGAACTTTGGGCTTCAGGAATCGGACTTACCTTAAAAACAGATGATATAAGTTCATCGGCCAGGCATGCTTTTGAAGAAATGATTACGCTTCTTTCTAAAGAAGGCTTTACATTGAATAAAGTAGTCAGACAATGGAATTACATTCCGGAAATATTGAATTTTGAATTACGAAACGAAAAAGAACAGCAACATTACCAGCTTTTTAACGAGGTTCGTAAACATTATTATAACCAGTATCGAACCATTGAAGGATATCCGGCTGCAACCGGCATTGGAATTGCAGCAGGAGGTGTATCAATAGATATTTGTGCCATTCAGCCTGCTCATGAAAACTCTGTTTACTCAGTTAATAATCCTGAACAACTAAATGCTTATCATTACCGCCAAGATGTACTGGTAGGTGAATTAGCTGAAGGATCAACAGTGAAACAGGCACCTCAGTTCGAAAGAGCTAAACTAGTTACTGATAATAATACCTTGTTTATATCAGGTACTGCATCCATAAAAGGTCAATATACAATCGGTTTAAACAATGCAAATGAGCAAACACAAACAACTCTGGAACTGATTCATAATTTAAAACTGGCTGCAAAACAGACGACCAAAAACCTTGATGAGTATTCATTGAATTTCTCATATGCCAGAATTTACATTAAAAGGACAGAAGACTTTGAATCAGTCATGTCGATTTGTACAAAAGAACTTCCGAACACTCCTCTAAATTTTGTTCAGGCTGATATCTGTCGCGATAACCTTTTAGTTGAAATTGAAGCTGAAATGCAATATAATATTGGAGATAATCAAGCAATAGATACTTTTATAACACAAACAGCCTGTTCGAATTGCCGCTAAATTAAGATGATAGATTATGAAAATGGTTGAACTGATACAACAACGCCGTAGCTGCAGAATTTATACTGATCAACAAGTTGAGACAGAAAAACAGGAAGAACTGAAAAAAATTCTGTTGTGGTCACCTACTTCTAAAAATAACCGCCCCTGGGAATTTGTTTTTGTAGATGATAAGTTATTGCTTCAACAACTTTCGGAATGTAAACCTCACGGTGCATCTTTTATAAAAAATGCTCCTTTAGCCATTGTTATTCTTGCCGATCCTGAAAAAAGTGATGTTTGGATTGAAGACACATCTATAGCTGCAGCTTTTCTTCAAGCAGGGGCAGAAGACATAGGATTAGGCAGTTGTTGGGTACAAATTCGAAACCGTTTTCATGCTTCCGGTATAAAAGCATCCGAACAGGTTAAAATGCTACTGAACGCTCCCACTCATTTAGAAACAGCTTGTATCATAACCATTGGCTATAAAGGCAAAGAAAGGCGCCCTTATAACAATGATGACTTGTTGAATGAAAGAATTCATCACAACACGTTTTAACAAAAAGAAGACTACATAAGTTAAAGCCTCTTAACTTGCCAAAAAACTAACCTCAAACCCTGTTTTATCTGAATTGGGTGTAATTGTAAAAGTATTATCCTGCTTCAACTTTACCCCATCCTTCACGGCAATGGTTTTTAGTCCCTGCTTTATTAATTTAGCATCAGCTGGATCGCAATTTTTGTTAAAGTGCAAATGCAAAACAGCTGGATCCTGCTTATTAAAGCGGATTAAGAAATTATTGCGCTCCACAAAAATCAAATCTTGATGAGCATAGGTAGGTTCTAATCCAATATAATTAAGCATGTGCCTGACTACCCCTATCGGAATCTTTATGTCTTTATTTTTCATGGGATTAGATTAAAGTTTGAAACTTATTTACACGATGTACTCGAACACGAACTACATGATGATGGAGAACATGAAGCACCACCTTCAGTCATCATTTCGCTGGATTGAAAGGGTGGTAAAGCTTTATGATACATTAGATCAACATTAAATGTCAACATGGTTCCTATGGCTTTGTAAACAGAAATTCCCATTTCCTTAAAAACCTTTAATGCCATTACCTGAATATCAGGTGTGATGATAGCTTTGATTTTTTGAAATCTAACCCACTCAGACAAATCTTTAATATCAGTTCGATCTATCACTTCAACATTACCTGTTTGGGTATCATACAATCCCATCAGTCCACATTTTGTAAAGTCATCCGATAAGAATAACTGTAACTCACCACTCGCTCCTGCTGCTGGAAATCCTATTTTCATATCCTCAGTTTTTATGTAATTGTTATTTTATTTCATCATCGCAACTGTTTTGAGTTTTGCTTTTGGGGCAACTCAATAATGCCCTATCAATCTCTTCCTTCATTAATTCTTTTGCCAGAACACTGTCGAAACCACAACCATAGTTTTGTCCAACCCTGATTAAAGGTCTTTTTATTAAATACGGATCATCAATCATGGCCTGCAAGGCTTCTTCTTCACCAAAGTTAGCAGGGTTAATTTCACCCGATTTAATGCGGGGTGCACTAACATTAAACCATTCAGCAAACGGACGGGTCGACAAATATTTCGCTAGCACAGTTGTTGTCCATGGCTCCTCAAGCAAGTTATATGCAATAACTTTATAACCTTTATCCTTAAGTAATACCTTTTGCTTTGTATTATTAATGCATCCTGGCTTTTCGTAAAAATGTACCTCCATAACTTCAACATTTTTGTCATTCATCATTCGAAAATCATCTGCAGATAAAATAAAACAAGCTACATACCAAAGAATCTATCGAATTGATAATCTGCAACCATAAGGTATCAATCCGACATTATGGTAGGATATTTATAACCTTGATAACAAATCTGAAGTACATCTATTTTTCATCTAAAAACTTACACTCTAAGTATTCCCATCTGAAAATTTTTGTCGTAACTTGTATATAGACGTTAGAAGAAACCAAATGAAAACTAAATTTCTAATATGGATTTTTTTAATCTCTTTGTTTACAAGTTTATGTAATGCACAAATATTTGCTAAACAGGATAATCCTCAAAAGTTATCACTTTCCAACATCCCCAGAAATTCTGTTCTGAATGAAGATCTTCTGATATTCTCTTACCAACGTATAATGTCCCAAACCGATTCATTTGGATTTACATTCAAAGCTGGCATCATGATTTTCGATCCATTTTTATGGGTTGCAGACTTTGGAATCATTACCGGCCATTCGAAACATTATTTTGAAGCTGCAATTGGAGGTATTGCAGAACCTGCTTTTGGCGATTTTGCTATGATTACCATTCGTGCTAATTATCGCTATCAGGCAGAAAAGGGATTTGTTTTTAAGGTTGGCCCATTTGCAGGCCCACCTGATAATTTTATCATACCACTAGTTTCAATTGGTTATGCTTTCTGAGATTTTTGATCGAACAAAATTGAAGAATTTATCACCACTACCCTAACCTATTTCCTGATTACACGTATTCAATCTATTCATATTAAAAAGGGGAAAAAGAGGAAATTTTTACTATTGTTATTAATGGGTTGGACTATCCAATCTCAGGCGGCTGATCATGACTTATCCATATCAAGATGGTTGTTACAGCAATCAGCAGGTGATTTAGGAGATGCCGAAACAGTGCGTTTCGAAATTGAAAATCTGGGACTAAACGAAGAAAGTAATTTCACAGTGGCTTTCTCTCTTGATGGTGGCAATACCTTTATTGAAGAAACTTACACCTCAGCAGTTCCAGTAGGTGCAAAAAGAACACATACGTTTACAGCCAAAGCAAATTTAAGCACTGACGGTGCTACTTATGTTATTATTGGAAAAGTTTCTTTAGTTGGAGATGAAGATACTTCCAATGACCAGATTGAAGTTTCGGTTGTGAATAAAATGATAGGTGATGATTGTGATGATCCTTTTATTATGGATCTGGCAAGAGGTGTAGCATTTACCGATACCAGAGATATCACCCCGTTTGGTGACGATTATGGTTACAACTCAGGATGGGGAGCTCCTAATTATCTGCAGGATCGGGAAGTGTTCTATCAATTCCAGACGACTGCTCAAACAAGCTATTTAGATGTTGTGCTAAATTCTAATTATCCAGGCAGTTTTTCACCTAAAGTTGCCGTACACGTAATCAATGCTTGTCCTTCAGTGTCTTTTACCACCGCAAGTTCTGGTTATGGAATAGGTAACTTCGATGCAGAGGTAAAGAATGCATACCTGTACTATGCACAAACCTATTATGTAGTGGTTTCGAAATGGGAAACATATAATTTTACCTATGACCTTAAAGTTACTCTGTACGAACAAACTGACTTTAAGTCATTTGAATTTAAAGATTTAACTTCTTCCACAACTATTGATTACGATAATCACTCAATTATGGTAACAGTTCCTTATGGCACTAATTTGTCAACATTAACACCTGTATTTGAGACTCCAGCCTATGCCGATGTTTGGAAGGATGGAGCAATACAAGCCAGTGGAATTGAAGTTATCGATTTTAGCAGCCCGGTAACTTTTTCTGTAATTCAAAATATTGGAGCAGGTCTTTCCCAGGATTGGAGCATTACAGTACAGGAAGATGTTGCCAATAACATTGCTCAATCAGATTTGGATGATATCACTATTTCACCTAATCCGGTTACAGACATTTTAAATATTGAACTAAGTTCGATTGACAATACAACTGCAAAAGCATCCATAATAAATTGTGCTGGCAGCTTAGTTCAGGAATTTAAATTATCTTCCAGTGAAAATCAGATAAATTTATCCAGTTATTCACCTGGTTTATATTTCATCCTGATAGAAAGAAATGGAAAGCAGATAATCAAAAAATTCATTAAAAAGTAAAAATCAGGAGTCATACGAATTAAGTATGAGTATTAACTTATTTGACTATTCATTTATAAAATATAAAAGCCTGTTTTCATTTTTGAAGACAGGCTTTTTCACGACAATAACGGCCGATTTTATTTCGCGATGCGTTAGTTTAATTTTAATATCTCAATATCAGCAATGGGACGGACAAACGAGTCGTTAAAACGACCCAACTTTAATAATTCAGCCCTTGCTTTAATAGATTCTTCTTTGTTATTATATACACCATAAACATACCGAGTATATCCATCAGAACATTTGTAGGATTGAATATCGTCTTTGTTCAATCCTTTAAAATATATGAATGCAAAAACAGGCTTTCGCTTCAACGCCAATATTTGTACGGTATAATAGTCAACGTTCTTAACGTTTTGCATTTCAAGTATTATCTGTTCTTCAATCTGCTTTGATTCCTGCTTAAAATCCTTTCCGGCAATCATTTGTACCAGAGGAGGCTCCATTCTGATTTCTTCAAAGGAATAGACTGGTGCTTCAGTTTCTTTATATGCCATTTGCGGAGTCACATCTATTACAGATGCCCTTAGATCTTTTTCACCCTGTTTCTCCTGAATGTTATACTCCTGTCCTGTTTCAAGAAACATCAAATACTTACCCGACTCCTGATTTGGTCGATAGTCACCTACCAATTCATTATCTGATTGACGGGTTACCATTATTCTTAATGATCCTTCCTCCAAGACTTTTTTATCATTTACTTCTCCTTCAATGATAGCCAGTTCACCTTCAAATGCATCATCAAACTCAACCTTATAAATATCCGAACCACCATAATTATCATTGAATCGGGCAGATGCATAATATGCTTTACTTTTATCCAAAGTAGGTATGAAGAAAAAATCATCATCTGGAGTATTTATAGGATAACCTAAATTCACAGGCGCTTCCCAGGTACTATCAGCTCTCATCTGCGTAAAAAACACATCCAATCGGCCCATACTGTTATGCCCTTCCGAAGCAAAATATAATGTTGTACCATCCGGATGTATCATGGCGGTTTCTTCATCGTATTTTGTATTTACAACGGGTCCCAGATTATGAACCTGCCCCCATGAACCATCTGTATTTTTCTTAACCATGTAAATATCGGTTCCTCCATATCCCCCTTCTCGATTACTCACAAAAAACAAAGTACTTTTATCTGCTGAAAGTGAGGCATGGGTTTCATCTGCCGGTGTATTGATCGGATACGGCAACTTCTCCGGTTCTTGCCATTCTCCGTTAACCATACGACTGACGTAAATACTCTTTCCTTCATCATCGTTACGATAGATAAATAATTCATTGCCATCAGCCGATAAAGACAGGGCTGATTCATGTTCAGGATTCTTGAAGAAATGTTTTAACGATGAAGCAGTGTCCCATTCTCCATCAAATTGAGCCGTATAAATTTTTTCAGGGTATTGTCCATCCTCATGTTTGGATAGCTTTAAATCTTCTCTTCTCGATGTAAAAATGACTAAATCTTCAAATACTGATACCAATGGACTATGATCATCGTATTTACTATTTATTTTCTTCCCAAGGTTAGTAATGGTTATATCGATTGGATTCTGCAAAAATATCTTAGCATTTTCACACATATTCATTTCCTTCTCGATCATTTCGAATAAATCAGTATTTGAACTATCAACATTCTTCCGGATATATTCATATACATCCAAAGCCTTATCGGTTTGCATAATAACCTGATAACTCTTGGCGAGTGTTAGTTGCAAATCTATTCCTAAATCTGAGAAAGAATCTTCAGGCCCTAATTGTGCAAAACCTTTTTCGAGATATACAACGGCTGTATCCGCACTGTTATTTAAGTTCAGATAGCAAATTCCAAGATGAAGATAACCCTCAACAAAACCAGGAGATTCATTGATTATTTCTTTAAAAGCATCGATTGCCTTGTGATAATCACCCGCATCTTCGTATTGAATTGCTTTATTTACATCCCTGGTTTTAACATTGTTAACAGGGTCGATTTGTCCGGAGGCAAAAATCTGTATTGCCCCCAATAAGATGATACTTATAGAATATCTTAACCCCTTATACATAAAGAACTCCACTCTTTATCATACATACAAATAAAGTCAATTTTTTGTAATCATCTCTATCTCAGACCAAAATTAACCAATAAAGTATCTAACAAGTTTTTAACAATTTTTCATTAACATTTGTTTGTATCTGATTTACTGTACCTTACGTACGTCTAAATATTTTCGACTCATTTTTTAGATATGCTACACAGGAACTACAAAGGATTGTCGTCTAACTTTTAAACCATTAAATTAAAAAAACATGAAAAAATTAATATTAGGTGCATTTCTAACAATTTTTATAGCCAGTGCAAGCCAGGCTCAAAATCGCCCTAGTCCTGAGGAGCGTGTAAAGCAACAAACTGAGCAAATGGCTAAAGACCTGAATCTAACTGAAAAACAAAAAGAACAGGTAACTGAACTTAATAAAAAGTTTGGTGAGAAAATGAAAAAAATGCGTGACGAGAATCAGGGGAACAGAGAGAAGATGCGTGAAGCCATGGGTGAGTTGCGAACAGAACGTAATACAGAACTTAAAAAGATATTAACTGACGAACAATATAAAAAGTACCTTGAGCTGGAAGAAAAAAGAATGAAAGAAAGAGGTAACAGAGGTCCGGGAGGAGATCGTCCAAACCGTTAAAATCAGAATTCTATTATAAGATTTGGGTTTAAATACATTCAACCTGCAGCTAAAGATGTTGCAGGTTTTTTTTTATACAATGCATAATCCATCTAAAAAGCTTAATTTCGCAGCTGAAAATACATTATAATGGATTCAACAAGACAAAAGAAAATATCACGTTTATTACAAAAAGAAATTAGCGAGCTATTTCAGAAAGAAATGCGTGAACTGGCGATGGGAGTTATGGTTACTGTAACAGTTGTTCGAATCTCACCCGATTTAGGTCAGGCTAAAGTTTATTTAAGCATATTCCCGGCCAATAATATTGATGAAGTGTTTAACCATATAGTTGAAAACGGTCACCTGGTTCGATTTGCCCTTGGCAAAAGAGTGGGTAAACAAATGCGTATCATTCCCGAACTAAAATTCTTTAAGGATGATAGCCTCGATTATCTTGATAACATTGATCGCCTGTTAAAACAATAAAGCCCATGCAGTACGATCCAATAAAACGCTCTTTAGGAAAGGTATTCAATCAGACTCCTGCTCTCCGCATCCTGTTTTATCGACTTCTTGACCTACTATTGCTACGGTCGTGGTACATTCGTCGGGAATTAAAGAAGAAAGCTTCACAATCAAATACTGATTTAACGGTATTAGATGCAGGAAGTGGATTTGGGCAATACGATTATTTTATGTCATCACTGGGTAAGAAATGGAAAATTACCGGAGTTGATGTTAAAGAAGAACAGATTGCTGACTGTAATCAATTCTTTAATAAGATTGGCAGAGGCAACAGAGTTCAATTTGAGATTGGAGATCTTACAAAATATGTAAAGCCCGACACTTACGATCTAATACTTTCGGTTGATGTAATGGAACACATCCTTGAAGACGAACTTGTATTTGAAAATTTTCATAAATCAATGAAAAAAGGTGGAACATTACTTATTTCAACTCCTTCTGACCAGGGTGGGTCTGACACCCATCATCATCACGAAGAAGATGGCATTCATGGATTTATCGATGAACACGTGCGTGACGGTTACAACGCCAATGATATCAGACAAAAGTTGGGAAAAGCCGGTTTTTCAGAAATTGAAACACATTATACCTACGGAAAATCCGGCAGTTTATCCTGGAAATTATCAATGAAGTTTCCAATTCTGATGCTCAATGCCAGTAAGTTGTTTTTTATCATTTTACCGTTTTATTATATACTTACATATCCAATTGCTTTTATTCTGAATATTGCAGACACTGCATCAGAACAAAAAACAGGTACCGGCTTAATGGTGGTTGCCCATAAAAATAATAAATGAATATTGCCTATAACATAGCCCGCCGATATTTATTTGCTAAGAAATCACAAAATGTCATTAATATCATTTCTCTGATATCAATGGTTGGAGTTCTTACTGCAAGCATGGCATTATTGGTTGTGTTATCGGTATTTAATGGTTTACACGATTTTGTAGGTAATCTTTATGGAAACTTTGATCCGGATTTAAAGGTGGTACCTGTTGAAGGTAAAGTCTTATCACTGGATTCAATAGATCTGGATGCCATAAAACAAATTGAGGGAGTTGAGTTTATATCTCAGACAATAGAAAATCAAGCCTTACTAAAATTTGATAAACGAAGGGCTCCTGCTGTTGTGATTGGTGTTGACAGTATCTTTAATAAAATCAGTCGAATTGACTCCATTATAGTAGATGGAGAATTCAAACTACAGCATAATCAAAATAATCTGGGGGTTATTGGTGGAATTCTTGCCGATCAATTGGCCTTGCGATTAAATTTTGTCACTCCATTGGTAATATATGTTCCTAAACGTACTGGCAATGTAAACATGATGGCGCCACAGAATGCGTTTCTACAGGAATACATTAATCCGAGTGGAATTTTTATGGTTCAGCAGGTCGAATACGACAGCCAGTACTTAATTATTGGAATTGATCAGGCCCGTCGTTTATTTGAATATAATTCAGATATTGTTTCCGCCTTATACATTAAAGTAAAAGATCCGGACAAAGCAAATTTGGTTAAACTACAGATTGAAAAGATCTCAGGAAACCATTTGAAAGCTCTTAACCGCGAAGAGCAACACCAGTCATTTTACAAAGTAATGAAGGTTGAAAAGCTGATGGCTTACCTGATATTATCCTTCATACTGGCCATTGCTGCATTTAATGTAATTGGCACCATGTCGATGCTGATATTTGAAAAGAAAGAGAGCATATTCACTCTGAAAAGCATGGGAGGCGACAGGAAACTTATCACCCGCATCTTCCTTACTGAAGGATTACTTATTTCTCTTTTAGGTGTAATTATCGGACTACTGCTGGGAATTGTTCTTGTACTTGCACAGCAATATTTTGGAATAATTAAGTTCTCTGGTTCCGGTTCATTTATAGTTGATGCATACCCGGTTCAACTTGTTTGGAGTGATGTACTACTGGTGCTTGTTACGGTTTGTATAATAGCGTATCTGGCAGCATGGTACCCAGTAAAAGTAATCGTTAAAAGGTATTATTCCGAAACAGGAATGCCCTAACTTGAATAACGATCAGCTATTAGGTCCAATGTATCTAATACTCCCTGAATGCTTTTTTCAGTTAAGAGCTTAATTCTTAATTCACGAATATCTGGTAATTCGGTAAAGACTTTGGCCAGATGACGTCGGGCATGCAATATACCAGCCTTCTCATCAATATAATTAACAGATCGTCCGACCAGATCCTTTAGTATTTCAACCTCTTGCCGAATTGTCATTGGAGGTAACAATTCTCCGGTCTTCATATAATGCTTTATTTCTTTAAAAATCCATGGCCTTCCAATAGATGGTCGTCCAACCATTAAGGCATCCACACCATAACGGTCAATTAGCATTCGTGCCTTTTCAGGACCAGTAATATCACCGTTGCCAATAATAGGGATATTCATTCGTGGGTTGTTTTTAACCTTACCTATCAGGGTCCAGTCAGCCTTACCTGAATACATTTGTTCGCGTGTTCGTCCATGAATGGAAAGAGCCGCTATACCTAGATCCTGTAACTGCTCAGCCAGAGTCTCAATCACCAGACTATTCTCATCCCAACCTAATCTTGTTTTCACAGTAACCGGCACTTTAACAGCTTCAACAACTGTTTTAGTAATCTCAAGCAATGTTGGAATATCGCGTAACAAACCAGAACCGCTTCCTTTAGTAGCAATTTTTTTTACCGGACAACCAAAGTTTAAATCTATAACCTCAGGATTTGCTTCTTCAGCCAATATTGCAGCTTCTTTCATCAGGTCTACATCACCACCATACAACTGTATACCTACAGGTCGCTCATTCTCTGTAATTTCCAATTTACGAACCGTTCTGTTTACACTGCGCACCAGTGCCCTTGCCGAAACAAACTCGGTGAACATCATATCCGCTCCCATATCCTTACACAACGATCTGAAAGAGGGATCCGTTACACTCTCCATAGGTGCCAACAACAACGGATGCTCTCCTAAATCAAGACTTCCAATTTTCACTCTACACAAATTTTGGGCAAATATACAATATTCTCACAAGGGTAAATCGCTGTTAATTACTCGCATAAAAATGTGAATAACTTATTTTTTTTTAACTTTCCTTCAGTCAGTTTTTTATTTACCTTGTTTACCCGATATGCAGTGTGTAAAAATAACCATCGCCCTCTCATTTTTCATTTTTGTGCTATACTCTTGTTCGATAGATAACATGAACGAAGAGACTGCCATAAATGAAACAATTGTTGCTGCTCCTGATTCTATGGTTGTTGCACAGCTTATTCAAAAATCACTCGAGACCTACAACTCAAAACAAAATACCGATGAGGCATACGACAGTTTCTTAAAAGAAGCTGAAGAACTTGCTATCAACAATCACCTCAAATATCAGCTGTTCGATATTTATAACCTGGTTGGCAAACGACTGAGAAACAAATCGTATTATGCCAAGGCAATGAGTTTTCATCAAAATGCACTTGAAATTGCTGAAGAACTGGAAGATCCCTCTCTACTTGCTGAGATATACAACCAGATGGGAACTGTTTACAGACGTGTTGATGAAAACAGTAAGGCGCTGGATATGCATATGAAATCGCTAACCATCGCTGAAAACAATAAAGATTCATTTCATATAAGCACTGCCATTAATGGAATTGGTAATGTGAGTTTCAATCTAAACCGTAACCTGGCAGCTATTGAATACTTCCAGCGATCACTTGATCTTTCAAGAAAAATGAATAATGTTTTAGGTATGGCTATTAACACCAATAATATTGGCGATGCTTACCAAAGATTAAATAATCAGGACTCTGCACTTTTTTATCACTTCGAGTCATTGGATTACAACTCTAAGATAAATAGTAAAGTTGGTCAGGCAATTTGTTACAACAGTATCGGCAGGGTTTATACTGCGAAGAAACAATACCGACTGGCATTGGAATATTTATTTAAAGCCTTAGAAGCTAACACCGAGTCGGGCGATGTTATGAATGTAGCGATTAGTTACTCTAATATAGGTAGAACCTACCTTGATGACAACTACCCCGATGCAGCCATTTTATATTTGAATAAAGCCTTAAAAAATGCCCAGGCAATCGGATCGAAATATACTGCCGAAGAGGCTTCCAATTACCTTTCTCAGGCCTACGAGAAAAAAGGTATGATCAACAAAGCTTTGGAATATCACAAAATCAGTTCAGCATACCGCGATAGTACAATCAATGAAAAAAATATTTTTCACATGGCTATGGCGGAAGATAATTACCTGGAAAACACTCGTAAGCTTAAGGTGGAAGAATTAAGCAAACAGACTTTGTTGCAAAAAAATAAAATCGACAGGCAAAAATTCCACATCATAACAGTGATAATTGTTGCTGTAGTTATCTTTATTATCACTCTGTTATTTGCTTTTCAAATTCGTTTACGTAATCGATATAAAACACTAAAATTTCAGCAGCGCTTATTGAGAAGTCAAATGAATCCTCATTTTATATTTAACGCTTTAAGTGCTATACAAGTGTTTATCCTGGAGAATGACATGAATAAATCAAGTCATTTCCTTTCTGATTTCTCTAAACTGATGAGACAGGTTTTGCGAAGCAGTAACTTCGAATACATTTCTATTAATGAAGAAATTGAAATACTACAATACTATTTAAACCTTCAACAATTACGTTTTTCGCCACCTTTTGAATACGACTTATTTGTAGATGAAGAGCTCAAAAAATCAAATGCCATGGTTCCTCCTATGCTAATTCAGCCATTTATTGAAAATGCTATCGAACATGGAATCAGACCCATTGGCAATGGAGGTGAGATCAAAATCCGTTTTAAACGAGGTGGCTATGGCATTATTATTGAAGTAGAAGATAACGGTATTGGTATCGATTACGCTAAAAACATCAATAAAACAGGTAAGAACCATGATTCCATGGCGATTAAAATTACCCAGGAACGTCTGGATATTATGAGGAAAGATACAAGGAAAAAAACTGTTTTAGTGATTTATGATAAACGTAGCAAAGGTATAGAATCACAAGGAACCGTTGCTCATATAGAAATACCTGTAATAACCAATAAATCATAAAAGTGGGGAAGGATATGTCACAGATAAAATTGTTAATAGTTGAAGATGATTTATACAACCAAAGGGCTGTCGAAAAAACTATTGAAAACCATTTTCAGGAAATTGAAATAGTGGCAAAAGCAACAAGCGTGAAAGAAGGCCTGGAAGCGATTGAACAACATCATCCCGACTTATTAATTCTTGACATTCACTTAACCGACGGAACCTCATTTGATATATTACGCCAAAGCGATTACAATTCATACAAAGTAGTTTTCATGTCTGCCTATCACGAATATGCATTGGAAGCACTTAAATTTTCATCTGTCGATTTTGTATTTAAACCATTTGATATCAATGAACTTATCATCGCAATTGACAAGGCAATTGATGAAATAATGGATGAATCATATGACATTAAGATAAAAGCATTGTTCGATAATATCGATTTCCAGAATAAAAACAAAAAAGTAGTTCTTCAGGGAAAACACAATGTAAAAGTTTGCCAGGTAGAAGAAATTGTATGGGCCAAAGCAATTGTTGGCGGCGCTAATTTTTATTTTGAAGATGGAAGCTACTTTTTCACAAGTAAACCTTTAAGACGATACGAATCCATTTTGTCAACACACGCTTTTTTCAGATGTCACCCCCATTATTTAATTAATCTTCTGAAAGTAAAAGAAGTAAAATACGACATGAAGCGAATTCATATGACAAACGATGATGAAGTTGCTTTTGAAACACGACGCTACAACCAACTAATCAACGCCTTGCATCCAAATATTCATAATTAATCCTTTTTAACATTTGGATCTTCAATAAAAAGAAATATTTTTAAAACCTTTTTAATCAACATACAGTACTATAATCTGATGTTGAATTTTTCTTTGGGGACAAAAATTATTAGGGTTAAATGTTAAGGTGGAGCTTTCTTTTGGGGATTATTTTTTCTTGTTTATTATCATCTGTAGCACAGGTTGACCAAATCTGGAGATACAGCTACCCTGAGTTTGGGGCAGGAATGAATAACAATCTTTATTTCAGAATTGAAAATAACAACTTTGTTAAGAACAATGAGTATTTCGGTGATTTCACTGAAGGTTATACTTTAATGGGCTATGCTTTACAACCCTCATTGATGTACTATGCCGGGTCTCAATTGAGGATAAAGGCTGGTTTGCATCTTGTGAAGTATAGTGGCATGGAAGAATTTACAGAAGTTGTACCAACTTTTTCAATTCATACTAAGTTAAGCGATAACCTTGACCTTATAATGGGAGGTTTACGAGGTGATGTACACCACCGTCTTTTGGAACCATTATTTAATCCGGAGAATCAATACACAAGACCCATTGAGAATGGCTTTCAGTTTATATATGACAACGACCGTTTATGGCTGGATTGGTGGATTGACTGGGAGCAGTTTATTGTTATTGGTGACACGAAACCAGAAAAATTTACAGCCGGTATCAGTACAGAATATAACATCAGAAAAGATGCCACCGATTGGCAGGTTAGTATACCCGGGCAGTTAATTGCCACTCATTTGGGAGGACAAATAAGCAATTTTGAAGAACCAATGCAATCACTGGCAAATATGGCCACTGGTGTAAAAATTCGTAAAGAAATTGGCACTGGCTTTATTCAACGGATTAGTCTATCTACCTATGGCGCATGGTACATGGATTTAACTGAAAAATCTGGCTTGCCTTTCTCCAAAGGACAGGCGTTGTACCCGGTGGCTGAAATAGGTTATAAATATGGATTATTAATGTTAGGATATTGGCATGCTAATAACTTTGTTGCCCCTAAAGGAAGCCATTTATTTCAATCTGTTTCAGACTATAAAGTGGTTAATGAAACAAGTTATTTTTATGAGCCAAAAAGAGATTTATTAAATGCTAAACTTTCTTTTTCAAAAGACTTTCTTCAGAAAATTAAATTTAGCGTGATGGTTGAAACTTATTATGATATTCCAAATGCACAGTTTGAGTATGCTTACGGAATGAATCTGGTTTTTAACCCCAACTTCTTTTTAAAGAAAGTACACTTCGATTAATACAGGTTAAAATTTCACATCCATTCCAATGTGAGGAATCCCATCTTCTAGATAGGTATCAGTAACTGTCTCATATCCTAAGCTGGCATAAAAAGCCTTCAGATATTTCTGGGCACTAATATGTATTTCATCCACTCCCCATCGTAATCTCATCCATTGCGATGCCTCTATCATAATGCGACGTGCCAAACCATTAAAACGTACTTCTTTTTTCACAACCAACCTACCTATTGATGCCTGGCTGAATCTTGTACCTTTATCCAACATACGAACATAGGCAACGATCTCATCTTCATCATCTTTTACCATCAAATGAAAAGCAACCTGATCATTATCATCCAGATCATTATAAACGCAATCCTGCTCAACTACAAAAATCTCCGCCCGCAGTTTTAACAATTCATACAATTCCTCAACACTTAATTCTTTGAATGATTTTATTACAGTCCTCATGAATAAATAGATTTCTGATTGTAAAACTAATCAAAACCTTAAACTCATACCACCATAAACATTAAAAGGTAGCCCGGGATAATAATAACGTGGGTTATTGTTACCAAAAGAAGGAGCATTTATCAGTACCATTGAGGCATAATTCGTATCGAATAGATTGTCGGCACCCAAATAAAGGTTTGTTTTAACATTACGTATGATTATATCTATGGCCAATTTAGCCCCGGTTTTGTTATAACCATGATATGATTTCGTATTGGCATCATTGAGATACTGCTGTCCAAACGATTTAAAGTTAGCATACAAATGAAAGGGCTTAAGATAGAAATGCCCGTCCATCGACAAAGAATAATCAGGTATACCCGGTAATTTATTACCGCGAAAATCTGTACCATCATCATTAAACTCCCTAAACTCATTTAACGAAGTAAAATAACCAACAGAAATATCAAATTGTCTGTAATTCTCAATCTCGAAGAGTATCTGATTAAAAGAAAACTCCAGACCCTTGTGATCTGTTGAACCTGCATTGAAACCATAAAAAACAGCATCACTCTCCCGTTTAGTAACAAGAAGATTTTTTAAGCTCATCCAATAAAGTGTCAGATCCAGTCGGGTTTGATTATCTGATGATACAAAACGATACCCAAAATCAATATTCATTCCTTCTTCCGCCTTGATATCAGCATTAAAAGATGCATCCGGCATTTGTGCTTCTTCCACCGAAGGAGCTGAAAAACCATGACCAATGGAACCATACAGATACATTTGCCTGTAGAAGTTATAATTTATCCCTAAGCGTGGAGACACTAACCATTTATATCGGTGAACATACTTCTCTCCTGAATTATTTTCTATGGTTGAATAAAATGTACGGTTTATATTTCCTGACCCTTGAAATGTCCACTTGTCATTTAACTGATATTCTACTAAAGCAAAAACATTTATATACGATCGGTTAATATTATTGGTGTTAAGCAATTCATCTTTACTTTCAGCATCCACACTGTAATATGCCAAATCGTTTTGTTCCCACATCAATTCAGTACCAATATCGGTTCTGAAACCTTTATTTTTATAGGTAAATTTATTTCTCAGACCTAATCCTGACCGTGTTTCATCCAATCTGTTAAAAGGCCTTAGTTCATTTAGGTCGGAGTAATTTAAAAAAAGGTTTAGTACATTGTTTGCCTTAGAAGATATTGGAGAACTGAATCCAAGATTAGCTAAATGCCTGTTTGATTCTTCGTACCCTTTTATCGATTTCCATGTATAAGCGGCTTTTTTAGGATCTTCAAAAAAATCAGTACTGTCGATTGAACTAGGGATTTGTCCATTCAGATACCTGAAATTATATAAGAAATGAAGATAACTTTTTCCTATTAATTGCCTCCCTTTAACGGTGAAATTGTAGCGATCATACTCACTGTTTTCACGCCAGCCATCAGTATGTAGCTGTCCTATAGAAACAGAATAAAATCCCGATTGATTTAATTTCAACTTTAAACTAAGTTGGTTTGATAGCGTTGAAAAACTTCCATATTCACTCTTGAACTGCACAGTATTATCCTTCAAGAGTGAACTCCACGGATCAATAAAAATAACACCGCCTAATCCTGCTCCATACAAAGCCGAAGAGGGTCCTTTCAAAACTTGTAGAGCACTAATATCACTTAATGATAAGTCTTCGATAGAAGTTACGCCATCTCCATTCGTTAATGGCATTTCGCCCCAATATGCTTTGATTCGGTTACTTTCGTAAGGAGTGCGCGATCCAACTCCACGGATGGTTATCCGGTTGGTACTCATGGTTCCCTGCTGCATAACAACACCCGGAACAGTATTGATCTGCTCTGACAGTTGGTATCTGTTCCCTGATAAAATCCGAAGAGAATCAATCATAGATACAGCTCCAGGCCAACGCTCCAGCTTTTGAATATAAACAGGAGCATTTATCTCTATTTCGTTAATATATTTTATTCGTAAGCTTGATAAAGTATCATTCTGACCAGTTGCTAAAATTGAACAAAACAATACCCATCCAAAAATAATTAATAACCGGCGGGTAATCATATTTATTGTGGAATCAGTTTTAATATTTTACCTGGTTTTTCAACTGCAACATAAATATAACCATCCGGACTCATCTCAACATTCCTTACTCTTCCGATACCTTCAAGCAAACGCTCCTGATTGACCACTTTTTCACCCTCTAATTCAACACGATGCAAATAATGAAAACTTAATGAACCGGTTAAAATATTGTTTTTCCAGTTTGGATATCGGTCTCCTTTCACAAAAGTCATTCCGCAAGGTGCGATCGATGGAATCCAATAAGTAATAGGCTGCTCCATACCAGCTTTGGCAGTATCATTGGTAAAAGTTGTGCCGTTATAATTGATTCCAAACGATATAACAGGCCATCCATAATTCTTTCCTTTCTCAATCAGATTGAGTTCATCACCTCCTTTGGGACCATGTTCATCCGTCCAGATGCGACCTGTGAATGGATGCATGCAAACACCCTGAGGATTACGATGACCATACGAGTAAATAGTTGAACGTGCGTTTTTATCATTCACAAACGGATTATCATAAGGTATACTACCATCATCATTAATACGATGAATTTTTCCACAATCATTATCTAAATACTGAGGATGCCGGTCGCGATTTCCCCTGTCGCCTACAGAAAAGTACAAATATCCATCTTTATCAAATTCAAGTTTTGAACCATAATGATGACGAGTCTCTGTTTGTGGCATTGCCAAAAATATTCTTTCCTGATCGACTAGCTTATTACCTTTTAAGCGGGCACGCATCACTGCAGTACTTGCCAGTTTTGGATCCTCTTCATTAGGAGAAGAATACGTAAAATAAAGCCATCCGTTTTTTTCATATTGAGGATGCAACTCAATATCCAGCAAACCTCCCTGTCCTCTGGCCACAATTTCTGGCAATCCAGTAATCTCCTGTTTGTCACCATTTGTTGTATATCGAATCATTCTGCCATCCCGTTCATTGATTAATAAATCTCCATTGGGAAGAAATTCCAACCCCCAGGGAACATCCAGACCATCAACAACAGTTTCAACAGTAAAATCCTGTACCTCGCTATGATGAACACCTGACTCACTAATGGTATACTCTTCCTCTTTTTCATCAGTCTGAGATGAAAGCTGCTTGATATAATCGGCTAATCCGTATATCTGTTCATCTGATAATCCATTTTGAAATGGTGGCATACCATAAGATTGGCGACCATTTTTGATACTATTAAATATTTCATCACGACCATTACCAAAAAACCATTTCCGATTGACAAAAGAAGATTTTTGAGCGTTATGACAGCCCATGCAATAGTTTTTAAACAGTTCTTCTGACTCCTGAATTGGAATTGCTTTGGGTTCAGTTGGCTTCAACCAGATAAAACCAACGGCTATTAATGCAATTAAGATAAAAGCAGTTAAAACAATCTTTTTCATGATGATAAGGTGTATTATTAACGTTCTAATACATACAACAAATCATCAGTTAGAATGTTAAGCACAAGCACATTTATCTTTGCTTTAATCTAGAATAGTTAACAACATATATTCCGGCAAAAACAACAATGCCCCCAGAAATTTGCCAGACCGAAAGTGATTCGCCCAAAATAAGCCAGGCAAAAAAGGCAGTCAACACAGGCTGTCCAAGAAGAGTTGGTGACACAGTTGTTGCTCTTAAATAACCCTGTGCATAATTAATAAGTGTCCAGCCGATTACATGAATACCTATACCATAAACTAAATAGATGATCCATGTTTTATCGCTGTAACCAGTAAAATTATAGTCTGAGAAACCAACTATCACACCCAATATTAAAGCTGCTGAAAAAGATGTGATTGACAAATATTGCAGGGTATTCATCAATTGACGACCTTTTTGAGTAATCAGGTAGTAAGTCCCATAAAACATACCTGCAATCAGGCTTAAAACTATACTCACCAATAATCCGTCCTTACTAATATAACTATGAGAAACCATTAATAATATACCTGCTAAGGTTATAGTCAGTCCAATCCAGAAGCCCTTCTTTTGTTTCTCTTTAAAGAATAACATTGCTCCAAAACCAACCCATAAAGGGGCAAGATTGGCCATTAATGTGGGAATAGTAGCATTACTTATTTCTATTGCCGTTGACCACAAAGCCGTATCAAAACCAAATGCAACACCTCCTAAAATTGCCATCACTATGCCTTTGGTTGGTATAGCAACAACTTTTCTCCATTTTAAAAGAAAGGGCATGATAAGCACCAACGAAGCGATAAAAACTCTGTAGAAGGCAGTTATCAAACCAGGAGCCTCAGCAGATTTAATAAGAATAGCTGAAAATCCAATAATTATAAGGCCTGCAAGCATAGCAGCATATGCCTTAAAAGTATTTTTATGGTGCATTATTTTGCTATGCGAGATTTAAAAATAATAGTGTAGCTATAAAAAGCCAATGCCAACCAAATAAAACTAAATGCAATCTTTTGTTCCAACGGAAAGCCTTCCTTGTAAATAAAGATTCCCAGCAACAACATAATTGTCGGACCAATATACTGCATAAAACCAACTGAAGTTAATGTAATACGCTTTGCCCCCTGAGCAAACCAATAAAGTGGCAAGGTTGTGACCACACCTGCTAAAATCAACAATGTGTCTGTTAATAAATCTCCCGCAAATAAATGACCTGTTCCATCAACCATCTTCCAAACAACATACGTTAATGCAAAAGGAGTCAATACCAGGGTTTCTATTGCAAGTGCAGGTAATGAATCCACACCACTTTTCTTTTTTAATAAGCCATATAAACCAAACGAAAATGCAAGGTAAATAGCTACCCAAGGAAATTGACCATAGTCAATTGTCAGATATAAAACAGAAGTAGCAGCTAACAATAAAGCAATGAGCTGTAGTTTACTCAATCTTTCTTGTAAAAAAATTATACCCAAGACCACATTCACTAAAGGAGTAATGTAATAACCCAAACTTGCCTCCACAATTTGGCCTGAATTAACAGCATAAATATATACACCCCAATTGCTGCCAACTAACAAACCGGTGATTATTAGGGTTAGTAAGGATTTTTTATTTTTAAAAATAACCCCCAGATGAAGCTTACCTCTTATATATAAGAAAATCACAACAAATATTAGTGACCAGAGAATCCTATGGGCGAGTATCTCCATTGCAGGCAGATGCGACAGTAATTTCCAGTATATGGGCAACAAGCCCCAACTTACAAAAGCTTGTGCTGTATAAAGATAGCCTTTAGCCTGTCCTTGATTATCATTTGTCATGACCCGAAATTATTAAGGCAGCTAAGGTAGAAATAAAAGCAATTTAATTTCCGTAGAACAAAAAATCGTTTAAGTCGAGATATCCTCTCATCAATAAAAACAAAACAGTTACAATTGATACAGCCAGAAAGAAGGCCACAATTTTTTTAGCCAAATCAACACGATTCTCACGAATCAACTTTCTCCGAAGAATAGTTCTCTGCTCGGGTGATAGTTCTTTTTGATGCGCGGGATGATGTCGGTAATTATGGGCAATCTTTTTACTCAAACCTGTGAATAATCGATCCCGCTTCTTTAACAATTCGCGGTTATTACGCATTCGTTGGATCATATCCAACACATGGCCAGCATATGACATCATATTTGGGTTTATTGTTTAGTCAAACACAACCGGCAAAGTATCATTCTTTGCCAATAGAAATAATTCTTCCATCTGCGATTGAACAATCCGATCTTCTGATAACTCGGGTAAACTGTCAAGTTTAAACCAGCCTGAATCTTCAATGTCGAAAGCTCCTCTCAACTCCCCACCCATCATACGACACAGAAAGACAATTTTATAAACATAAAAAGGTGACGCCGGATGATTGTGACAACGTTTATCATAAACAGCTAATAAACGTACAACTTCAGATTTAATCCCTGTCTCCTCCTCCACTTCCTTGACAGCAATTTCGGCAGGTGTAAAACCTATATCTGCCCAACCACCCGGAATGGTCCATTTACCATCCATAACTTCTTTCGCCATCAGTATTTCATCCTTCTCGTTGAGAATAAAACCTCGAACATCCACTTTAGGAGTTGGGTATTCCTTGGGAGGTAAGTAAAACCGATCAATAGTTTCAATAGGTTGATTAACAATTGCAGCCATTAATTCCTTACTCAGATCAATCAACTCCTGGTTACGTTCTATCTCATAGCCATTTTGAGCATAAACCAAGCCTGTTTCGGCTAATGCCTTGATCCGTTTTATTGTATTTAAATAATCCATAGCTAAATTTACTCAAACTTATGTAGCTGCAAAACATAACAAAGGAGAAATATATCAATCGAAGAAGTAATTTAGTATATCCAGAAGTATCACCAGCAACGCATATGAAAAAAGTACCATCATAACAATTCGTAACACTTTCATTTTCTTACTGTTCTTAAGTAAAAAATAGGCTCCCGAGGAAGCAATCATCAATAATATTGAATTGAGAACTGTCATACTTTTGCATATAGCTTAATATACTACATTTCAGACATTTTTCAATATTTTTTCACTTGTAAAAATGATTTTTCAATTTTAACACTCTTTAATCTTTAAGAAGTTAGCTAATTCACTTATTTATTTACCTTTGTAAAGTATTTAAAAATGGATAGTTTGATTTTTGGCTGCTAGTTTGAATTACCTTCCTTCAGATAAGGTGCTTACCTTCCACATTTCAATTCTTCCCTTGTTTAAATCATTATTGTTTAATTAAGTGCTTCTGTAGCACAACGTTTTATTTTATGATGAATATTTTTATTTCGAACCTGACTTACGCTATCACTGATGGTGATTTACAGGAACTTTTCGAGGAGTATGGACAAGTAAGTTCAGCCAAAATTATCACTGACCGCGAAACTCGCAAATCAAGAGGCTTTGGCTTCGTTGAAATGCCTGATGCAGAAGCTGGTCGCAAAGCTATTGAAGAACTTGACCGTGCTGAGTACGATGGTCGCGTTATCAATGTAAAAGAAGCAGAAGCTCGTCCACAACGTAGCAACAACAACCGTGGTGGAAACGGTGGCGGTAACCGTCGTCGTTACTAGTATCTTGCTTAAAGAAATTAAAAAGGCTGTTCGCACTGCGGACAGCCTTTTCTTTTTATATAGATATCATCTAAAAAGAGTATTTTAAACCAAACACTACCTTTTTTAATTAGCTACTTTCCAAAAATTAACTAATTTTAAGTGTGAACCTCTTCAAACAATCAAAACCAACCTGTGTTTTCTTATAAACAGATAAACCTAAACACTTAAAATGAAAGAATTTTTTACACAAAATTTCAAAAGCGAAGATTTACTGTTACCAATTATTTTTTCCGTACTGCTAATCGTTGCTGCATGGTTTGCCGGAGTTCTTCTTATCCGATTACTTCGAAAAGCAATACATCGGGAACACAACAGGGTTATTGAAAAGGTGGTAAAACTGGTTAAAACTCCTATTAAACTTTTAACTGTTGTAATTGCCATTAGTTTAATCAATTATTATTTTAAAGACTCAATTGATATAAACGGAGGCAAGATTGTTTTCTTAATACTTGTCTTTACCATTACATGGCTGGCAATAGCCATCATACGAAGTATCAAACACTTCATTTTATCGAGCTATAACATACTGGATGCTGATAATTTAAAAGCCCGCAAGATTCACACCCAAATGCGTGTATTTGAACGCTTGCTTATTTTTCTTGTCACATTTATTGGCTTGTCGGTAGCATTGCTAAGCTTTGAAAAAGTTCGTGAAATAGGATTAAGTCTTTTAGCTTCCGCAGGTATTGCAGGTATTATCATTGGTTTTGCAGCACAAAAAAGTCTATCTCTTTTGTTAGCGGGTTTTCAAATTGCCATAACTCAACCCATCCGACTTGACGATGTAGTAATTGTTGAAGGAGAATGGGGCTGGATAGAAGAAATTACCCTTACTTATGTGGTGGTTCGAATTTGGGATAAAAGGAGATTAATTGTACCCATCAATTTCTTTATTGAAAAGCCATTTCAAAACTGGACGCGTCAGTCTGCTGATATACTTGGAACCGTATTTATCTATGTTGATTATGGTTTCCCGGTTGAAAAAATGCGTGAGGAGATGAGCCGCATATTACCGGATATTCCGGAATGGGATGGTGAAGTTAATGTATTGCAGGTAACAGATGCTACCGAAAAAACAATGGAACTAAGGGCACTGGTGAGTGCTAAAGACTCTCCTAAAGCCTGGGATTTAAGAGTAAGGCTTCGTGAAGAGCTGATACAGTTCATGCAGCGTGAATATCCTGAATACCTGCCCAAAGCAAGGATTGAATTTGAGAAAGAAAATAATTTAAACAGTAAAGAGAAGGTATTGGAATAATGATAAATTTGTATGTGTAACTACTAAACTCATTTCACATATGAATCTCAAAAGATCTAACCTATTTCTATTTTGTGCCTTGATAGCAACACCACTATTTGCTCAAAATCAAGCAGAACGTTTAAAAAAGCATGTATATACACTTGCCTCCGACAGCCTGGAAGGAAGAGGCCTGGGAACCGAAGGTAAGATTAAAGCAATCAACTACATTGCCGAACAGTTTAAAGAAATTGGACTAACTCCCCTTTGTGACGATTACAAGCACCAATTTATATTCATGGAAAATCTCGTGAGGGTTCCAGCCACAAATGTTGTCGGTATGCTCAAAGGTAACGATCCTGAATTAAGTTCAGAATATATAGTTATTGGAGCGCATTACGACCATCTGGGTTATCGTGAAAAGGATGGTGAAAAAATAATTTACAATGGAGCCGACGATAACGCATCCGGGGTTGCAACTGTAATCGAAACAGCAAGGTATCTTAAACAAAATCAATCAAAACTCAAATACAGTGTAATATTTGTTGCTTTCGATGCTGAAGAAAGCGGTTTAATTGGGTCAAGATATTTTCTTTCAGACAAAGTGATTGATCCTGCCAAAGTAAAATTCATGTTCAGTATTGACATGGTTGGTATGTATTCAAGCATTGGCAGTTTGCGATTACAAGGTATGGCTTTATTGAAAGATGGTGATGAGATGGCTCAATCAATAGCTGTTAAAAACAACCTGGTAATAGCAAAAGCAAACACCACCAAGGTAGAGCTAACCGATACGAAATCTTTTGCCGACTATGGAATACCCGCTACACATTTATTTACAGGTTTAAAATCACCTTATCACAAACCTGAAGACACAGCGGATAAACTTGATTATGAAGGAATGAATACAATTTGCACCTTTTTGTGCGAATTATCTGAAGAAATAGCAACTCAGGATATGCTGATAGCCCACCGCAAAGCAACTCAGGAAATACCACCGGTGACGATTGGAGGGAAAATAGGGATGGGGTCAAGCAGACTTGTTTATAACGACGTGCAACTACAAACAATTCCTCGTTTTGCGATTGAACCAGGATTATTTGCTCAGATAAAAATAACCCGTTCGCTATTTTTACAACCCGAAGTAGTCTATGATATTCATAGTTACAAAGTAAACGACAGTAAAATAAACATGCAATCGATCACAACTCCTGTGTCACTCATGCTTAAAACATATAACAATGATATGTTCACGCCAAAGTTCTTTGTATTAGCCGGAGGTTATTATAGTTATCATCTAAATGGCAAGGTCGATGGCGAAAAGATGGATTTCAATGCAACTTATAACAAAGATGATTATGGATTAATTTGGGGATTTGGCTTTGAATTTTATAAGGTTCAGCTAAGTTCAACCTACCGCAACAGCTTACAAGATTTCATGCAGGATTCTTCTGCAGGCGACACTAACAGATCAGCTGTATATTTTAATATGGGTTGGAGATTTTAATATTGATAGCCTGATTTCAAATTTATTATGCAATCAGGCCATTTTTTCTAATAAAAACCGGCCTCCTATTTTTATGACAGCAGCTATTCTCCTAACTTTGTTTTTATGACCGATAACTCTGGTAAAATATTACGAAGCATCCGACCAGGGAAAATTACCCTTCCGATTTTTATTGGATTGGCAGTTACCGGATATTTCCTTTACCATGAGTTTGATCCATCTGTAATGGATGCTTTTACATTTTCGCTCCAATCGATTTTCTGGTTTTTTGTATCTTTTTTAATGATAGCAGCCAGAGACTTAGGTTATATTTATCGAATTCGTCTTTTGAGTGGAACGCAAATAACCTGGCGAAAGGCTTTTAATATAATAATGTTGTGGGAGTTTACATCGGCTATTACTCCCTCTGCAATTGGAGGAACAAGTGTTGCAATTTTCTTTATCAACAAAGAAGGAATTAAAATTGGCCGAAGTACAGCCATTGTTATGGTAACCTCCTTTCTGGATGAATTGTATTTTATTATAACATTTCCTCTCATCCTGCTTTTCATCGGACGAACTGATATTTTTGCTTTTGGCAATTCAATCGAGAACAGTTTGCCCTTTTACAAAAACCAATTTTTAATGTTTGCTCTTGCCGGTTATATTGTAAAACTTGCATATACCATCGTTATAAGCTATGGTCTTTTTGTTAATCCACGTGGATTGAAATGGTTATTACTTTGGATTTTTAAATTACCCATAATTAAGCGTTGGAGACCACAGGCAAACGAGTCCGGTTCTGATTTAATTGCCGCTTCGAAGGAATTTAAGACCTGGCCCTTTAAAAATTGGCTCAAAGCTTTTATGGCAACTGCATTCAGCTGGACCTCCCGTTACTGGATTGTCAACTCGCTCATTTTGGCATTTTTCGGATTCCATTTCCTCGGATGGAATGATCATATTCTAATATTTGGCAAGCAATTGGTTATGTGGATTATGATGCTGGTTAGTCCGACACCTGGTGGTAGTGGATTTGCAGAATGGGTATTTAAAGAGTTTCTTTCAACAATGATCCCTGCTGGCACGGGTGTCGCAATGGCTTTTATGTGGCGGGTAGTAAGCTACTATCCTTACTTGTTAATCGGTGCTTTTATTGTACCACGCTGGATCAAGAAGCACTTTGTGAAAGGTTAGTTGTATTTGACAAACGCCCCGTATTATGTGACAAACAAACTGTTATTCAATTATATAAATCCATAACTTGGGCGTGTATAATTATATGTGTATTTAATGGCCCTACACAAGTATCAGATCCTCTTCGTCCTGAGCCTTATTTTATTAGCTACAGGATGTAAGCATAGAAAAAAAAATAGTATTTCAGAATCTCAGCAAACTCAAAAAGAGTTGGTCGTTTATTGCGAAAACTCAATGCTGGGGCTGATTTTGAATCTTAAAGAGCAATTTGAGATACAGTACAATTGCAAAGTAAGAGTTCAAAATGATTGTGCTCAAAATTTAATGGACCTGATCAGTTACACAGGCAAAGGCGATCTTTACATCCCTTCTTCAACAGCAACTTTTGAGAAATTTTATCAGGAAACAGGCCAGGCTTTGATGGATTCTGTTTTTATTGGATATAATTCTTTGACTTTTATGGTAAAGAAGGGGAACCCTAAAAAATTCGATGGGAGATTCTCATCCCTTCTTAAAGATAAATACTCTTTAATCATTGCTAATCCCGAAACAAGCTCTATTGGTTCTGAAACCAGGAAATTATTACAATCTCAAAATGTTTATGACAGGCTCTTACCTAAAATAGTTGCCCTGACATCCGACTCAAAAGGACTGATAAAAGAGCTGAAGAATGATAAGGTTGATATCGTTATCGATTGGGAAAGTAACTATTTTGTTAATGGAAATCGCAATTATGTTGATGTTATCAAACCTGATTTGCAAAATAATTTACATATACCCATTTTCGCAACAAGTCTCTCATGTAGTTCAGAACCAGTGCTTACCAAAGCTTTTCTAAAATTTACAAGCACCCAATTAAATGAAAACAGATTAAGTAAATACGGTTTTACTAAAAGGAAGACGATAATTTTTTAAATTTATACGTTCGTAAAACACAGTTAGTTTAATTTACATCTTGTGGGTAAGAATCAAAAAACATCCAAAATATTCTACTTTAAAGAGCCAATAGTAAACAAGCTCTACCTCTTGTTAGCTATCTATTTAATTACAATAGGTGCCATCATTAGCATAGAAAATTATTTCGACAGTTCATATGCTACTAAATACAGAAAGGCCATTCAAAATCAGGAACAATTGGCCAAACTGGAGCATTTACTCCACAAAAACCTTCTGGAATTAAACATTGCTTTTAAAAGTTATCCATCTGTTAATGTCAATCAACAGCTAACTAATATTGAAAATGAAATAGCAGATCTTACTGAACGTAGCATAGAGATTATTAATGTAATTGATCAGGGTGGTAATATAGAGGATAAAAGAGCTGTTAACCTTCACACACAGGATGTAATTACAAACGTCATAACTTACAATGAAGATAGTTATACAGGTTCGATTAGAGAAGTAAGAGAGTTAGCTCCTTTGATCAACACCATGCACAGTCTTTCTGAAAGAGTAGCCCGAAAAATTGAAGCAACCTTAAAAGAGCCTGATGGATATAACAATGTAGCCAAAGCGACTGATCTATATATTAAGCAAGCTGAGTCTAAACTGGAAAGACTGCATGAAATTGAAAACAAAATCTCGTACGATATCAATAAGAGGTTAGTAACCTTAAATAACGAAAGCATAAATGTGCTAAAACGTTATAATAACCTTAAGTACCTTTCATTAATAGTATTTACGCTATTTGTAGTTTTTCTGACTTATTTCCTTTTATCGCAAATACGTAATCTGATTTTAAATCAAAGAAAGGCGGAACAAAATAACCGTAAACTTATACAGGCTGTTGAACAGAGTCCGATCTCAATTATGATTACCGACACACAAGGTAACGTTGAGTATGTAAACAAAGGATTTAAATCGCTGGCCGGATTCTCTAAGTCTGAATTAAATAGTGGTAACACCAACTTTTTTCAGCTACAGGAAGATACCAATGAATTTGCTGAAGTATTGTGGCAAACCATTCAGGAAGGACAGGTTTGGACTGGTGAAATTTCCAGTAAGAAAGAGAATGGTGCTGTTTTCTGGGAAAAAGTTTTGATATCACCCGTATTAAGTGAAGACAAAACCATCTCGAATTACATTGCAATTAAGGAAGACACAACTGAAAAGAAACTTCTTACTGAGTCACTTAAGGAGTCAAACAAAACTCTTTCAACCATAACAGAAAATCTTCCTGTGGGTATTTTAATTGTTGACAGCGAAAAGAAAGTAATTCAGCTCAATCAGACCGCTGCTAAAATCATGGGCTTCAAAACCATTTCTCAGGCAATGGCTCATTTCAGAACCCATTCATATCAGGAGCTATTTGTCACCAATAAAAAGGACGAATACAAAGATGAGCAGTCCGGCATAATGGTAGAATCGCTGGATGAACGATTAGAGGTTAAAGAAAATAATATTTCACGTGAAATATTAAAGAATATCATTCCGGTTACACTAGATAATCACGAAGTGTTTCTGGAGGCTTTTATGGATATCAGTGCCCAGAAAGAGATTCAAAAGAAAGAAGCTGAATCAAATAAAGCCAAATCTGAATTTTTGGCTAATATGAGTCATGAGATTCGTACTCCTATGAACGGTATCATTGGAGCAACAGAACTCTTATCCAAAACCAGGTTGTCAAAAGAACAGAAGAATGTTGTTTCTATCATTGGCCGTTCTTGTGACAATCTGCTTAATATCATTAATGATATACTTGATTTCTCTAAGATCGAAGCCGGTAAAATGAAAATTGAATCCTATGCATTTAATCTTCGCTCTACCGTTGAATATCTAATGGATCAAATGTCGTTCAAAGGTCGTGAAAAAGGCATTGAGCTTTTGAGCGATGTTGAAGACACTATTCCAGCCATTGTTATTGGTGATGAGAGTCGATTGATTCAGGTTTTGGTTAATTTAATGGGTAATGCTGTTAAATTCACTTCTGAAGGAGAAGTTGTTCTAAAAGTAGAAATAGAACAACAACAAGGATCCAATATGACACTTCACTTTTCGGTTGAAGATTCTGGAATTGGTATACCTAAAAGTAAATTGGAAAAGATATTCGAATCCTTTACTCAGGCAGATGGTTCAACAACCCGTAAGTTTGGTGGAACAGGACTGGGAACCAGTATATCAAAGATGTTGATTGAACTGATGGGTGGTAAAATATGGGTTGAAAGTCCCAACCCTAATTTTATGTGGTCAAAAGAGAATCCTGGATCAGTATTTCATTTTACACTGCCATTGGTAATTGATAAAAACCAAAAGGCATATGAGATAAACACTGAGTTATTCAGCACCATCAATACCCTGATTGTTGACAATCATAAAACCAACCTTCTTCTACTTAAAAAGACCCTGAATAACTGGTCGATTAATTCAGAAACGGTGAATGATGAAAAGTCAGCTTTAATGACATTATCACATCGTAAGGATTTCAATCTAATCATCATCGATAGTCATGTTTTTAGCAAGGCTGATGATAATCTGCTGGAAAGTATTAAAGAACTGCAAAAAAATATCAAAATCATTTTGTTTACCTCTGATAACAGATGGAAACCAATTGATCAGCTAAAAGGTGTGGATTTTATAATGCAAAAACCAATTAAACACACCGAATTACTAAACACAATTGAGAGACTTTTTGGTGATAAAAACAACCAGGGAGCTGAACAGGATGAAGCACCAAGTCTTCAGGAACGCATAAAAGACAAACGTGTTTTACTGGTTGAAGACAATATCATCAATCAAAAGATTGCAGAGAAAATGCTTGATCGGATTGGTTTACAAATTGATATTGCAAAAAACGGTGAAGAGGCTGTAAATATGATTACCGAGGGTGATCAGGATAATTACGACCTTGTATTCATGGATGTTCAGATGCCTGTAATGAATGGGTTGGATGCAACCACCAAGTTAAGGGAGATGAAGATTGATGTTCCCATTATTGCAATGACTGCCAATGCACTCAAAGGTGACCGAGAAGTGTGTCTGGAAGCCGGAATGAATGATTATATTGGAAAACCGGTTAAAATGGACGATCTGGAAACGATCCTTGTTAAATGGTTATAGTTGCTGATAGTGTCCATTAAGTACAACTCCATCTAAATTCATGTTTTGTGCTGATTTAAGGGCTCCCTCCTTTGTATGTACAATGGGTTCACCTTTTACATTGAAAGATGTATTAATCAAAGCTTTCACCTGATATTTTCTATCCAGCAATTGAAGTAAATCAAACACAAAAGGATTATCTTCCTTTTTTCGAACTACCTGAATACGTGCTGTCCCATCAACATGCACTACACCTTCGATCTCCTTTTGCTTCTCAGGCAGGATGCTAAAATCGAGCAACATATAATCGGCCAGAGGATGTATATTCTTTTTCCCGGTAAAGTATTGTGCATTTTTAACAAGCATGATGGGTGCCACAGGTCGGTACCACTCACGTTTTTTATGAGTCATACTTACTTTTTGAGCCAGGGATTTATTATTCGCCAATGCCAGAATACTTCGGTTACCTAAGGCTCGTGGACCAATCTCTCCGGTATTATTACAAACAGCTATCACTTTGCCCTTGAGAAGTTCCAAAGCACATTTTTCCAGCTCATCCAACTTTACTTCAGTTGAATAATCCTGAATACCCCAATTATTGAGGTAAGGTGAATGGGAATTGATATTTCCATGTTTTAACCACTCCACAAAGGCCCCAGCACCTAAAGAAAGGCCACTATCTTCAGGACAAGGAGGTATAAATACATGTTTAAACAATTCGGATTCCACAATTTGAGTGTTAGCCACTATATTCAGAGCCGAACCACCAGAATAATATAAATAATCGTATTGTCCATTATGCTGCAGCAATTCGAGCTTAGTTAGCAACTCCCGCTGAAAAATACCCTGCATGGTTGCAACAATATCATGTAAAAAAGAATCCTGTGTATTCAGATGTTGTTTATCCCAGCCAAAATCAATTTTAGCAGCATCGAAAAACACTTTTTTACTTCCCCATAGATCTTTGAAATAGTCATTTTTAATAAGCCAATCTTCAATATCTGGTTTATAACTTCCAAAAGATGCAAGTCCCATCATTTTACCCGGAACACTGTTTTGCTCAATGTATTTTGAACCAATTATACCAAACACCAGGGCATTGGCATTAAATAACCCTGATAGATATTTATAGTCCCAGTGAAATTCTTTCGATTGAACACTGCCCTTTTTAAATTCCCAAACAGATAGATTACTCAGACTCCCTCCTCCATCGAAATGAACCAATAAACTATTCTCATTAAAAGATCCGTAAAAAGGTAAACATGCTCCCAGATGAGCCAGCTCATGATTTAGTGCGTATGCTTCTCTTTCTCTATCCAGCCACCAGCATCTTCCTAATTCAGGCATGGTACTTAAATGACTATTTAAAGGAGCTTCAAAGCGGAATCGGCCACAAGATGAAAGGAAAGTACGACCAACAACATTATCAACAAAAACGAGGTCATAATCGGTATTCTTCAGTAAGCCTTCCTGCTTTAAAATATCATACAGCTGTTCGTGCAATTTATTATCATGCTTTCTTCTTGAGAGGCGCTCAAGTGTCAGATGCTTTAACACCTTACCATTCTCCATTAGAGTAAGGGCGTGATCGTGCACATAAAAAGGTGTATCTGTATTAATACGGTCCTGAATACCATATATGGCCAATGTAGGCTTTAAAACATCCATAAATCAGATCAGAAATTGAGCCGCCAGTGTCATTATAAAAAGCAATACAAACACTACCTCCTGAATAACTGACTTACGAATTGCATTCAAAAAGCGACTTAGTATAATGGAAGCACCAATGGCAAGTATTGGAACCACCTCCAAAGAATAATATGGCGTTAAAGCTGCAACAATGCCTAGTACGATTAACCAAATGAAAATACGGAAATATTTACGTGTAATAATCTTAACCATCGGCATGATTCTCACAACAGCCAGGATGGCCAGAAAAACCAGGAAGATAATAATACCATTATAAAGTTGTGAGAAAATGGTATGTGAGAAAAAGGCTATTGGTGATATAAAATTCTCTATTGCAACATCAGCAAACCAGGTAAATCTGCCAACAAGGAAGAAATAACTAAAGGCAAAAATATATGGCAATACAAATCCAATTAGAGAAGCCAGGATGGAACGAAACGTAAACATTCTGAGGATGAACATGATCATCCAGATCAATATGATAAAATAAATTCCCTTGGCATAAAACAAGCTACCTACTGACAACCAGAAAGCTGATTCGAAGCACCAGGCCATTGGTTTACGCTGTGGCCCTCCTGAAAACAAACGCTCAATTGAAAGCAGCAGCAATGGCGTAAAAAACCATACCGGATGTAACTGTTGGGCCATCAGATAGCCACTCACCAAAAACAAGTATAAATACCCTGGCATTGCAGTTTGATTATTTGATAATCCAAAGCGATTGACCATCCGGTTGACACCTAACATCATCACCAGGGCAATTAACATACTTATCAGAGTTGACAGAAAATGATTTCCTTTCAGTGCACCCAATAACAATCCAAACAATGGCATAGGAGTCTCGCTAAACGGGAAACTCACCGATTGAACTCCGACAAATGAATTGAGCCAGAAGCCAAGTAAGAATAGTGGCAGCAGCACAAAAGCCGTAATGCTGTTTCTATTGAGTGACTGAAAAATCATATTACAAATCGAATCCTATATCTGAACGGAAATATTTTCCTTCATAATCTAATTTCTGAGCATTCTTGAATGATTGTGCCAATGCTTCGTCTTTATCTTTACCATAAGCTGTTAAAGCAATAACACGTCCTCCCGCTGTAACAACCTTACCATCCTTTTCTGTGGTGCCTGCATGAAAAACCATACCTTCAGTTATATTTTCCAATCCGGTGATCTCTTTCCCTTTTTCATAATCTCCAGGATAACCACCCGAAACACACATCACTGTAGTTGCACTTCGTTCGTCCACTTCAATTTGCTTTGTTCGCAGATTTCCTGCTGCAACAGCCTGGAAGAGATCAACCAGGTCAGACTTCAAGCGTGGGATCACCACTTCTGTTTCAGGATCGCCCATTCTCACATTGTATTCAATAACAAATGGTTCCCCTTCAACACTCATCAAACCAATAAAAATAAATCCTTTATAAGGTATATCGTCTTTAATCAACCCTTCAACAGTTGGAAGAACAATACGGTCGTGTACCTTCTTCATAAATACCTCATCGGCAAACGGAACCGGAGACACAGCTCCCATTCCACCTGTATTTAATCCTGTATCACCTTCTCCAATTCTCTTGTAATCCTTTGCTTCAGGCAAAACCACATAGCCATGTCCATCAGTCAATACAAAGACAGAAAGCTCAATACCACTTAAATATTCTTCAATCACAACCGTGCTACTGGCATCACCGAATTTACCACCAAGCATTTCTTTAAGTTCGTTCTGTGCTTCAGCCAGATCGTCTAATATCAACACTCCCTTACCGGCGGCCAAACCATCAGCTTTCAGTACATAAGGTGCTTTCATCGTTTTCAGAAACGCCAATCCTTCCTCAAGATTTGCGGAAGTAACTGATAAATAAGCTGCTGTAGGAACATTATGACGTTGCATAAAAGCCTTTGCAAACTCTTTACTTCCTTCTAATTGAGCACCCTTTTGACCAGGACCAATAACAGGTACTTGCGCTATTTCCGGATCGTTTAAAACAAAATCTTTAATTCCTCTTACCAAGGGTTCTTCAGGTCCTACTACAATCATTTCAATGGCATTTTCCAATACCACTTTTTTAACTGCTTCAAAATCGTTTGGATTGACATCCACATTGGTCCCCACTGCTGATGTCCCGGCATTACCCGGAGCAATAAACAGTTTAGTCAGCTTCTCACTCTGTGTCATTTTCCATGCCAGGGCATGCTCACGTCCTCCTGATCCTAAAAGAAGAATATTCATTTGTTTGTTCTTTATTATATAGCTTGTTAGTTTATAGGCAGCAGGCAGTAGTTAAATAACAGAACAAATAACCCACAACACTTTTCGTGAACTTCCCAAACTAATCAAACCACTGTTTAATTATTTTGCTATAAAATTTTAATCCATTTTCAACACTTCAAAACGATAACCTTTTTCCAACAGGAAATCAAGGCTTTTAGGCAATGCATAGTTCAAACGTTCCCAGGCTTTTGCCGAATCGTGAAAAACCACAACCGAGCCGTTTCGAACATTATCTGTAACGTTTGATAACACCTGTTCTTTACTAAGGCGTTTATCGTAGTCCATCGAAAGGACATCCCACATCACCACTTTACTAAATTTGCTTTTTAACTCCTTCATATACCACGGATAGAGTTGCCCATGCGGTGGTCTGAATAAGTTACCGGGAATGTACGGTCTTGCCTTATCAATATTGTTGAAATATTCGCTACGTGAACATTTCCACGCAGGTAAATGATTGTACGCATGATTGCCTACACTATGTCCATTATTTAAAAGTTCCTGAATCAGATGCTGATTATTATCGGCATTTTCTCCTACACAGAAAAAGGTTGCCTTAATCTGATACTGATTCAAAAGGTTCATCACCCAAGGCGTTTCTTTTTCAACGGGTCCATCGTCAAAGGTAAAGTAGATCACCTTTTCCTGTTCCGGCATGCGCCAGGTAGTTCCCGGGAAAAGGTTTCTGATAACCTGCGGTGGACGAACCTTCCAACTCATATTTTAGTTTTCGTAAAAACCCATTTGGTTCATACGTTGCTCATAGTCGCCTTGCAACTGTTTCATGAAATCTGTACGGTTGTATTTTTGAGCCATTCTCACTACTTCCATATAAATAGCCATGGCAGTATCAGGTTCACGTCCAACCGTTTTTTGTTTATCAGGTGTAAGTGAGCTGTAATAATCAAAATCTTTCATCTTATCTGTTGAAAGATCTTTCAATATTTCCTCACCTTTTTCAAACTCACCCAAACGGAAGTAACCTTCTGCAAGGAAAATACTGAAATAATTATGCGGAACTCTGTCTTCGCTTAACACTTCCATGGTTTTGTCAAGTACCTTTTGAGCCTTTTCATTTTTACCCTCATCTAATAATGCCAGAGCCAAACGAGCCAGGTTATTTCTGATGTTATTGGCCATTCGCATATGGTTTTCATCCAGATAAACCTTTGGATTTTCAAAACCACCCCAACGGAATTTCTCCATCATATTGGTGTACATCCTTTCAGTATCAACCCGACCATACTGACCATTATCGCTTTCAGTTTTGATTGGTACAACCTGATAGGCAAATCCTTCCAACTGGAAATAATCCTGCAGGCTCACATAATTATCAGCACCTACTGTTACTGCAAAATATACAGGGCGATCCCAGTTGTTTGTTGCAAACAAATCAAGTATCATCAACTCATTTTTCAGAATCACATCCTTCTTAATGTTAATATCAACCTGCGGAGCCAATAAATGAGCAGCTTCTTCAGATACAATACCATTCTGAAGCACTTTCAGACTATCATACTTTAAGGTAAATTGCTTTGAAGGCAGATAATCCAGGGTACCTGAATATTCAGGAACAGTCTTGGTTTTCTTATTATCACTTGCTACAAAATCAATGGCATCTTTCAGATCAATGGCTCCTTTGATTCGATCCAACATATAAACAACATCACGCGATCCGGTTACATACTGATCGTGATTCATTGAGAAAGGCATTGGATCAGAATCATAAGCCTTACGCTTCATCTGATCGATGTACCAATCAGTTTGCAGATAACTTAAATTACAAACCCTGACATCGGTACGTACACCTTCAACCTCCTGAGCATACCATAATGGAAAAGTATCATTATCACCATTTGTAAATATGATTGCATTATCGGCACAAGTATTGAGGTAATTATAGGCAAGATCACGAGCAACATATCTTTCTGAACGATCGTGATCATCCCAGTTTTCCGTGGCCATGATGCCCGGAACAAAAATTAAACTGAGAATTGTTGCAATACCTGCTCCAACTGATCCAGGCACAAAGCGTTTTAGCCCATCAACAATTGCCAGCACTCCTAACCCAATCCAAATGGCAAATGCATAGAATGAACCAGCATAAGCATAATCACGTTCACGAGGCTGATATGGAGTTTGGTTCAGGTAAATCACAATGGCTAAACCAGTAAGGAAAAACAGAAGCAATACAATCCAGAAACTCTGTTTCCCGTTTTTACCAGCATTGAATTGGAAGAACATACCCACCAATCCTAGAATAAGCGGTAACATATAATATTTATTTCTTCCGCGATTTTTGGTATATAAATCAGAAAGCTTCGATTCGTCGCCCAATCGCATCTGATCGATGAATTTGATGCCGGTTATCCAGTTTCCTTTATTCACCTCACCATGTCCCTGAATATCATTCTGTCGACCAGAGAAGTTCCACATGAAATAGCGGAAATACATATAATTTACCTGGTAATTCATGAAGAACTTAATATTCTCCCACAAGGTTGGAACCTGAATCTGCTTAGGCACTCCACGTTCATCACCTACGGTTACCCTTTTGCCTTTAAAATCTGTCCAGGCTTTGTATTGTTCAATATGATGCGCCTCACGACTGTACATACGAGGAAAAATAGTGGTGGTTTTATCGTCGAAAGCATACTCTGTGCGATGCATTACTGTAACGTACTTACCATCTTTCTTAATGCGGACAGGTGCACCATCTTCCTCATTCATCGATTTACGATCAAGAGGAGAATTAAAATTCTGCCCAAAGAATAAAGGTCGATCACCATATTGCTCACGATTCAAATACGACATTAATGAAAATACATCTTCCGGTGAGTTTTGATCCATTGGAGGATTTGCATAGGAACGGATTACGATCATTGCAAATGAAGAGTACCCGATTAGTATCACAGTCACTCCTAGCAAAATTGTATTAGCAATGGCCATCCTCTTTTTGTAAGTAATCCATATGCCTGCAACCAAAGCCGCAATAAGAAGAACTGCATAGAATAAAGCTCCTGTATTAAACGGTAAACCGAGACCATTTACAAAAATCAGTTCAAACCAACTGGCAACCGTAACTACACCAGGAATAATTCCATATAATACTCCGGCCAGGATCACACCTGAAATTACCAAAGCTTTAATTGTATTGTTTCGGTTAACTTCATATAATTTAAAATAATACACAAAAACAATGGCAGGAATAGCCAACAGGTTTAACAGGTGAACACCAATGGAAAGTCCCATTAGGTATGCAATTAATACCAACCAACGATTGGCATATGGTTTACCTGCTACATTCTCCCATTTAAGAATGGCCCAGAAAACAACCGCTGTAAAAAGTGATGACATTGCGTAAACCTCCCCTTCAACAGCCGAAAACCAAAATGTATCGGAAAAAGTATATGCTAAAGCTCCAACCAGACCGGCACCCATAACTGCCATGGTTCTCCAGATTGGAGGCTCTTCTTCGGAAATAAATATTTTTTTTGCCAGATGCGTTATTGTCCAGAATAAGAACAATATTGTAAATGCACTGGCTAATGCCGACATAATATTAATCATTGCAGCTACTGCACCCTGATCCGGTGCAAAAAGCGAAAAGAATCGACCCATGATCATAAAGAACGGTGCCCCGGGAGGGTGACCAACCAATAATTTGTATGATGTAGAGATAAATTCACCACAGTCCCAGAAACTGGCTGTTGGTTCGATAGTCATGATGTACACTGTGGCGGAGATAAAAAAGGTTAACCAGCCAAGCAGCAAATTCAATCGGGTGTATAGCCTCATAATAACTTAATTTCAATCAGATAGAACTCCATTTAAAGAAATTCTTTTCCAGCTTTCGTCAGATAATTGCCAAAAATACAATTTTTATTAGAACAGGTCATTATTTATTATGTATTAAGCAACGATGAGTCCGAACATTAACTAATCATTAACGTATCGAACTCATCAAATATTTTTTCAAGGCAGGCTATTCTCCTAATAATCTTGACAAGCCCAGATCCTGATAGGTATTATCAAACTGTTCCAATAATTTTTTATTACCCATCAGCTTTAAAACATTATTTAATAATCTGCCGTTATCCAACTCTTCGGAGAAAAGCTGAGCTGAAGCATTTTTCAAACGGTTCGACTGTGCATTAAACCAATACAAATTATTAATGTGTCGTTGCAAAAGAAAATCAATCTTCTCAGTTGCTTCATTTATTAATCCTGTTTCGTAGGCCAACTGCAAAAATGGAATATTTCCAGACGCCTCAGGAGCAACTTCAATTGGTAACTCCTTTAATCCTTTTCGGATTACTTCGGCAGCCTCCTGCTTTCTTCCTTCTTCGAGCAAACCAAGAACCAATAAATTGATCATCTGACGATAGCGCATCACATCAAAGGTTCTTCTGCAATAATGATCGTAATATGAAGAAGTTCCATCTCCAATAGATACCTTGTTCATAAATGAATTGAACAATACATCAGTATCAATATAAACCTGTTCATCCGGCGATTTGGATTTAGGCACCAGTTGATAAACCATCCCTTCGTAGCGCAGGTAATCTTCTAAACCAAGAAATATCTCTGGATCAGCACCCGTTGTAAAATAAATTGGTCGCTCCCAATTGTTGGTTGCCAGAATATCGAGTAAGGCAATATCATTTTTATATAACACCCGCTTAGGACAAGTCCACTTAACGGTATCCTTATCATTATATGGCAAAGCGAAATTGCCAATTGGCGAATAATCAATCTTCTGCCCACTTTGCAAAGGCAGTTTACTTTGCTCATTATCGCTGCCAATGAAACGAACCACACTCATTAATGGAGCATAATCTTCATCACGATCCATTACCAAAGCATGATCCAGATCGCCGTTTTTATATCGATCAATATTTATCGTAAATGGCATCTGACCGGCATCGTTAACAGCCTCAGCCAACTGACGAACACACCAGTCAGCACCCATCAAACCATAATTTATTACTCTGACATCCGTTCTGAAGCCTTCTACTTCCTGCACATACCAAACCGGGTAAGTATCGTTATCACCATATGTAAAAAGAATAGCATTGGGCTCACAGGAAGCCAGATAACTCCGAGCCATGTTCAAAGCAAAATAACGGTTATCCCTATTGTGATCATCAAAATTCTGAGACAACATCAAAACAGGAACAGCCGTCACTATAAGCACCATGGCCAGATATCCTGTAAGCGAACTTTTAGAGAGTGTTTTTAACCAATGAGCAAGGGCAAAAGCTCCAAAAGAAATAAACATGGCAAAAGCATAAAACGAACCTGCAAAAGCATAATCACGCTCGCGGGGTTCAAACGGTGTTTGATTTAAATAAAGAATAATAACAGGACCTGTCATCAGAAATAGCAACCCGGTTACAGCCAGGTATTTTTTACCATTTTTACCCGCCCCTATTAAAAAGATAATACCCAACAAGCCAATTAATAAAGGCAATAAAAAATACCGGTTACGAGATGGGTTGTTTTGAGCAATACTAGGGTAAATACCTCCTTGTATATCTTTATCCAGAAAGGGTATGCCGGTTATCCAGTTTCCTTTCAGCACATCACCATGCCCCTGTTCATCATTTTGCCTGCCGGAAAAGTTCCACATAAAATAGCGGAAATACATATGGTTAATCTGGTAGTTAAAGAAGAATTTAAGGTTGCTTGCAAAAGATGGCTTTTCTTTACTTTTGGGATTGACCCCTGCCCACATCTGGTATCCGTAGATATGTGTCGGGCTGCTACTATGCATTCTTGGGAAGAATCCCGTTCCTTTAGGATCGTATTCGTATTCGTCAGCCTTTTGATAACTCTCGTATTCGGTACCATTAAATCGATAGGCTGTTTTGTATTTTAATTCACCTGCTTCGGCATTGTAATACTGTCCATATAGTAATGGACTTTGTGCATATTGTTCGCGATTAAGAAAACTATCGAGTGTAAATACGTTTGATGGATCGTTGAGATTAATGGGTGTATTCGCATCTGCCCGTATGATTATCATAGCATATGATGAATAACCAATCAGGAAAACCAGACTGATTACAGCCAAAAGGTGTTGCCAGTTGTTTTTCTTTCGGGTTTTGAATACAGCAAAGAATAGCAAACCAAAGATTACTATAGTGAAAAACAATAAGCCTGAATTTTTAGGTAATCCGAAACTGTTCACACTCATCAATTCAAACTTCTCGGCTAACCAAAGACCATTTTGAATCACACCAAATAGCAATATTCCCAGAATTACCCCGCCATACACTATTGCTTTAAAAAACAACATCCAAGAAAAGGGTGCCCTGCGAAGTAATATCAATAAAATAAGAACAGGAATGATCAAAAGGTTTAATAAATGCACCCCAACCGATAAACCAGTCAGATAGGCAATTAAAATGAGCCATTTTACACCTGACCCTGTTTTTTCATGCGCTTCCTCCCACTTTAAAAACATCCAGAAACACAGAGCTGTAAACAGCATCGACAAGGCATAAACTTCGGCCTCTACAGCCGAAAACCAGAAAGTATCGGAAACAGCAAAAGCTAAGGCTCCGATCGCAGAAGGAACAACAATATAAAGATATGAAGCAATATCCTGAGTATATTTACTAAAGATGCGACGTAACATATGCTCTGCCGAGAAATACATCAACATAATAGTAGCCGATGATGAAAACACCGACAACAGGTTTGCTGTATAGGCAATCTGAGAGGCATCGGAGGCAAAAAGATTCAGAAACCGTCCGAGTAACAGATAAAAGGGTGCTCCGGGCGGGTGTCCTACCTCCATCTTGGCCATACAAGAAATAAACTCACCACAGTCCCACAAACTGGCTGTTGGGGCCATGGTAATCCAATAAAGAATGGTGGTTAGAATAAAGATTGTCCAACCTATAATCAGGTTCAAGCGTTTTAGTGGATTCATGAGGTATTATTAAATTCCCTTAAAGATAGTTTTTCAGCGTATATTTTTACAATAAATTATTCATCAAACTATGATAAGTCAACTAAACGGTTGAATTTCTATATAAAAATTCATTTTCAAGGTCAAATAATCTAAATAGAGGGACTAACTTAAAATACCCTATAAAAATTGATAAAATGACTCCCCTATTTTTATTGATATTTCAGAGTTTAACATTAACATTGTACCTCCGTTTTATGAAGAAGAAAGATACCCTTAGTTCAACTTAGAAGTCAAACAAAAACAAATAATATATCACATGAATAAACTTTCTAAAATAGGGGTTTTAACTTCAGGAGGAGATGCACCCGGAATGAATGCAGCTGTGCGTGCTGTGGTGCGTAAATGTATTTACGAGAATATTGAAGTTGTTGGTATTATCAAAGGTTATCAGGGATTGGTAAATGGCGATTTTCTTCCTTTGAATGCTGGTTCTGTCAGTGGAATTCTTAAGCTTGGAGGAACCATGCTAAAATCAGCCAGATGTCCTGAGTTTCGCACACCGGAAGGAAGAGCAACAGCCTATGAAAATTTCAAGAAAGAAAAACTAGATGGGCTGGTTGTTATTGGTGGAGACGGTACCTTTACTGGAGCTAACATTTTTGGCCGCGAATATAACATCCCAATCATTGGGGTTCCGGGCACCATCGACAATGACCTATATGGAACCGATTTAACCATTGGTTACGATACCGCCTTAAATACTGTTGTTGAGGCTGTGGATAAAATACGTGATACAGCAACGGCTCACAGTCGTTTGTTTTTTATTGAAGTAATGGGGCGTGATGCAGGTTTTATTGCTTTAAATGCTGGTGTGGCTTCAGGTGCTGAAGTGGTACTTCTACCTGAGAAGAAAACCAACTACAACGATTTAAAACGTTTCCTTGAGAAACAATATTCATATCAGAAAGACAGTAGCATTGTTTTGGTGGCCGAAGGAGAAAAAATGGGTAATACGTTTGACATTGCCAAACGTGTGAATGAAGAACATCCTGAATATGATGCACGAGTAACTATTTTAGGTCACCTTCAACGTGGAGGTTCACCAACTGTTGCTGACCGTGTACTGGCCAGTGAGCTGGGTGTTGCTGCTGTTGAGGCATTGATGGATGACCAGAAAAGCATAATGGTAGGTATGGTTGATGGTGAAATTGTACATGTACCATTTAACCAAGCCTTGAAAAATAAGAAAGGAATTAATGAGCGCTTGTTTAGCCTTATCAACGTTCTTTCAGGTGGTAAACGATAAGTAAAAAGATATAAATGAAGATAGCCCGGTAAATATCGGGCTTTTTTTAATGCTTTATCTTTTGACTGAAAAAAATGCACCTTTTTCACACAATCTTTTCTTGCTGAAAACAAGGCTACAACAAGGATTACGTGTTATTTTTTCTAAAAAGTTCTTGCATTGCAAAAAAAACTATCTATATTTGCATCGCTTTTGACAAAAAAGCATGGCGATTGTCCCATGGTGTAATGGTAACACACCTGGTTTTGGTCCAGGCATTTAAGGTTCGAGTCCTTATGGGACAACTAAAAACCCTTTCTAATTTGAGAGGGTTTTTAATTAAAAAACTCGATTGTCCCATGGTGTAATGGTAACACACCTGGTTTTGGTCCAGGCATTTAAGGTTCGAGTCCTTATGGGACAACGCAAGAAAGCGATCGTAAAACGATCGCTTTTTCTGCTTTTATAAAGTTTGCTATTCGTCTATTCGTAAACACAAACGTAACTTACAGCTTCTTGTACCAACACTTTAAATGAGCTGTCTTTTGCTACTTTAAAGGTCTCATGGCGCTGATAAGTCTTCCATTCCTTTTCTCCAGGTAATAACACGTCCATTTTTCCGTGAGTAATGGTCATGTATTCAATGGTACTTGTACCAAATTCAAACTCTCCCGGAGCAATAACACCTGCAGTTGCTTTTCCTTCACTGTTACTGGTATCAATCGACTTTACCTGTCCATCGAAATACTCGTTCACTTTTAACATCTTTATGATTTTTATAGGTTAATGTGTATGGAAGCAAATTTACATTTTACTCAGAATAATGGCACAAAAAAAGATTCCGACCAGGCCGAAATCTTTTTATAAACTTTTACTCTTGTTATTTTTTTATGATTGTATATGTCTTAGGTCCATTAGTGGTATATATTTTAATCAGATAGGCTCCTGAAGCAATATGACTCATATCAAATCCATTTTCATATAATTCTTTTGCTTGTAAAAGAACACCCTGCAAGGTATATACTTCAATCTTAGAACACTTTTCATTTGCAATAATGTTAAGATAATCCGAAACAGGATTCGGATATAACCTAACCTTCTGATCTTCTCTTCTTTCGATTCCTGTTGATGTATCATAAACCAGACTCATGAAGTAAAGATTAGCTACTTCGCCTTTGGTAAGCAGATAATCGCCAGCTGTAACATCAACAACTAAAACACCATTGGTTGGATTATAAACGGTTCCGTTGATTTTAAAACTGCCTTCAAAGCCTGTATTAAAAACAAGAGTCAGTTTCCCTACCATGGTTGAATTAAATGAGATTGTAGTTGCCGATTCTATTTTTAAGCATTGAGTTAATGTAAGTCCGTTATATTCGACCGTTCCTTTCGAATCGGAAAGATTACCAGAGATAGTATAAAAAGTACTATTCAGACCTGACAAAGTAAAGTTATGAACCATATCGCCTTCCGTTACTTCACCATCTCCATTGTCATCTCCATTTCCCGTATCATCCGATTCCCCATCCCCTTGAATAGACACCAATGTTGTTTGATAAGATGTTAATGCATTTTTCAAGGCTTGATTTACAGCGTAAGAGGCATCATCAACCGAATTATTAAAAGTCCAAACAAAATCACCACCTTGCATTCTACCGCTATATTCCATCGCATTCGCTTTTGCGGCTTCAGGAGTATCAGGGTTATAATCATACATAAGGGCTGAATTTGTATCAAAATTGTTGTAGCTGTGAGCTCCTTGAGCAGTTACTACCTCAACAGGTACTTCCTCTTCTCTCGCAGATACCACATAGGCATCAAATTGCGTTGCAGAATTACTGAAAGCTTCATCACCCCAGGCAACAAATCTGTTTTGGCCTTCTATATAATTATTAAAAGCTTTAATGATACCGCCATCTTCACCTGAAAATGTACCATCAGGATCGTAAAAAATATCTGTTCCTTGCTGAGATATCATCATTGGGTATTTACAATTTCTGAAATAGTTTGCTTCAACAAAAACTGAAGAACCATTGGTTGCTCCCACTCCATACTTGGCATTTCCATCGAAATAATTATTGTAAACATGTGCAGAGAAAAAACGCACCCGAGGATGTCGTGAATCGGAATGATCAAACCAGTTATGATGATAAGTTACAAAAAGACCTTCTGTTGTATCTTCACCCAAACCCAGTAAACACGATTTCCCTGTGTCCCAGAAGTGATTATATGAAAATGTGACATAGGTTGACTTTTTACAATCAAGGGCACCATCACCCTTTGCCTGGTCTGAATCACTTCCGGCATCGCCATAAAATAAATCGCAGTGATGAACCCAGATATAATCATTGTCTTGTTGCAAACCAATATTATCGCCTTCATCGCTGTTACAATTCATAAATGCCAGATTTCGCAATTCAATATTGGATCCGTTTTTTATTCTGATGCCCCAGCCATCAACCACAGCATCATCACCTATTCCTTCTATGGTTATGTAGCTTGAAGCATTATTACTATTTTCCACTACAATATCTCCTTTATAATTAAAGGAAGGATCAGTGATTTGCCCAACCAGCCTTACAATCAACGGACGGTTATCATTGCCTTTTTTAAAGCCATCCAGAATTGCCTGTAGCCCAACACAAGGGTTTTCATTAGCCCCTGTTACATCCATCGAAATGGTATTTTTTGTGTTTTCAGTAATATAAATAATCACAGCATTATCCTTAGGTGTTCCATCATGGTTGTAGGCACCCGGGACACGATTGTTGGAAAAGGCAAAGCCTGCACGATCATGTGCATAAACTGTAATTGTACCTGATACTGTTACTCCCGTTTCAACTCCATTACTAACCGGTGCCACCTTAATGGTATAATCACCTGCTTTTAGTCCAGGAATATCAGCCCTGAAATAATCACCATAATTGCGAATCAGCTGATCATCTATTTTAACTTCTGTATTGCCTTCGCCACTATAATAAACATTAAAACTTTCAGCCCCTTCGACAGGCTGCCATTTTACCATAGCCGTTTCGAACCATCCAACTGATTCGATAAGTGTTACTGACTGAGCAAAAATCATATTGCCAGAAAGGGCAAGCAATGAGATTACAAGGAATAAATATTTCATAATTTGGATTTAATAAGTCTGATTAGTTTTCTTAATCAAAAGTAAACCCAATAATTATTTTGAAGGGTAGACAAATAGATTTGAAAAGGATGAGTAATCGCTTATAAAAAAGCGACCGGAGTATTTTCCGGTCGCTGTCCACGTTCACTTACCACTCCATAACTTTATTTTTAAATAGAGCTTATTATTCCCTGTTATTTCAATTAAATAGATTCCTTTAACAAACTGACTTCTTAACAATGTTAAAGTCTTTCCTTCGATCTTTGTTTTGAAGACCTGTTCACCGGTTATGCTATACAACGATAACCAACGACTATCTTCCGGAATATTCTCAAGTTTAACAAAGGTTGGTGAATAAATTACCCGGATTTCATCTTTGAAATTATCATCAATAGCTGTTGGCTCTCCTATTTCCACAGAACCAGCTTCAACCAATAACCTTGGGTAACCTTCGTTAACGATTAAATCGGAAAAATTTAATGGTATAACCAATCCAACATTTAAACCTTGTTTAATGAATACCTCCAACCCCATCATTGTGATATCTCCACTCACACCACTAACTCCGGCTCCGGCAAATTGAAAATGATTATCCACCTGATTTGCTGAATAAGACCAGGATTGAGTGGATGTACCAGCATTATTTATATCAATACTTTCAATATTATTGGCATTAAAAGTGATGCCTCCCGACAAACTGATCACCGGAAGCATGCTAATATCTGAACTCAGATAAACAGGCAACTGTACTGATGTTCCATCAGCCGGAATGATAACATCACCCAATTGAATGGTTCCATCATAAATATTAATAATGCCCGATTGACCTTTAGATCCCCTGGGATCCGTAACCATAACAACAACCTGACCACCTTTTTCGGCCAGCAACAATCCATTCTCATCTATCGATGCTATAACCGGATTGGAAACACTCCATTGATACGGCTCAATACCTCCACTAGCATTAAAGTCCAATGTCTCACCTACCAACAACTGTCCGTTTGTTGGACGAACTGTAAGATTAGGCAAGCCCAGAATATTAAAGTATCCACGGTATGACTTGGCTTTTAAAGCTTCGTTGAACATAGCATGTTGAATATCAACCCAGGTACCACCCGAGGATCGATCATCGACTTTAAAACGAATAAAAAACAATGGACCACTTCCACGTACTTTCATCGATGAGGCAAACGAAACAGTAACTGCCCCATTTAGACTGAGATTAGCTGTTTTATTACCGATTATCTCCAGTAAACTGCCTGCATAAATCACTTCTTCGGCCTTAAGAATACTTTCGTTAAAGCCTACTCTGACTTCACCTCCCATAACATCAAAATCATCAAGACGAGAGATATTAACCGGGATGGTTACATAGTTATTCTGATAATAACTAGTATCCCTTATTCGCAGGGTAAAAGGTACGACCTCAACCCAATAATCAGCAGTATCCTTAATACCCGTGTTATCTGTAGCAATCACTTTTACTTTGCCGGGAGATACCCCTGTAACTAATCCGGTTGAACTGATGCTGGCTACCGATAAATCAGTAGTGCTCCAGGTATAGGGAGCCGTTCCTCTCGATACGTAATACTGCAGTGTTTCACCTATTGCTATTAACCCTCCGTTAGGACTAAATGAAAGATAGGGTTGCGGACTGATTGTTACACGCCCATTTGTCAGATAAAGCGGAATACCACCCTCATTAAAAATGGTTTGATTACCTGTAACAAAGTTCAGATAAACTGTACCCTGGGCTTTCAGCCTGAATTGCAAATAGGCCAATACACCTGTTCCGGTTAATGGCAAAACCCCGGCATGACTTATGGTTATTCTGCCTGCATTGGCAATGTTGGAAACCGGATTACCCCAACTTGCAGAGACAGTGCCTTCGTAGGTTGGCTCCAGAGCTTCAAGTAAGCTGGCATTATAATCGATCGAAACCTGGTAGGATAAGATATTAAGTGAGGTTAGTGAAGTATCGACATACACAGGAACACTCACAATATCACCTACCATACCTGTTTCGGTGGCAATCCGCAAACCAATATCTGCCCTGGCTGGCATTAAAAAGGCCAACCAGAGTAGTATTGTGTATAGATAATATTTATGAACTTTCATGACTCGACAGTTTATCATTTTACAACCACTTTTTGAGTAAAGACTTCGTCACCAACAACCAATCGCAGAATTACCACACCATGATAATCGTTTAATTCATCTCCACTAAAATGATATCGTCCATTATTTAAAGTTCCGCTAAACAAACTACTGATCAAAGCTCCATCCGGACTGTAAACTGACAGAACAACTTTGCTATTATCATCAGCCACATCATAATCAAACTCTATGAAACCATCTGTTGGATTAGGATAAACACTGTACAAAGCTGAAGTTTCAACAACCAGCTCTGATACAGAAGTTGCAATTGGATTTTGAATAATGGCTCCTTTACTGTTACTAATCAAATCATGTTCGTTCACTAACAATTCACCAAAATCTATTCTTGTTTCTGCCTCAACACCAGAGATTAATTCAAACTGCAAATCGGCTAATACTCCTTGAGCTGAAATATCTTCAGATGAAGCAAATGCCAGATCAATAAAACCGTTAACATTATCGATGCTGTATGCCATCATAATATTCAAATCGCCTTGATCAATTTGTTTTACCTGAAGTACAGCAGGATTGAACTGCAGTTTAATATCAGTACTTAGCAGATTACCATTATTCTCAACCATTAACCTTGATGTAAATTCGGTATCAACAGGAGATGCATCAGTCAAACTGAAGAAGATTTCCTCATTGTCAATAGATGAACCGGTGCTCTTTAGTACTTCTGCAGGGAAACTGGTGATGATACCTGCTACGTATTGCAATACCAGTGAAGCATCATAAGCTGTAATACCAGCTGTACCAGACACATCTGCTACCGATTGTTGCAAATCATTTAAGGTGATAATGCTGGCTGCATGCTGAAGAATCAACGAAGCATCATACGCCTGAATATGACCATTGAGACTGACATCACCCATTAACGGATTGGTAAATCCATCTGTTGTGAAATCAGCATAATTAACCATATTAGTTACCGCGTCACCTGTACCACCTGGATTAGATGCATGGGTTGGACCAGTATTACTGCCCCAATAATTATATCGGGCATCAATATTGAATGCCATATCTACATTCTGAACCCCGTAATTGGTGTTTCCATAAATATCGCAGTAATTAATTACAGGGTTGGAAGCTCCGGTTGCCCGCACTCCATTGGAATTGTAGATCATGCTTGAACGCGTTATGGTAGGACTGGCTTTTTCTACTGTTATGGCAGCTTCGGTATTATAATATCCGGCATAACGTATCAAACAGTTATCCAAACGGCACGAATCATCAAAAGCCTCATCTGTAAAACGCAATCCTTTCCAGTTGTAATAATTACTGGTAATGGCTTGTGGTCCGTTTGAATTAGTGTCTCCACCAAAAAAGTCGTCTTTAATATCGGTGAATACAATTACACTGTCAGCAGTATATCCTCCCTCAGCAATCAATCCTCTCTTTATCGTCATGTAGGCCCCCTGATTGAATTTACAAATCACGCCCGGATCGATGGACAGATGCACACTGGTTCCGATGGAGTAATTGCCCGAGAAGTAATACGGAATATTTGGAACACCGGCAAAGGTATTCTTCTTCAAAGTAACATCCTGAACCAGTTCCTCATTAGCCAGCACTCCAATAGCTTTATAGGTTGTACCCGAAATAACATTGTTAACAGTATCTCTTGGGAATGAAACCAAAGAAATAACCATTGGGGCATAAGTAATATCATTAAATGTACTGTTGGTCAGTGCAGGTGTTGACACTCCCCTTAGTTCGACTCCCCAGGTACAGTTCTCGAACAGCGAAGCATTGATATCCGGTGCTGCCTGTTCCATATTAATTCCACTTCTTGAATACCTGAAAATACTATTATCAACCGAACAGGAATCATCATTGGATATGTCGTTAAAAGTTATGGCCGGATAGCCTTGAATAGAAGGCCCATTTTCTGCACCATTATCATTGGTATCCATCGGGTGACCATAAGCATCGTCGCGCAAATGGGTAAATACAACCGGTTTTTCAGCCGTACCTTTTAGTTGTAGGGCACCATTTACCGAAAAAGCAGCGGTATTATTGGTTTTAAAAACGGTTCCGGCCGGCACCACAATATTAGTACCTGAGTTAACTGTTAATGTGTTGTATAGAAAATAAGTGATGTTTTCATAGCCTGCAAAATCGCGCTGAGGAATGGTATCATCTAACGAATAGGTTTCCTGAGCAATACCCAAAGCAACAATTCCAAGGTTTGATACTCCATTGTTTTCAAAAACAGGGTTGGCAAACATACTGATGATGACAGGAGCTTCACCAAGATTATTAAATTGTGAATTGGTTACAACAGCATCAGAACTACCAAAAATACCTATACCTCCATAATGACAGTTCTCTATCTGGCAACTGTCAACCTCAACAAAAGCATCAAAAATATCAACCAGACTCCTGTTTTTTCCATTACTGTAATAGGTATAACCACCGTAATTAAGAATACAGTTGTTCAGCAGGTTATCGGCTTCCAATGAAGATGCATTAAAAACAATGCGGCTCCAGTTGTTCCTTTGAGGGATCGAAACGTTACCATCATCGTTTGTATCCCCTCCTTTTGAATCATCCTTGATGGATGTAAATACAATTTTTTCGTCAGTGGTACCATTGGCATTAAGAGCACCGTTGACGGTAATACTGCTGTAATAATCTCTGAATTTAATAACAACACCCGGCGAGATACTAAGTATTGCATTATTACCAATGGTTAATTGATCAACGATATAAGCAATGTTGTAGATTCCTCCAACATCACGTTTGATCAGACTGGCTGAATTAGCTAAATTTCCTTCAAGAATAAGGATTCCGTTACTACCGTTTCCGTTTGATGCGATATCGGGAGACGTAAACGACATCAGTGGATCAGACATCAGTGACATGGCTAACGGATCGAGTCGACAGTTTTGGATGATTACACTCTCGGAACAATCAGGAGCTGAAGAACCGTCAAATCTTAAGCCATAATAGTATGAATCGCTGATTAACGAATTTGCTATATCTCCTCCTGCATCAACCCAGGTAACTACACCATAATTACTGTTACCCCCAAACAATAATCGGGTATAATCAATTGAATTAAAAGCATCATTGGATGTTCCCATATATCTGATACTGGTCCAGTTTCCGGCAGCCGGTGCTTCAGCATCTCCATCATTTTTGGTATCCTGAGGAATTCCGTAGTTATCGTCTTTGATGGATGTAAAAACAACTGAATCCGTTTCCAGCCCGGATGATTTAAATCCACCATTTACAATGATGCTTCTGTTTTGATTAAATTTCAAAACCACCCCTGATTTAACTTCTACATTAGTTCCTGAATTAATAGTCAGATCATCCAGAAGGACATATGAGATATTGTTATATCCGGCAATTGTATCCTTATCAAGCGTGGCATTAAATCCAAGTTTTTCACCAATAATACCAATGGCAGTCCAACCCGGATTTACAAAACTGTTTCCAGTAAATTCAGGGTAAGCATTGATTGATTTGGCTATCGGAGTATAGGTTGTGTTTACAAATTCATTATTCTCAACAATAGGATGCGAAGCCTGAAAAGCATAAATACCATAATGACAGTCCTTAATAATGCTGTTGGTAATTTCAGGACTAGCATTCTCCATGGTAATCTGTCCACTACTAATATATTGGGTATTGTAATATCTGCCAGGCATAGAGCCATATTGCAAACGAGTATAGTTTAACACACAATTCTCATCATCAATTGTATTTTCAAACACAATACCTCCCCAGTTCCCTATTGCAGGTACGGTTTGTGTTCCATCTTTATTGGTATCCTGAGGGTTACCAAAATTATCATCACGTACCGAAGTAAAAGTTATATAATGATCGGCGTCGCCACCGTCAGCAATCAAAGCTCCTTTTACAATAATCAGATGCGATTGACTGTATCCCTTAATTACCACGCCCGGATCAATGGTTAGTGTAATACCTTCGGGTATGGTTACCGAACCTAACAATAAATAGGTCACGTTTGGAATACCTGTAACATCACGCTGGGGCAAACTGGCACTGGCTGTCATGGTGCTGCTGATAATTCCAATGGCATCATAAGTGTTATCTGAAAAAGAAAATGAATTATCTGTAAATGTTGGAGAGGCATCCAGCGTTAAAGCAAAAGGCACCAGCGATGATGAACCGATGGTATTAAACCTGAAAGTCGGACTGGAATTAAACTCTATATATGCACCAATATAGTTATTCTCGAAGTTACAATTTTCAATGCTGGGCGAAGCATTCTGAATCCAAACCGGAGCGCGGTTACTTCGTCCTCCAAAGGAAAAGTTGGCATAACTGATACTGCACATTCCATCGTTACTACTGTCTTCAAAACGTATTGATCCCCAGTTTCCTGCAGCCGGAGGTGTAGCTGCTCCATCGTTATTGGTATCGCCTCCCAAATTATCATTTTGATAGGATGTAAAATTGATTCTTTCAGTAACTGAACCATTGGCAATTAACGCCCCCCTAACTAATATACTACCATTGTTGAATTTGAGAGTATTTCCGGCTTTTATGGTTAAAGTTGCAGCGGACTGAACATACAAGTCGCGGTTTATAACATAAGGCACTGCAACGGTATCAAGCATCATATCTCCATTCAGATAACTAAAATCGACATAAACCCCATTGAATGTATTTCCGGATATATCAACGTTATTATGATCAAAGTTTAGATTAGCTGATCCTCTGTAAACCACTGGCCATCTGCATGCTGTAATCTGGGCACTTGTGACCTGAATGTTACCGTCATTATAAATTTCCAGTCCTGCATTATTTGAATCTTTAATAACACAGTTATCATTTATGTTAATGGTTCCTCCATTACTGCTCAATGCCCCATAATAGGCATTATACGATGAGCTATATCCACCGTATTCGATGGTGGTTGCATTAAAAATGGCTGATCCACCGGATCTAACTTCGATGGTATTCCAATCTCCTTTTTGACCAAGTCCGGCTCCGGCAGACGAAGTAAAAACGACCCGCTTACCTGCGGTTCCATTCACAATTAAATCTCCATCAACTGTGATACTGGTATTAGAATTAATCTTAACCTCAACTCCTTCATTGATGGTTAAAACACCCGATGAAGTAATTTGCAGATTTGAAGTTATCAAATAAGGTGAGCCTTCAACCGTCCAGGTTGAATCGGTTGTAATATAGCCTGAAACATTGGTTTGTGCGGTTAAAACCAAGCCCATACTAATTAAAAAAACGAAAAGGGTAAAAAGTTTTTTCATATTGAGAGTATTAATTAAACAAATTACATACGCTAGATTAAGTCCTTTAAAATGGAGAGAGCATTAAAGTAATTTACAGTAATTCAGAAGTATTGTCAATGTTATGAAAAGCCTTTTTATGGGCACTTTCAGAAGAATTGATGAACTTAATTTGTATGTAGATTAACCAATACTAAAAACATGTGATCGTAAGAATTGGGATGATTGACTAATAACACCGACAATTCAAATTAACATGTATAAATTTCTAGTACGGATAAAGATTAATTATAAATTGCAGTTGAATAAAATAACATTACGGTTAAAATTCGAATTGATATTACACTTAAATCACAACGTTTTAATAAAATGTATTTCAACAGTTTAAAACATAGTGTCGTGTGAATGTCGTGTGTAATTCAGTTCAATTATTTGGAAAAAATTTAGTTGAATATAACCTTGTCAAAAATTACAAACTAATATGAAGTGTGTTTCATTCAAAGATAAATTAATAGAAGTAAGGAAAGCTAAAGGCTTAACACAAGAAGAGGTAGCTAACCTTTGTAAAATAACAGCCCGAACCATTCAACGAATAGAAACTGGTGCTGTATCACCACGTCCTTACACCATAAAATTAATCTCTGAAGTGCTTGGATTTGAATACTATTATTCAGCTAATAAGAAAAAGCTAAAAGTATTAGAAAGTGTTAAATCTGACAAAATAAGTTTCTTTAAAAGAAATAAATCAAACTATAAAAATCTGATAAAAAGTATAATAATAGTATCAACACTCATAATAGTTACAGCTGTTTTACTAGCATTTCTTTATCCAGAAGATAAATCAAGTGTAACAATTGAAAATTCTTTAATTGGTAAATGGCGATTATGTATTACTGATGATACTCCATGGGAAGACCTTTTTGAAAGAAAGGGTTATTACAGATATAAAATTATATCGACAGAAACATTTATTGTAGTTGATACAGATAGTCTAAGCAAAAACTTCTATTCATACTTTATGGGTAACTACCAAGCTTATAATGGAATATACTCAGAAACCATTCAGCATACAGATTCATGTTTTTCAATGATGGCTGATGTTACGAATATTTTCAAGTATATATTGAAAGGAGATACACTATACTTGGAAGGAACTAATAATTGCTATAATGAAATTTGGAAAAAGGTTGAATAAATTGATTATTATGAAAATAAAAACTCTAACTCTGTTTGTTTGTCTTATGATTTTTAGCCAATTAACTAAAGCTCAATACTCTAAAGATAGTCTCATTCAAGAAAACACAGATACATCTAAGGTTATTGTATTTCTTGATGGAAAACGTATTCCGCAAAAAGTCATATTGCCAAAAATTCAAGAAGGAAGTGCAAAATTTATAGGTGGAGAATGGCGTAGCCGACAATCCATATTAGTCTATGGAGAAGCTTATCGTTATGGAGTAAACTTCTTTATTACCAAAACTCTGCCCAACACTGAAAACTAAAACATTTAAGAAAATTGTAAAGTATGAAAATCCTAAACCTGCTAATGATAGTATTGCTAAATACAATAGTGTCATGTCAGTTGACTTCTAACGAATATCAAATCAATGGAATTGTCAATGATAACTTAAATGGTAAGGCAATTATGCTATTTAAATTTAAAGCCGATACCATTTGGAAAGTGGACACTGCATATATTAAGGATGGTAAATTCTTTTTCGAAGGAGAAGAAGAATTAGACGATGTCTCTATATTATCTGTTGGCAATTACCCTGATAAAGTTTTTTCAGCAGAACTAGCACTAGAAAAAGGAATCATTCATGTAAAATTAGACTCTATATCTGAGGTGAGAGGGACACCAATTAATGACAATTACAGTTCTTATAAATCAACTATTCGCAAGTATAATGATTCCATAAAAACATGTGATAAAGAAATAATTCATGATATCATCGATGCAGAATATCAATATCAGAAAAATTGGATTGCAAATAACGTGAATGTACCAACCGCACGAATGGAACTTAGGAATTGGTATTATAATATTGCCAATGACAGCTTGTTTGTGGCATTATACGAACTTATTCCTGGGGAATTACAAACCAGCCCGGATCTGAAAGAAAAATATGAGCGAACATTTGAAAGTATTGCGGCTAATAAAAAACAAAATGAATTAGTAAATCAGGAATTTATTGACTTTGAATTAATAACCCTTAACAAAAAGAAGTCTAGACTATCAGATTATATTGGCAAATCAAAGTATGTATTTCTTGAGTTTACTGCTTCGTGGTGTGGTCCATGCAGGGCCGATATACCTAATTTAAAAACACTTTATGAACAATATAAGGATAATGGCTTTGAGATCATAAGTATTTCCGTTGATGATGACTATAATCAATGGAAAAGATTTATTGAAGAAGAAGATGCACCTTGGATACACTTATCTAATCTGGAAGGAGTTCCTTCCGATTTAACCAAAGCTTATGGAGTGGATGGTGTTCCACATGGCGTATTAATAGATAGAGAAGGAAAAATTATTTCAACCAAATTAAGCGGACTCTTTTTACTGCATTTTAACACTTTAGGAGAATTATTTGAAAAGGAAAATCTGTAAGAAAAACCCGGTATTAAAAAAGCATTAATACCGGGTTAATTTTCTATTTCACAAATTCAGCTTGATTTAAATAATCATAGCTCAACTTAACACTTTCCAATGGTTCAAAGTTGTAAGCTTCTACTTCTACCACAATCTTTTTCATACCTGCTTTTTCAGCTTCCGCAAAAACAGATTCGAAATTCATTTTTCCACTTGCTCCCAGCTCCTTCTCATCTTTCACATGCCAGAACAGAAAACGACCCGGGTAGTTATTAAAGTAATCAACGGCACTCTTTCCTCCCACTTTTATCCAATACAAATCCAACTCGAAGAATACTTTATCTGGATCGGTATTTTGTAGCATGAAATCGTATCGTATCTGACCATCTACTTCTTCAAACTCTTTGTCGTGGTTATGGTAACCAAAAAGTAAACCTTTGGCTTTACATTTTTCACCTACTGCATTAAAATAATCGCAGTAACGCTTCAGGTCTTCTAAAGAGCCGTATCCTTTGCCATCCATCGATGCCTGAATGATGTATTCGGCACCGGCAGCTTTATGAGCATCAATACATTGATCCCACCAAGCCATGGCTGCTTCCCAGTTTGTTGAATCAGGTAACGGATGACCAGCATGAGATGCCGTAAACTTTAATCCGTTTTTATCCAGCAAGGCTTTGAATTCTTCAGGACTCATACCATAGAATTTTCCATCACCATAACCGGCTGCTTCAATAAAGGTATATCCTATCTCGCCCAGCTTTTGAATCGTCACGGCTGCATCTTTGCCCATGTCATCTCTAACAGACCATAGCTGCAAGCCGATATCTTTCTTTGGTTTTGACTCCTGACAACAAGCATTCATTAGCAATGAAACCATAAAAAGTAAAACACTTACTTTGATTGCCGGGGATTTCATAACTCCTTAATTTTTATATTACGGAACCATACATCATCGCCATGATCCTGCAATCCAATGTATCCTTCAGTGGCAACATCTGCCCAGTTTGGATTCAATTCAGGGAATTTACTTCCGGCAACCAGTTCATTCCATTCAGGTGTCCATAAATGATATTCCACTACAGTTTCTCCATTTTGGATATGCCAAACAGAACCTTTGTAAACTTTTATCTCAACAGAATTCCATTCGCCAGCTGGTTTTGCATTTTGTGGAACAGCAGGATATAAATCATATAATGATCCTGACATTCTGTTTCCGTCTTTACCTGCTTTAGCATCTGGATGACGTTCGTTATCCAGAACCTGCATTTCTGGCGCTGTTTTCCAGATATAATCAATACTATCACTTTCCTGACCCAGATAGAAAATACCTGAATTACCACCTTCCGATATTTTCCATTCAAGCTTCAAATGAAAATTTCCGAACTTTTTATCACCGAATAAAATATCACCACGATCTTTACCACCGGCTTCACCGCGTCCGGAACCCGGACAATGCAATGTTCCGTCTTCTGTTATATCCCATCCATTTGGGAAAGTAGTTTTATTATAGCTTCTCCAGCCATCTGATGTTTTACCATCAAACAACAGTTGCCAGCCATCAGCTTTTTCTTCTTTAGTCAATGTATTGTTTTCTTTAGGTTGTTGGCTGCAAGCCGACGAAATTATCAGAGCTAATGCAGCTAATAATAAGATTTGTTTCATTATTATATAGATTTAAGTTAGTACTGTAAATTAAGATTCATTTATATTTCGTTTCATTGTCTTTAATTTGATCAAAGTTTTAATCGCTCTAGCCGCTAAGGCTTTTCATTTCTTGTCTTGATACAAGAAACGAAACAAAGAAAATCAAGGCTACATTGTCTATGATTCCCATTAATTCATTCAACTTAAGTGCGGCCGGGTGATCTTCGAACAAGTTCTCAGCTTCCCGGTCTTACTAAAGTTCAATTTCTTAACACTCATCATTTCCAATGAGGCCACCTTTTAAGATCTATTTAGGCATTTCTGGTAATGTCCAACCATCACGATAAGTATGCTTGATTAATTCCTGTGCAAAAGCGTTGGCATTAACCGGATCCGTCCAGTCTTTATTGAATGTTGGATGTCCATCATGAATTTTAAAGCCATCGCGAATAACGGTACGTATTGTTTCATCATCACCAATATTGGTAAATCGCATGTTTTCGCCATCCCATTCCAACTCTTTATTAAGCGTTTGCAAACGAACAGCCAAAACTCCCATTACAACCATTTCGTTGAAAGGACCTGCCTCGCTAAATGGAGATAAAGTCTCAACACGATTTTCTGGTGATTCTTTACAGGCTCGTACCCAATCCATCTCGTGCGAGGTTTTAATACGAGGTTGTGTTTTAGGTACATCAGGCACTCTTCCTGACAATAACCAAGGATCCTTTCCATAACATCCGCATATCAAAGTATCTTTTGTTCCATGGAATATAACACCTCCTCCGGCATCATTCATATCTCTTCCGGCTGGCCATCCTTCCGGTTTCAAAGGTTGTAAACCTCCATCATACCAGTGTACCTCCACTTCTGGCATGTTAACTTTTGGCAGACTCTTTCTTTCTGGGAAAGTCAATCTAACACGTTGAGCTGTTGGAGCCGCATCAGTTAATAATAAAGTAGAGCTTCCTTGCGCTTTTGTAGGATATCCCAGGTTCAGACTTTTAAATACAGGGTGAAGAATATGACAAGCCATATCTCCCAATGCACCTGTTCCAAAATCCCACCATCCCCGGAAATTCCAAGGTGTATAAATAGGATTGTAAGGTCTCATCTTTGCAGGACCAATAAACAGATCCCAGTTAAACGTTTCAGGTACCGGCATCACCTCTTCTGGTCGGTTTAATCCCTGAGGCCAGATAGGACGATCGGTAAATGCTTCCACTTTGGTTACATCCCCTATTTCCCCGTTATGTATCCACTCTGTTGTTAAAGCAACTCCTTCACCCGAAGCTCCCTGGTTACCCATTTGGGTAGCTACCTTATATTTTGCGGCCAGTTTAGTCAGTAAACGTGACTCATAAACAGTGTGAGTCAGAGGCTTTTCAACATAAACATGTTTACCCATTGTAATGGCATGAGCCGCAATAATGGCGTGAGCATGATCGGCTGTAGCTACAACAACAGCATCAATTTCATCGGCCATTTCATCAAACATTACTCGCCAGTCCCAGTAACGCTTAGCTTTAGGGAAGTGCTCGAAACAGCCGCTGGCATATTTCCAGTCTACATCACACAAAGCAACAATATTTTCACTTTCCATGGCTTTCAGTACACCAAAACCACGACCGCCAATTCCAACACCGGCGATATTCAGTTTATCATTAGGTGATAGTTTGCGACGTTTAGCAAATACAGCTGAAGGCATCATAGCTAATCCTGCCGCCATCAGGCTTGTATTGGTGATAAAGCTCCTACGGCTTAATTGTGATTTTTTTGAATGTTCCATAAAATTAGATGTTAGAAGATTTATTGGATTAATTTTTAGGTCTATATGACTTGTTCTTTTTCGGCATCCCAGAAAACTTTTCTGTCTTCACGATAAGCAATGGTAGCCATATGAGCTGTTATGGCTTCTTCAAAGGCCTGATCAATATTACAGCTGGGTTGTCTGTTCATTCTGATGCACTCCAGCCATTCTTTAATATGTAGATGTGCTGTATTAACACGTTTACCTTTTACATGAGTATAGAGCAATCCACGGCTGGCAAAATATTTTTCTGTGGCCGAAGTATAAGCATCAACAGTATTTCTGCCAGGCTCATAGGTTATCATGGCTTCTTCCGGCCTGATCAAACCTGCTTCCAATTGCTTTCTGTATTGTGTTGAACCTCTGTCGGGAAATATTTCAAGGCGATTTTCCATACGCATGGTTGCATCATGGCCCATTATCACTTTGCCTCTGTAATTATCGTTGGCCAGTGAGGCACTGTACATAAATGTCAGATCACGTTCAGGATATTCAAATACAGCATGGTAAACATCCGGCACCTCTCTGCCGTCTTTAAAGAAATAGACTCCACCGGAGGCAACAGCCGAATGAGGGATACCCAAGCCGAGAACCTGGTTAATCGCATCGTACTCATGCGTTAATAAGTCACCTCCCAAACCGGTTCCATAATCCCACCAACAGCGCCAGCGGAAGAATCTTTCGAGACTAAACGGATGAGCATTGGTTGGCTCAATAAACTGCTTCCAATCAACAGTTTGCGGATTGGCATCGGGATGGATCGGATACACCCAGGCTCCGTTCGGATCATTTCGGTTGGTACAAACCTCAATCAAAGATATTTTGCCCAATATATTTTTATCAATCAACTGTTTGGCTTTTCGGAAAGAAGCTGTCTGACGCCCCTGATGACCTAACTGTAAAACTACGTTTGATTGTTTGATTACGTTACGTAAAGCATATGCTTCTTCTACCGTTCGGGTCAATCCTTTTTCAACATAAATATGTTTGCCGGCTTTGGCAGCATCCATTGCCATTTGAGCATGCCAGTGATCAGGTGTTGCAATGATTACGGCATCAACATCCGATGCATTTATTAAGTCACGATAGTTTTGGTAACGTTTAGCTTTAATATTCAGGCTATCTTTAGCAATACCTTTTTTTGCATTTGCTGATGCCAGTAAAGCATAGTCTGCATGAATATCAAATATATCGCAAACAGCTGTAATCTCAATTTGCAAATCATCCTGACTCAGATAATCCTGAAAACGGGTATCATCAGAATTTCTTTCTGCACTCGAAGCCCAATCCTTCAATACATCAGGATGTGCAAATCCGGCTGCTTCCAATAACTGTCGGCCTCTAATACCTGAACCTATTATTCCAATCCGGATAACACGATCACTTCCAGAAGAAACAGGATCAGGATCGTCATATAAATTTAAACCTAAATCATCAGCTATACGATATGTCTGTTCCTCGCGATATTGAAGTTTTTCTGAAAGACCATAGGCGAAAGCTCCTAAAACAGGAACAGTCGCCAATGTTTTAATGATATCCCGACGGTTGTATTTTTTTTGATTATTATCCATTGATTGAATTCTTATGCTTAAACAATAACCTGTCAAAACCAATAAATTGACTGGTTGGAACGAAATATAAAACCATTAACACGACTGCGAATATGAGGTTTTTATCTACCCACAATACATGGTCGCTGGTTAAGTGGAAATTCTGGGAAGCTACTGTTGGCGGGTATGACACGTAATACAATAGTACCAATATCACCCCTGATAAGGATGCCACTTTAGACAAACAGCCAAGTATCAAGCCAAGTCCAATGGCAATCAGCCCCCAGGTGTTTAAAAAATCAACTGCTTTAAGTAATGATGCATTTTCGGCAAGAGCCAGCCATACATTTTTAAGCAGTCCATGCGAATTCATTAAATAAGCATAAGAACTCCAATTCGGATCAAGAAATTTTACAATGCCTTCGTACAAAAAGTACCAACCCATCAGCACCCGTAAAACAGCAAGAAAAGAGAGTTGTTTTGGATTAAAATTAGATTTAGTTGCCATAAAGACACATTCTTTTAAAGTTAGATGTCATTTAAAATTAAGTATTTATAACAAAACAAAAAATTACATTGTCAACGAATTTTAAGAATCGTTGATTAGTGTACTCTTTTGTCAGGTATTTTCAATTAATCTTTCTAATACACTTCCAATTCACTTATTGATGTGGCATATTCAATCCCCAGATGTGCATTGGCAGCATCTTTCTCTATTCCCCCTGCGTGCCCTATAATTCTGATTCCTCTTGTTTGAATAGTATCAAATTGGATGGTAAAATCCTGATAAGCTGGTTTCATCCATTGATTATTATCCGTATTTAATTCAGGATATATTTTTTTCTCATCAACCTCTTTCCATTCCTTATCCTCAAGATATTCAATTCTAAAATCTGTAAACCAACCATAAAATTCCCCGGGTTTACCATTATTATAAATTAATGTTGAGATTGACTGAGGCTCATCCCATAAATATCCATAGTAATCGGTAGCCTGTTCATGATTGTTCTTGAGACTCATATAGCCAGTTCTATCATTTCCGTCTCTGATTACCTCTATATCTTTATTTGTAGAAGTTGTATTAAATAATATCTCAGACGCTGTCAGAGCTTTGTTATTATCGAAAACATTCAGGTGAACCTTCCTTTCAATCTTATTGTCGAGATTTGAAGCTATCATCGTAAATGAATAATCACCTTCTTGCTCAGGAGTGCCAGACAGGCAACCATCCTGATAAATGATACCAGCAGGTAAATTGCCAATTATTTCAATTTGTTTTTCTAATGAGCCTGCATAAACAGGATATTCCCAATATTGTCCAACCCGAAGGGATTGCAGTGGTATCGGGTTAAATTCAAACGGAGCAACGAATCTGGATTTAGAAGCAATTTTATAATACTTCTTTCCATCCTTTTCGAATATTTCTCCACCATTCGCTAAAATGATCTTTTCTGCCTGTAATATGGTTCGTTCTGCCAACTCTGTTATTTTAGCATCCGAAAGACCTTCGCGGGTAATCATCCGATAAGAATCATTGAATGGGAGCTCCCATTTCATATCCTTTATCGGAAACATTAATTCCTCAGGAATACTTTTAAATCCATTTACGATACCCAGCAAACCACACATGGTTGCAGCCTGATTATCAGCATCCATACCAAAAGCACAGGCATAATCAAGTGTCATCTGAAAATCTCCCTGCCCGTAAAGTAATGCCATTACACCCAATGCCCCATTTAGTGTAGCATCAACCGCTGCCCAAGAGTGACGGTTATAATCCTCAATTCTATAGTACTTCTCAACTACATTAGCCCTCGCCTTTTGCCATTCTTCAGGGTATAGTTGATATTGTTCCTTTACAAACTCAACTGCCTTTGCAAAACGACTGTTAACAGGCAACGCGCAGATTCCAATCTCTATTAATTCGTTGATGTCTTTTTCGAAAAAAGCTGCACTATACATGGCAGCATAATGTAAAGTGGGTTCTAATCCAAAATCATCACTTGTGATACGGGCAGCATATTCCGATTTAGCTACGGCATAATTAATCATCCCAGGAGCTGTAACTGCCCATATTTCGTTTACCAATTGCGGATCAATCTGAAACCATTCACAGTTAAACTGTTTATTACCTGTAACGGGTGGATAATGACCCGCATTCATTAACGTCACTGCCATTCGATTGGCAAACCAGATACGTTCTTTAACATGAGTTTTCCAGGCTTCTGCCAGGTCAAAGTAAGTCGGTTCAATACCTTTCTTCTCCATAATAGACAGATACATGTATTCAATATCAGTATCATCATCAGAAAAGGCACCATCATATTTTTTCAGATCAGCCAATGTAAAGGAGTACCCATAAGGAAATTGATCAGGACCAGGTTCATCTATGTATTTAAATTCATATCCCAATCCGTATGTATTACCAATAATCTGCCCAATCCATGATGCATAAACGGCATCTTTGTATTCATCAGCCGATATAATTTTGGATGGTTCCTCCGCAACATTACATGCAACCAAAAACAAAATGAATAGATTGGATAAGGTGTTTTTCATAGATTCTTCAGAACTTTCGATAATATTAACTGATATATCACAGTTTCCCCAAAAATCAACCTCACTTTAAACTCATATTACAATAAAACCTTTCTATTTACTCACATTTATTTTTAGATGTACCTTATATGTAAATGAATTTTTACAATATGCTTTTGATTAGTTATTATTGTATTTTGAATCCAAAACGGCTTAAAGCAGTATGAAAAAATCTTTTCTAATACTCTTATATATACATCTTTCTACATTGGCTTTTGCCAGCGTTACAACAGAGCTTGACTCCCTTTTTATTGTGTTAAATAAAACAATGAGTGAGCGTAGTAAATACCAAGCCATTAAAGAGAATAAGATTAATGGATTAAAAAGCTTATTGAATGAAAGTGAACTGACTGCAGCCCGTGAATTTTATGTTAACAATCGTTTATTAATCGAATATCTCCCTTTTAATTTTGATTCGGCGGTTCATTACATTGACCGAAACCTGGAACTGGCGAGACTATATGACAACAGGGAATTTAAAAACGAAACCAATTTACACCTTGCTAATTTGCTGGCATTCTCTGGCCGATATCTCGAAGCCCTTGATGTGGTTAAAAAAGTTGATTCTAAAAAAATCAATAAAGAGCAAAAACAGGAATATTACAGCATTTTTACCAAAATATACTCTGAGTTATTTCTTTTTACGCCAGCCAAAGAAAACATTGAATTGTATCGAGCGGAATATCATGCCTATGCTGACACTTTATTAAAATTTCTTGATCCCTCGAGTGAAGAATATCTGGCCATCAAAGAAAAGGAATACCGTGATAACCGAAATATGATTGACTGTAAACGAATCAATACCCAAAGACTGGCTATGGCAGAATCGGGTACGCGAATCTATTCAATGATCACCTTTGAAAGAGCTATTTTATACAAGATGGAGCATGATCTGGAATCAGCTAAAAAATACCTGATTCTTTCAGCCATTTCGGATATTAAGGCAGCGGTTAAGGATAACGCTTCTCTCACCGATCTGGCCATGATACTTTTCAACGAAGACAATATTGACGATGCCTACCGGTATATAATGTTTTCGTTCGAAGATGCTGCTTTTTATAATTCACGACTACGATATGTACAGATTTCCAATATTTTACCACTTATATCAGAAGCTTATCAACTAAAAACAAATCGTCAGAAAAGCGAACTCAGAAGGTATCTAATAACCATTAGTTTATTAAGTATTATATTATTGATTGCCATCATTGCAATTTTCACACAGATAAAATCATTACGAAATGCAAAAGATGAATTGATTAAGGTAAATGATCGCCTCAGGGAACTAAATGATGAATTACAAACCGCCAACACCGAGTTGTACACACTAAATCACGACTTAGTTGAATCTGATATGGTAAAGGAACATTACATTGGCAGCTTTCTGGCTATTTGTTCTGATTATATTGATAAGCTTGACGACTTTAGAAAAATGGTCAATAAAAATATTGTTGGCCATAAAGTGGAAGAGCTCTACACAACAACCAAGTCCCGCAAATTGATTGAGAAGGAGGTGGATGATTTTTATAATAGCTTTGATAATATCTTCCTGCATCTATTCCCCGATTTTGTTGATCAAATCAATAATCTATTACTGGAGGATGAAAAGATTGAGTTAAAGAAGGACGAACCCCTTCCAACCGAGATTCGCATATTTGCACTTATCAGATTGGGAATCAAGGACAGTTCAAAAATTGCTCATTTATTGCGATATTCTGTTAATACCATTTATAACTACCGCGTTAAAATCAAAAATAAAGCGGCTGTACCTCGCGAAGAATTTGAAGATTATATTATGAAAATAGGATCGAAGATTATTTGATTTCTCATATAAGATAAGATTGTAAATACTCTTTTTATTAACTCTTTTGCACTTCAAATAGAACTATTAATGTCGCAGAGTATTTATATATTTAAATAGTACGATACTCAAAGTCTGATAAAAAAATGTAATTTTAACTCAATTATTTGTGCATGAGGACTGTTCGCCATCTATTAACCAATCAGTCGTAAATGAAACTTCGAAGTCTTTTAAAAGATAAAAACAATATCCAGGATATTGAGTTTAACAAAAGAATAACCAATATTGGCTTAATTTCCTTGACAATTTTAGTTGTACCTCTGATAATATATATACATATTATAAATCGTCAAAGTAATTTTTATCATCCACTATCTACAATTTCTAATATTATTTTAATTGTTATACTTATTCTACACACACTCTTTTTTAAGAAAGTTCCTTATAAAATAAAAAGATTTCTACTGGTCATCATCATGTTCTTTTTTGCTTTAAAGGCAGTTTACATGGCCAATATTGAATTTATGTCAAGTATTTTCATAGTTCTTATTACCTACTATGTTCTAACATCACCTCCAAAAACATCCATTTTAATTATATCTTTTGTGGTGATATTATTTATAGCTTTTCCAATATTATTTCATTATAAAATCATATCATTTTATTATAATGCAGATAATTACCACAACGACATAGCGATTATAATTATGCGAATTGGCAACAACATGCTTGCTATTGGTTTTATGACAACTTTAATCTTTTATGTTTTTGCAAATAATAAAAAAAATATAGCCTTACTTGAGTCAAATATTGATGAGATTGTTGAACTAAACGAAAAGTTAAAACAGGAAATAAATGATAGAAAAACAGCTGAAACATTGGCTGTTCAACAGGCACACAATTATCTTACTTTATTCAATAACAGTTTCGATGGTTTTATTCTTTCATCAGAAGATCACAGAATTTTGGAAGTCAACCAATCAATTCTTAAGATATCGGGTTTTGAAAGACATGAATTAATCAATAACAACCTCTTTAAAATACTTGACTATCAATACAATGATACAATTGAAAAAATAAAGAATATTGCCCTCACAGGTGTTGAAACTGGTCCTGTTGTTTTAGAAACGAAAACGAAAAATAACGATAAACTTATAATACAGATTCAAGCTGTTGCTATTAAGAATCAGAATAACTATAATTTCTTATCCATTATTAAAGATGTTACTAAACAACATATTTTCCTGGAAGAGTTAGGTAAAAGAGAACAGTTATACCGAACTCTATTTGAACAAACAAATGAATCCATTTTAATAATGAATGGAAAAACTGTTGTGGACTGTAATGCTGTAGCAAAAAAACTATATAATATTGAGAATACGATAAACAGCCATACCGAACTTCCATACACAAGTATAGACAATGAATTTGATGAATCTAACAATTCAATTTTTTTACACGAGAAAGTAGTTTTAACATTAGCTGGTCAGCCACAATCTTTTGAATGGAAACACACCTTTGCAGATAAAAGGGATGCGATTTATACAATGGTGAACCTACAAGAATTAAAAGTACTCGGACCAGATTATTACATGGTTGTTGAAAAAGACATTACTGATCAGAAAAAAAATCAAAACTTAGTTCTTAATTCAATTATTCAAACAGAAGAAAATGAGAGAAAGAGAATATCCTCTGACCTTCATGATGGTATTGGTCCATTACTTACAACTATAAAACTATATACACAGGCGTTATCTGATTCAAAAGATATTGAGCAACAAAATATGATAAAAAATAAATTAATCATATTGATAGAAGATGCTGTGAATAGTATTTCTGAGATTTCATTTAACATCAGTCCTCATATTCTGCTTAATTACGGTGTTGTTGCAGCTATTAATTCTTTCATCGAAAAATTTTCAATACACGAAAAATTACAAATTGAATTTATACATGATACAATAGAAAGATTTGATGAGCATATTGAAATAACTATTTACCGTTTATTTTGTGAATTAATCAATAATACACTTAAGCATGCTAATGCAACTAAAGTGACATTCAAATTAATAGAGAATAACACCTCAATACAATTGCAATACAAGGATAATGGTATCGGATTTGACACGAATAAAATAAAAGTAACAAGAAAAGGAATGGGACTGGAAAATTTTCGGAGCAGAATTCAGTCCTTTAATGGATTATTTTTATTAAAAAGCAAACCTGGAAATGGATTTTTCGTTAATATTATATTACCAAAAGTTAGTTGATGATTAACATTGCGATTGTTGATGACCATGAAATGTTTATTGAAGGCTTGGTGTTAGTGCTAAGTCAAGTTGATAATTTTAATGTTGTTGCCACTTTTTCATCTGGAGATGAGTTTCTTTCATCCATAGAATCCTTAACAATTGATATTGTACTAATGGATATCAATATGACGGGGAAAAGCGGTATTGAAACAACAAAGATCTGTAAAGTCAAAAAACCTGAGGTAAGAATTATAGCTGTCACAATGTTTGTCGAAGACTCTTATTATATGCAAATGATTAATGCTGGAGCTCACGGTTTCATTTTAAAGAAAGCAGGAAAATTTGAGTTGACTCAGGCTATTAATGAAGTGTATAAAGGGGGAAATTATTTTTCTCAAGAGATACTTAAGAAAATGGCATTCAAAGCCATTTCAAAAAAAGAAGACGATCCGGATCAGTTATCTTCCCGTGAAGTTGAAGTCTTGCAGTTAATTTGTAAAGGAATGTCAACCAAAGAAATCTCAGAAAGACTATTTCTAAGTACTAAAACGGTTGAAGTACATCGATCCAACATACTAAAAAAAACAAACCAAAAGAACGTTGCCCAATTGGTAATTTGGGCACTAAAACACAATTATTGCTCTTTATAAGAAATCTATCCTGATTTAATTCTTACTTCCAATCTTCACTAAATATTGATATTGTGACACTTACAACATGTCGCATTAAATATCTAACTAATATTCATCGCTTTTTCTTAATGCCTCTAAGGGTTTTCCCTTATAATAATTAGGTGGTTTTTTACTGCCTTTTACCTACTTACCCTCAATAGTGGATCTGTTCTACTTTACAACTTTGTATCGTAAAATATGATCTATGTCAAATTCATTAAAAATTAGCATTGTAGACGATAATAAATTCTTCAGGGAAGGATTACGTTTTTTTATAGAATCAGAAACGGATTGGACGATTACTCAGGAAGAAGAATCTGGTCTCAGTCTTATTGATAAAGGATTTTTAATCATTCCGGATATTGTTTTAATGGATATTAATATGCCAAAGTTAAATGGTATTGAAACAACTTTTAACCTCTTAAATGGCTATTCCAGAACTGAAATTAAATTCATTGCCATTACGTTACATTCAGACAGATACCATATTGAAGCACTAATTAAAGCGGGTTTCAGAGGTTGCATATTAAAAAAGGATGTTTACTCCGAGCTCAAACAAGCAGTTGAAAAAGTACACACTAATGGTCTCTATTTCAAACACTCATCCATCAGGAAATTACAAAATAAATTATAAACTAATTTAAACGAAAATGAAAAGAATTATTGCCTTCTCTTTTTTTGTGACATTAATAATGTTAACAAATCAAATAGTTGCACAAGCAACTTGGGAGCCTCAAATGAAAATTACCGGTTACATCTCAACTGAATTCAATTATTTTGATGATTTAAAAGGTTATGAAAACAATTATGGTGTAGCCTTGTCCGAAGCTGGATTTCTTACTAACTACAAACCTATAAAGGACTTAACGTTCAAATCTGTATTTGTTTATCGTCCTGATTTTAGTTTTGATCAGATGTTAAATGAAGCTAATATTGAATATACTGCTTCTAATCAAATGAATTTAAAGGTAGGACGATTTTTAACACCTCTAAGTCCAATGAATACCTATTACTATGCTCCGGTAAATACAAGTGCTACTCTTCCTGTATTGATATCTAACCATGAATTTTTCCCTTTAAACATTGATGGTCTATCCATTAACGGATCTCTTGGAGAAGAATTTAAATTTAACTATGATCTTTTTGCGGGAGGATATCGCAATACAACCTGGATGAAAACTGGTGCCGTAGGATTTTTTGGTGACGAAGTGGCCTACTACAAAACACTTGTTAACAGTACTTACACTGTCGATCCAAGCTATAACAACACATATAATATTGCATTTGGAGGAAACGCCGGATTTTCGATTAACGATTGGGCCATAATTGGTGCAAGTATTTTCATCCCAAAGAAGGAGATAATGCCAATCTATATTCCATCAATGAATGCAACTATTCATAGGGAATCTGAGAAAATTACTTATGGAATGAATTTCAGATTTAAATACAATAACACACGAATTATTGGAGAGTTATGGAATGGTGATATGACAATTGATCAAGACAATATTGATTTACAAGGTTCATTCATTGAAGTGAGTCAAATGATTAATAAAGTTACACCATATGCAAGATTTGAAGCCCAAACAACCAATGACATTGATTTTAACCGATATACTATCGGCGCTTCATACAAGCCAATATTTGAAGCAACATTTAAGCTTGAGTACATTAACTATCAACACGATGCTCAAAATATTAATGGTTTAGTGTTCGCTTTTATTTATTCTTTTTAAAATTTTCATCATGAAAAAAATTATTCTATTATTCACTTTCATGTTAATAGTGTTTGCCGGAGAAACACTAGCACAATCATATAAAGTAATTGTTAACAACACTAATAGCGTATCTACAATTTCTAAAAAAGACCTATCACAAATCTTTCTAAAGAAAAAAACAAAATGGGAAAATGGTGTAGGTATTTCTCCCGTAGATCTTACAATTAATTCAAGTACAAGAGAATTATTTACGACAGAAGTTCATAACAAAAAGATTTCAGCAATTAGAAGCTACTGGCAACAGGCCATTTTCTCAGGTGCAGCAACTGCTCCTGTAGAAAAAGGAGCTGACAAAGAAGTTATTGAGTACGTAAAAAATAATGCTGGTGCAATTGGATACATTTCAGGTTCAAGTGATGCAAGTGGAGTTAAAGTAATTACTATCAGCAATTAATTATTATGAGAACGTTGCATAACTTAAAGTTGAAAAAGAAAATTCTTTTATTTCCTGTACTCTTTATAATTGTTGTTGCTGTTATCTTCCTAGTAACTCAAAGAAGCAATAATATTAGTAAAAGGGAGTTAGATTCAATTCAAAATGGACATATCCCATTTATTGAAATAAGTAATGAATTAATTTCCACACAAACAGGACTTCAAAAGGCGTTTCAAGATGGTGTTGCAGCCCAGGATTTGGATAAAATCAATCAAACAATTGATCTGGCAGAGCAATTTAGAACATTGGCTGACAGCGCAAAAAAGATTACTAGTTTAAGTAATCAAGTAAAGATTGATAGTACAATGATCCTCTTTAATGAATATTACGAGGTGGCTGTAACAACATCGAAGAGTATGATTGCTGAAGAATATTCAGAAGAAGTCAGCATGAATATGCAAAGAATGATAAGTAAGCTGACAGTTCTTAAAGATCTTTTATCAACGATTTCATCAAATGCGAAACATGATATGAGTATGGCCTTTGAGAAAACGGAGAAACAATCTAAAAAATTAGCTATTATCATTCAGGTTGTATTGTTCTTAAGTTTAATCACATTTATTACAATTTCTCTTTTCCTTTCAAGGCTAATTGTAAATGCACTCAAAGCAACCACAAATAATCTATTATTATTATCGCAAGGACAATTAAATATTAAAGTCCCAGAGAATTATTTAAAGGGAAAGGATGAAATTGGTGATATTTCAAGAGCGATTTTGAACTTAGTTAAGAAATTAACTGAAGTTATTAAAGGTGTTCAATCAGAAGTAGTTGAAATATCAAATATTAGTACAAACTTGAACAGAACTTCAGAAATAATTGCTGAGGGCTCTAATGAACAAGCTGCCTCTGTGGAAGAAGTTTCATCTACAATGGAGGAAATCGTAGCTAATATTGATCAAACAACCGAATATTCTGTTAAAACCGAAAAGATTGCTGTTTCATCAGCAAATGATATGACACAAGTTAGTCAAGCCGCAGAAGAGAGTCTTGAATCAGTGACATCAATCACTGATAAGATTAATATGATTAGCGACATAGCTTTTCAAACCAATATCTTAGCTCTTAATGCAGCAGTTGAGGCTGCACGTGCTGGAGAACATGGCAGAGGCTTTTCTGTTGTAGCTTCTGAAGTAAGAAAATTAGCTGAAAAAAGTAAATTTGCAGCAGATGAGATTACCAGATTGGCTCAGGTAAGTCTTGATAACACAAGAAATTCTGAAAGACTCACATCAAAAACAATTCCTGAAATTAAAAAGACATCTTTATGGATTCAGGAGATTTCAGCTGCAAGTATTGAACAAAAAAATGGTGTTGAACAAGTAAATCAGAGCGTTCAGCAATTAAGTCAGATTGCACAGCAAAATGCCACAGCCTCAGAGCAAATGGCCTTAACTTCTGATGGTTTAATAAATCAGGCTAAAAAACTTTCGCTTTTGGTATCTTATTTTAAAACTGAAAATTCGGAAATTAATTAAATCTATACTCAGCGGTTTACATTAAAACCGCTGAGATTAATTAATTTCATCAATATTATTGCTACTCGCAAAACTACCAATTCCATTAAATGTGTGAGATTATCATGACACCTAATCTCTAACCAAATTATTTATGTATTCCAACCATAAATTTCTATATATATCCACTTTTGAGCTCGATTGGCTTGTCCGTATCTTTTTTTGACCAGATCGTTTCATTTCTTCATCTTCGGTTTTTTCATTTTTGCATTGATAGTTTAAGTATAAATAAAGTATCAGTGCATATTAACACTGATATAAGAAGAGACAAACCTCGTGATGAAAAAATTTCAATTGCTTGTATCAATTACATTGTTGTTAACATCAATTGGTCTGCAAGCCCAGAAATGGGAATCGAAGCAGGCACCGTTAATGACAAAATTCGCGAAGGATGTAGATCCTGAAAATGTATTACCAGAGTATCCTCGTCCGCAAATGGTTCGCGAAAAATGGATGAATCTTAACGGGCTGTGGCAATTTCAACCAGGCACCTGGGAAAATGAGCCTTATCCAAAAGGAAATCTGAAACGAAATATTTTAGTGCCTTTTGCTGTTGAATCAGCACTTTCGGGTGTAATGGAACACCACGAACGTTTATGGTACCGTCGTTCATTTAATGTACCTGAATCATGGAATGGTGAAAGAGTATTGCTTCATTTTGGCGCTGTTGATTATCAATGTGAAGTTTTTATTAACAATAAAAGTGTAGGTACTCATCAGGGAGGTTATGATCCTTTTTCGTTTGATATTACTGATGCACTTATCAAAGGTGAGCAATCAATAACTGTTAAGGTTTGGGACCCCACAGTAAAAGAAGGTTTCCCTCGTGGTAAACAAACGTTGAATCCGGAAGGTATCATGTACACTTCGGTTACCGGTATCTGGCAGACAGTTTGGTTAGAACCTGTTCCTCAACAGCGTATTGTTGATTTTAAAATGGTTCCTGATATCGACAAATCAGTGTTAAACCTTTCTGTTAAAGCTGAAGGCGGACGATTATTGAACTATACAGCTGTGGTTAAAGATGGCAACAAAGTAGTGGCTACCATCAACAGCAAACCAATGGCTCCAACCGAGATTAAAATCAAGAATCAAAAACTTTGGTCTCCTGACAGTCCTTTCTTATACGATATGACAATTACGTTGAAAGATGGTGACAAAGTAGTTGACCAGGTTGATACTTACTTCGGTATGCGTAAAATATCATTAGGCTTCGATGGCAAATTCCAGCGTCTGTACCTGAATAACAAGTTCACTTTCCAGATGGGACCATTAGATCAGGGATTCTGGCCTGACGGACTTTATACAGCGCCAACAGATGAAGCTTTACGCTTTGATATTGAAATGACCAAAAAACTTGGTTTCAATATGAGCCGTAAACACATCAAAGTTGAACCTTACAGATGGTACTACTGGGCTGATAAATTGGGTCTGTTAGTATGGCAGGATATGCCATCTCCAAACTCATATACTTTTGGAACACCGCCAATCAATAAGGAAGCCTTTACAACTGAGTTAATGCGTATGGTAGAAACGCATCAAAACATACCAAGTATTGTGATGTGGGTTATCTTTAACGAGGCTCAGGCACAACATGACGTGAAAGAATACTGTGCTTTGGTAAAAGGATTAGATCCATCTCGTTTGGTTAACGAAGCAAGTGGGTGGCAACACGAAGGTAATGGTGATGTAATCGATAACCATAGCTATCCTCCACCATCATGTCCATATAGCCCATATCAGGCATCTGCATGTGGCGAATATGGAGGCATCGGTTATCAGATTGACGGACATATCTGGAATCCGGATGACCTGATGCAATATGTAATGATTCAGACGGATGAAGAGTACCTGAACATGTACGATGAATTTGCAACTATGCTTACCAAATTCAAAACCAACAATGGTTTAAGTGCAGCTGTCTACACCGAAATTACCGACGTTGAAATTGAGTTGAACGGTATCATGACCTACGATCGAATCATGAAGGTTGATCCGGCAAAAGTATTTGCATCCAATCAAAAGGTGATTCATAAAAACATTTACGAGTATGTTTATAACGTTTTGCCTACTGCCGAAGTTGAAGACCGAAGCTGGCAACATACTTTTGAGCAACCAGCAAATAACTGGATGAAGGCTGACTTCAATGCTTCAGCATGGAAAACCGGTAAAGGTGGTTTTGGTTCTGCAGGTACTCCTCAAGCCATCAATGGTACAACTTGGGAAACAAAAGATATTTGGGTTCGTCAGGAATTTGAATTGGGCGATATCTCAAAACTTGACTTAAGCAAATTATATCTAAGAGTTCATCACGATGATAATGGTGTGGTTTATATCAATGGTGTAAAAGCTGCTGATTTACCTAACTGGACCTCAGGTTATATTAATGTTGAGTTGTCGGACGAAGCTAAAAAAGCCCTGGTTAAAGGCAAAAATGTTATTGCTATTCATTGTCATCAAAATGATGGAGGCCAATATATTGATGCAGGTTTTGTAGTTGTAAGTAAGGATAAACCAATTTCCGACTCTGTAATTAAAACACTTCTTATTAAATAAATAGGCTCTTACATAAAATGTCTTAGTACCAATTGTATTAAGCATAAAATTGAAGTTTGGTTCTTGATAGTGTAGTACGTTCCCCCACTATGCTATTTCGAACCAAACTTTTTTATTAGAATGAAGCATTGATTTTACTTATCTTTCGAACCAAACTAAGGAAAGACTATGAGCCGAAAAGTGTATTTTCTGTCAACTTGTGATACATGCAAACGCATAATGAAAGAAGTAGGTGTTGATGAAAGTTTTGAATTGCAGGATATCAAATTCAATCCGGTAACAGAAGAGCAAATTGAGAGTTTCTTCGAACACACACAAAGCTATGAGGCTCTGATAAACAAACGGGCACGAAAACTAAAAGATACTTTAGCTGAGAACCCGGTTAAGAAGGATGCAGATTATAAGAAACTGCTATTATTGGATTACACTTTTTTAAAACGTCCTGTTTTTGAGATTGATGATCAATTATTTATTGGAAACGCTGCCAAAACTATTGAAGCAATTAAGATGGCGTTAAAATAAAAGCAGCACATTCCATTTGAACGTGCTGCTTAAATATTGAAAAAGGGTCAGACTATTTTTTTATTAATTTCTTTACAACGCTTCCTCCTTTACTGAAACTTATTTTGATAAGGTAAATTCCTTTTGCCAAATCATTTACTGGCAATTCAATTCTATTGTTTTCAAGATTTTTACGACTCACACTAATCATACCCACCTGATTAATGATCTCAACAGATTCAATCGATTCTGAAGATTCTATATATAAAATGTCCTTAGCCGGAACAGGATACATTCTTACCTGATCAGCTGTCATGTTTTTTACTGCACTTGGGATATTCGCATCAGGATTATTTGGTTGTGTGGTTCCGGCTGTTAATATCACATCATCAATGGCTATATCAGTGATGCTTGATCCGCCCAGCATAAAAATATTACCACAGGCATTCAAGTCTAATCCCTGAGCTACCAATACCTGCATGGGTATAATCACTCTGTGCCACTCACCGTCTCTTTCGATATTGTATCCTGAAGTACTGCTACAGGTAATTTTTCCTTCAGTACCGGCAGCGCCGGCTATTCCAAACCAAAAATCATTGGTTGAAGAAGTTTTTAATGATAAGGATAGTGTTCCGTTGGCATAATGAGTCAGATTCAAAGCATCATCAGAAAAGATACCGAAACCATACCACCCGGCATTACCACTCTTAAAGTATAACTGATCAACACCGTCGTAAGGAGTACCTCCGGTTAAAGCAGACAATGTTCCTTCCCATATATAAATATGACCTTTTACATCATCTATGGCAAAACGCTCTGTTACATTTGAGTTTTCTGTATAAATACCAAAATATTCAGCTGTTATTCCTGCATCATCAGAACCTGGTAAAGCGGCATCACAATTTGGATTATAAGCGGTATTACCAATGTTTTCAGGATTTGCTGCAAAAAAGATATCATCCACCAGGATATCAGAAATATAAGGAGCCCCTCCCAGCATAAATACATTTCCGCATGAAGAAAGGTCAAGTCCCTGAGCCACCATATCACTAACTGCCAATGTTATCTGATGCCATTTACCATCTCGCACAAAACCATTTGGATCAGCACCTTCTACAAAATGTATTTTAGCTTCTGTATTATTTGCTCCGCCTACTCCTACCCAAAAATCGGCTGAAGAAGAAGTGCGTAATGAAAATTTCAAATAACCGTTGGCAAATTGTGAAAGATCCAATCCTGCATCAGAGAATAATCCATAACCAAACCAGGTATTGGTAGCCGGTGAAGTAAATGCAAGCACATCGTTTCCGTCATACGTTGGAGCTTCTTCAATGGCTTCCATGGTATTATTCCAGATATACAGATGCCCTGAAATATCATCAATAATGAACTTTTCAGTGATGGAAGGATTTTCGGTAAAGATTCCGAATACACTAAAATTAGCGGTTGTATTCGATAGTATTATTTTATCAATTGATAGATAACCATTTGTAGTGGATGTTCCCTGCAAAGTAAAAACATCATCAATTTTTGTAAAATCAATATTGCTTAAACTCTGTAATGGAATAGCAAGGCGCGACCATGTTTCATCACGACTAACATTATAAGACGTTGAAGAACCTACAGTCATTAAACTGGTTTTATCATCTGTATCACCCAATCCTATTAAAAGGTCATCCTGAATATTGGTTTTGATATAAACATCAATGCTTCCGGTTGAAGATATGGCCGATAAATCCTGAATAGCCGATGACGAAATATTAATATTAAAAGCATTTCCGGCTGTAACGTTATAGGATAATACTTCAGAACCTTCAACTGCTGTTTCTCCAGCTCTTGCTGTCACTCCTGAAGTAGAAAGTGTGGCATCAAACCCAAGGTCCAAGGCATTATCGTATGATTTTCCATCGGCATAAACTGCAAGATCACCATACAAAGGCATTGAAGTCACCAATTCACCTTCACCGGTCTTTTGATACACCTTGATATAATCCACCAACATTTGTGCAGGCATGGGTGCTGTTATCCCGGTTTCATTATAGATATCCGGGAACATACCGCCAACAGCCAGATTAAGCAACAGGTACATTGAATAATCGCGAAACTCTTCCGCATCACTTCCATCAACATTCATTGAGTAATAAGGTGTTGAACTGCCATCTAGATACATACTTATATTAGTAGCACTCCATACCATGGTAAACGTATGAAAATCGTTGTTCAATGCAGTCGGAGCCTGTGAGCTATATCCATAACCGGCATAACCATCATTGTACTCCCAATGAAGTGCACCTCCAAAAGTTGTGTTTTGTTGATTATTGGTTATTCCATCAGCATGTCCTGCCTCCAATATGTCAATTTCGCCACATGATGGCCAGCCAGCTTGCGTATTACCCAAAAGCCAGAAAGCAGGCCATAAGCCATTGGCCAGATCAGGCAATTTTATACGAGCTTCAATCTTACCGTATTTAAAAGCAAACTTACTTTTTGAATTGATTCGACCCGAAGTAAAAGCATATCCATTGTAGTTCTCTTTTTTAGCAGTAAGTATCAAACAATTATTTCCGTTTCCGTCATCACCTACAGATACATTGTCAGCCGTATAATGTTGCAATTCGCTGTTTGAACCGGTATTCCAGATACCTTCACTTTGCTCAACATTCCAGATGGCAGGGTTTAATGCATCTCCGTCGAAATTTTCTTCCCAAACCAATTCATAACCTTGTGCTCCGGCTATTATGGTGAAGCTTAAAGCGAAAATAAAGAGGTAAACTTTTTTCATTTTGTTTTTAATTAACTTGGATTAATAATGCTGGCAGTTTGTGAAATAGATGAATACAAAAATCAGAAAAGAATTACATTACCCCATATTTTTGACCACTTCAAAACCTATTTGGCACTACGTTATTATTACGTCACAAATTTAAAAATATAGCACATTTAGCTGACTATTTGATACTTCAATGTTTTTAACCTTTGTTTGGGCTCCTTTTTTTATTACGTTTTTATTAACCGCATATATCCCAAAAAGCTATTTTTACAATATCCAAGTATTTCTGTATCCGAATGAAAAAACCGATTATACTCGTATTCCTGTTCTGCATTCTTAATCACCTATCAGCTGATGAGTTTAGCTCTGGGGTTCCTTTTATTACCGGATACACCGAAAAAGACCATCATGTTTCTAATAATAACCATTGCATTGTTCAGGATCAACGCGGTGTTTTATACTTTGCCAACGATTATGGTATTCTTGAGTTTGATGGTAACGACTGGGAGGTTATTCAGGTTCCTTCCAACCGTTCCAACGTTCAGTCCCTTGCTATCGACCGGAACAACCGTCTTTATGTAGGTGCACAGGGTGATTTTGGGTATATCGATTACATGCAACCATACGGACTGATTTTTCATTCCTTGTTAGACAAGACTCCACCTGAATTTCGAAATTTTGGCGATATCGTTAATACTTTTGTATTAGACGACAGGGTTATATTTCAATGTTGGGATGGATTATATATATATCGTAACCAACAAATAACTGTTTATGCTTTAAGTGGAGGAATTCTAAGTGCATTTAAAATAAATGATCAAATAATTGTGCAAGGCACAGAAGGTTTATTCGTATTTACGGGCAGCGGTTTTGATAAAATTCCCGGCACTTCTGTTCTTCAAAACACATGGGTTCGCTTTGTATTACCTCGAAACGATAGTTGGTTAATCGGCACTCAACAAGCCGGATTATTTGAATTAAAAAACAAACAATTAGTACCCTTTTCCATTACTCCTTCTGTAGATTTTGCAAATGCACAAATTACGGCAGCACGTTTAAATAAGCAAGGTGACTTAATCATCGGAACCCGACAGGCTGGTTTATTTGTGATTGATAAAAACAATGAAGTGATTAATCACCTGACCCGAACCAAAGGATTACAAAGCAATGAAATCAGTACACTATACTTCGACAGAAACGATAATTTGTGGGTTGCCAACAAAAAAGGAATCGATTTTATAGAACTTGCATCCCCTTTTACCCGACTGTTACCCAACAGCGATGAACCCGTAGAAGTGTATGATGCGGCAATATTTGAAAATAAGCTCTACCTGGCCACTCACAAAGGACTCTTATTTGCAGCCATGAAAGATCTAAATAATGTTTTGTCCTCTCATTCAGCCTTTTCAAGAGTAAAAGGATCGGATGACATTAACTGGAGTCTTAATATTATCGATCAAAAATTGATTGTTGCACACAACGGTGGATTTAGCCAGGTTAAAAACGGAGAAATCATTCAAACCATATCTACTTATGGCGGCTGGAAAGTTGTTCCGTTACCTTCTGATTCGTTGCGGTTGATTGCAGGAACATACAAAGGGTTGGCCGTACTAAAGAAACAACCGGATGGATGGTTTGATATGGAAAAATTAATTGATGGTTTTGAAGAATCAAGCCGTGTAATGGAAATAGATAATGAGGGTTATATCTGGGTTGCTCACGGATATAAAGGCATTTACAAACTCAAACTTTCTTATGATACGGATTCATTGCAGGAGCTTCATTTCTACGATAATTCAAAAGGATTACCCACCAATTTTTACAACAGTGTTTTTAAATTCAACCAAAAGATTGTTTTTGGAACAGAATATGGCATTTATCGCTACCAGAGTGATATTGATTCAATTATGATTGATAATGATCTGACCCGAAATACATGGGGCTGGAAGATTGGCAGAATGCTGAAACAGGACACTTCGGGTAATATTTGGTTTGTGGGTAGCAATAACGCAGGCATTATAAATAATCATCCGGATGGAAGGACCTCGATCGAATCCATTCCATTCGTCAAGCTAAGTGATTTTTATATTCCCGGATTTGAATCCTATACAATTCTGCCCAATCAGAATGTTTTGATTGGCGGTAAAGACGGTGTGGTTTATTTTAACATGCAAAAAAACAAACTGCTTCATCAGCCATTCCAGGTTATTTTACGAAGAGTCAGTAACCTGAAAAACAACCGTGAAATCATTTACAATGATCGTATCCGTTTTTTATGCGACACTATTCTCACAGCCAAACAAGAACTGGCACCGGCAAGTAACAGCCTGCAGTTTGATTTTGCAACCGGCTTTTACGAAAACACCAATCATCTGGCATATAAATATTATCTCGAAGGATTTGATAATGAATGGAGCGATTGGGTTAAAGAACCTTTTAAACAATACACCAACCTAGCACCGGGTAATTACGTTTTCAGGGTGAAAGCACGCAACACCTATGGAATAGAATCGAACGAAGCAAACTTTCGTTTTTCTATTGCCACACCGCTCTATCTGACTTATCCGGCTTTTATCGCGTACCTGTTGATTATTGTTTTAATGATTGGATTAATTATTAAAATCAGAACAAAACGTATAACCCGCGAAAAAGAAAGGTTGATAAACGAGCAAAAACACTTATTAAGTCTTGAACAATCAAAACTTCAGGAGGAACAGTTGCGCAATGATCTGCAATCAAAAAAAGAAGAATTGTCAGGCCTGGCCATGAAGGTTATTTACAAAAACGAAAAACTTTCAGAATTAAAAGAAAAAGTAGAATCAATAAAAGAGATCGCCTCAGACAAGGTAGCACAGAGATTGGGAAAAACATTGAATTTTATTGATCAGGAGCTGGCCGATGATCATTGGGAAGATTTTGAAATGCGATTTGATATGGCACATAACAATTTTATCAAACGTTTAAAAGAAGATTTTCCCGATCTGACCTCTAAAGATTTAAAAATGTGTGCCTACCTCAGAATGAATTTATCTACCAAAGAGATGGCTCAACTTTTAAACATGACAGTCAGAGGAGTTGAAACGGCACGTTACAGGATCCGTAAACGAATGAACCTGGAATCATCCGAAAATCTGAATGAATTCATCCTGACGTATTAAAAACCATTCCAAAACAACATACTAAATATCTTATTTGTATTTATTTAAGGACATCACTATCATAACTGAGCGTAATAATAACGTAGCAAAAAAGAAGCTTTAAAGTATAGAAAATTAAGGTTGTTCATTATGCATTTACCACCTTTGCTTCGAAACAAAATCAAAAAAACATGTTATCATATTTCTCAAAAATAATTCCTTTTGTTATTTCATTCATTGCGCTATCTGTGTCGGTAAATCAACATTGTACAGCCCAACAATGCGAAACTATGGTTTGGTCTGATGAGTTTGACGGATCAGCATTAAACATGAATAACTGGACTTACGAAATTGGCAACGGTCAAGGTGGCTGGGGAACCGGCCAGCTGGATTATGCAACCAACCGTAATGAAAACGTTAGAATTGAAGATGGCAAATTAGTATTGGAATTACGCAAAGAGAATTACGCAGGATATCAATATACTAGTGGTCGATTGGTTAGTTATCAAAAACAGGCCTTTCTATATGGAAGAATCGAAGCCCGTATCAAAGGAGTGGATACTCAAGGTTTGGGTTTTGCCTTCTGGATGCTGGGCGAAGATTATGAAACGGTTTGGTGGCCAAAATGTGGTGAGATCGACATCATGGAAAATACAGGTGGAGACCCTTCCTTCAACATTGGAACAGCCCATTTTCAGGAATCATGGGGACATCATTATAATCAGGGAAGCTATACACTTCCAACTGGAAAATTTGCTGATGACTTTCATACATTCGCTTTGGAGTGGACACCGGAATATTTGAAATGGTACATTGACGATATCAATTATCACACCTTCGACATTTCGGAACCTATTAATGGTTATCGACCTTTTAATCGACCATTCTTTATCATTTTAAGTGTTGGTGTTGGCGGAAGCTATTCGGGCAACCCGGATGCTAAAACTACATTCCCAATGAGTGCCACCATCGATTATGTAAGGGTCTATCAGGGTGCTTTCAGTGCTTTTATTGAAGGTGAAAACGAAGTTGTTGAAGGTGATGTAAATAAAACATACAGTATTGATACCCCGGGTGCGACCAGTTATAATTGGACAGTGCCTGTTGGTTCTTCTATCACTTCAGGACAGGGAACCAATCAAATAGTTGTTAACTGGGCCGGAACTTCCGGCGATGTTCAGGTTGTAACCAATGGTTCTTGCGGAGAAAAAACCTACAGCCTTTCGGTAGAAGTGGAATCGCAACATACAAGTGATAATCTGGCATTGAACAAGCCTGCTTATGCTTCATCGCAGGAGAATGCTAGTTATGCTCCTGCATATTGTGTGGATGGTGATGAATCTACCCGATGGGCCAGCAACTGGAATCAGCCAGAATGGGTATATGTCGATCTTCAGAAAAGCTATAATATCAACCAGGTAATTTTGAAATGGCAATATGCGCATGCATCAGCTTACGAAATTCAAGTTTCAGATAACGCTGTTAATTGGAATACGATTTACACCGAAACATCAGGCGATGGAGAAACCGATGATATCTCTCTTAGTGGAACCGGAAGGTACTTACGCATATTATGCAATCAACGAAACACTCAGTGGGGCTTTAGCTTATTTGAACTGGAGGTTTATGGAAGTTCCACCACCGCAGTTAATGATATTCAACCGGAAGATATAAATCTTTTTCCCAATCCGGCTAAAACCAGCGTTACACTTGAAGATAACAAACACCTGTTATCTGAAATAAGCATTTTCAACAATGCCGGTCAGAAACTGAGAACCGAGAAAATCAAATCATCAACACAAATCATTAATCTTGAAGGATACAGTCAAGGCATTTACTTTATCCGATGTAAACCCAAAGGATCAGGAAAGTCACTTGTAAAACCATTGGTTATTACAGAATAACACAATCCATCCTTCCATAATCAGAATTTCTTTCAAAAACATTCCGATAAGGACGTCTATCGACCTTGTCTTAGGGTGTTGTATGCATAACTTAAATACCAATTCATGAAAAAACAGTACATTTTTTTGGCTACGGCATTTTTAATGACCTTTGCCTATGTTATCTCAGCAAAGGCAGAACCCAGTAATCTGGCATTAAACAAATCAGTAACTACTTCATCGGGTAACGGATCTCTTGCTGTTGATGGTAATGATCAAACACGTTGGGAAAGTGCTTTCGAAGATCCTCAATGGATTTATGTTGATCTGGAAGATCAATATCACATTGCTGAAGTAATTATTAACTGGGAAGCAGCATCGGCAAAGGTTTACGAAGTGGAAGTATCAGATGATGCCACCGATGGCAGCTGGACATCCATATACTCAGAGACTAATAATCCGGGTGCAGGTATCCGTGATATGATTGTTAACGGAACCGGAAGATATATCCGTATTTACGGAACTGAGCGCAACCTGACTTATGGATACTCCATATTTGAACTGGAAATCTATGGTGTGGCGGCAAACGAAACCAGAACTTTGTCGAGAATAGATTTAACCGCTGAGAAAACCATTATCAAGACCAACACTCCTGTTCAGTTACAAGCAATGGGATACGATCAATTCGATTTAAAAATGTTGGTTGATCCGGTTTGGTCGTCCAATGGTGGTAGCGTTTCTGAAGAAGGAATCTTCTCTGCCACAACACCGGGAACGTATACCATTACAGCTACATCCGAAAGCATTAGCGGAACCATCTCAATAGAAGTACAAGGCGATCCGGTTCTTAGTCGTTTAGTTATCAGTCCTGATGATACTCAAACAACCCTAGGTAATGATGTAACTTTTACAGCTTCAGGCTATGATCAGTTTGGTGATGAAATTGCCGCCGAAATTGCCTGGTCATCTGATAATAACGGAAGCATTGGTCAAACAACGGGTTTATTTACAGCCGATAAAGTTGGAACCTTTACCATAACTGCAACTAGTGGTACTGTTACTGAATCAACAACTTTAACAGTTAAAGCTGTAAATATTGCTATCAATAAAACGGCTGTAGCATCCAATGAAGTACAATCTGCTTCACTGGCTGTAGATGGTGACAATGGTACACGCTGGGAAACAGAACACAGCGCCCCTCAATGGATTTATATCGATCTGGAAGATATGTATCTGCTAAATTTTATGGAGATAATATGGGAAGGAGCTTCCGCTGCAGATTACACTATTGATATTTCGTCTGATGCCACTAACTGGCAAACCGTATATTCTGTTTCAGACATCACCGAAACTGCTCGTACCGATGCATTCGAATTTTTTGCTAATGCCCGTTATGTGAGAATGATGGCAACTGAACGAACCACACCCTGGGGGATTAGTATTTATGAATGGATTGTCAATGGAGAGATACCTCAGGTTGCCAAAACACTGAACTCCATCTCTGTATCGACTGATATTACAACTCTGGAAGCTGGAGAACAGGTTCAATTATCCGCCTTCGGATACGATAGCGATTTGACACCTTACCCGATTGCTCCGGTTTGGTCTGTGGACAATAGTGGTGATATTTCGACAGAAGGACTGTTTACAGCCACTTCGGCGGGAACATACAGAGTAACAGTACAGGATGGTTCAATAAGTGGCTATATCGACATGACGGTAAATGGCACTTCAACATCTTTAGATAAACAATCTGCTTCAATTAAAGTTAGCGGGCAGAATAGCATCATCTGTGTTGATAATTTAAATCCTGAGAAACATCAAAAAATAGAAGTATATTCTTCCAATGGTCAGCTACTAAAGTCGCAATTGGTTAAGAATTCTCAAACTCAAATATCCGGCTTCAACAAGGGGCTTGTGATCATAAAAATATCAGGCAAAGAAAATTTCACGCGTAAAATTAGTATTCAATAGTTAGTTACAGATAGGTTTATTCTTAAAAGAGGGTGTCCAAAAAGTGATTCTGCAAATAAGGAATCTTTCAAATTGTAACTTTACTTTCATTATACCCCACCAAACCTCCCCTAAAAG